>CAWKIT010000012.1:0-131054 GCA_963849695.1 uncultured Solirubrobacteraceae bacterium
TGAGCGGTCGGGGACCTCGGGGTCGAGGTCCCCGACGACCGCGTCAGTTGTTCGGCGGCTCGGACGAGATGTCCGCCAGCGCCGAGTCGGTGTCGCGCTCGATGGCGAGGTCGCCGATGCTGACGATGCCCGCCGGGCGGCCGTCCTCGACGACCGGGATCCGGCGTACGTTCTGCTCGCGCACGATCTTGATCGCATCGTCGACGCTCGAGTCCGGCGTCAGTGTCTTGACGTCGCGCGTCGCGACGTCGGCGACCTTGGTCGAAGACGGGTCGCGGCCCTCGGCGACCGCGCGTACGACGATGTCGCGATCGGTGAGGATGCCTGCGACGCCGCCGTTGTCCGTGACGAGCACGGCGCCGATGTCGTCGCTCTGCATCTCGCGCGCCGCGTCCTGAAGCGTCGCGTCGCCCGAGATGGTGTGGGGATCGGCGGTCATGACTTCCTTGATGCTCTGAGCCATGTCTCTCCTTTCTCCGGTTTCGCTGTCGAGGCTTCCCGAGACTCCGCGCCCGTGAACGTCGTCAGGCCTCGACGATCATGCCGCTGACCTCCCCGAACGCGACCGCGTGGTCTCCGCACCAGCCGCGCAGGACCACCGTGTCGCCGTCCTCGAGGAAGGTCCGCTCGCTGCCGTCGGCGAGCTCGAGCGGGTCGCGCCCGCCCCACGTGAGCTCGATCAGGCTGCCCATCGTGCCGGGGTCGGCGCCCGAGATGGTGCCCGAGGCGAACAGGTCGCCGGGGCGCGCCGGCGCGCCGTTCACCGTCGCGTGGGCGAGCTGCTGCGGGAACGTCCAGTACAGCCCGCGCGCGTTGGTGCGCGAGACGACCGTGCCGTTGAGCTCGACCTCGAGCGCGATGTCGAGCGCCCAGTCGCCCTCGGTGCGCAGGTACTCGTGCGGCTCCGGCTCCTGCCGCGGGGCGGGCACGCGGTAGGGCTCGAGCGCGGCCAGCGGCACGACCCAGGCGGAGATCGAGGTCGCGAACGACTTGCCCAGGAACGGCCCGAGCGGCTGGTACTCCCAGCGCTGGATGTCGCGCGCGCTCCAGTCGTTGACGAGCACGAAGCCGAAGACGTGGTCGGCGGCCCGCCCGGTGCTGATGCGGGTGCCGGGCGGCCCGGTGAGGAACCCGAGCTCGAGCTCGATGTCGAGCCGCTGCGTGGGGCCGAAGGCCGGCCGTGGGTCGGCCGGGAGCTGCCCCTTGGGGCGCGTGACCGGGGTACCGGTCACGACGACCGATCCCGCCCGGCCGTGGTAGCCGACGGGCAGCTCGCGCCAGTTCGGCAGCAGCGGGTCGGAGTCCGGCCGGAACATGCGACCGAGGTTGCTGGCGTGCTCGAGCGACGAGTAGAAGTCGACGTAGTCGCCGACCGCGACCGGCAGCCGTGGCTCGAGCGCGGCGAGCGGGATCGGGTCGGGCGGGTCCGCGAGCCGCTCCTGCAGGACGCCGCGCAGCGCCGCCCAGGCGTCGGGGCCGAGCGCGAGCAGCGGGTTCAGCACCGGGCCGGAGAGCGTGCCCTCCGGCAGCCCCGCCTCGCGCTCGAACGGCGCGAGCGGCACGGCGCCGTCACCGAGCCGGACCGCGAGCTGCGGCGGCTCGCCCGGTCTGGCGACCGCGCCGTAGGGCAGGTTGTCGAGCCCGAAGCCGTTCACGGGCCGGATCCTATGAGTGCGACGCAGCGGGTATGCCCCCGGCCATGGAAGAGATCCAACCGGGCGTGCTGCACTGGACCGCGTTCCGCGACACGATCGGCGAGGACGTGCACTCCTATCTGCACACGCCGTCGGGCACCCTGATCGATCCGATGGAGCCGCTGCAGGGGCTGGAGGCGGTCCCGCCCGTGGAGCGGATCGTGCTCACCAACCGCCACCACTACCGCCACAGCGACCGCTTCCGCGAGGCCTTCGGCTGCCCCGTGCTGTGCCATGCGGCCGGGCTGCACGAGTTCCCCGACGGCGGCGTCGAGGGCTTCCGGTGGGGCGACGAGCTCGCGCCGGGCGTGACGGCGCTCGAGGTCGGGGTGCTATGCCCGGAGGAGACGGCGCTCCACCTCGCCGACACCGCGCTCGCGTTCGCCGACGCGCTGATCCGGGGCCGCCACGGCGAGCTCGGCTTCGTCTCCGACTGGCTCCTCGGCGACGACCCGGCCGCCATCCGCCACGGACTCCGCGAGCGCTTCCACGCCCTCGCGACGAGCTCGAGTTCGACGCGCTCCTGCTCGCGCACGGAGAGCCGGTGAGAAGAGGGGGCCGGTCGGCCCTGCGCACGTTCGCCGACGCGCCGACCGCGGGAGCGCCACCCGCCTGAGCTCGGCGCCGCTCCCCAACCAGCCGCAGTCGGCCGGCGCTGCCGCCACCATCCGCTGCGTCGCCTCACCGCACGCGTTTCCGCGGAAACGCCGCCCGTCAGAATCGGCTGAGACTCGTGAGCAATGTGATCTCGACCGACGAGGCGATCGAGCGGGCGCGTGCGCTCGCCTCGCGCGGCCGCCGGATGCTGCTCGGGATCGCCGGGCCGCCCGGGGGCGGCAAGTCGACGCTCGCCCAGGCGGTCGCCGACGAGCTCGGCGACCGCGCTCGGCTCGTCGGGATGGACGGGTTCCATCTCGCGCAGGCGGAGCTGGTCCGGCTCGGGCGGCGGGACCGCATGGGCGCGCTCGACACGTTCGACGTTGGCGGCTACCTGGCGCTGCTGAAGCGCATGCGGGACGCCGACGGTACGTGGTCCAGGACGAAGAGACCCGGCTGCGGCTGCTGATCGCGCGCCACATCGAGTTCGGCAAGGACCCGGACCACGCGCGCGAGTGGGTGATGCGAAGCGATCAGCGCAACGCCGAGCTCGTAGCGGCCACGCGATCGCGGGCGGATGTGCTCGTGCGGATCGCGAGCGCGGTCGCAGATCGCGGCGGTGGCTGACGTACCAGCGGCCGCGGCCTCGGGCCCGGGAGCCTGCGCGGCATGAGGTCACGTCAGCGAGATGTCCGTGAAATGTCAGCGGGCCATGTTCTGCTGCGCGGCACAACATGCGAAACCCGATGAACTCCGGAACGCCCGGCCGGCCGCGCAGCGTCGCGGTCGCCGTGCTCGTGAGACGATGCCATCTTCGCGGCGGCGATGATGGTCGCGGCGTTCGCGTCGGGAGTGTCTACTCGCACGTGGTCGCGTCGAAGAGACTGAGCCTGTCGCCACCGCAACGTCCGCAGCCTGAGCCAACCAAGGAGAACGCATGACACTCTTCCCCCGCACGAGCTTGCGAGTCCTCGCCGCCGGCCTGGTCGCCGCGGCTGCCCTCGCCGTCGCGCCCGCAGCCGCCTCGGCCGCGCCCGCCACCTGCCCGGCCACCTTCACGGTGCTGCACGACGACCGGATCGGGACGATGCACGTCCCGGCCGGGCACTACTACCTGACGATCGCCGATCCGGCGCGGCTGACCTGCGCCCACGCCTCGGACCTGTTCCGCCAGTTCCTCGAGGACTTCGACGGACGGCTCCCGGCCCCGTGGAGGCTCAACGCGGCGACGTCGACGTTCTCGGGCGCGAACGGCGCCGCCTTCTCGATCGCGCGCACGGCCACGCCCAGCGGCGGCGGGGGCGGGCAGCATCCGGCCACCGGCCTGATCTGCCCCGGGACGTTCCAGGTCCTGCACGACGATCGGATCGGGACCTTCCAGGTGCCGGCCGGCTACTACACGATGACACTGCTGTCGGCCGGCACGCTGACCTGCGCCCAGGCGACGAACCGCTTCGCCGCGTTCCTGCAGGACTACGACGGCCGGCTGCCGGCGCCATGGCTGCTCAACCCGCAGACGGCGACGTTCACGCGCGGCGGAGCGCTCGTCGGCTTCCGGATCCAGCCGGCGGTGACGCCGCCTCCGAACCCGCCGACGCCGCCCATCGGAGGCCTGCGCTGCCCGGC
This sequence comes from uncultured Solirubrobacteraceae bacterium, assembly GCA_963849695.1. Classification (GTDB taxonomy): domain Bacteria; phylum Actinomycetota; class Thermoleophilia; order Solirubrobacterales; family Solirubrobacteraceae; genus DASSUW01. The sequence goes on from CAWKIT010000012.1 coordinate 3,918, forward strand.
GACCTTCCGGGTCCTCCACAATGACCGCATCGGTGCGCTGCGGATCCCGCGGGGCCGCTACTGGGTCACGCGCACGGCGGCCGGCGCGCCGACCTGCGCGGCCAGCACGCGGCTGCTCGCGAGCTTCCTCCAGCGGCCGGGCGGGCTGCCGACGCCGTGGCGGCTGAAGGCGTCCACCGGCACGTTCCTCCGTCCCTCCGGCGCGGGCTTCTCGATCAAGCGCGCGCAGTGATCGCAGCGCTGGTCGATCCGTTCGGGGCCCGGCTGCAGCCGGGCCCCGGCGCCGCGTTCGTCGTCCTCGTCGCGTTCCTCGTCTCCTTCCTGGCGATCCGCACGAGCGCGCGGCTGACTCGCAGCGTGTCCTGGTGGCCGGGCGGCGTCGAGACCGACGGCGTGCACATCCATCACCTCGTGTGGGGCATCGTGCTCATGCTCCTGTGCGGCTTCCTCGCCTTCGCGGCGCCGCTCGCGGCGCCGTGGTGGCACCTGATCGCGATCGGCTTCGGAGTCGGCGCCGGCTTCACGCTCGACGAGTTCGCCCTCTGGGTGCGGCTCGAGGACGTGTACTGGGCCGAGGAGGGCCGCGCCTCGTTCGACGCGGTGGTCTGCACCGTCGCCTTCGGTGCGCTGGTCGTGATCGGCACGCGCCCGTTCGGGCTCGACGAGCCGTCCTCGATCGCCGGCACCGCCGCCGCGGTGGCGGTGATCGGCGGCCTGGCGGTCGTCTGCTTCGCGAAGGGCCGCGTGCTGCTCGGGGTCGTCGGCCTCTTCGTCCCGGTCGTCGCCCTCGTCGGAGCGGTCCGGCTCGGCCACCCGAGCTCCCTGTGGGCGCGCCGGCGCTACGACGACTCCCGCCGCGCGCAGGCGGCGCGTCGCTTCGCCGCGAACCGGCCGCTCGCACGCACCGGCCGCCGCGCTGCCGACCTGATCGCGGGTGCTCCCACGAGGGACCGGACCTGAGACGTCAAGGGGCGGGGGCCTCGGCCACGCCACCCGCTCGCGCGACTACGAGACCGGCGGGCGGCGGTGCGCCCACGGGCGCGCCTGCTCGATCTGCGCCGCCAGCGAGAGCAGCGTCGCCTCGTCGTGCGGCCTGCCGACGAGCTGGACCGCGAGCGGGAGGCCGGTCGCCGAGATCCCGGCGGGCACCGACGCCGCAGGCTGGCCGGTCGCGTTCCACAGGACGTTGAACGGGACCCAGCCGGTCTCCCACAAGTAGGTCACAGTCGCACCGTGGCCGTCCATGACCCCGGCCGGCACAGCCGGTTGCGACATGACCGGCATGAGCAGGACGTCGTGGTCGGCGAACAAGCGGCCGACGCGCTCGGCCATGCGCCGCTCGGCCGTCAGCAGCCTGTCGAACACGCCGTCGGAGATCAGGGCGCCGGGCCGCGCCAGCATGCGGGTGCGGTGCTCGAGGCGCTGCGGGCGCTCGATCTCCTTCGCGAAGTCGCGGATGCCGCGGAACATGAGGCCGACGATCACGGGCACGTCGCGCAGCCGGAAGTCGATGTCCGCGTCGACGACCTCGTGCCCGAGCGAGCGCAACAGATCGGAGGTCCCGCGAAGCGCGCCGAGCACGTCCCCGGACAGGCTGCCGCGGGTCCCCGCGGGGAACGCCTCCGAGACCGCGATCCGGAGCCGCCCCGGCTTCGTCTGCGCGGCCTCCGTGAACGTGCCGCCGGCCATCACGTCGAGCATCACGGCGGTGTCGAGCACCGTGCGGGTCAGCGCTCCGACGCAGATCCAGTGGCTGCCATCGCGATCGTGCGGGGCGCGGGACACGCGGCCGGTGTGCGGCTTGAGCCCGAACAGCCCGCAGCAGGCGGCGGGGATGCGGATCGATCCCGCGCCGTCGACCGCGAGCGCGCCGGGCACCAGCCCCGCGGCGACGGCCGCCGCCGAGCCGCCGCTCGACCCGCCCGGCGTCCGTTCCACGTCCCACGGGTTGCGGGTCACGCCCCACGTGATCGACTCCGTGAACGGCCACAGCCCGATCTCGGGCATCGTCGTCTTGCCGATCACGATCGCGCCCGCCTCGCGAAGCCGCCGCACCACCTCGGCATCCGCGGGCGCCTTCTCTGTGATCGCGCCGGTGCCCCGGCTCGTCACCTCGCCCGCGATGTCGATCTCGTCCTTGACCGCGATCGGTACGCCCAGCAGCGGCGCGCTCTCGCCGCGGGACCGCCGCTCGTCCGCACTGTCGGCCTCCGTCAGCGCGCGCTCGGCATAGACGGCTCCGAACGAGTTCAGCTCACGGTCGAGCCGCTCGATCCGCGCCAGCGCCCCCTCGACCAGCTCGCGCGAGGACACCTCGCCGCGCCGCACCAGCTCCGCCTGCCCCGCCACGCCGTCGAACGCCACATCCGCCATGTTGCCGGCGGCTACGGGCTCAGCGAGAAGGGCGGGTAGCGGTCGGTGGCGAGCAGGAACGCGTACGCGGTCACGCGGACGCTCCACCGTCCGACGCCGACGACGAAGTCGAACAGGCCGCGCGGGTAGCGGCCGGTGAACAGGATCGCGAACCAGGCGATCACGATGCAGAAGAAGGCGGCGATGAACAGGAAGAAGAGCACGAAGTAGTGCGGGATGGCCAGCAGCCACTTCACGAGCGGCAACCAGCGATTGAGCTCGGTCCGCGCGTCCGGATAGGGGATCTCGAGGCGCAGCGACTGAGCCTCGTCGGTCGACGGATAGCGGTCGTTCAGCAGCCCCATGTAGATGCCGACCCGGTTGGAGAACCGCGTCAGCTCGAGATTCCAGTCGAACCACCAGCGCGGGTACTTCTCGCGGAAGAGGATCATCAGCAGCGGGCCCGCGAACAGGATGCCGCCGGCTCCGACGACCACGGTCGTGGTCGTGTCGGCCGCGGCGCCGGTGTCGGTCCAGGTCCAGGCCTCGGCGCCGGAGACCGTGCCGAGCACGATCGCGATCGGGATGACGGTGAATGCCCTGAAGAACGTCGTCAGACGACTCAGGTCGCGGTCCGGATACTCGACGTCGAACTGGACGGGGTGGCCATCGGTCATGGCCGCACGTTACGGCTCACGGCGACGCCACGCAACGGGCCTCAAAGTCAGGCGAGAGACAAGCGGCGGACGGCTTATGACGGCCGCTGAAGCGCGAAGAGCAGGAACTGCGTGAACTGGGAGGCGGCGAAGTTGTTGTCGCTGACCAGCACGACCGAGCGGCGGCCGCCCCGCAGCCGCGGGCCGAAGGTCATGCCCTCGACGTTGTCGAGCGGGATGCCGAGCTCGTCGAGGTCGAGCAGGAGGGTCTTGGAGGCGATGTGGCGCCGGAGGGACACGAGGTAGAGCTTGATCGTGTTGCCGGTGCCGGGCGCGCCGACCGAGAACGAGCGCTCCATGGCGATCAGGTGGTCGTCGTCGAGCGGCAGCAGCTCGACGAGGCCGTTGACGGAGAACGCGGTGGCGGGGACGGGCGGCTCGGCGACCGGGTCGGTGACGTATATCCACTGGCGCTCGAGTCGGTTTCTGCGCAGGTCGTAGCGGAGGATGCGCGCGGGGCTGCCGCCGGCGGTCGTCGCGGCAGGGCCGTCCTGGAAGAGGGCGTTCTCGGCGCCCACGAACAGGTCATGGCCGTGGACTCCGGCACTCTCGAAGCCGAGGTTCGGCCGGACGCCGCTGGACTGGTCGGCGGTGACGTCGAACGCGCTCGGTACCGGCAGCGAGCCCAGGAACGCACCGCGCAGCGAGTAGCGGCGCACGAACGGGTCGATCAGTCTGCTCGGCAGCCCCTCTGAGGTGAGGATCAGCTCGCGGTCCTTGGTCAGCGCGAGACCCTCGGGGTCGAGGCTCATCGGCGGGTACGGCCGCCCGTCGGGCGCCAGCAGCGTCGTCACCTGCTCGAACCGCACGTCATCGTCGGTCAGGCGGCCGTCGCGCACGTCGAGCTCCACGGTGTAGAAGCGCGCCGGCTGGAGCTGGCTCTGATCGTCGGACAGCACGTAGTAGGCGTCGCGCCACCGGTCGTACGTGATCGACGACAGGCCGCCGACCGTCGTCCCCTCGAACATCGTCCCGGTCGGGACGATCGCCTGGCCGCGGAAATCGAGCTCGAGCGAACGCCCGGTGGCGACCGCGGGCGACACCCACACGAGCGCCACCACGGCGACGAGCGCGCCGATCGCGAGCTTGGATCTCATCGCCGGGCGATGCTACACGGGCCCCCCGCGCAGTGGACGACTGACCAGAAGCCGGGGCGGGGGAGGCTAAGTGGCCTATGCTTCGCGCGCTCGATGCCCGAGATCGCGCTAGAGCCGAGGCCGCGGTATTCGCTTGGCCCGTACCGGATCACCCGGATGATCGGACGCGGCCGGGTCAGTGCGAGCGATCACGTGGCGGGCGTGGCCCGAGCCGCCGGGCTCTGAGCGTGAGCGCCGCTCGAGCCTACGTGCTCGACGAGGACGCCGAGCTCGCCGAGCTGATCGCGGCGTCGCAGCTTGCTTCCGCCCGTCAGGCGAGCGTGGCCGCGGTGATCGAGGTGCCCGCCGGCCACTGGGACGCCCGCCAGGATGCCGACCGGGCCCGCGACGGCTACGGGCTGCTCGTGCTCGAGGGCGTGCTGATCCGGCGCGTGGGCTTCGAAGGCCGCTTCGGCGCCGAGCTGCTCGCCGACGGCGATCTGCTGCGGCCGTGGGAGTTCGACGGCGACGACCTGCTCGGCTTCGAGACCGGGTGGCGCGTGCTGGTGCCGACCCGCCTCGCCGTGCTCGACCTGCCGTGGACGGAGCGGATGGTGCGACACCCGCGGATCGGCCCGGCGCTCGCCGGCCGTGCGCTCATCCGCTCGCGGCGACTGGCGGCCATGATGGCGATCGCCCAGCAGCCGCGGCTCGACGACCGGCTGTGGATGATGTTCTGGGAGCTCGCCGACCGCTACGGGCGCGTCCACGCAGACGGCGTCCACCTCGACCTCCCGCTCACCCACGAGGTGTTGAGCTACCTGGTGGCCGCGCGGCGGCCGTCGGTGTCGGGCGCGCTGACGAAGCTGGCCGCCCAGGGGCGTGTGCGGCGCGACGGCCGCGGCTGGATCCTGTGCGGCGAACCGCCTCGGTAGCCGTCTGAGACAGTCGGTTTCACGAAAGGAGCAGGCACGTGCCCGACAAGCCCGACACGATCGTTCTCATCCACGGCCTCTGGATGACGCCGAAGAGCTGGGAGAGATGGATCGAGCGCTACGAGAGCCGCGGCTACAAGGTCAGTGCTCCCGCGTGGCCCGGCGCCGAAGGCGAGCCGGAGGCGCTGCGGCGCGACCCCTCATCGCTCGCAGGACTCGACGCAGAGAGGGTCCTCGCCCACTACGGGAAGATCATCCGCGCGCTCGACCGCCCGCCGATCGTCATGGGCCACTCGTTCGGCGGCGCCTTCTCGCAGATCCTCAACGACCGCGGCCTCGGCGCCGCCACCGTCTCGATCGACGGCGCCACCGTGCGCGGCATCCCGGATCTGCCGGTCTCGACACTGCGCTCGTCGCTGCACGTACTGGCCAACCCGCTCAACATCAACAAGGCCGTCCCGTTCAGCGAGAAGCACTTCAGGTACGCGTTCGGCAACACGCTGACCGAGGAGCAGTCGCGCGAGGCGTGGGAGCGCTATGCGATTCCCGCCGCCGCCAAGGTCCTGTTCCAGGGTGCGATGGCGAACCTGAACCCGCGAACGCCCTTCAAGGTGGACTGGGCGAAGGACGACCGCGCGCCGCTGCTGTTCATCGGCGGCGGAGAGGACCACGTGATCCCGGCCAAGGTCAGCCGCAAGATCGCGGCCAAGTACGGCAAGTCGAACGCGGTGACGGAGTACAAGGAGTACCCGACCCGCTCGCACTTCACGGCCGGCGAGCCGGGTTGGGAAGAGGTCGCAGACCACGCGCTGAGCTGGGCGGCCGAGCACGCCGGACGGGTCGTGACATAGCCGGCGCGGCTCAGCCGCCCGCCGGTCCGTAGCGCGTGCGCGAGACGCGCCGCGCCTTCCCCGACCGCACCGCGGCGTGCAGCGCCGCGGCGAAGCGGCCGGGACCCCAGAAGCGCGCGCCGACCGCGAGCGCGAGGTCGTTCCGCCCCGTCGGGCCGCGCTCGGCCAGCACGCGCTCGATGGTTGCGATCTCGCGCTCGAGGCCGATCGGCGCGAGCGGCGCCGACACCAGCATGCCGGGCGACGTCCGCGACCACGAGGGCTGCGCCACCGGCTCGGGCGCCGGCCGCTCCTCGCCCTCGGCCTCCTCGGCGGTCAGCGGCTTGGCGATGCTCTCGAGGTCCTGGCCTTCGGCCTTGACGCCGAGGAACAGCTCGACGATGCCGCCCAGCGCCATCACGCCGGCGCCGATGAAGAACGCGATCGCGACCTGCGACTCCTCGCCGGACTCGATCATCTTGCCGAACAGGAACGGGCCGGTGATGCCGCCGGCGGCGGTGCCGATCGCGTAGAAGAAGGCGATCGCCAGCGCGCGCGTCTCCATCGGGAAGATCTCGGACACGGTCAGGTACGCCGAGCTGGCGCCGGCCGACGCCAGGAAGAACGTCACCAGCAGCAGCGCCATGAACCCCCACAGCCCGAGCGAGCCGCCCATGAACAGGATCGTCAGCACGCACAGCACGATCGCCGAGCCGATGTAGGTACCGGCGATCATCGGCTTGCGCCCGACCGTGTCGAACAGCCGCCCGAGCAGCAGCGGGCCGAGGAAGTTGCTGACCGCGAACAGCGCGATGTAGATCGGCACGCGCCCGTCGTCGATGTCGTAGAACTCGACCAGGAACGTGCCGAGGCCGAAGGTGACGGCGTTGTAGATGAACGCCTGGCCGACGAACAGCGCGAACCCGAGCGCGGTGCGGCGCGGGTAGCGCTTGAAGGCGGTCGAGGCGATCGTGCGGAACGAGATCGCCTTGCGCTGGCGGACGGTGATCGCTTCGCCCGGCTCCTCGAGCTGCTCGCCGGTCTCCCGCTGCACCTCCTGCTCGATCTCGCCGACCACCCGGTCGGCGTCCTCGTCGTGGCCGTGGATGAACATCCAGCGCGGGCTCTCGGGCACGTGCCGCCGCACCAGCAGGATCCCGACGCCGAGCACGGCGCCGATCAGGAACGCGACGCGCCAGCCGATGTCGGGCGCGAAGATCGACGTGTTGAGCAGGATCAGCGAGCCGAGCGCGCCGGCGGCAGCGCCGAGCCAGTACGAGCCGTTGATGATCAGGTCCACCCGGCCGCGAACGCGTGCGGGGATCAGCTCGTCGATCGCCGAGTTGATCGCCGCATACTCGCCGCCGATCCCGGCGCCGGTGAAGAAGCGCGCGATGTAGAAGTACAGCGCCGACCCCGCGAACGCGGTCGCGACGGTGGCGACGAGGTACAGCACCAGCGTGACCAGGAACAGCTTCTTGCGCCCGAAGCGATCGGTGAGCTGGCCGAAGAACAGCGCGCCGACGCACGCGCCGGCGACATAGATCGAGCCCGCGGTGAGCACCTGGCTCGCGCTCAGCGCCAGCCCGCTGTCGTCCTCCTGCAGCCGCGCCGCGATCGAGCCGACGATCGTGACCTCGAGCCCGTCGAGGATCCACACCGTCCCCAGCCCGATGACGACCAGCCAGTGGAACCGCGACCACGGCAGCCGGTCGAGCCGCGCCGGCACGCGCGTCTCGATCGTCCGAAGCTCGGCGGCGTCGCTCGCCATTGCGCGCCGTTACCCGGCGGCCGCTCCCGGCGAACTAGCGAATCGTCACGCGGTCGTCCTCCGCGGGCGAGGCGTTGCCCGCCATGTCGCGCGCGACGATCACGAGCCGCTATCCACGCTGGACTCGGCGCCCGAGGACCGCGAGCGCCCGCGCGTGACCGGGATCCGGGCACGGCCCATTCACGACGGCGCCCGCGTCGGATTCCGCCTCTCGGAGCGCGCCCGTGTCGTCGTCTCCCTCGAGCTGGGGGGCCTCACCGTCAAGACCGCGGGCCGAACCTTCCGGGCCGACCGGCGGAGCGTGACCGTCCGCGATCCGCGGCTGCGGGGCCGGCGGCTCCGATACGAGGGCCGAGATGCCACCGTCCCCGAGGAGGTGAACGCTGCATAAGGTAAAATTCACTGACCGGGAACCCGAGCAGCCGGCGAATTTGCGGCAGCTCAGGGACGCGACCGGATCCTCGTTTCCGCTGCCGGTAGTTGTCGGTTGCGACGGCGATCGGGGCGGGCGGATAGACGATTCGCCTGTTTGCACGCTCGGCTTCAGGAGCCGTGGCCGTGCTGAAACAGGAGCGCCCCTGGCGGACAGGCGCGGGGCGCTCGCTGCTTCCGTTCAGGCCAGCGGAAGGCTGGCTAGGACGCGGGCGTGAAGAAGCCGGTCGCCGTCCCGAAGAGGTGCAACGTGCCGTCCGGGAAGGACTCGGTGACGTCGAAGCTGCAGGTGACGAGGTCACCGTGGACGTTGGGCTTTGTGGATGTGTCGATCACGGTCTCGGTCATTCCGCCGGTGGGCGTGAACGCGAACGTGATGTTGAACGCCTGCGGAACGAAGACCGCTGTGCTGCCCACCGCGTGGGCGGGCGTGAACCTGCCGTTGCCGTTGACGACAACCTGCACCGTCTGACCGCCGCAGGTCGCCGGGAAGGCGAGGCTGTTCTTGGCCTTGAGCGGGTCTGCCGAGGCCGCCGGCACGAAGACGGCGAGTGCGAGCACTGCGGCGCCGAGCAGTGCGTAGCGCTTGAGCATATGGGTGACTCCTTTCGGTCCCGGAGGCTTCCTGCCCCCGCTGGCTGATCCTCCTCCACCGCGAGACGCGGCGTCAACCCGCTGCCCCGGATTCTCGTACCGCCGCGACCGGGCGCTAGCCAACGAACATGGCGATGGATGATCCTGAGGGCCGTCGGCCAGTCCGAACTGGCACGCAGATCCGCTCGCGGCATGAGCCAGCGAGCCCGCGCGCCGACATCCGCGGCACCCCCTAGCGACGATCTGGTACGCGAAGCAGCCGCGGTTCGGTTCCGCTCTACGGCATCACCGTCTCCTGGCACTGGCCTAGCGAGGTCCCGCGCGTTCGGCACAGCTTGCTCCTTCCTCGCTCCCTACGCCATGTAGTTGTGCACTGGCCAGAGCTCGGGCGGCGGGGGCGCGGGGGCGCCGACCGCCTCGAAGGCGGGCCGCAGGCGTGCGGCGAACCGCTTCGCGTCCTCCTCCGACTCCCAGACCTCGATCACCCGCCAGCCGCCGTTCGGGCTGGGTCCGGCGACGTGGAAAATCCCCCCGGCGGCCCTCTCCAAGCCGAGTTGCTCGCGGACCCTTTCGTAGGTCTCCTGGGAGCCCTCGGGGTTGTCGACCAGCATCGCGACCGCCATCGTCTCCTCCTTCGCTTCGTTCGCGCTCGACGCGCTCGTCGAGCCGACCAGGACGCTACGAGCGCGGCATCGCGCGCACAATCGGGAGTTCTCCTGACGCGATGAGCCCATGCTCCATCGCGAACAGGGTCGCCGCCGCGCGGGTCGAGACGCCGATCTTGCGGTAGGTGTGCTGGATGTGGCTGTCGGCGGTCTTGACCGAGATCCCCAGACCGCGGGCGACCTGCTTGGTCTGGAGGCCACGGGCGAGCAGGCCGAGGACCTCTGCCTCGCGCTCGGTCAGCCCGGCTGGGCGCTCCAGTCGCGGCACCCGCTCCCCGGCCGCCTCCACCACCGCGGTGACCGCGTCGGGGTCAAGCCGGCCGGCGCTCGCCTCGTGTCCCAGCTGCTCGGCTGCCCGCCTCGGCGCCACCGGCTCGCGGTGCGGCCGTGGCTCACACATCGCGTGAAACGCGTCGGCGGCCGCGAGCAGACGGGCCGGCACCGCAAGCTCAGCGGCGGATGAGCCGCGATGGTAGCCCGAGCCGTCGAGGCGCTCGTGGTGCGCGCCGGCGACCGACGCGAGCCCGGAGAGAAACGGCGAGCGCGAGATCACGCGCTCGGTCTGGTAGGGATGAAGGCGGACCTGCTCCCACTCGCCGGTGGTCAGCGGCCCGGCCCGCTGCCAGGTGCGGGCCCCGATCGCGATCCGGCCAAGGTCGTGGACGAGCGCGGCGCGCCGGACCGCGGTTGCGCTCGTCGCATCCAGCCGGCAGCGCTTTGCCGCCGCGGCTGCGAGCTCCGCGACGCCGGCCGAGTGGCCGGTCAGGTAAGGCGAGATCAGGTCCGCGAAGCCGCCCATCGCCGACAGCGCCCGGTCGATCGCCGCTCCTTCGAGCGTCAGGCGGGGCCTGGGCTCACACGCGAGCACCTCTGCCCAAGCCGACGCCTCCGGATCGAGCGCGAGGATCTCCTCGGCATCGTCGGCGACGCAAGCGGCGACCTCCGGATCGAGCCCACGTCCGGCGTGCTCGGCGGCGAGCCGCGCGGCGCGCTCCACGCCGCCGAGCCAACGCTGGAACGTGGCGTCGACGGCGACGTGGACGATCCGCATCGGCAGCGGGATCGCCTCGCCCTTGGCCCGTCGAAGCGGGCCCTTGCCGTCCCAGCGCTCGGTCATGTAGGCGAGCAGACCCGCGGTCGAGGGGGGCAGCCCGACCCCGTCGGCCAGCATCTGCGCCACCTCGCACATGGCGGTGAAATGGGGACGCTGCAGTCGGGCGACCTTCGGGAATCCGCGCGCGACCTGCATCGCACGCGCGGGCGCCGGGCCCTCCGGCTCGGGCAGCGCGCGCATGAGCCCGGTCAGGACCTCTCGCTGGGACCCGTACAAGACCGGGTTGAGATGGGTGGTGAGCGAAGCCCCGAAGACCTCCGCGGTGACGTGGGCGTCGGTGGTGCAACCCGCATGGGAAAGCAGGCAGGCGTAGTAGACCTGCGACGCCGTCGCGGGGTCGACCCCGAGCCTGTCAGCGAGCCGCGTCGCGGCCAGCGTGGTGTGCAGCCCATGCTCGAACGGGAACCCCATGCCGAGGTCGGTCGCCAGGCACAGTGCACCGATCACCTCCGCGGCGCGAACCTGCTCCGCGCCCTGGGAAGGCTCGTCTGCCACCCCGACAGTATCCGCGCCCTGGAGACGACCGACAAGCGCGTCCGCAGGCCCGAGCACCGCCCTAGAACCATCACCGACATCGAGCGTTCGGCGGTCGACGAGCCGGTCCGTCGGTACTTCGAGCACGCGCTCGGCCCCGAGAGGCGACCCGGCGCGCGTCCTGAGTCAGCGCGTCCGCACGCCCATGCGCGCCACCCGAGAGCGGTTGCCCGCGAGATCTCGGGCCATGATCTCCACGCGGTAGCGGTCGGTCGCCAGCGCCGTGTCGCGCACGACGAGCCGGCGGTCGCCGGCGCCAAACGAGCGTCGGCGGCTCTCGACCGTGCGCCCGTTGCGCTTGAGGCGCACAGTCACACGGGCGCGCTCCGAGAGGCGGAAGCTGATCCGCGCTCCGTTGCGGATGCCGCGTGCGCGGACGCGCCCGACCCGCGGCCGCCCGGTGTCCCGGCCGCCGACCTCGAGCGGCGACGGCGCCGTCATCGGGTTCGGCAGCGGCTCCGGCCCCCGTGGCGCCGGCGTCGGAGTCGGCGGTGGCTGACCCGGCGGGGAGACGAGGACCCGCCCCACCATCTCGGGGTGGATCTGGCAGGCGAACCGGTACTCGTCCGCTGCGTCGAACTGCCAGGTCACCGGCGCCTGATTGGCTCCAACCGGGCTCGCCGGCATGCTCCAGTTCGCGCTGGTGGGCGCGACGTTGTGCGCCACCTGCGTCCCTTCGAAGCGCCAGGTCACCGTGTCTCCGGCGGTGATGCCGACATCGGGCGGTGACCAGACGTCCTCGAAGGCGTTCGCCGCGGTGCCGTCCACGGCGCGGACGTCGACGTTGGCGGCCGCGGCAAGGCCGGGGACCGCGAGCACGGCCGGCGCGGCGAGGCCGGCGACCAGGAGGGCACGGCGCCTCATCGCACCACCTCCATCTGCAGCATCATGCCCGCGGTCGCGTGCTCGAGCGCGTGGCAGTGGAACACGTAGCGGCCTGGGAACGAGGTGATGTATGGCTGGACCGTCACCCGCTCGTCGGGCGCCACCCGGACCGTGTCCTTCCAGCCGCGGTCGTCGTCGGTCACGCGGCCCGAGCCGCGGGCGACGACCCGGAAGTGGCAGCCGTGGATGTGCATCGGGTGCACGCGCCGCGAGCGATTGACGAACTGCCACAGCTCGGAGGTGCCGAGCCGCGGCCGGCAGTCGATCCGATTCGGATTCCACGCCCGCCCGCCGATGTGCCACTCGGTGCCGGCCATGCTGAGCACCCAGCTGCGCTCTGCGTTGGGGCGCGGCAGCGGGGCGAGCGGTCGCAGGGCGCGCCGGATGCGGGCCTCCTCGCTTCCCCCGCCGCGGACGACGTCGAAGCGCATCACGGCCACGGTGCTCCGCTCGCCGAGCTCGTTGTGGAGGACGAGCTCGGTGCCCGGCCGGTAGTCGCGGAAGTCGATCAGGACGTCGGCCCGCTCGGCGGGCGAGAGCGTGAAGCGACGCCGGCGGAGCGGGAACTCCAGCAGGCCGCCGTCGCTGCCGATCTGCGTCATGACGCGCCCGCGGCCGAGGCGCAGGCGGTAGTCCCGGGCGTTCGAGCCGTTGAGGAAGCGCAGCCGGTAGAGGCGCCGCTCGACCTGCATGCGCGGAGCCACGGCCCCGTTCACGAGGATGGTGTCGCCCAGGAACCCCAGGTCGATGTCCTCGCCGTAGCGCAGCGAGCCGTCGCGGTTGAACGCGCGGTCCTGGATCATCAGCGGCACGTCGTACTTCCCGCGCGGCAGCTCGAGATCGCGCTCGAGGTCGTCCTCGAGCAGATAGAACCCGGCGAGGCCGAAGTAGATCGTCCGCGAGTTCGCCCCGTGCGCGTGGTCGTGGTACCACAGCGTCGAGGCGTCCTGGTCGTTCGGGTACCGGTAGGCGAACGACCCGCCGGGCATGATCAGGTCCTGCGGGTGGCCGTCGTCGCGCGGTGCCTGGAGGCCGCCGTGGAGATGCACGTTCTGGTGGAACGGGAGCGCGTTGCGCGTGGTGAGGACCGTGGTCCTGCCTGTGCTCGCCCGGATCGTCGGTCCGGGGTAGATCCCGTCGTAGCCGTACACCGGCGTGTCGAAGCCGGGCAGGATCTCGGCGATCCCCTCGCGGATCGTGGCCTCGAAGAACTCCTCGTTGCGGGTCCGCCGGGTCGGGAGGAGCTCGGGTGGGATCGGCAGGTCGCGGCGGAACGGCTCGAACGGCGCCCGCGCCTGCGCTCGCAGCGCGGCCGACGTGACGGCCTTGGACCCGGGGCGGCGGGTGCCGGGAGCGTTGCCGAGGAGGCACAGGCCGGCGAAGGACGCCATGCCGTTGCGCATCACGTCGCGACGTGTCCACGCGTCGGCGGGCGGCCGCCAGTCGGAGCGGTTGAAGGCAGGCATCTATCGCCTCCTGCGCAGCCGCAGCTGGTCGCGGTCGGTCCCCGAGCGATTGCCGGCCGCGTCGCGCGCCCGGAGCTCGACGGTGTAGCGACGGCCGCCGGTGAACCTCCGGCTGCGCACGACGACCGAGTTGCTGCCCTCGTGGCCCTGGACGGCGAGCGATCGGATGGCGTTGCGCCCGGCCAGGCGCGCGACCCGCACCGCCACGCTAGCCGGCTCCGAGAGCGAGAAGCGCACGCGGATGCGGCGGTTGCGCATGCCGCGCGCGGCGACCCGGCTGAGCTCCGGACGCGTGGTATCGGCCAGGGCGCTGAGGCCGGGCGGCCCCGCCATGACGTGCGGCGCCGGAGAGGTCGGCGTGTCGGTCGTCGGCGGTGGCGTGGTCGGTGGCTCCGGGTCCGGCGTCGGCTCGGGATCCGGCGTGGGGGTCGGCGTCGGCTCGCCGCCGCCGCCCTCCACGTGCACCGTTCCCCGCATCGTCCCGCTGTGGAACTGGCAGATGAACACGTAGTCGCCGGGCTCGTCGAACGTGTACGGGTAGGCGGCGTCGACCGGCGCGACCTGGAACTGCCCGGGCCGCACGAACGGCGCCCAGCCCGGATCGGCTTGGACGTCGTTGTCCGACGCGACGTTGTGGGGTTGGCTCGTGCCGGCGAACGTCCAGGTGACGGTGTCGCCGGGCTGGATGGTGACCTCGGGGGTGGCCCAGAAGTTGTCTCGGGCCTCGATCGTGACGTCCGCGGTGGCCGCGGCGCGCCCCTCCTGGGCACTCGCGCTTCGGTCGTCGGCGCTCGCGATGCCGACGCCGCCGAGCGCCGCAGAGGCGACCACGGCCACGGCGCCCGCCTGGAGGCCACCCCGTCCGCCGAGTGACCCGCTGCCCCTCAACCTCATGTAGACCCTCGCCTCCCGGTCGAGATCCCTGTTGCTTTTGCTGCCCTGCCGTAGAAAGTCCCGGCACCGAGAAGCGAAAGCAATAACAGACTATTCGTGACCCTCGCCTTGTCAAGTCACCTGAATTACGAAGTCCCGCAAACCAACCAACTCAAAAGATGCGCGGCAGTTTCGTCTGTCTGGAGACAAAAGGTTTGACCGCATCTGGCACAAGCGATAGCTTGCGCGATAGGCGTTCAAAAGGGGAGAAAGCCGGGCGCCTGACGAGCGGGAGGAGAGCGGGATGCGTCGGCACATGGTCAGCAGGTCCACGGCCTCGATTGCCTGGATCGTCGCGGCGCTGTGCGCGGTTTTGGTGTCCGCGGTCGCTGCTGCGCCTGCCGACGCGCAGGTCACGCCGGTGAACATCTTCACCACGATCGGGATCACCGACGAGAGCAACAGGGTGAACAGCGGGATCCGCGGCCCCTACTCGCTGCCTGCCGAGGAGATGCCGGCCTCGCGCCAGGTGGTGGTCCCTCCGGACGACGACGAGGACGACGTCCCCCTGCGCATGCCGAACACCTCCGGCACGGTCGCGAACCTCGCCGAGTTCCGCGGCCAGACGCTCCCGCTGCGCGAGGAGGACCAGGGGCAGTACTCGGCGATTCACTTCTTCGGCACCACGGCCGACGGCGGCCCCGCGGGCGGCGACTTCACGCTCCGGTACTCCGACGGAACCACCGCGACGGTGAACGTGCTGTTCCCGGACTGGTGCCAGCTGGGCGCCGCGGGGTACCACGGGGCGATCGGGCCGCTGAGCCACCGCCACACGCCCACCGGCCAGGACGGCGCGCCGTGCGGCATCTTCCACGAGACGCGGCCGGCCGACCCCACCAAGACGCTGACGGGGGTGACGCTGCCGCCCAACACCTCCGGCGGAGGATCCAACACCCGCAGCTACCTCATGGCGCTGACCTTTCAGGGCGCCGACGGATTCGTGACCCCGGACCTGGGCGCCTCGCCGTTCCCGGACGACCTGACGCCGCCCGTCTCGAGTCATGAGCTGGACCCGCCGGTGGGCGACGGGGACAACGGCTGGTACACCGAGGCCGTCGAGGTGTCGCTCGACGCCGCCGACGAAGCGGGAGGCTCCGACGTCGAGCGCACCGAGTACAGCGTGGACGGCGGGGCGTTCCAGCCGTACACCGCGCCGTTCACGGTCAGCGGCGACGGGCGCCATACGGTGACCTATCGCTCAGTCGATCGGGCGGGCAACACCGAGTCGCCGAAGGCGATCCCGGTGAACATCGACGGCGCGCCGCCCATCACCGTCGCCTCGCTCGATCCCGAGCGGCCCGCGCCGAGCGGCTGGTACGTCCGGCCGGTGCAGATGTCGCTCGCGGGCCGGGACGGCAACGGCTCGGGCGCCGCGAGCTTCGAGTACCGGGTCGGCGGCGGCGACTGGCGGGCGTACACCGCGCCGGTCGAGTTCGGCGCCCCCGGTGCGTACACGGTCGCGTTCCGGTCGACGGACTTCGCCGGCAACCAGGGGTCCGAGAGCACCGTTGAGTTCCGGGTCGACGCCACGGCGCCGGTGACCGCCGCGGCGATCAACGGTGCGGCGCCGGCGCAGAACTACACCACGGCCGTCACCGTCTCGCTCGCCGGCGACGACACGGGATCCGGCGTGGCCGCCACGGAGTACCGGGTGGACCAGGGAGCCTGGCAGCCCTATGGAGTGCCGTTCAGCGTGTCCGGGAACGGCGTGCACGTCGTGGCCTACCGGTCGCGGGACGCGGCGGGCAACGTCGAGAACGCGAGGGAGCTCGTGTTCCGGATCGGCCCGGCCGCTGTCAGCCCGCCTCCCGGCGGCGCGGACGGCGGTGCCGCGCCCGCTCCGGCGCCTGAGGCCTGGGCGACGATCGTCCTGCCGTCGGCCGAGCGGGCGACCGTTCGCCGCTTCCGCCGCGGCGCCCTCCGCGTCCGCGTGCGCTGCCTGGCGGTGGAGCGAGGCGTCCTGCGGCTACGCGTGTCGCGCGCGCTCGCGCTTCAGCTCGACCTCGAGAGCCGCACGCTGGCCCGGAAACGTTTCAGCTGCCAGGACGACGGCACCGCCACCGTGCGCTTGAAGCCGGGACGCAAGGTGCGGCGCGCCCTCCGCGACCGGAGAGCGATCTCGGCGGTGCTGACGCTCCGCATGACCGGTGAGAGCGGCACCGTCAATGACAGTCGGCGGCTGCGGCTCGGGAGCGGACGATGATCGGGCGGGACGTGGTTTCCATGGGAGGAGGAACCAGGATGCGTAGTGCAGGTCGGTTCGCGACGGCGCTCGGCGCGATCGCCTGCGCATGCGCGCTGGCGCTGGTGGGCGCGGCAACGGCGCAAGCCCAGGAACCCCCGGTCCAGGTGCTCCTCTACCACGGCCCCTCGGACGCGCGGACCGACGCGGGCGTCGCGGCGATCGAGGCGCTCGGCGCCGCGAACAACTTCGGCGTCGAAGCCACCGACGACGCGACGGCCTTCACGTCGGACAACCTCGAGAATTACCGCGCCGTCATCTTCCTCAACACCTCCGGCGACATCCTCACGACGCCCCAGGAGACGGCGCTCCAGTCCTACATCGAGGACGGTGGAGGCTTCTTCGGTATCGGCGAGGTGGCCGCGGCGGAGCAGGGCAACAGCTTCTTCACCGGGCTGCTCGGCGCCCGGCCGTCGGGTAACAGCTCGGGTGCCACGACGCCGCAGATCGTCGCGGTCGGTGACCGCGTCCATCCCTCCACCGAGGACCTCCCACTCGAGTGGGCCCGCTCGGACATCTGGTACCAGTGGCAAACCCGGCCCACGGGTCAAGTGCACACCGTCGCCCGCTACCGGGCGCCGAACGCTCCGGCGGGTGACGGCACCAACGTGGGCGGCACCGATCATCCGATCTCCTGGTGCCGTGACTACGAAGGCGGGCGATCGTTCTACACGGGCATGGGCCGCACCGCGGAGAGCTACGCGGATGCGAATTTCCGCGAGCACCTGCTCGGCGCGATCCAGTGGTCCGCCGGGCTGCTGCGCGGCAACTGCAAGGCCACGATCAACGCCAACTACGAGTCGACCCGGCTGACCGAAGCGGGCCCGACTTCGACCGGCCTGGCCACGAGCGGCGAGTCGCACGGCCTCGTCGTCGCTCCCAACGGCTGGGTCATCTATATCGGCCGCGCCGACTGCCGGACAGACGCCGAGCGCGGCAACGTGTTCCAGTCCAACCCGATCGGGCGAGTCCTCGACTACGCGAGCGAGAACGCCGGCATGGGCTGCGGCAGCGTCCACGTGTGGGATCCGGCACAGCACGACGGGGAGGTCAACAGCGGCGTCACGCGTGCCGGCGTGCTCGCGGTCCACGGCGACATGGGCCAGGGCGGCGAGCGCACCAACGAGCCGGACCACAAGATCGAGACCGGCCTCCTCGGCATCACCCTGTCCCCTGACTTCATGGAGACCGGGCACATCTACCTCCAGTACTTCCCGAGCTTCAACCCGACCAGCATGCCGCCCGGCCTGCCGCTGGAACGGCGGATCTCGAAGATTTCGCAGGGGCGGATCTCACGCTTCACCCTGAACCTCCAGACCAAGCAGCTCGACCTGAGCTCGGAGGTCCGGATCTTCGAGTACGACTCACAGATCTTCAGCTGCTGCCACCGCGGCGGCGGGATGGGGTTCGACTCCGACGGCAACCTCTACATCACCACCGGCGACTCGAACTCGTCCCAGGGGACCGGCGGCTACTCGGGCAACAACCAGCCGCCCAAGTGCCCGATCGGGCCTCCGGACCAGGCCTCGAGCGCGCACTGCGGCACCGCGGCGTACTCCTACCAGGACGCGCGGAGGACGGCCGGCAACACCAACGACTACAACGGCAAGATGCTGCGCATCAGGCCGATAGAGGGCGTTGCGCGGGGGACACCGGTCGGCATCGGCTCGACCTACACGATCCCGGGCGCGGACGCGCCGAACGGGCCGAACCTGTTCAGCGGCGCAGAGGGCAACGGCAACCAGGCGAAGCGCGAGATCTACGCCATGGGCCTGCGCAACCCGTCGCGGCTGTCGATCGACCCCGAGACCGACGTCCCCTACTCGGCCTGGGTCGGCCCGGACGCGGGGGAGCCGAGCGCGACGCTCGGCCCGTCGACCTACGAGAACGCGGCGCAGCTGGACCGCGCCGGCAACTATGGCTGGCCGTACTGCATGGGCAACAAGCAGGCGTACCGCGACCGCACGGCGGTGCCGAACCCGCAGGGCAACGGCACCCCGCGGACGACCAACGAGGGCGGATACGTGTCCGGCGGCCCGGCCACCGGGGGGACCGACGGCTGGTACGACTGCGACAACATCGTCAACGACTCGACGAACAACACGGGCCTCTCCGGCCTGCTCCCGCACAGCACCGGAACGGGCATGGACGCGGGCGCGATGCGGCCGGCGAACATCTGGTACAGCCGCGGGAACCCCGGCGGCAACGGCTGCCCGCAGTTCCCGCGCGAGCGCGGCCCGCAGAACGCGCCCAACTACGGCGCGACGAACACGCAGCTGTGTCCGTTCGCGATCGGCGCCGGCGCGACGATCATGAACGGCCCGGTCTACCGGTACGACGAGGAGGCGGGTGAGACGCCCGGCCGCTGGCCCGAGTACTGGGACGGGCGCTGGTTCCTGTTCGACCAGGGCGGCAACAGCATCAACCACGGCCTCCTGCTCGACCCGGCGACCGACCAAGACGGCGGCCGGCCGGTCTACGCGGACAGCCTGCGCAACATCGACAGCTGGGATGCCGCGTACATGGACTCGAAGTTCGGGCCCGACGGCGCGCTCTACGTCCAGAACTACTCCGGGTTCTTCCGCGCGAACTCCGACGTCGGCCTCTTCCGGGTCGACTACACCGGCGGGCCGTCGACGCCGTTCGCGAACCCGTCGGGAATCCCGATCGGCACCAACCGGGTGCGGTTCTCGAGCGCCGGCTCCGGCGGCATCTCCTACGAGTGGGACTTCGGCGACGGGAGCGTCACGTCGGACGAGGCCAATCCCATTCACCAGTATCCGGCGGCGGGCGAGTACACCGCCACGCTGACGGTGACGTACGCCGACGGCGAGACGTCGACTCGGACCGTCGAGGTCGCGGTGCTCGAGGCCGCTGACAACACGCCGCCGGCGACCACGGCATCGCTGAGCCCGGTCCGGCCTGGGCCGGGCGGGACGTACAGCGTGCCCGTGACGGTGACGCTGAACGCCACCGACAGCGGCGGCACCGGCCTCGAAGAGACGGAGTACAGCATCAACGGCGGACCGTTCCAGGAGTACACCGGGCCGTTCACCGTCTCGGAGCCGGCGGACTACGTCATCACGTACCGGTCGACCGACTTCGCGGGCAACCGCGAGGGCATCAGGGCGGTCACGTTCTCGATCCAGGTGGTCGAGCGGTGCGAGACGCCGGTGTCGGACGAGTTCAACGGCAGCGCGCTATCTCCCGACTGGGAGGTCCTGCGCCGCGACGACACCGCGATCAGCGTCGGCGGCGGCCGGCTCTCGCTTGCGGTTCGCGCGGGCGACATGCTCGGCGGCACGGCGACGGCGAAGAACGTCCTGCTCAAGCCGGCGCCCGCCGAGGGCAACTGGACGGCGACGACGAAGTTCGACGCCTCCGCCCTCGACGCCGAGGGCCAGCAGGCGGGGCTGATGCTGTGGTCGAGCGAGAACCCGAACACGTTCGCGAAGATCGTGTTCATCGACAAGGGGACCTTCGAGCAGTTCGAGTACTACACGACGGTGAACGGCTCGGCGGGAGTGCTGCAGACGCAGGAGGTGACCAACCCGCCGGGTGATGTGTACCTCCGGGCCCGTTCGAACGGCGCCGGGACCATCTTCGCCGAGTGGTCCTATGACGGGAACGAGTGGAACCAGCTCGGCGCACCGATCACCGACCAGGGCACCGTCAACAGAGTCGGGCTGAAGGTCTCCGACAACGCGGACGCGGCCGTCGCCGCGCGGTTCGACTACTTCCGCGTCGACTGCACGGACCAGGTCGCGCCGGTCACCACCGCCACGCTCAACCCCGCGAATCCGGACGGGGAGCTCGGCTGGTACCTCACCGAGCCGACCGTGACGCTCACCGCCGACGACGGCGTGGGCGACGGCGTCGAGAGGATCGAGTACTCGCTCGACGGCGGCCCGTTCCTGGTCTATGACCAGCCGTTCACGGTCACCGGCGCGGGCGAGCACACCGTGCGGTACCGCGCGACCGACCGCTCGCCCTACGAGAACCAGGAGGCGACCAAGACGCTCACGGTGCTGGTCGATGCGGATGCGCCGACCACCACCGCGGCGGTCAGCGGCTCGGGCAACAGCCGGCGCGTCGCGCTGAACGCCAACGACTCCGGGTCCGGCGTCAACCGCGTCGAGTACCGCGTGGACGGCGGCGAGTGGCAGCTGTACGACGCGCCGCCGGCGCCGCAGGCGCTGATCGACGGCACGCAGGCGTCGCTCGACGCGTGGAAGATGGCCGGGCCGGGGAGCTTCGTGCTCCAGCCGGACGGCTCGATCCAGAGCGAGGGCGGCCTGGGCATGCTCTGGTACCCGGTCAGCGACTTCGGCGACTTCTCGCTCAAGCTGCGGTTCCGCGACGCGCGAACCGACGCCGGGTACTCCAACGGCGGCGTGTTCGTGCGCTTCCCGAACCCGGACGAGGTCGTCGGCGCGCCGGCCAACGAACGACCCGAGTGCGTCAGCGGCGACGAGGACCGACCCGAGTGGGTGGCGATCTTCTGCGGCCATGAGATCCAGATGTACGACGGCCCGACGGGCGAGCCCCAGAAGACGGGCTCGGTCTACAACTTCCAGCCGCTCAACCTCGCGCAGGCCGAGCCGCTGGGGAAGGGCGAGTGGTCCGACTACGAGATCCGCATCGTCGGCCAGGACTACACGATCATCCGCAACGGCAAGGTCATCAACCGGTTCGACAACTCGATCCCGAAGGAGTCGTCGCGCGGGGGCGACCCGCCCACGCAGGAGCGTCAGTTCGACCGCGGCTACATCGGCCTGCAGAACCACGGCGGCTCCGACGTGATGCAGATCGCCGACGTGCGGATCCAGGACCTGTCCGGGGGCGAGCGCGACGGCTCCGGGCCGTTCACCGTCACGGGCGCGGGCAACCACACGGTGGAGTTCCGGACGATCGACGAGGCCGGCAACGTCGAGAGCACCCAGTCGGTGTCGTTCAGGATCGGGCAGCCGCCCCCGCCGGGCCCGCCCGGCGGGCCCCCGGTGGTCGAGCCGCCAGTGCCGCCCGCCCTCACGCGGTTCGAGGTCCGTGGCGTGCGCCCGAGCATGCCGGGACGGACGCTCGTGCGGCGCGGGCTCCGCGTGCGGGTCGACTGCACGGACCGCATGGAGGGCAGGGCGCGGCTGACGGTGTCGCGTGCGTGGGCCCGCCGCCTCGATCTGGGCAGTCGCACGACGCTCGCCTCGCGCCGGGTGCGGTGCGACGCCGACGGGCTGACGAGCATCACGCTCAAGCCCGGCAAGAGGGTGAGCCAGAAGCTCCGTCAGTACGACCGACGCAGCGGGAGGGACGTGCGCGCACGGCTCACCATCCGGCTGAAGGCGCCGTTCGAGGAGCCGCGGGTCATCTCCCGCCGGGTGAGGCTGCGGATGTAGGCGCTGCCGGCGCTGGTCAGGGACGGTCGTGCCCGTCAGGCGACGGGCGCGACCGGCCCGCAGGCCGCGAGGTTGTCGAGGAGCTGCTGAGCGCGCTCGGGCGTCCAGCGGTCGCTGTCCACGAGGTGCTCGACCAGCGCCTCGACGTCCTCGAGGGCGGCGCGGGCAGCCTCCGGCTCAGCGGCGAAGATGAGCGCATCGGCGGCCTCGCGGATGCGGTCCTGCTCGGCGGGCTGGAGCTTGGCGGGCCCGAGGTCGTCGAGGGTCCTGACGACCAGGCCGTAGGCCAGTGTGCGTTCCGAGGTCATGGTGCTCACTTCATCGTCAGGTCAGGACCGCGTCTGTACCCCTTTCGCCTCCTGTGACGAGCATCACGCGACCCTGCCCGGCCCGGGGGATAGATCCGGGATCACTGAGGGTCATCCCCAATGGGAAGCTTGGCGCCCGCCCGCCAGGCTTGCCGCATGACCGACGACACACGCAACGAGAACACCTCGGACCAGCCGGACGACCAGCGCACCGGTCCTACCGAGCGGCTGCCGCGCGACGAGGAGGGCCCGCCCGCCGAGCCCCCGCCCGGCGACTCCCACCGCGCGGCGTCCGGCGACGAGCCGCGGCCGAAGCGGCTGACGCGCTCGGGCGCCGACGCCGTCATCGGCGGCGTCGGCTCGGGGCTCGGCCGCTACTTCGGCGTCGACCCGCTGCTGTTCCGCATCGGCTTCGTCGTGCTCTCGTTCGCCGGCGGCTTCGGCGTGCTCGCCTACCTTCTCCTGCTGGCCTTCATGCCGGCCGGCGGCGACGAGCGGCCGGGCGGACCGAGCCGCGCCGCCGCGATCGCGGGCGCCGTGGTGCTGGGGGTCGCGCTGGTGGCGTTTCTCGGCACTCCTTTCTTCTTCTTCGGCCCCGGCCTGCTCGTCCTGGGCCTGGTCGGGCTGGCAGGCGTCCTGCTCTGGCGCGCGCTCGAAGGCAGAGAGGGCGGCGACCCCGCGCGCACGGCCGGACGCGTCTTCCTCGCGGCGCTCCTCGCGATCGCGGTCGCCGGCGCCGCTCTCGGGGTGGGGATCGTCGCCGCCCTGGGCGGCGGGGTGGTGATCGCCTCGCTGGCGGTGCTGACCGGGCTCGTGCTGATCGGGACCGCCTTCGTCGGCGGCGCGCGGTGGCTGATCGTGCCGGCGCTGGCGCTCGTGCTGCCGCTCGGCATCGTCGCGGCCGCCGACATCGACCTCGACGGCGGGGTCGGCGATCGCGAGTACCACCCGGCCTCCGCGGCCGAGCTGCGCGACCGGTACGAGATCGGGATCGGCTCGATCGACGTCGACCTGACGGACGTCGACCTCCCCCCCGGGCGCACGGACCTCGACATCGACGTCGGCATCGGCGAGGCACTGGTCTACGTCCCGCGCGACGCCTGCGTCACCTCGGACGTGGAGATCGGGGCCGGCGCGTCCGACGTGTTCGACGAGGACTACAACGGCGTCGACGTGACGTTCGCCGAGACACCGGCGCCGCCGCCTGCCCGCCCGCACCTTCACATCGACGCCGAGGTCGGGGTCGGTGCGATCGAGGTCGTGCGCGAGGGCTCGCTGCCCGACCAGTTCCGTAGCCGTCAGCGCTTCGAGGTCTTCGACGACTCGCAGGACGCGCCGAGCGAGGGCGGCAGCGGTTGCGCGTGAGCCGGCTCGACCGCACGTCGCTCGTCGCCGGGATGGTGACCACCGTCGCCGGGCTCGTGCTGTTGCTCGACCGCCTCGGGACGATCGACGTGCGGTTCGAGTACGGCCTGCCGCTGCTGATCGCCGCCGTCGGCGCGATCCTGCTGGTCGCCGGTCTCGAGGGTCCCCGCGACCGCGACTGACGGTGCCAATATGGCGAACATGAGCGCCTCCGCTCAGCTCCGCCGCGACGCCGACGGCGCCGTGCTGGCGGGCGTCGCCGCCGGGCTCGCGCGCCGCCTCGGCGTCGACCCGCTGATCGTCCGCGTGGCCTTCGTCGCGGCGTCGTTCGCCGGCGGGTTCGGCTTCGCGCTGTACCTGCTCGGCTGGGCTCTGATGCCGGGCGAGGACGGCGAGCGCGCGCCGATCGAGCGGATCGCGGGACGGCGCGAGACCTGGCTGGTGGTGGCCGGGATGGTGCTGCTGGCGCTGGCGGCGCTCCTGCTGCTGCGCGCCTGGGGGATCTGGTTCAGCGACGCGATCGTGTGGCCGGTGATCCTCGCCGCCGCCGGCGGCGCGCTGATCTGGCGCCAGAGCCAGGAGGGGTCAGACCCCGACACCGCGCTCCGCGCCACTCCGGCGATTTCGGAGCCGCGCGCCGCCCCGCAGGGGTCAGACCCCATCGTGCGGCTGCCGCGCGACGCGCTCGGCCGGGCCCTCGTCGGCGCCGCGCTGGTGGTCGGCGGCGCGCTCGTGTTCCTGTGGCTCAACGACGCGCTGCAGCCTGCCCGGGACGTGCTGCTCGCGGTCGTGGTGGTGCTCGTCGCCCTCACCCTGATCCTCGCGCCGTGGTGGTTGCGGCTCGTGCGCGGCCTGTCGGCCGAGCGCACCGAGCGGATCCGCTCGCAGGAGCGCGCCGAGGTCGCCGCCCATCTGCACGACTCCGTCCTCCAGACGCTGGCGCTGATGCAGAAGCGTGCG
Source organism: uncultured Solirubrobacteraceae bacterium (assembly GCA_963849695.1). Lineage (GTDB taxonomy): Bacteria > Actinomycetota > Thermoleophilia > Solirubrobacterales > Solirubrobacteraceae > DASSUW01. Next base: position 28,489 of record CAWKIT010000012.1, read on the forward strand.
AGCGAGCCGCGCGAGGTCGCCGCGCTCGCCCGCCGCCAGGAGCGCGAGCTGCGCGCGTGGCTGAACGGCCGCCGCGCGGCCGGCGACGCGACCGTCGCCCTCGCGCTCGAGGCGGTGGCGGCCGAGGTCGAGGAGGCGCACGGCGTCCCCGTCGAGGTCGTCGCGGTCGGCGACGCCCCGCTCGACGAGCGGGCGCAGGCGCTGGTGGCGGCGGCGCGCGAGGCGCTCGTCAATGCCGCCAAGTTCGCGCCCGGCGGCCCGGTCGCGCTCTACGCCGAGGTCGACGCCGAGACGATCGAGGTGTTCGTGCGCGACCGCGGGCCGGGCTTCGACCCCGCCGCCGTGCCCGACGACCGGCGCGGCGTGCGCGAGTCGATCGTCGGGCGGATGGAGCGCCACGGCGGCCGCGCGGTCGTGCACTCGGAGCCCGGCGCGGGCACGGAGGTCGAGCTGGTGATTCGGCGATGACCGTCCGTGGGCATCGAGCGATGACGCCGTCGGTCGTGATCGTCGACGACCACCACCTGTTCCGGGCCGGCGTGCGCGCGGAGCTCGACGGGCTGGTCGAGGTGCGCGGCGACGCCGCGACGGTCGAGGACGCGGTGTCCATGGTCCTCGAGGCCGAGCCCGACGTCGTCCTGCTCGACGTGCAGATGCCGGGCGGCGGCGGCGTCGAGGTGATCCGGCAGGTCGCGCAGCGCCGCCCCGCGCAGCGCTTCCTGGCGTTGTCGGTCAGCGACGCACCCGAGGACGTGATCGCGATCATCCGCGCCGGCGCGCGCGGCTACGTGACGAAGACGATCTCCGGCACCGAGCTGGCCGACGCGGTGCGGCGGATCGCCGACGGGGACGCCGTCTTCTCACCCCGGCTGGCGGGTTTCGTGCTCGACGCGTTCGCCGGCGGGCTGCCCGCGCAGCAGGTCGACCCGCAGCTCGACCAGCTGTCGCCGCGCGAGCGCGAGGTGCTGCGCCACATCGCGCGCGGCTACCTGTACAAGGAGATCGCGCAGCGGCTGTCGATCTCGACCAAGACCGTCGAAGCGCACGTGTCCGCGGTGCTGCGCAAGCTCCAGCTCTCCAACCGGCACGAGCTCAGTCGCTGGGCGGTCGAGCGGCGGCTGGTCGACTGACCTCGCCGGTGCGCAGGTCGAGCATCAGGGCCGACGCGCGCAGCTGGGGCATCGCCGTGCGGAGCCGCGCGGCCGTACGCGCGGCGCCCGCGGCCGCCGAGGCGTCGTCGCCTTGGTAGGCCGCACAGTCGCTATGCCCGACCACCTGCACGCCGGTGATCCCGAGCCCGCGGGCGAGCTGCAGCGAACGCACCACGTCCTCCGACCACTGCGCGCCCGCGTTGCGCAGCACGACCGCGTCGCCGACCGACAGGCCGAGCGCCGGCAGCGGGTCGATCCGGCAGTCCATGCAGGTGAGCACCGCGAGCCGGCGCGCCGGCTCCTTCGGCAGCGCGTCACGGGACGCGGGCGGCTTCGGCGCAGGCTCGTCCCGGTGCGTTCGCCCGAACGGCTCCCAGCTGAAGGCCATACGGTCATGATGGCTGAATGGCGCCGCTCGACGACCTGCGGGAGGAGATCCGCCGCCACCGCGGCTGCGGGTTCGAGCCCTGCGAGACCGCGACCAACATGGTCCCGGGGGAGGGCAGCGACACGGCCGAGGTGATGCTGGTCGGCGAGGCGCCGGGAGCCAGCGAGGACGAGCTGGGCCGGCCGTTCGTGGGCCGCGCCGGCCGCCTGCTCGACGAGCTGCTCGCCCGAGCCGGGCTGGCGCGCGAGGAAGTCTTCATCACGAACGTGGTGAAGGCGCGGCCGCCCGGCAACCGCGACCCGCGCGCGGGCGAGGTGCAGCACTGCCTGCCGTGGCTGGAAGCCGAGCTGGCACTCGTCCAGCCGCGCCTCGTCGTGCCGCTCGGCCGCCACGCGCTCGCGCACTTCGCCGACGGCGCGAAGATCTCGGACGTGCACGGGCGCGAGCTGACCACCCGCGGCCGCACGCTGTTCCCGCTCTACCACCCGGCCGCCGGGCTGCGCAGCACGCTGCTGAAGGAGACGCTGTTCGCCGACGCCCGGGCGCTGCGGTCAGCGCTCGAGCGGTAGCTCGGCGCGCACGAGCGTGCCGTCGCCGGGCGGGCTGACGACCTCGAGGATGCCGTCGGCGGCGCCGATCCGGTCGGCGAGCCCGCTGAGGCCCGACCCGGCCGAGGCCTTGGCGCCTCCGACGCCGTCGTCCTCGACCTCGACCGCCAGCACGCCGTTCTCGCGCTCCATCCGCACGGTGGCGTGGCTCGCCTGGGCGTACTTGGCGACGTTCGTGAGCGCCTCGGCGACCGTGAAGTAGGCGGTCGCCTCGGTCACCGACGGGAGCCGGTCCTCGGGCAGGCCCACCACGTCGACCGGCACCGGAGCACGCGAGACCAGCGCCTCGATCGCGGGAGCCAGGCCGCGCTCGGTCAGCACCGCGGGATGGATGCCGCGCGCCAGCTCGCGCAGGTCGGCGGAGGCCTCGGTCAGCTCGCGCCCGACCCGCTCCAGGAACGGCTCCGCTGAGGACGGGTCCTTGGCCACGCGCGTCCGCGCCATCCGCACCTCGAGTGCGAGCGCGACGAGCCGCTGCTGGGCGCCGTCGTGGAGGTCGCGCTCGATCTTGCGGCGAGCGTTGTCGGCGGCCTCGACGATCCGCCGGCGCGACGCGTGCAGCTCCTCGCTGCGGGCGTGCTCGATCTCCCTCGCGCGCGCGGCCTCCTCGGCCGCGCGCCGCTCTGTGACGTCGAAGATCGCGCCGTCGCACCACAGCCGGCCGCCGGAGCCGGACACGAGCTGCCCGCGGTCGAGGACCCAGCGGATCTCGCCGTCGGCGCGGATGATCCGGTACTCGAAGCCGAACGGCTCGTTCCGTCGCGCTGGCCTGGTTGAGCGCCGTCTGGATATCGGCTTGTCGTCGGGATGGACGATGCTCCACAGCGTCCGCTTCTTGCTGGCGATGAAGTTCGCCGCCGGGTAGCCGGAGATCCGCTCGATCTCGTCGCTGATCAGCTCGAGCGTGAAGTTGGCGTGCCACGCCGAGCGGTAGATGGCCCCCGGCACGTTGACCATCAGCGCCCGCACCAGGGCGTCGTCGGCGCGCTGCTGCGCCGCGCGGAGGCCGGCGCGGGCGCGGGCCAGCAGCTCCGCGCGCGTGAACGGGCGGTGCAGATAGTCGTCGGCGCCGGCGTCGAGAGCCGCGTCCGCCGTCCGCTTGTGGGCGGCGATCGTGAGCGCCAGCAGCCAGGCCTCCTCGAGCCGCTCGTCGGCCCGCAGGGCGCGGCAGACGCCGGGCACGTCGAGCCCGGCCGGCTCGCGGTCGACGATCACGAGGTCGGCGTGGTCCTCCTCGAGCGCCTGCAGCGCGTCGGGGACGTTGCGCACGGCGCGCACCGCGTGGCCCGCGGCGCGGATCCAGGGCTGGATCTCCGGCTCGGCAAGGCCGACGACGAGCACGCCGGCCTGCCGGCGCCTCACTGATCCCGAATGGGGCACGCCCTGATTATCCCGACCCGGCGGTCCGCCGTGCCACCGACCCGGTAGGTTCGCTCCCCGTGCGGGAGGACCTCGAGCTGAAGCTGGTCGGCGCGGGCGGGGAGCCGGTCGACCTGCGCCGCACGCTCGGATCGCACGGCGTCGCCGACCTGCTGCCGAACCGCCTCGACGAGGAAGCGTGGACGCTCGAGACCACTTTGGCCGTGCGCGACCGGGCGCGGACGCTGCGGGTCGTGCAGGGCCGGGCGGGCCACGCGCGCGTCGAGCTGCTCGACGGCCGGACCCCGGCGCGTGAGCGGCCGTCGCTGCTCGCCGCCGTCCGCCACATGCTGCGGCTCGACGAGGACCTGTCGCACTTCTACGCGCTGGTGGCCGAGGACGGCGACCTCGCGTGGGTCACGCGCGGCGCCGGCCGCATGCTCCGCAGCCCGACCGTGTTCGAGGACGTCGTCAAGACCGTCTGCACCACCAACTGCGCGTGGTCGGGAACCGTGCGGATGGTGACCGCGCTGGTCGAGCATCTCGGCGTGAAGGGCCGGCACGGGAGCGCGTTCCCGCGCGCGTCGGCGATGGCCGAGGCGCCGGACGAGTTCTACCGCGACGTCGCCCGCGCCGGCTACCGCGGGCCGTACCTGCGCGCGATCGCGGCGGCCGTGGCGGAGGGCACGCTCGACCTCGAGGAGCTCGACGGCCGCAGCGACCTGCCCGACGACGAGGTCGCCGACCGCCTGCTGGCGCTACCGGGCGTCGGCCCGTACGCCGCCGCGCACGTGATGATGCTGCTGGGCCGCTACCGGCGCCTGATCCTCGACTCCTGGACGCGGCCGACCTACGCGCGGCTGACCGGCCGCAGGAAGGTCTCCGACAAGACGATCGAGCGCCGCTTCCGCCGCTACCGCGACTTCGCCGGGCTCGCGTTCTGGCTCTACCTCACGCGCGACTGGGTCCCGGATTGACCGGGCGGCCCCGCCCAACGCGCCGTTCCGTGTGGAGCGATGGCCCGTTGGGCACCCCCTAGCCGACGCCGAGCTCGTCGAGCGAGGCGCGCAACTCGGCCGCGTCGCGGTAGACGCGGTAGGCGCCGGCGCGCTCGAGCTCGTCGGCGCCGTAGCCGCCCGACAGCAGGCCGATGCTGAGCATGCGGGCGCGGCGGGCGGCGAGCAGGTCCCACACCGCGTCCCCGATCACATAGCACTCCTCCGGAGCCGCGCCCAGCCGGCGGGCGCACTCGACGAACAGGTCGGGCTCCGGCTTGGCGCGGGCGACCTCGCCGCGCGGAACCACGACGGTGTCGTCCGGCACGCCGAGCGCCTCGAGCGACGCGTCGATCTCCGGCCGCCGGCCCGAGGTGGCGATCCCGTGGGTGACCTCCATCTCCCGCAGGTCGGCCAGCAGGTCGGCGGCGCCGGGCAGCGGGCGCCGCTCGGGCAGCAGCTCGCGGAACAGCTCGCCGTGCAGGTTCTGCACCCTGGCCGCCTCCTCGTCGGTCATCTCGCGCCCCAGCTCGCGCGCGACCGCGCGCGTGAACAGGCCGCCGCTCATGCCGATCCGGCGGTGGATCCGCCAGCCGTCGATCGCCATGTCGCAGCGCGCGAGCGCGCGCTGCCACGCGAACACGTGGGCGTAGACGGTGTCGATCAGCGTGCCGTCGAGATCGAAGATCAGCGCTGCCATCGACCGCGCACGATACGCCGGCGCTCAGCCTCTGACACCCGAGCCGGCCGTGCGCATGCTCCGCGCGGGCACACGGGCGCCGAGCCCGAACCGCTCCGGCAGCGGCTCGGCGGCCGCGATCGCCGCCGCCACCCGCTCGGCCATCGCCGGGCCGTGCTTGAAGCCGTGGCCGGAGCCGCCCCCGAACAGCCACACGTTCGCGTGCTCGGGGTGGCGGGCGGCGATGAAGTGCGAGTCGGGCGTGAGCTCGTAGCGGCACGCGCGCGCCTCCGCCAGCGGCGCGTGCGCGAGCGCCGGGAAGCGGTCGCGCAGGTACGCGCGCACGGCCGGCTCGGTGGTCGGCTCGTCGTCGAGCGGCGCGTCGGGGTCGAGCGGCGCGCCCTCGATGTCGAGCGCGGCCTTGACCCCGAGGCCGTCGAGGTCGGCGGTCCCGTACATGGCGCGGTCGTAGTCGACCCACCCCGGCACGCCCGGAGCCCGCCACGCCGGCCCGCCGTCGATGAACAGAAGCTCCTGGCGCGTCACCGTGAGCTTCACGAGGCCGCCGAACAGCCCCGCCAGCCACCCGCCGCACGCCCACACGACGACGTCGCCCTCGATCCGCCGGTCGCCGGGCAGCGAGACCGCCGATTCGTGCGGGCGGGCCGGCGCGCGGACGATCGTCGCGCCGTGCGCGCGCGGCCCGCGCGGCGAGCGCCTGCACCGCGCGCTGGGCGCGCAGCACGCCCGCCTCCGGCTCGTGCAGCACGAACGCGAGGTCGTCGCCGCGGAAGCTCGGGAAGCGGCGCGCCGCCTCGGCGACGTCGAGCCGCTCGCACGGGATCCCCTGCCCCCGCATCGCGCGCTCCGACGCCGCCTCCCAGCCCTGCTCGGAATGGGCGAACCAGGACACCCCGCACTCCACCATCAGCTCCTGGCCGCACTCGGCCTCGAGCTCCCGCCACAGCGTGCGGGAGCGGCGCGCCATCGCCGTGTACTCGGCATCGGCGCCGTGCGAGCAGCGGATCAGCCGCGTCTCGCCGCCCGACGTCGCGCGCCGGTCGCCCGGCTCGAACTGGTCGACCAGCGTCACCCGCTCGCCCGCGCGCGCGAGCAACCACGCGAGCGAGGCCCCGAACGTCCCGGCTCCCACGATCACGACGTTCATCGCAGGATCCGGTTCGCGGCGTACTGCGCCATGCCCATCACGGTCAGCTGCGGGTTCACGTGCACGCTGGAAGGGAACACGCTCGCATCGCACAGGTACAGGTTCTCGAACCCGCGCACGCGGAAGTTCTCGTCGACCACCTCGCCGAGCGCGTTGCCCCCCTGGGGGTGCGCGCTCGTGAGCAGCAGGTCGCCGGACTCGCGGGCGTGCCGTGGAAGCTGCCCGAGCGCCTTCGCGCTGCGGTACTCCCGGAACGCGAACGTCGCCGGCATCACGCGCTCGGCGCCGGCCTCCAGCCAGATGCGGCCGGCCACCTCGAGGCCGTCGACGAGGCGCCGGCGATCGCCGTCGGCGGGCGTGTACTCGATCTGCGGCCCGTCGCGCGACGGCTTCACGCGGCCCGGCGTCGTCGTCCCCACGAGCACGCCCGCACAGGCCATGCGGCGGTAGCGCCGCATGTTCTCGAAGTGCCGGTCGAACCAGCCCGGCATCGCCAGCGCCTGCGTGGCCGGCGGGTTGAACCACGTCTCGACGAGATAGTCGGGTACCGCACCCGGGGCCCGGTACGCGTGCGACATCTGGATGCCTGCGAACGAGTCCACCTGGTCGCGGAATTCGGCGGTGATCGGCGTGTTGATGTTGAAGTTGAGCCCTTGGCCGACGGCCTCGCCACCGATGCCGCTGCGCTGCAGGAGCCGGCTCGAGCCGATCGCGCCCGCGGCGACGACGATCTCGGCGGCCTCGATCGCCACCCGCTCGCCGCACGCGTGCGTGCCCACGATCCGCGTGGCGCGCTCGCCCGCGCGGTCGATCCGCTCGACCTCGACGTCGGGGAGCACCTTGACGCCGTGCCTGCGCTGCGCCTTCGGCAGCGTGATGTCGAGCGCCGTCAGCTTTGCCCCGTAGCCACAACCGATGTTGCAGTAGCCGGTGCCGAGACAGCCGGCGATGTTCGCGTCCATCAGCTCCACGGTGCCCGGCAGATCCAGATCATGCGCCGCCCGCTCGAAGCGGCGGGCGGCGACCGTCGCGATCCTGCGCGGAATCTGTGTGACGTCGAGCTCCCGTCGAATCTCCTCGATCGCCTGCTTCAGCGCGGCGCGGTCGAGCCCACGCTTCTCCCACTCCACGAGCACCGGCTCGGGCGGGGACATGCAGAGCGCGTTGTTGATCGTCGTCCCGCCGCCCACGCATACGCCCTGGAGCACCTGGAGCTCGAAGTCGGTCGCGAGCTGCAGCGCGCCCTCGTTGTAGAGCCGCAGGTACTGGGTCACCTCGTCGTCGCCGAAGTCGCGGGGGTCGACGTGAGGCCCGCGCTCGATCACGAGCACGTCGCGACCGGTCGCGGCGAAGCGATGGGCGAGGATCCCGCCCGCCGCGCCCGAGCCGACGACCACGGTGTCGAAGCGCTCGCGCGGCGGCCGCTTCAGCGAGGCCAACGGCGGATGGCGGTGGTCGTCCGGCCGCGGCGGCCGGCCGCCGCGGCGGAGCCGGAACGGCGTGTAGCCGATCGACTCCCACGAGTCGGGGTCGCCGTAGTAGCCGAGATACGCCATCTGCGACCCGGTGCGGATCAGCACGCGGACGTAACGCCTCACGAGACGAGGCACGGCGTCCTCCTCGAGGAAGCGCTTCTCCAGGAACCGCTTGCGGGTCGCGGGCGCGAGCAGCGGCAGCGGCGGCCGAGCGGTCAGGAGCGGCCACACGCAGAGCACGATCAGGGCGACTTGCACGTCGCGCTTGCGGGAGGCGCGCAGGTCGGCGAGGTAGCCGTCGACGTTGCGCGCCACCTGCCGCGGCGGCACCACCTCGCGCTCGCCCTCGATCAGGACGTCGGCGAGCGCTGCGAGTGACAGGAACGCGACCGGATGCAGGTACCGCAGCCCATGGCGACCGCGCACGGCAGCCACCCACAACCAGGTGAACAGGGCGATCAGCGCGACGTCGATCGCCATCCATCCCAGCAGCGTGAGCGTGGCGGAGATGTCGCCGATCAGCGGCTCGGCCCCGCCGCGCAACAGCGTGACGGCCTCGCCGGCGACGAGCGCGACGTAGCCGAGCACGATCATCAGCGTCAGGCCGCCGAACCGGCGCACGTCCGCGGCCGCTATCACCGACAGGGCCACGAACAGCGCGTCCTTGGCGAACGAGTTCGGAACGTTGGTCAACGTGCTCGTGTCGCCCGCGATCAGGTAGTTGCAGGCGAGCACGACGCTCAGGAGCGCGTGCGCGATCAGCCAGAAGCGCAGCCGTCGCTCCGGTCCCGTCAGGTCTCCCCGCACCGGCTGACGGTATCGAGTGCGCCTAGTCTTGGGCGTGGTGCAGAAGCTCGGGTTCAGCTACGAGCGGGAGGTCGTCTACGCCGGCCTCCCGCACGTGCTGTATCGGCTTCAGTCGCCCTCTTCGAGGTGATCGCCCTGGCCGCCGGCGAGATCGTCGGCGCCCGGGCCGCCGGAGAGGACGTCGCGACCGGGACCGCCGTCGAGCGCGTCGCCGCCCTCGCCGCCGTAGAGCGTGTCGGCGCCGCCGCCGCCGCCGATCACGTCGTCGCCGGCGTCGCCCATCAGCGCGTCGTCGCCGCCGCCGCCGTCGATCACGTCGTCGCCGCCGAGGCCGCAGATCACGTCGTCGCCGCGCGTGCCGAGCAGCCGGTCGGCGCCTTCCGTACCGGTGATCGTGCACGGCCGCGGTGAGGCGCTGAACTCCTCGACGCCGATCACCGGCCGCAGCGCGCGTTCGACGTCATTGGTCGCGAACGCCTTCCGCAGCAGGTCCTTGCCGAGCGCGTTGCCGATCGCGGCCATGATCATGCCCTGGTCGAGCGACAGGTACCCCTCCGACACCGTGTCGCTCTCGACGTTGACCGAGTCGAGGAAGCCCCAGGGCGTGTAGACGTTGAAGTCGCGCTCCAGCCGCTCCAGGTTCGCGAGCGCCTCCTCCGGCGCGTAGCGCAGCGCCAGGAAGGCCGCGTGCGGCGTCACGACGCCGTTGGTGTACGCGCTCGGCGGCGGATCCGGCAGCGCGGGCCGGTCCGGGCAGCCCGGCCAGCCGTGGTCGATGAACGTGCGGTCGTTGTTCGACGGATAGCCGTTCGGGTCGCTGCCGATCCCGTCGACGCCGTACGCCCAGTAGCCGCCGTCGGGGTTGTTGGAGGGCGAGAAGCCCCAGTAGCCGTAGCCCGCCTCACGCAGCCCGTGGTGGATCTGGGCGGCGACGGTCAGCGGGTGGTTGGCGCCCCAGCTCCCGGGCCCCCAGCGTTCCTCGGGCAGGAACAGGGCCGGCATCAGCGCCTCGAACATGCTGCCGCCCCAGCTCGGTGTGACCAGCGTGTCGTTGTACTCCAGCGAGCCGTCATACACCGAGGTCCCGTAGTAGGAGCGCGTGAAGCCCATCGGCCGCGTCTCGGTCCAGCTCCAGTCGCACGTGTCCGGGAACGACCGGTACGGCCCGAAGTGGACGCGCTCCGGGACTTCCCCCTTGGCGATGCCGATATAGGCGCCGATCCGGCTCTCGCTGACGATCGTGTCGTAGCAGCAGGGCGCCGCGCCCGTGTCGGGCACGTAGTGGAACAGCATCTGGTTGCGCTCCGGCCGGTAGTAGAAGCCGAAGTCCATGCTGTCGTAGATCGCGTTCGCGCGGCTCTCCAGCTCGGGGAGACGGTTGGCGACGATCTTCAGGCCGACCGCCAGCCAGCCGTTGTCGACGGTGGACAGGATCGGCGTCAGCGGCTGGCCGGACGGTGGCCACACCGTCAGCTTCTCGCCCGTCCGGTGGTCGTACCAGTTGTAGTACTGGCCGCTCGGCTCGTGCCGCTCGATCGTCTCGAGCGTGTCGACCGTGCGCCGCATACGTGCCGACAGCTCGGCGCTGCTGATGATGCCGAGCCGCTCGGCCACGACGGCGCTCCACATGTAGGCGCCGATGTTGGTGGTCGACGTCTGCACGCTGCGGGTGCCGTCGGTCTTCAGGGCGTCCGCGGGAAACCCGGTGCGGTCGTCGGTCATGGCCTCGAACGAGCGCCACGTCCCTTCCGCGTAGCGCTTCAGTGTCCGGTCGTCAGCCGTCGCCGGCTGCGCCGCTGCGAGCGCTACGACCAGCACCAGTAGCCCTGCCATGACGCATCTCATGCGACTCCCCCCAAGGTTTCGCCGTTGATCGGTGAAACCTACTGCGTTCGCTGGCGGCCTGCTCAACCGTCAGGAGCAGCCGCGCCGCCAGGAACGGCGACGCCTGACTCGTAGGCGAGCACGACCGCCTGCACGCGGTCGCGCAGGCCGAGCTTCATCAGCAGCCTTGCGACGTGCGTCTTGACCGTCGTGTCCGCTTCTCCCACTCCACGATCACCGGCTCGGGCGGGGACATGCAGAGCGCGTTGTTGATCGTCGTCCCGCCGCCCACGCATACGCCCTGGAGCACCTGGAGCTCGAAGTCGGTCGCGAGCTGCAGCGCGCCCTCGTTGTAGAGCCGCAGGTACTGGGTCACCTCGTCGTCGCCGAAGTCGCGGGGGTCGACGTGAGGCCCGCGCTCGATCACGAGCACGTCGCGACCGGTCGCGGCGAAGCGATGGGCGAGGATCCCGCCCGCCGCGCCCGAGCCGACGACCACGGTGTCGAAGCGCTCGCGCGGCGGCCGCTTCAGCGAGGCCAACGGCGGATGGCGGTGGTCGACCGGCCGCGGCGGCCGGCCGCCGCGGCGGAGCCGGAACGGCGTGTAGCCGATCGACTCCCACGAGTCGGGGTCGCCGTAGTAGCCGAGATACGCCATCTGCGACCCGGTGCGGATCAGCACGCGGACGTAACGCCTCACGAGCCGAGGCACGGCGTCCTCCTCGAGGAAGCGCTTCTCCAGGAACCGCTTGCGGGTCGCGGGCGCGAGCAGCGGCAGCGGCGGCCGAGCGGTCAGGAGCGGCCACACGCAGAGCACGATCAGGGCGACTTGCACGTCGCGCTTGCGGGAGGCGCGCAGGTCGGCGAGGTAGCCGTCGACGTTGCGCGCCACCCGCCGCGGCGACACCACCTCGCGCTCGCCTTCGATCAGGACATCGGCGAGCGCCGCGAGTGACAGGAAAGCGACCGGATGCAGGTAACGCAGCCGATGGCGACCGCGCACGGCAGCCACCCACAACCAGGTGAACAGGGCGATCAGCGCGACGTCGATCGCCATCCATCCCAGCAGCGTGAGCGTGGCCGAGATGTCGCCGATCAGCGGCTCGGCCCCGCCTCGCAACAGCGTGACGGCCTCGCCGGCGACGAGCGCGACGTACCCGAGCACGATCACCAGCGTCAGGCCGCCGAACCGGCGAACGTCCGCGGCCGCTATCACCGACAGGGCCACGAACAGCACGTCCTTGGCGAACGAGTTCGGAACGTTGGTCAACGTGCTCGTGTCGCCCGCGATCAGGTAGTTGCAGGCGAGCACGACGCTCAGGAGCGCGTGCGCGATCAGCCAGAAGCGCAGCCGTCGCTCCGGTCCCGTCAGGTCTCCCCGCACCGGCTGACGGTATCGAGTGCGCCTAGTCTTGGGCGTGATGCAGAGGCTCGGGTTCAGCCACGTGCGGGAGGCCGTCTACACCGGCCTCCCGCACGTGCTGTATCGGCTTCAGTCGCCCTCTTCGAGGTGATCGCCCTGGCCGCCGGCGAGATCGTCGGCGCCCGGGCCGCCGGAGAGGACGTCGCGACCGGGACCGCCGTCGAGCGCGTCGCCGCCCTCGCCGCCGTAGAGCGTGTCGGCGCCGCCGCCGCCGTCGATCACGTCGTCGCCGGCGTCGCCCATCAGCGCGTCGTCGCCGCCGCCGCCGTCGATCACGTCGTCGCCGCCGAGGCCGCAGATCACGTCGTCGCCGCGCGTGCCGAGCAGCCGGTCGGCGCCTTCCGTACCGGTGATCGTGCACGGCCGCGGTGAGGCGCTGAACTCCTCGACGCCGATCACCGGCCGCAGCGCGCGTTCGACGTCATTGGTCGCGAACGCCTTCCGCAGCAGGTCCTTGCCGAGCGCGTTGCCGATCGCGGCCATGATCATGCCCTGGTCGAGCGACAGGTACCCCTCCGACACCGCTTCGCTCTCGACGTTGACCGAGTCGAGGAAGCCCCAGGGCGTATAGACCTTGAAGTCGCGCTCCAACCGTTCCAGGTTCGCGAGCGCCTCCTCCGGCGCGTAGCGCAGCGCCAGGAACGCCGCGTGCGGCGTCACGACGCCGTTGGTGTACGCGCCCGGCGGCGGATCCGGCAGCGCGGGCCGGTCCGGGCAGCCCGGCCAGCCGTGGTCGATGAACGTGCGGTCGTTGTTCGACGGATAGCCGTTCGGGTCGCTGCCGATCCCGTCGACGCCGTACACCCAGTAGCCGCCGTCGGGGTTGTTGGACGGCGAGAAGCCCCAGTAGCCGTAGCCCGCCTCACGCATGCCGTGGTGGATCTGGGCGGCGACGGTCAGCGGGTGGTTGGCGCCCCAGCTCCCGGGCCCCCAGCGTTCCTCGGGCAGGAACAGGGCCGGCATCAGCGCCTCGAACATGCTGCCGCCCCAGCTCGGTGTGACCAGCGTGTCGTTGTACTCCAGCGAGCCGTCATACACCGAGGTCCCGTAGTAGGAGCGCGTGAAGCCCATCGGCCGCGTCTCGGTCCAGCTCCAGTCGCACGTGTCCGGGAACGACCGGTACGGCCCGAAGTGGACGCGCTCCGGGACTTCCCCCTTGGCGATGCCGATATAGGCGCCGATCCGGCTCTCGCTGACGATCGTGTCGTAGCAGCAGGGCGCCGCGCCCGTGTCGGGCACGTAGTGGAACAGCATCTGGTTGCGCTCCGGCCGGTAATAGAAGCCGAAGTCCATGCTGTCGTAGATCGCGTTCGCGCGGCTCTCCAGCTCGGGGAGACGGTTGGCGACGATCTTCAGGCCGACCGCCAGCCAGCCGTTGTCGACGGTGGACAGGATCGGCGTCAGCGGCTGGCCGGACGGTGGCCACACCGTCAGCTTCTCGCCCGTCCGGTGGTCGTACCAGTTGTAGTACTGGCCGCTCGGCTCGTGCCGCTCGATCGTCTCGAGCGTGTCGACCGTGCGCCGCAGACGTGCCGACAGCTCGGCGCTGCTGATGATGCCGAGCCGCTCGGCCACGACGGCGCTCCACATGTAGGCGCCGATGTTGGTGGTCGACGTCTGCACGCTGCGGGTGCCGTCGGTCTTCAGGGCGTCCGCGGGAAACCCGGTGCGGTCGTCGGTCATGGCCTCGAACGAGCGCCACGTCCCTTCCGCGTAGCGCTTCAGTGTCCGGTCGTCAGCCGTCGCCGGCTGCGCCGCTGCGAGCGCTACGACCAGCACCAGTAGCCCTGCCATGACGCATCTCATGCGACTCCCCCCAAGGTTTCGCCGTTGATCGGTGAAACCTACTGCGTTCGCTGGCGGCCTGCTCAACCGTCAGGAGCAGCCGCGCCGCCAGGAACGGCGACGCCTGACTCGTAGGCGAGCACGACCGCCTGCACGCGGTCGCGCAGGCCGAGCTTCATCAGCAGCCGCGCGACGTGCGTCTTGACCGTCGTCTCGCTCACGATCAGCTCGGCGGCGATCTCGGCGCGGACCGTGGAATCAAGCATCCAGCCGCGCCAGTGCCAGCCTCACCACGTCGGCGCGGCTGCGCCGGCCGTGGTCGGCGGCGATGAAGTGGTTGGCGATCCACAGCGAGTAGAAGACGAGACAGCGCGCCTCCACCTCGCCCTCGTCGTCACAGATGGCGCCGAACAGCGAGCGCATGTAGTCCATCCGCCGGTTGTCGACTCGGCGCAGGCGCTTCGCGACGGCCTTGTCGCGCCGCGCCCAGTCGCGGACCGCGATGTCGATCCGCAGCACCTCGGCGCTCGAGCCAGCGAGCGCCGACAGGCGCCACAGCCTCGCCCGCACGTCCCCGCCTCCGCCCTCGACGCGGTCGATCACCTCGTCGACGCTCGTGCGCTCCCACGCGTCGAGCATCTCCTCGAGCAGCGCGCGGCGGTCCTCGAAGTAGCCGTAGAAGCCGCCCTTGGTGACGCCGAGCGCGCGCGCCAGCGACTCGATCCGGACGGCGTCCGGACCTCCGGCGGCGAGCGCCCGCAGGCCCTCGTCGATCCACCTGCCGCGAGGCGTTCGTGCCGTTGCCATCCCGGCAGATCATGGTACGGTATCTATACGGCACCGTATAAATGGAGGTCGTGGCCAATGGTGCGCCAAGTCGCAGTCCCGCCCGCCGCTCGGGCGCGCAGCACGCTCCGCCCCGACTACGAGGACGCATTCGTGCTCGAAACCGGCGCCGCTCACGAGCGGACGGGCGAGGAATGGGCGCGGGCGCTGCTGGAAGACGCGCCGGCCGGCATGCAGCGCTCGCTTCGGCGCGGGTGGTGCGCGCTCGGCCTCATGCTCGGCTCGACTCGCGACGAGCGCCGTGTGCTCGGCTGGGAGGTGCGCCGGCGCGCGCCGGAGTTCGCGCTCCTCGCCGCCGACTCCCGGCTCGGGATGGTCGGCGAGGTTCTGGTCGAGCGCCGCCCGCGTGCGCTGATCGTGGCCACGTTCATCCAGCTGCGCAACCCGCTCGCGCGCCTGGTGTGGGCCGGGGTGTCGCCGGGACATCGACAGGCTGTGCGGGACCTGCTCGAGGGTGTCGCCGCTCGGATCGAGCCGAGGGCGGCGTGACCGGCGTGAGCCGCTCGCGCCCCGCTGCTCGGCTTATGTCTGCCGATCGTCGCAGATGGGAATGCAGTGACCATGGGACTGCTGCGCGGCCTCTTCCGAGCGGTGGGCGGCCTGCTGACTGGCGTCTTCGGCCTGCTCAAAGGCGTGCTCACCGGCCTCGGCTCACTGCTCCGCCGGATCTTCTGACTAGATCGGTTGCACACCGGGCCGGCCGGCGGCGATCGCGAACGTGGCTTGCGTCTCGACGCCGGGCGCGGGATCGGTCGGATCGTCGGTGACACGCAGGCGCGCCGTGGAGCGTTGCGGGGTCACGTCGACCACGATGTAGCCGCGTCGGCGGCTGTCGCCATGTTTGATGTGCGGGTTGTCGCGCAGGATGGTGTCGACCGCGCTCTGCGGGCGGCTCGGCGACGTGACCGACGTGCCGCACAGTTCGGTGGCCACGGGCTCGGCCCCGTGATCCTCGAAGTCGACCTTGAGGTCGGCCACGAAGTTGACGTGGGTATCGCCGCTGAGGACGACGCAGCTCCGCACGTCGTTGTCGCGCAGGAAGCGCATCAGCGCGCTCCGCGGTACCGGGTAACCATCCCATGCGTCGGTCCACACCCGCCGGCCGCCGTCGACGACGACGCTCGCCCGCGCCATTTGCGTCGCCTGGGCGACGAGGTTCCAGCGTCCCGGCGCGGTGGCCAGACCCGCCCTGAGCCAACGGATTTGAGAGCTGCCGAGCATCGTGCGATCGGGCTCGACGAGCTCTGGGCAGCCCTCGTCGACCACGGCGGCTCCGCCCCGCCCGGGCGGCGGGCACGCCTGCGGCGTGCGGTACTGACGGCCGTCGAGCACGTGGAAGCGGGCCAGCCGGCCCCAGTCGAAACGGCGGTACAGACGCGGATGGGAGAAGTCGACGTTCGCGGGGGCGCGCAGCGGCATGTGCTCGAAATAGGCCTGGTAAGCCGCGGCCCGGCGACGCAGGAAGTGCGGGCCGAGCCACTCCGACTGCCCGCCGGCATAGTCGTTGTCGACCTCGTGGTCATCCCACGTCACCAGCCACGGCACCGAGGCGTGCAGGCGTTGCAGGTCGGGGTCGGTCTTGTACTGCGCGTGCCGGTTGCGGTACTCCGCCAGCGTCGTCACCTCGTCCCCGATGTGCTGCCGGACGCGATCGGGCCGAGCCCCGCCCTCGTAGAGGTAGTCGCCCAGGAACAGCATGAGGTCGACGTCCTCGGCCAGCGCGTGCCGGTACGCCCCGAAATAGCCGACCTCGAAGTGCTGGCACGACGCGAACGCGTAGCGCAGCTGCCCCGGATCCGCTGCGGCGGCAGGAGCGGTGCGCGTCCGGCCTGTCGGGCTCTCCCAGTCCCCGGTCCGGAAACGGTAGAAGTACCACCGTCCTGGCTCCAGCCGGCGGACGTCGACGTGCGCGCTGTGCGCTCGCTGCGGCACCGCATCCACGCGCCCCCGCCGTGCGATCCGGCGAAACCCCTCATCGGCCGCGACCTCCCAGTCGACCGGCACCACGCGGTTGCCGACACCGCCGCCGTCCAGCGGTCGCGGAGCGAGCCGCGTCCAGATGACCACGGCGGTAGGAAGCGGCGCTCCCGATGCGACCCCGAGCGTGAACGGGTACCGGGAGAAGCTCATCCGCTCGCTACTCGAACACCCACCGGGTGGGTGAGCCGGTGAAGTCGTCGTGCGCGATCGCGAAGGCCCAGCCTGGGCGGACGCGGATCGTCGCGTGCGAGGACAGGAACTCGGCCGTGATGCCGCCGTACTTGGCGTTCATGAGATCGGCGACGCGCGCGATCGCGTCCCGATCGTCTGTGACGTCCGCGTGGCCCTCGACCACCACCGGCTCGTTGGCATCCTCGGTGGTGACCACGCAGCGCGGGTCGGCGGCGAGGTTGCGCGCCTTGCGCGAGCGGCGGCCGCTGCTGAACCACAGCGCCTCGCCGTCCCAGACGCCCCACACCGGCATCGAGTGGGGGCGCCCGTCGGGCCATAGGCTGGTGACCCAGTAGTTGCGCGACGTCGTGAGCCGTTGCTCGGCCCATGACCACGGCAGCAGGCCGCTGCCCTCGTCGGGTCCCTGGATGCCGTAGTCCGGCATATGCGGGCGGCTCGCCTGCGGCGGCGGCATGCCCGCATTGTCACGCAGCGGCGGCGGCAGCGCCTTCGAGCATCGCGCCGGCGACGACCACGAAGGCGTCGGACCAGGCCTGCTCGTACTCGGGACGCCAGGCGTCGCCCGCCAGCTCGGCCATCGCCCCGATGAGGGCGGCGCCGACCACCGGATAATGCTCCGGCTGCGCCCCGTAGGCGCCGTGCCGCTCACCGAGCTCGCGCAGCTTCGGGACCAGCGCGTCGAGGTCGCGCAGCGAGTTGCGGACGAGCACCAGCGTCGCGAGCAGCTTCGCCTTCTGGCGGCGCATGTCCGCCGCCGAGAACAGGGGCTCGACGGACGGCGCTGCCGCGAACAGCCGCGCGTAGAAGATGTCCACGAGCTCCTCGCCCCGCGGCGCGAGGAGGTCGAAGCTCGTCTCGAGGGCGTCGATGTCCAAAGCCATGAGTAGGAGGACGGTCGACGCGCCGCATCTATTCCGTGCGGCCGGCTCAGGCGATCGCAGGCGCCTCCGGCAGCCGCGCCAGCGCGGCATCCATGTCGGCCTCCGAGAACTCCGGGTCCTCCAGGCTGCCGGACAGGTAGGCGTCGTAGGCCGCGAGGTCGAAGTTCCCGTGGCCGCAGAGCCCGAACAGGATCACCTCGGCGTCGCCGCGCTCGACCTCGTCGATCACCGCGCGGATCGCGTGCGCGGGCTCGGGCGCGGGGATGATCCCCTCGCTGCGGGCGAAGCGCACGGCGGCCTCGAACGTCTCGTTCTGCTTGTAGGCGCGGGCCTCGATCCTGCCGGCCTTGACGAGCCCGCACAGCATCGGCGCGTCGCCGTGGTAGCGCAGGCCGCCGGCGTGCACCGGCGGCGGCACGAAGTCGTGGCCGAGCGTGTACATCGGCATCAGCGGCGTGAGGCCGGCGGTGTCGCCGAAGTCGTAGCGATACACGCCGCGGGTGAGGGTGGGGCAGGCGGCCGGCTCGGCGGCGACGAAGCGGGCGCTCGACCCGGCGCGCAGGAACGGGAAGGCGAGCCCGGCGAAGTTCGAGCCGCCGCCGACGCAGCCCACGATCACGTCCGGCTCGTCGCCCGCGAGCTGCATCTGCAGGATCGCCTCCTGGCCGATCACGGTCTGGTGCAGCAGCACGTGGTTGAGCACCGAGCCGAGCGAGTAGTTGCAGTCGGGGTCCTGGGCGGCGACCTCGACCGCCTCCGAGATCGCGATCCCGAGTGATCCGGTCGGGTGGTGCTGCTGTCCGCGGCCGGACTGCGTGCGGTCGGAGGGCGAGCGGTGCACGGTCGCTCCCCAGGCCTCCATCATCGAGCGCCGGTAGGGCTTCTGGTCGTAGCTCGAGCCGACCATGAACACCTCGCAGTCGAGCCCGAACAGCGAGCACGCGAACGCCAGCGACGAGCCCCACTGGCCGGCGCCGGTCTCGGTCGCCAGCTTCTTCACGCCCGCCTTGGCGTTCTCGTACGCCTGCGGCACGGCGGTGTTCGGCTTGTGCGAGCCGGACGGGGAACCGCCCTCGTACTTGTAGTAGATGCGCGCGCCGGTGTTGAGCGCCTTCTCCAGGCGCCGCGCGCGGTAGAGCGGCGTCGGCCGCCACAGCCCGTAGGCCTCGCGCACCTCGGCGGGGATCTCGACCTCCGGCTCGGGTGAGACCTCCTGCGCGATCAGGCCCATCGGGAAGATCGGCGTCAGGTCGTCGGGCCCGGCCGGCTGCCCGGTCCCGGGATTGAGCGGCGGCAGCGGCTCTCCCGGCAGGTCCGACAGCAGATTGATCCAATGGCTCGGGATCTGCTCCTCGCCCAGCAGATACTTGGTCGGCTCGCTCATGGCCGCGATCCTATCGCGCGCGCAGGGATCGCGGGGGCGTACAGTCCGTCGCGTGGATGGGCGCCTGGTCTTCCTCGGGCTCATCGTCGCGCTCGCGGTGGTCGTCATGCGCGACATGGACCCGGCGCGCTCCGCCGCGCAGCGCGCGCGCGACCGGGCCGTCGACGCCGTGCTCGTCGAGGTCGACCGCACGCAGCTCTGCTACCGCCGGCGGCGCCACCGGTACGCCGAGACGATCCCGTCGCTGCAGTTCGCGGGCGGCCACTTCATGCGCACGGCGCTCACCCACAACCTCGACATCCGGCTCGAGGCGCGCCGGGACGGCTACGTCCAGCACATCACCGGCGAGGGGGTCGACGCCGTGCTCGAGCGCCGTGGCGGCGATCTCGTGCGGCTCTAGGTCGGCGACCGCGCGGCGCCGCGGCCGGCGCAGGGCTGCTGATCAGGCATCGCGAGTCAGCGTCCGCCACGCGCCGGCGAGCAGCGGGATCGCCGTCCACGCCACCACCACGGCGATGCCGGTGGCCAGCGACATCTGCGTCGCCGGGTCGCCCACCCGCATCGCCTCGGGCATCACGCGGTCGAGCCCCGCGAGCACCAGCACGTCGAACAGCCAGCCGTCGGGGTCGAAGCTCTGCGCCAGCGGCGTGACCACCAGCCACAGCCCGAGCAGGATCGCGATCGAGCTGCCGGCCGAGCCGATCACCGAGGCGGCGCCGAACGCGAGGCCGAAGCTGACCGCGCCCACGAGCGCCAGCCACAGCCCGGACTCGACCAGCGTGGCGGCGGTCGGGGCGGTGGTCCCGAAGCGATAGGGCTCCGCGGGCACGTCTCCGGCGGACACGTGGCCGGTGACGGCGGTGATGGCGAACCCCGCGGCGGCCGCGAGCAGCACGAGCGTGAGCCCGGCGGGCACGCGCGCCGCGTAGAGGTCGATGCGCGAGCGGCCGGTGACCACCAGCTCGCGGAACACGCCCGACGTCACGTCGGCCGTGCCCATCGTGGCGCCGACGAGGATGCCGCAGATCACGGTGAGCATGGCGATTACGCCGAGCTGATCGGCGAAGCTCCGCATTCCGCCGCGGTCGACGTCGCCGCCGCCGGTGACCGCGAGCATGATCAGCGCCGGCACCACGGTCAGCCCGAGCGCCAGCGCGACGAGCCCGAGCCGCCGGCCGAGCTTGAGGAACTCCGCGTTGACGAGCCTCATGACGTCACCTCCAGGAAGCGCTCCTCGAGCGTCGCCCGCGCGCGCTCGAAGCGGCGGATCGCGACGCCGCCCTCGACCAGCCGGCGGCCGATGTCGTCGGCCGCCGCGTCGCCGTCGACGTCCGGCAGCAGCGTGATGCGGATGCCCGCGTCCGCGAGGTCGATCGTGCCTACCGCGCGATGGCAGGAGACGATCGCGAGCGCCTCCCGGTCGTCGCTCGTGGCGATCACGATCGCCTCCTCGCCGTCGCGGGCGAGCTCGGCGATCGTGCCCTGCGTGACGACGCGCCCGCGGTCGACGATCGCGACGTGGTCGCAGATCCGCTCGACCTCGTCGAGCAGGTGCGAGGAGAGCAGGACCGTCCGGCCCTCCGCCACGAAGCCGCGGATCATCGTGCGGAACTCGTGGATGCCGGCCGGGTCGAGCCCGTTGGTTGGCTCGTCGAGGATCAGGAGCTCGGGGTCGGCGAGCAGGGCGCGCGCCACGCCGAGCCGCTGGCGCATGCCCTGCGAGTAGCGCTTGACGCGCTCGCCGGCGCGGTCGGCGAGGCCGACGCGGGAGAGCGCGCCGTCGATCCGGGCGTGCGCCTCCCGCTCGCGCGCGGCGGCCACGATCTCCAAGTTCTCGCGGCCCGAGAGATAGCCGTGGAAGCGCGGCTCCTCGACGATCGCGCCGACGCGGGCGAGCGCGTGCCGGCGCTCGTCCGGAAGCGGCAGGCCGAGCATCGACATCGTGCCCGCCGTGGTGCCGGTGAGGCCGAGCAGCATCCGGATCAGCGTCGTCTTGCCGGCGCCATTGGGCCCGAGATACCCGAACGCCGAGCCGCGCGGGACCCGCAGCTCGACGTCGTCGACCGCGAGCCGGCCGCCGAAGCGCTTCGTGAGGCCGGACGTCTCGATGGCATGAGCGGCGTGCATGGCGCCAACGTACGTCCGGGGCCCTCCGCCGCGAGCACGGTTCTGCTCGTCCTCAGGGATGAGGTCGCGCCAGGCCGGCCTTGTACGCGAGGACGACGGCCTGGACGCGGTCGCGCAGGTCGAGCTTGCGCAAGACGCTGGAGACATGGGTCTTGACCGTGGTCTCGCTGAGGAACAGGCGCTCGGCGAGCTCGGCGTTGGACAACCCCTCCGCCAGCAGCGTCAGGATCTCCAGCTCGCGCTCGGTCAGCCGCGCGAGCTCCGGCGGCGGCTTGGCGCCCGGGAGCTGGTCGGCGAAGCGGTCGAGCAGGCGGCGCGTGACGGTGGGCGCGAGCAGCGCCTCGCCGGCGGCGACGACGCGGACGGCATCCACGAGCTGCGCGGGCTGCACGTCCTTGAGCAGGAAGCCGCTGGCGCCGGCACGGATCGCCTCGTATACGTACTCGTCGAGGTCGAACGTGGTGAGGATGAGGACGCGCGCGGGCGAGCCGGCGGCCGCGAGCCGCCGTGTGGCCTCGACGCCGTCGACGTTCGGCATCCGGACGTCCATCAGGATCACGTCCGGGTTCAGCCGGCGGGCGAGGTCGACCGCCTCGCGCCCGTCCTCGGCCTCGCCGACGACCTCGAGGTCCTCGCGCGTCTCGAGGATCAGCCGGAAGCCGCTGCGGACGAGTGCCTGGTCGTCGACGAGCAGGACGCGGATGCTCACGACACCGGCTCCTCGACCGGGATCCGGGCGCGGACCGCGAACCCGCCGCCGGGCGCCGGGCCGGCGCTGAGGTGCCCGCCGAACAGCGCCGCGCGCTCGCGCATGCCGATGATGCCGTGGCCGGGAGTCAGCGCCGGCGAGCCCTGCCCGTCGTCGACCACGTCGATCTCCAGCGTGCCGCCGGCCTCGCGCACCTCCACGCGCGCCGTCGTGGCGTGGGCGTGCTTGAGCGTGTTGGTGAGCGCCTCCTGCACGATCCGGTACGCCGACAGGTCGACGCTGGAGGGCAGCGGCTCCGGCCCGCGCTCGACCGACAGCTCGACGGCCAGGCCGGCGGCCCGCACGCGCTCGGCCAGGGCGTCGAGGTTCTCGAGCCCGGGGGCGGGAGCGAAGCCGTCCGCCTGCGCGCCGGCCAGCAGGCGGCGCAGCTCGGCCAGCGCCTCGCGGCCGGTGGCCTCGATCGCGCGCAGCGCCTCGCGCACCTGCGCCGGCCGGCTGTCGAACGCATCTCCCGCGGCCGCGGCCTGGATCGTCATCACGCTCACGCTGTGGCCGATGATGTCGTGCAGCTCCCGCGCCATCCGCGCCTGCTCCTCGGCGGCGGTCCGCTGCACGTTGGCCCGACGCTCGGACTCGAGCCGGCTCGCGCGCTCGCGCCGCCCGCGCCGGTTGTCGCCCAGCAGCCACGCGGCGGCGAAGCCGGCGAGGATTGCGACCATCTCCCAGACGCCGAGGTCGCTGTCGCCGAGCAGCAGCAGCGGGAGCGCGGCGGCGGTCGCGCCGCCCGCGATCAGCGAGGCGGGCCGGCCGACGTGGGCGCCGACGCTGTAGACCGCGACCAGCGGGCCGGGCAACGGGAAGCTGTCGTAGGCGATGTCGGCGGCGAGCGCGGCGGCAAGCGTGATGGCGAGCACCGGCAACGGGAGACGGCGCCGGAGGGCGATCGGGAGCGTGGCCAGCAACGTGAGCAGCACCAGCCCGGTCGGCGCGCCCGGCGGCCCGAGGTCGCCGGGCTCGCCCTCCTGCGGCAGCAGCACCGAGTAGAGGTAGTCGCCGCCGTCGCGCAGGACGATGCGCGCGCGGTAGAAGCCGGGGTCGCCCGCCGGCCTGGCCGCCGTGGTCGTCCACTCGCCCGTGGTCTGGCTCTGGACGGTGAGGAGCGGCAGCGCGTTGCCCGTCAGCGAGGTCGGCCGGCCGCCGTCGAACACGGTGAGCCGCGCGTTCCAGACGGCCCCGGGGCGGGCGTCCTGCGGCGGCGAGTTCACCGACCAGGCGAGCGCGGGCCCGCTGGACTCGGAGACCGGGCGGCCGGTCTCCATGAGGCCGAGCGCGACGATCGTGAGCGCGAGCGCAAGCACGATGTCGAGGATCAGCCGGCGTCGCATCCACGCCAACCGTAGACGGGCCCGCCTCGTGCGCGAGGACGAGAGTGCTCGTCCGAAAGGAGGGCGGCTCGTTACGCCCGCGCCCGGGCGCGGGCGGCCTTGACGCGGGCCGTCTGATCGAGGTCGGCCTTGCGCAGGCGGACCGCGTGCGGGGTGACCTCGACGGCCTCGTCCTCGCGCACGAACTCGAGCGCCTGGTCGAGGCTGAGGCGGCGCGGCGGCACGAGCCGCACCAGCACGTCGGAGGTCGAAGACCGGATGTTGGTGAGGTGCTTCTCCTTGCAGGCGTTGACGTCGAGGTCCTCGGCGCGGGCGTTCTCGCCCACGATCATGCCCTCGTAGCAGTCCTCGCCCGGCTCGACGAACAGCGTCCCGCGCTCCTGCAGGTTGAAGAGCGCAAAGCTGGCGACCTTGCCGCGCCGGTCGGCGACCAGCGAGCCGGTGGGGCGCAGGCGCATGTCGCCCGCCCACGGCTCCCAGCGCTCGAACACGTGGTGGAGCAGGCCGGTGCCGCGCGTCTCGGTGAGGAATTCGGTGCGGAAGCCGATCAGCCCGCGCGCGGGGACGAGGTAGTCCATCCGCACCCAGCCGGTGCCGTGATTGACCATCTGCTCCATCCGGCCCTTGCGCAGCGCGAGCAGCTGGGTGACGACGCCGACGTAATCCTCGGGGATGTCGATCGTCATCCGCTCGACGGGCTCGTGCACCTTGCCGTCGAGCTCGCGCGTGACCACCTGCGGCTTGCCGACCGTGAGCTCGAAGCCCTCGCGGCGCATCAGCTCGACGAGCACGGCGAGCTGGAGCTCGCCGCGGCCCTGGACCTCCCAGGTGTCGGGTTGCTCGGTCTCGAGGACCTTGATCGAGACGTTGCCGATCGTCTCGGCCTCGAGGCGGTCCCTGATCTGGCGCGAGGTCAGCTTGTCGCCGTCGCGGCCGGCGAGGGGGGAGGTGTTCTGGCCGACCGTGACGGAGAGCGACGGCTCGTCGACGGTGATGACCGGCAGCGGGCGCGCGTCGTCGGAGTCGGCCAGCGTCTCGCCGATCGTGACGTCGGGCAGGCCGGCGACGGCGATGATCTCGCCCGGGCCGGCCTCGTCGGCGGGAACGCGGTCGAGCGCCTCGGTGATGTAGAGCTCGGCCACCTTGGCGCTCGTGACCGTGCCGTCGGCGCGGCACCAGGCGACGTTCTCGCCGCGCCGGATCGTGCCGTGGCGGACGCGGCAGATGGCGAGCCGGCCGAGGTACGGGCTGGCGTCGAGGTTGGTCACGTGCGCCTGCAGCGGGTGGTCCGGGTCGTGCTCGGGGGCCGGCACGTGCTCGACCAGCAGGTCCATCAGCGGCTTGAGGTCGGTGCCGATGTCGCCCTCGGTCAGGCTTGCCCAGCCGGCCCTGGCGTTCGTGTAGACGATCGGGAACTCGATCTGGTCCTCGCGCGCGTCGAGATCGATGAACAGCTCGTAGACCTCGTCGACCACCTCGGCGATGCGCGCGTCGGGCCGGTCGACCTTGTTGACCACGAGGATCACTGGCAGCCGGTTCTCGAGCGCCTTGCGCAGCACGAAGCGCGTCTGCGGCAGCGGGCCTTCGGAGGCGTCGACGAGCAGCAGCACACCGTCGACCATCGTCAGGCCGCGCTCGACCTCGCCGCCGAAGTCCGCGTGGCCGGGCGTGTCGACGATGTTGAGCTTCACGTCGCCGTACTGGACCGCGGTGTTCTTGGCGAGGATCGTGATGCCCTTCTCGCGCTCGAGGTCCATCGAGTCCATCACGCGGTCGGCCACGTCCGCGTTGGCCCGGAAGGCACCGGACTGCCACAGCATCGCGTCGACCAGCGTGGTCTTGCCATGGTCGACATGGGCGATGATCGCGACGTTGCGGAGGTCCTCGCGGCGTTGCATCGCGCACCGAGGCTAGAAGAGGCGCGAATCCAGCGCCACACGATTGGGGTCTGACCCACTTTTCAGCACCGCCACGCAGCCGGGGTCAGACCCGACACCCTCGGACCACGGCGGAATGCGGGTTTGCAGGCCCCGAGGCGGCGCGAATGGGGTCAGACCCAGCGCGGGGTCAGACCCGATCCGGGGGGCGAGGTCTTGGGGGAGGGGGCTATGAGCGGTATGCCTCGTGAGCTTCGTGATGAGCTGGCCGGTGCGATCCACCATGTGTTCGCCCGTGGGAACGCAAAGCAGGCGATCTATCTCGATGACGAGGACCGGGAGCGGTATCTGACGGTCCTTGGGAGGGCTGTGCTGCGGCAGGGGTGGCGCTGCCTGGCGTTTTGCCTCATGGACAACCACGTCCACCTGCTGATCGAGACGCCCGCGCCCAACCTCGGGAGAGGGATCCAGTGGCTCCACGGGATGTACGCCCGGGCGTTCAACCACCGATACCGCCGGTCCGGCCACCTCTTTCAGGGCCGCTTCGGATCGGAGCGGATGAAGAGCGACGCGCAGTTGCTGGTTGTCGCCCGCTACATCGCCCGCAACCCTGTGGAGGGAGGGCTGTGCAGCGAGCCGGACGAGTGGCCGTGGGGAAGTCATGCCAGCGTGTTCGGCGGCCGCGGGCCGGCGTGGCTCGACACGCCTCGCCTGCTGGACTTCTTCGGCGCCGAGCGGCGGCGAGTCGCGCCGGCGCTACAGCAGATTTCGTCGGCCTCAGATGACGCGCTCCTCCCGCGTGAGCAGCCGCACGCGGCCGGAGGCGTGGCGCGCCACGTCGTCGCCGGCCGCACGGCCCGCGTCGCTCGCGAACGCCTCCTTGAACGCGTCCTCGTCGTCGAAGTAGAGCTCGGTCACCGCGTGGTACGGGAGGTCGGGGTCGTCCTGCTCGACCACGCTCACGTGGTACTCGCGCAGCCCCGGCAGCTGCTTGCCCAGCGGCGCATGCCGCTCGAACACCCACTCCCGGAACTCGTCCAGCGAGAGGTCCTCCCGGCGCCTGATCAGCGAGAACACCTTGAGCACTACGCGGCCTCCTTGGATTCCAGCGCCCGGAGCACCTTCTCCGGCGTGATGGGCAGGTCGCAGATCTGGACGCCGATCGCATCCGTCACCGCGTTGGCGATCGCCGGGATCGGCGGGTTGGCGGTCATCTCTCCCACGCCCTTCATGCCATACGGGCCGTTCGAGGAGGGCATCTCCAGGACCACTCCCTCGATCTCCGGCAGGTCCATGGGCCCCGGCATCAGATAGGTCGAGAAGTCCCCCGGCGCACAATCGATCGCCGGGTAGTACGGCGCCGTCGTCTCGTACAGCGCGTGCGACATCCCCATCCAGGCGCCGCCGCGGATCTGGCCCTCCACGAACGCCGGGTTGATCGCGCACCCGATCTCGTAGGCCGAAGCCATCCGCAGCACGCGCACGAACCCGGTCTCGGTGTCGACCTCGACGTCGGCCACCGTGCAGGCGTGCGCCTCGGTCGAGTCGGGGTCCATCTCGCCGGTCTCCGGGACGACCTCGCTCTTGGGCTTCATGTACATCCCGCGCCCGGAGATCGTCTTGCCGTGCTTGAAGTGCGCCGCCAGAGCGACGTCCTGCACGGTCATGGAGGAGCCGGGCGAGCCGATCACGCGCACGTTGCCCTCGCCGTCGGTCTCGAGGTCGTCGGGCGAGGCCTCCATCTCGTCGGCCGCGACCTCGAGCAGCGCGCGCTTGGCCTCGTCCGCCGCGCGCACGATCGCGTTGCCCGCCCGGTGCGTGGCACGCGAGGCGAACGTGCCCATGCAGTGCGGGCCGGTGTCGGTGTCGCCGGTGTCGACCCGGACGGTCTCGAACGGGACGCCCAGAGCCTCCGCCCCGATCTGGGCGAGCACCGTCTTCAGGCCCTGCCCGAGGTCGACCGAGGACAGCGTGATGACGAAGTTGCCGACCGTGGTGGCGTGGACCAGAGCCTGGGTGGGGTCGCCGCCGAGGTTCATGCCGGTGGGGTAGTTGACCGCCGCGATGCCGCGTCCGTAGAGCTTCATGGGAGATCGTGCCCCACGAGCTCGGCGGCGGCGCGGATGGTCTCGACCAGCGTCGCGTCCTCGACGATCTTGCGATACGGCCGCTCGTCCCCGTCCCGGTACGCGTTCTTCAATCGCAGCTCCCACGGATCGACCCCGATCGCGCGCGAGATGCGATCCATCTGCATCTCGGTCGCGAACGACGCCTCGGTGACGCCGAACCCGCGGAACGCGCTCGCCGGCTGCCGGTTGGTGTACACGCAGTACACGTCGATCGACACGTTGGGGATCGTGTACGGCCCGGACGCGTTGGCCGCGTGCTTGGTGGCCCCGTACGGCGAGTGGCGGGAGTAGGCCCCGGCGTCGTGGTACGAGGTCACCTCGCGCGAGACGATCCGCCCGTCGTCCATCACGCCGTCCAGGATGCGGATCCGGTTACCGGACCGCGTCGACGACACCCGCATCTCCTCCTCGCGCGTGTAGACGTAACGGACCGGCCGGCGCGTCTTCAGAGCCGCCAGGCACGCGATCGGCTCGGTGATGACGTCGACCTTGCCGCCGAACCCGCCGCCCACCGTGCCGCCGACGAAATGCAGCCGCGACGGCTCGATCTGCAGGATGATCGCCGTGTTGTCGAGCGAGAAGTACAGCGCCTGCGTGTTGGTGTGGACGGTGATCCGCCCGTCCGCCTCCGGCTTGGCGATGCAGCCGGTGGTCTCGGTCGGCGCGTGCTCGGTCGGCGAGGTCTGGTAGGTGCCCTCGATCACGTGGTCGGCGCCCGCCCGCGCGGCCGCCGCGTCGCCGTACCGCACCCGCCGGCAGTGATGGCCCTCGTACCAGAAGTGGTTCGTGTCCCAGTGCGTCACACGCGGGGCGTCCGGCTTGAGCGCCTCCTCGACGTCGAACACCGCCGGCAGCTCCTCGAGGTCCAATCGAACTCGTTTCACCGCCTCGACCGCCGCCGCCTCGGTCTCGGCGACCACGGCCACGATCGGCTCGCCCCGGTAGCGGACGCGCTCGGAGGCGAGCACCTGCTCCTCGTCCGGCTCGACCCCGATCAGGCAGAGGATCGTGTAGACGTTCTTCGGCACGTCGGCAGCGGTCAACGCGCGAACGAAGCCGGGCACCTTCTCCGCCTCCGACAGATCGATCCCGCGGATGCGCGCGTGCACCAGCGGGTTGCGGACCATCTTCAGATACAGCATCCCGGGGTAGCGGACGTCGTCGATGTACTCGGTGGTGCCGGTGACGTGGCCCAGCCCGTCGCGGCGCTCGACCCCGCGGCCGATCACGTGGAACGGCTGTTGAGACAACGTGCTCATGCGGAGGTCACCTCCGCGGGTCGTCCGGACCCGCGATCTGATGGAGACGGCCGGCCTCCGGCCGCCGATGCAGCGATCGCGTCGATGATCGACTGGTAGCCCGTGCACCGGCACACGTTGCCGGCGATCGCCTCGGCGATCTCCTCGCGCGACGGCGACGGGTTGCGGTCGAGCAGCGCGCGCGCCGCCATCAGCATCCCGGGCGCGCAGTAGCCGCACTGGACCGCGAAGCGCTCGTGGAAGATGCGCTGCAGCGGATCGTCCTCCCAGCCCTCGAGAGTCTGCACCGACCGCCCGGCGACGTTCGCCACGGGCAGCAGGCAGGAGAGCGCGAGCTCGCCGTCGACCATCACCGAGCAGGAGCCGCAGCCGCCCTGCCGGCAGCCGGTCTTGGCCGCCCGCAGCCCGAGCTGCTCGCGCAGCACGTGGCTCACGGTCGCGAGCGGGCCGGCCATCACCTCGGTCGGGCGCCCGTTGAGCTCGAACTCGAAGACCTCAGACGGCATCGCGCGCCTCCAGTGCTCGCCGGACGAACAGCTCGGTCATGCGGCGCCGGTACCAGGCGCTGGCCACCTCGTCGGTCGGGGGGTCGATCTCGGCCGCGGCGGCCGCCGGATCGCCCGCCTCGGCGCCCGGCGAGCGGACGGGGTGCGGGGCGACGCCGCCCAGCGCCACGCGGCCGCGCGAGACCGCCACCGACACCACGACCGGCGAGTTCGCGGCGCGCCGCGCCCAGCGGAGGTAGACGCTGTCGGGGTCGTCCTCGAACGAGACCGACAGGACGATCTCCTCGCCCGGCTCGAACGAGGACCAGAAGTCCTCGACGGGCACGGTGCGCGACGAGAGCTCGACTTCGGCGCCGAGCGCGAGCAGCGCCACGGCGACGTCGCCGCCGACCACGAGGTTGCCGCCCACGGTGCCCATGTTGCGGAGCGCCGGACCGCCGACCGCGCCGGCCGCGGACGACAGCGCCGGGACGTGGTCGAGCGCGGAGACGGTCGCAAGGGACGTCGTCGCCCCGAGGGTGGTGCGGCCGGCGGTGCGGTCGACCCTCGAGAGTCCCGCGCGCGCGAGGCCGACGACCCGCGAAGCGTCGAGCGCGCCCACGTTTACGGCGGGCATCACGGTCGTGCCCCCGCCCATGACGGCGACGTCCGGAGCGAGCTCCGCGACCGCCTGCTCGGCGGAGCCCGGGAGCAGGTACTGCGTGATCACCTCTCCTCCTCCTCGATCAGGGCGAACATGCGCCCGGGAGACCCCTCCGCCCCACGGATCGGGACGAAGCCTGCGTAGAACGGGACGCGGACGCCGACCGGCAGCTGCGAGAGCCCGGTGAGCTGCTGGATGAGGATGGCGCCGCGGTCGAGGATCGCCTTGTGGACGACGAAGTCCTCGGACGTGAAGTCGGGAAGGCGAGCCGACCGCTCGCTGAAGCAGTCGAAGCCGACGACCTTCGCGCCCTGGTCCACGAGCCACCCCGCCGCCTCCGGCTCGCAATACGGCGAGCGCATGTAGTAGTCCGGGAACCGGCCCCAGGCCTTCTCGGTCCAGTCGGTCCGGCACAGGGCGACATCGCCCGCGCGCAGCGGCGGAGCGTGCTGCTCGAGCAGCTCGACCGTGATCGGCTCGTCCTCGCCCAGGAACGTCAGGTCGACCACGATCGCCGGCCCGCAGGTGCGATCCAAGGACACGTCCGCGGCGGTCTCGCCGTCGGCCGCGCAGTGGCGCCCGAAGTCGACGTGCGAGCCGGTGTGCAGGAGCATGTTCACCTCGCTCGCCTGCCAGAACCCCGGGCCACGGTGATGAGACGTGAGCTCGAGCCGCTTGTTGACCGACGGCGGGCTCAGCGTGTCCTCGCCGATCTTCAGCGTCAGGTCGACGATCCGCGTCATGCGCGCTCCACGTTCTCGAGATGACGGTGCATGGCGGCCGACGCCGCCTCGGGATCGCGCGCTCGGAGAGCGGCGACGATCTTCCGGTGGTCCTCGACGGTCTGCTCCTGCACCTTGCGGCGGGCGCCGGTGCGGCGCCGGCTGGCGAGGCCGAGCGCGCGGATCGACTCCATGAAGCGGCCGAGGATCGCGTTCGCGGCGGCCATGCGGATCGCGTCGTGGAGCTCGAGGTCGGTCTCCATGAACGCCTCCGCGTCGCCGATCACGCCCCGCGCGCGGTCGACGCAGGCGTCGAGCGTCTCGAGCGTGCCGTCATCGATCCGCTCCGCCGCCAAGGCGGCCATCGCCGGCTCGACCACCCGGCGCGCCTCGAACAGCTGGTCCGACGCGTGCTCGCTCAGAGAGAGGACGAAGCTCAGGTGCCGCACGAGCAGGTCGGGCTCGAGCGAGGACACGTAGGTGCCGGCGCCGTGCCGCATCTCGGTGACGCCGAGCACGGTCAGCGCACGCAGCGCCTCGCGCAGCGACGACCGGCTCACGCCCATCGAGGCCGCCAGGTCACGCTCGGCCGGCAGCCGGTCGCCGGGGCCGAGGTGGCGCTGCTGGATCAGATCGAGCAGGCGCGCCACGATCTGCTGCGGCACCGCCTCCCTCGTGACGGTGCCGAACGCGGGTGGTCCGACCACCCGTCCACCGTACCTCTCCTGTCAATCGCCAACTCCGACCGCGTTGGTAGGATTACTTCCGTGATCTTCACCACGAAGGCGGAGTACGGCGTCCGGCTGCTGATCCAGCTCGGGCTGCAGGGGGGCGTCGCGCCGGTCTCGCTGAAGGCGGTGGCCGACGCCGAGAACCTCCCGCTGGCGTACCTGGAGCGGATCGCCGCGCTGCTGAAGAAGGCCGGTCTCGTCCAGGCCACCCGCGGCGCCCACGGCGGCTACGTGCTCGCCCGCCCCGCCGAGGAGATCACCATGGACGATGCGGTGCTCGCGCTCGAGGGCGCGATCGCGCCGATGGACTGCTTCGTCGACGACCGCGAGTCGCGCGTCCAGTGCTCGCACCTCACCGACGGCGAGCACTGTGCCACCAAGCTGCTGTGGACGCGCGTGCAGATGGGCGTCATCAAGTCGCTCCAGCGCACCACGCTCGCCGAGCTCGTCGACTTCGCCTCACCCACCGAGAAGACCCTGGAGATTCATGGCTGACCTCGAGATCAAGAACCTGCACGTATCCGCCGGCGACAAGCAGATCCTCAAGGGCGTGGACCTGCACGTCCGCGCCGGCGAGTTCCACGCGCTGATGGGCCCCAACGGGTCCGGCAAGTCGACGCTGGCGAACGCCGTGATGGGGCATCCGAATTTCGAGGTGACCGACGGCCAGGTCCTGCTCAACGGCGAGGACGTCACCGAGGCCGACCCGGACGAGCGCGCCCGCGCCGGCCTCTTCATGGCCTTCCAGTACCCGGTCGCGATCCCGGGCGTGACCGTCGCCAAGTACCTGCGGATGGTCATGAACGCGCGCCGGGAGGCGCTCGGCGAGCCGGAGATCTCGCTGAAGGACTTCCGCAAGACGGTCGAGGCGGCGATGGAGCTGACCCACGTCCCGCGCGAGTTCTCGAACCGCTACCTCAACGACGGCTTCTCCGGCGGCGAGAAGAAGCGGATGGAGATCCTCCAGCTGGCGCTGCTCAGGCCGAGCCTGGCCGTGCTCGACGAGACCGACTCGGGGCTCGACATCGACGCTCTCAACACCGTCGCCCACGGCGTCAACACGGTCGCCGACGGCACCGACATGGGCGTCCTCATCATCACCCACTACCAGCGCATCCTGCACATGGTGAAGCCGCAGTTCGTGCACATCATGTTCGACGGGCGGATCGTCAAGCAGGGCGGCCCGGAGCTGGTCGAGCAGCTCGAGAAGCGCGGCTACGGCTGGATCCGCGAGGAGGTCGGGGCGGCGGCATGAGCCTCGCGGTCCCGCCCGCGACCGAGTTCCCCGTCCTCGCCCAGGAGGGCCTGGTCTACCTCGACTCGGCGGCCACGTCACAGACGCCGCGGCCGGTGCTCGAGGCGATGGACCGCTACTACAACGAGTACCGCGCCAGCATCCACCGCGGCGTCTACCCGCTGGCGGCGGAGGCGACCGAGGCGTACGAGGTCGCGCGGGAGAAGGTCGCCGCCTTCGCGGGCTCGACCGCGGGCGAGACCGTGTTCACCAAGAACGGCACCGAGGCGATCAACCTCGTCGCCTACGCGTGGGGCCGCGCCAACCTCGGGCCCGACGACACCGTGGTCGTCACCCAGATGGAGCACCACTCGAACATCGTGCCGTGGCAGCTCACCGGCGCCCGGCTCGAGTGGGTGCCGATCGACGACGACGGCCTGCTCGACCTGGACGCGCTCGACGCGGCGCTGGCCCGCAGGCCCAAGCTCGTCGCCGTCGCCCACGTGTCGAACGTGCTCGGCACCGTCAACCCGATCGCCGAGATCGCGCAGCGCGCGCACGAGGCCGGCGCGCTCGTCCTCGTCGACGGCATGCAGGCCGTGCCGCACATGCCGGTCGACGTGCAGGCGCTCGACGTCGACTTCTACGCCTGGACCGGCCACAAGGCCTACGGGCCGACCGGCATCGGCGTCCTCCACGGCCGGCGCGAGCTGCTCGAGGCGATGCCGCCGTTCCTCGGCGGCGGGCACATGATCGCCCGCGTGACCGAGGAGGGCACCACGTTCGCCGAGCCGCCCGCCCGGTTCGAAGCGGGCACCATGATGGTCGCGGAGGCGATCGGGCTCGGCGCGGCGACCGACTTCCTGGCCGGCATCGGCATGGACGCGGTGTGGGAGCACTCGCGCGAGGTCGTCGGCTACGCGGTCGACCGGCTGCGCGAGGTACCCGGCCTCACGCTGTTCGGGCCCGACATCGAGCACCGCGGCAGCGTGTGCGCGTTCGCGTTCGACGGCGTGCACCCGCACGACGTCGCCGAGATCCTCGGGCGCGAGGGCGTCTGCGTCCGCGCCGGCCACTCCTGCGCGCAGCCGCTGATGCGGCGGCTCGGGGTGTCCGCCACCACGCGCGCGTCGTTCGCCGTCCACTCCACGCGCGAGGAGGTCGACCGCCTGGTCGACGCGCTCGCTACCGTGCGGGACGTGTTCGCCTGATGGACGACCTGTATCGCGAGAACATCCTCCAGCACTACAAGAACCCGCATCACTGGGGCGAGCTGGACGCGCCGGACCTCGAGGCCGAGGACCTCAATCCCCTGTGCGGCGACGAGCTGAAGGTGCAGCTCAAGGTCGACGGCGACGGCCGGATCGAGGACGTCCGCTTCTCCGGCCACGGCTGCGCGATCTCGCAGGCGTCGGCCTCGATGGCGTCCGACGAGGTGGTCGGCATGCCGATCGAAGAGCTGCTCAAGCTCGACCGCGAATTCGTGCTCGACCTCCTCGGCATCGACATCTCCGCCACGCGCCTGAAGTGCGCGTTGCTCTCCCTCAAGGTGCTCAAGAGCGCGTCGCTCGGTCACGCCGCGGCATGGGAGACTGATACTCCGCCGAACGCGGCGGAGAGCGACGAAGCCGCTTAGCCTCGATCCACCGATGACCCGTGGATGCCTCGGTGGCGAGGCGCCGCGGGGATCGGTGGATTGAGGCTTAGCGCGCGCCCTCGACCGCTGAGTCCGCGGGCGCGTTCTGGGCCCGCGACAGGGCCAGGAACGGCAGCGCCAGCGCCGAGATCCCCGCGCCGATCAGGTACGTCGGGGCATAGCCCCACACGTCGGCGGCGCGGCCGAGCACGGGCTGGACCCAGACGCCGCCGCTCGAGGCCACCAGCGAGTCGAAGGACAGGATCGTCGCCCGCTGCTGCGAGGGGATCAGCCCGTTCATGTAGGCCTGGCGGATCGGCATGGTGGCCGCGAACAGCAGGCCCCAGACCACGATCAGGCCGATCACGGCCCAGAAGCTCTCGATCAGCCCGATCAGCAGCAGCGCCAGCGAGCTGAGCGCCGCCGCGGCGATCAGCGCCGACGTGCGCCGCTGGAATCTCCGCCGGATCCGCGGCGCCGAGATGCCGCCGAGGATCTGTGCGCCGGCCACGATCGCCGCCACCAGGCCGGCGATCTGGTACGCCTCGGGATCGCCGTAGAGCTCGAGCAGATAGGGCTGGAGCGCATAGAAGCCGTAGACGCCGACGCCGCCGGTGAACAGCGCCTGCACCATCAGCCACTTGACGGCGGGCACCCGCCAGCCGTACTCGATCGAGGCGGAGGCGATCTTGCGCATCTCCTCGATCGGCCGCCCGCCCTTCTGGGGCGTGAAGCCGACGTCGTGCATCAGCGCGAACGCGACCGCGAACATCACGACGAGCACGGCGCCGCGCAGCACGAACGGGACCCCCAAGCTGGTCTGCTGGGCGATGAAGCCGCCCGCCACCGAGCCGGTCAGCATCGCCGTGCCCGAGACGATCTGGCCGCGCCCGAACACGGTCTCCAGCTCGCCCGTGAAGCCGGTCGCGTCGAGTGCGTCGACCAGCCACGCCTCGACGGCGCCGGAGAAGAACGTGAAGCCGAGGCCGAGCAGCATCGAGGCGATCGCCCACAGCCAGAACGCCGCCTCGAGCTCCCACAGCAACACGTAGAACAGCGTCGAGATCGCCAGCGTCACCGTGCCGAGCAGGTACGAAGCCCGTCGCCCGACGGTGTCGGCCACGATCCCGGTCGGCACCTCGAACAGGACCATCCCGGCCGTGAAGAACGCATTCGCCGCGAACGCCTCGAGGTTCGTCAGCCCGGCGTCGAGCAGGAAGATCGTGTTGATGCCCCAGATGAACGACGCCGCCAGCGTGTTCCCGAGCATGAGCACCAGGTAGGTGCGCTGGATCGAGCGGGACGTCGGCGGGGGAGCGATGAGTTCTGGAAGGGCGCGTGGTCTTTAGGGCGACCGATGATGTCGAATCGCCTCGTTCACCTCGAACTGCACACCGGCGACCGCTCGCGCGCGCTCGCCTTCTATGCCCAGCTGTGCGGCTGGCGGCCGGAGGAGGTGCGCGCCGGCGCGGGCTCTTACACCGCGCTCGAGCTCGGCTCGGTCGGCGGCGGGGTCGTCGAGTGCGACGCGCCGCGGTCGCTGTGGCTGCCGTACGTCGCGGTCGACGACGTCGCCGGCGCGACCGACCACGCGCGCGAGCTCGGCGCCTCGGTGCTGCTCGAGCCGCGCGAGGGCCCTGCCGGCTGGCGCAGCGTGGTCAGCGAGCCGGCGGGCGCGGAAGTCGCGTTCTGGCAGCCCAAGCACGTGAAGCGCCGGTGAAGGCGGTACGCCGGCCCTGGGGGGCCGTCGTACCGTTAACGGTGATGGCATACGTCGACCTTCACTGCCATCTGCTGCCCGGGCTCGACGACGGCGCGGCGGGGATGGACGACACGATCGCGCACGCGCGCCGGCTCGAGGCGGCCGGCGT
Source organism: uncultured Solirubrobacteraceae bacterium (assembly GCA_963849695.1). Taxonomy (GTDB): domain Bacteria; phylum Actinomycetota; class Thermoleophilia; order Solirubrobacterales; family Solirubrobacteraceae; genus DASSUW01. Next base: position 64,263 of record CAWKIT010000012.1, read on the forward strand.
CCACGACGTCGCGTGCACGCCGCACATCAAGCGGCTCGACTTCCCGCGCGTGGAGCTCGCGCGGCTGGCCGACCTCCGCGAGGAGACGCAGCGCGCGCTCGACGAGCGCGGGATCGACGTGCGGCTGCACGGCGGCGGCGAGCTCGCGCACGAGGAAGCGCTGTGGCTCGGCGCCGATGAGCTCGAGCTGGTCGCCCAGGGCCCGGAGGGGGGTCGCTGGCTGCTGCTGGAGTGCCCGTTCGCGGGTCTCGACGACGATGTCCTGCTGGCCGCGGAGCGGCTGTGGGGGCTCGGATACGGCGTGCTGCTCGCCCACCCGGAGCGCGCCGCCGTGATCCACGGCGCCGAGCGGCGCCTGCGCACGCTCACCGCCCGTGGCGCGCTGCTCCAGGTCAACGCCACCTCGCTGCTCGGCCGGCACGGCGCGGCTGCCTACGCGGGCGCCGTGCGGCTCCTGCGCGAGGGCGCGGTGTGGTGCCTCGCCTCCGACGGCCACCCCGGCACCCGCAACGACACGCTCGACCGCGGGCACGAGGCGGCCGAGCGGCTCGGGCTCGACGGCCTCGCGCTCACGCAGGACAACCCGGCCGCGCTGCTGCGCGACGGCGCCGCGCGCCTCCCGCTGGCGGCTTAGCCCGCGTCGTACCGGCTGACCGTGAGCTCCGCGCCCTGCGGGTCCTTGAGCTGCGCGATCCGCACCGGCCCGGCGTCGTACGGCTCCACGACCACCTCGGCGCCGAGCTCGGTCGCCCGCGCCACGCTCGCGTCGGTGTCGTCGACCGAGAACGTCACGTGCCAGCGCGCCGGGCCTTCGCTCTGCATCAGCCAGGCGACGGCGTCGGTGAAGCCCTCCGGCGCGCCCGCCTTCTCGTGCCGCTCGCGGATGCCGGGATCGCGCTTCTCGAGCGCGTCCCCGTAGCCGGGGCGGCGCCACATCGTCGCGGTGATCTCGCCGAACTGCACCGGCGCCGCGTCCCAGCCGAACAGAGAGCGGTAGAACGGCTCGGTGAGGCTCGGGTCGGGCGTGTAGAGATCGCTCCAGTTCCAGCTCCCGGCGGCGTTCACGAGCTGCGCGCCGTTGTGGCCCTTCGGCTCCCACATGCAGAAGACGGCGCCCATGGGGTCGGCGATCACCGACATGCGGCCCGCGTCGGCGACGTCGAACGGCTGCACCAGCGCCTTCCCGCCGAGCTGGAGCGCGTCGGCGGTCGCCCACTCGGCGCTGTCGACCTGGATGTAGGTGTTCCACGACGGCTCGTCGTCGGGCTGGAGCGCGATCCCGGCGACGTCGAGCCCGTCGAGCGAAGCGACCAGGTAGCGCCCGGACGGCCATTCCTGGAACTCCCAGCCGAACAGCCCGCCGTAGAAGTCTCGCGCCGCTCCGAGGTCGCGCTGCGAGGTGTCGATCCAGCAGGGGACGCCGACGGGATAGCCGTCGCGCGGGAGCACGGCAACGCCTTGTGTGTTCTCGGCCATGACCGCACGATACGAGCCGTTTAGGTCAAGATCTGGCCTCGATGACCTCGAGCCGGCTGCTCACGCTGCTCTCGCTCCTCCAGGCCCGGCGCGACTGGCCGGGCGGCGAGCTGGCGGAGCGGCTCGAGGTGTCGCGGCGCACGATCCGGCGCGACGTCGAGCGGCTGCGCGGGCTCGGCTACCCGGTCGAGTCGCTCACCGGGCCGGCCGGCGGCTACCGGCTCGCAGCCGGGACGGCGATGCCGCCGCTGCTCCTCGACGACGACGAGGCGATCGCGATCGCCGTCGGCCTGCGAACGGCGGCGCGGGCGTCGGTGACGGGGATCGAGGAGACCGCCGTGCGGGCGCTGGTCAAGCTCGAGCAGGTGCTGCCCGGGCACCTGCGGCGGCGCGTGCAGGCGCTCGGCGCTGCCACCACGGCGCTCCCCGCCCCGGGCCCGACCGTCGACCCGCAATGCCTCACCGTGCTCGCCACCGCGTGCCGCGACCACGAGTGCGTGCGCTTCGCCTACGAGGCGCGCGACGGCACCGCCGGCCGGCGGGACGTCGAGCCGCACGCGCTGGTCAACCGCGGGCGCCGCTGGTACCTCGTGTGCTGGGACCGCGGCCGGAGCGACTGGCGGACGTTCCGGGTCGACCGGATCGGCGAGCCGGCCCCGCTCGCCGTCCGGTTCACGCCCGCGCCCGCTGCCGGCCGAGGACCCGGCCGCGTTCGTCGAGCAGCGCTTCGCGGCGCTGCCGAGCCGCTACGAGGCCCGGATCACGCTGCACGCGCCGGCCGAGTCGATCCGCGTTCCGCCGCCGTGGGGCACGGTGACGCCGATCGACGACAACACGTGCGAGTACCGCACCGGCGACGACGACCTCGCGTGGCTGGCGGTGCGGGTGGCGATGCTCGGGGTCGACTTCGAGGTCCACGAGCCGCCGGAGCTGGTCGAGCAGATGCGCGTGCTCGCCCGGCGGTTCGAGCAGGCGGCTCACGCAGGCTTGTGACAGACCGCCTCGATGTTGTTGCCGTCGGGATCGAGCACGTAGGCGCCGTAGTAGTCCGGGTGGTAGATCTCGCGCACGCCCGGCGCGCCGTTGTCGGTCCCACCCGCCTCCAGCGCCGCCCGGTGGAACGCGTCAACCGTCGCCCGGTCGGCGGCGTCGAACGCCACGTGCACCTGCGTCACAGCCGGTTTGTGCATCTCGAGCCAGAAGAACGGCTTGCCGTCCTTGCCGAAGCCCGCGGCCGCCTCCTTCACCTCCATCAGCAGCGTGATGCCGAGCGGGGCGAGCGCCTGCTCGAAGAACATCTTGCTGCGCTGGTAGTCGCTGACGCCGTATCCGACATGGTCGACCATTCGATCCTCCCTGGGGTGAGCTTCTCCCGCCCCGGGATCATCGCGTCTCGACCGGTTCGCCGATCGGCAGCCACCGGACCTCGATGTCCGGCGCGGCCGCGAACTCGCGCTCGATCGCCTCGCGGCCCTCCTGGAAGTGGGCCCAGCCCTCGTAGTGAATCGGGATCGCCGTCCGCGGCCGCACCAGGCGGCACAGCTCGACGGCGTCCTTGGCCGTCATCGAGTAGCGCACCGGCCCCGTGAGCGGGAAGCGCACGCCTCCGAGATGCACGAGCGCCACGTCGACGCGGATGCGGTCCGCGACGCTGCGCACGCCGTCGTACAGCACCGTGTCGCCCGAGATCCACAGCGCCGCGCGGTCCTCGCCGTCGCGCCGGAGGGCGAAGCCGATCACGTCCCCGGCGAGCGGGCGGCTGAGCGGAGGGCCGTGCCGGCACGGCGTCGCCGTGACCTCGACCGCCTGCCGCCCGCCCTCCTCGAGCCGGGTCGTCTGCCACGGCTCGAGCCCGCGCGCGTGACCGCCCAGCCGGCGCGCGCCCGCCGCGGTGGTGACCACCGCGCCCGCGGACGGCAGCAGCGCGCGACCGGCGTCGTCGAGGTTGTCGCCGTGGTGGTCGTGGGTGAGCAGGACGGCGTCGATCCGGCCGATGTCCGCGGCCACGATCGCCGGCCCCGCCAGCTTGCGCGACGACGTGCCCCAGCCGAAGGCGTACCTGCGCCCGGGGTCGTCGAACGTCGGGTCGGTCAGCAGCCGCCAGCCGTCGAGCTCGATCAGCGCGGTCGGGCCGCCGATGTGCGTGATCCTCACGCGGCGCTGGACTGCGCGGCGTGCCGCAGCGCCCACTCGAGCGCGTAGTCGGCGACCTGCTCCCAGCCGGGCCAGGAGGGCAGCAGGTGCGGCCCCTCGAACTCCTTCACCTCGGTCACGACCTTGTCGTTCCAGTGCTTGGCGTTGGACTGCTGGATCGAGGGCGGCATCAGGTGGTCGGTGCTGCCGGAGATGAACAGCAGCGGCGCCCGCTCCTCGTTCTTGTAGTCGACCCAGTTGTCGTCCTTGCCCGGGTGGATGTTGGCCAGCGCGCTCCCCCAGAAGATCTCGCCGGACGCCGGGATGTGGTAGCGCTCGTACAGCCGCCGCGCCTCCTCCTCGGGGAAGCCGTTGGTGAACGCGTAGTTCCACTGCTCGAACGTGAAGCCGACCGCCCGGTGGCGGTTGGCGGGGTTCTTCAGCACGGGGAACGTCGCCCTGATCTGCGACAGCGGCACGCGCTTGACGCCCTCGGTGGGGGCGGAGTTGACCGCCACGCCGGCGGCGCCGTAGCCGTGGTCGAGCAGGATCTGCGTGAAGACGCCGCCTGCCGAGTGCCCGATCAGGATCGGCGGCTCGTCGAGCTCGCGCACGACCGACTCGAGGTGCTCGATGATCTCCGGCACCGTCACCTTCTCGATCGGCGCCGGGTCGGCGTTCAGCGCCTCGACCTCGACCTCGAAGCCGGGGTAGGCGGGCGCGAGCACGCGGTGCCCCGCATTCTCGTAGCGGGCGATCCAGTCCTCCCAGGACCGTGGGGTCACCCAGAAGCCGTGGATCAGGACGATGGCCGGGGCGGGGGTCATGCGGGCCTCCCGTGTCGAAGTTTGGAGTCCAAACCTAGCGGGGAGCCGGTCCGCCTCGGTGAGCTGACGGTCGCCGGCGGGACGCATCCCGTCGAGGCGACGCTCTGATCAGGCGACCGGGAGCCTTGCCGACAGCGTCGTGCCGGCGCCCGCGGGGCTCGCGAGCGCGAGCTCGCCGCCGAGCGCCTCGACCCGGTCGCGCAGCCCGCGCAGGCCCGAGCCGCGCCGCAGGTCGGCGCCGCCGACGCCGTCGTCTGCGACCTCGACCAGCACGCGGCCGTTCGTGTGGTCGACGTTCACCTGGACGCGCGACGCGCGCGCGTGCTTGGAGGCGTTGGTGACCGCCTCGGCGACGATGTAGTAGGCGGCCGCCTCGACGCTCGCCGGCAGGCGCTCGTCCAGGGTCGTGGCGACCTCGACCGGGATGCTCGCGCGGCCCGCGAGCATCTCGAGCGCGGGGAGCAGCCCGCGGTCGGTGAGGATCGCCGGGTGGATCCCGCGAGCCAGCTCGCGCAGCTCCTCGAGCGCGTCGGCGAGCTCCGCCTTCGCCTGGCCGAGCAGCTCGAGGGCCGCCGGGTCACCCTCGGCGACCTTGCGCTCGCACATCCGCAGGCTGAGCGCGATCGCCACCAGGCGCTGCTGTGCGCCGTCGTGCAGGTTGCGCTCGAGCCGCCGCCGCTCGGCGTCGCCGGCCTCGACGATCCGGGCGCGTGACGCCGCGAGCTCGCGGCGCGCCTCGGCGTTGGCCAGCGCGAGCGCGACCAGCTCCGCGAAGTCGGCGATCCGCTGCTCGGCGCCGGGCGGGAACGGCGTCTCCTGCACGGTCGAGACGACGACCGCGCCCCACGGGCGGCCGCCGAGCTGGATCGGCGCGCCGACGGAGGCCGTGAACCCGAGCTCGTGCACGAGCCCGACGCCGGGGCCCGTGACCGTGCCGTAGTCGTCGGCCCGCTCCGGGCGGCCGCTGCGCAGGATCCGTGCCGCCACCGTCGCGGCATCGTGCTCGACGTGCGTTCCCACCGGCACGTTCCGCACGCCGGCGGCGCTCCAGCCGCCGAGGACGACCGCGGAGGCGTCGGTCTCGTAGCGGATCAGATTCGCGGCTTCGCCGCCGAGCAGCCGCGCCACCTCCGCGGTCACGACCGAGATGACACGCGCCTCGTCGGCCTCGCTCGCGACCGTGGTGGCGACGCGCCGCAACGCCGCCTGCTCGGCCGCCAGCGACCGCAGCGCCAGCTCGTCGCGCTTGCGCTCGGTGACGTCGCGCAGATAGCCGGTGAACAGCGGCGGCCCGGCGATCTCCGGCCGCGTGATCGCGATCTCGACCGGGAACTCGCTGCCGTCCCTGCGCATCGCGGGCAGCTCGAGGGGATGCCCGACGATGTGCGCCTCGCCGGTGGCGACGTACCGCTCGACCCCGCGCCGGTGCGGCTCGCGCAGCTCGGGCGGGATGATCAGCTCGGCCAGCTCACGGCCGACCATCTCGCTCGCCGTGTAGCCGAAGGCGCGCTCGGTGGCCTGGTTGACCTCGACCACATTGCCCTGCGCGTCCATGGTGATGATGCAGTCGAAGGCCGCATTGAGGATGGCCGTCTTGCGCGCCTCGCTGTCGCGGAGGCGATCCTCGGCGCGCCAGCGGTCGATGCACTGCCCGATCCGCCCACCGAGGCTCGTCATCGTCTCGAGCAGGTGCGCGTCGGGATCGCGCCGGCGGGCGGCCAGGAACTCGATCGCGGCGATCGCACCGGACGTGCCGTGGATCGGGATGCAGAATGCCGCGTGCAGCCCGGCCTTCACGGCGCTCGGGGCGCGCGGGAAGTTCGCGTCGGCGCCGACGTCGACGATCCAGGCCGGCTCGCCGCTCACCCACACGCGGCCCGGGAGCCCGTCGCCGGGCCGCATGACCATGCCGCTGGTCTCGCGCGCGAACGGTGAACCCTCAGGCCAGCTCGCGATGCACCGCAGCGCCTCGCCGTCGCCGGCCCAGACCGCGCCGGCGTCCCAGCCGAGCGACCCGCCGATCGCCGTCAGGAGCCGGGGGTAGGCGGAGGCCTCGTCGCATGCCTCGGCCAGCACGCGCGCGACCGCGTGTTCCGTCGCGAGCAGGACGGCGGCACTGTGGTGGTCGTCGGCCATCTTCCACGCCAACCTTGGCACACCGCTAGCGTTCCGAGGCAGCATGCGCCCGCCGGTTCCGCCGTTCAGCGAGGAGACCGCTCGTAAGAAGGTCCAGGCGGCCGAGGACGCCTGGAACACGCGCGACCCGGAGCGGGTTGCGGGCGCCTACACCGAGGATTCGCAGTGGCGCAACCGCGACGAGTTCTTCTCCGGCCGCGAGCAGATCATCGCGTTCCTGCAGGGCAAGTGGGCGCGCGAGCTCGACTACGCGCTGCGCAAGGACCTGTGGGCGTTCACCGAGAACCGGATCGCCGTGCGCTTCCAGTACGAGTGTCGCGACGAGTCCGGCCAGTGGTGGCGCAGCTACGGGAACGAGCAGTGGGAGTTCGACGAAGAGGGGTACATGCGGCGCCGCGAGGCCAGCATCAACGACGTGGCGATCGACGAGTCCGAGCGCCGCATCTTCGGGCCGCGCCCGGAGTCCGAGCGCGGCGCCTCGATCCCGCTCGCCTGACCGTCCGCGCGGGTCATTGCCCGCTGATGTTCACCATCCAGGAGATGCCGAACCGGTCGACGCACATGCCGAACTCGTCGCCCCACACCTGCTTCTCGAGCGCAACCGTGACGATGCCGTCGCCGGTCAGCTGCTCCCAGTAGCCGCGCAGCTCGTCGCCGTCGTCGCCGCTCAGGCTCACGGCGAAGTTGTTGCCGGGTTCGTGCTCCATCCCGGGCGGCGTGTCGGCGCACATGAGCGTGAAGCCGCTGTCGGTCTCGATCATCCCGTGCATGATCTTGTCGGGGTTCGGAGTGTCCTCTCCGCCGAGCTCGCCGAACGTGCTCAGCGACAGCTCGCCGCCGAAGATCGACTTGTAGTACTCCAGCGCTTCGCGGGCGTCGCCGTCGAAGGTGATGTAGGGATTGAGTCGCGAGGTCATTCCCGGATCCTCGCACGTGTTCAGTTCTCGACGAAGTACGTCCCGCTCGACTGCCCGGACGAGAAGAAGCGCGAGGTGACCGTCTTCTTGCGGGTGAAGAACTCGACCGCGTCGGGGCCGTGGGCGTGCAGGTCGCCGAGGAACGAGTCCTTCCAGCCCGAGAACGGGAAGAACGCGACCGGGGCGGCGACGCCGATGTTGACGCCGATCATCCCGGCCTCGACGTCGTGCCGGTAGCGGCGGACGGCGGCGCCGTTCTCGGTGAAGATCGACGTCCCGTTGCCGAACCGGCTGCGGTTGACGACCTCGATCGCCTGGTCGAGCGTGTCGACCTGCACCACGCACAGCACCGGGCCGAAGATCTCCTCCTGCGCGACCTCCATCTCCGGCTTCACGCCGTCGAGGATCGTCGGGCCGACGAACGCGCCCTCGCCGAGCTCGACCGAGCGGCCGTCGACCGCCAGGCTCGCGCCCTCGGAGACGCCGCGCTCGATCCACGTGCGGACGCGGTCGCACGCCGCCTGCGACACCACCGGGCCGACGTCGGTCTCCTCGTCGATGCCGTCGCCGACGGTCAGCGCCTCGGTCGCCTCCTTGAGCTGCGGCATCAGCCGGTCGTGCGCCTCGCCGACCGTCACCACCACCGAGCCGGCCATGCAGCGCTGGCCGGCGGCCCCGAACGCGCTGCCGATGATCCCGCCGACCGTCCTGTCGATCACCGCGTCGGGCATCACGACCATGTGGTTCTTGGCGCCGCCGAGCGCCTGCACCCGCTTGCCGGTGCGCGCCGCGCCCTCGTAGACGATCTTCGCCACCGGCGCCGAGCCCACGAACGAGACGGCGTCGATCCCGGGGTGCGAGAGGATCCCCTCGACCACCTCGCGGCCGCCGTTGACGAGGTTCACCACGCCGGGCGGGAGGTCGAGCCCGTCGAGCACCTCGAACGCGATCTGCTGCGTGAGCGGCACCTGCTCGGACGGCTTGAGCACGAACGTGTTCCCGCACGCGATCGCGAAGGGCAGGAACCAGAACGGCACCATCGCCGGGAAGTTGAACGGCACGATCGCCGCGCACACGCCGACCGGCTGGCGGACGGTCTCGGCGTCGACGTTGCGCGAGACGTCCTCGAGCACGCGCCCCTGCATCGTGGTCGGAACCGCGCACGCGCACTCGACCATCTCGATCATGCGCGCCACCTCGGCCCGCGCGTCGATCAGCGTCTTGCCCATCTCGGTGGTCACCGACCGCGCGAGGTCCTCCTTGCGCGCCACCAGACCCTCGCGCAGCGCGAACAGCCTCTGCGCCCGCCCGATCACCGACACCCCGCGCCACGCCGGCAGCGCCTCGCGCGCCGCGCGCACGGCGTCGTCGAGGTCGGAGGACGAGGAGAGCGGCACCCGCGCCAGCACCTCGCCGGACGCCGGGTTGATCACGTCGAGCGCCTCGGCGGAGGCCGACGGGGTCCACCTGCCCCCGATGTAGTTGTCGAGCAGCCGGGTGGCGGTGGGAGCGGTCATAGCGTCCATTCGTGATCGGGGTCGTTCGCCACGGCCCAGGCGCGCACCGGCCCGGCCATGACATTCAGGTAATAGACGGCGTATCCGGGCGGCGCGGAGACCGTGTGGTAGCCGCGCGGCACGAGCACGACGTCGCCGTCGCGCACCACGACCGTCTCGTCGAGCGCGCCGTCGGGCGTGTAGACCCGTTGTAGCGCGAAGCCCTGCGGCGGGCTGATGCGGTGGTAGTAGGTCTCCTCGAGCAAGGACTCGTCAGGCATCGCGTCGCGGTCGTGCTTGTGCGGCGGGTAGCTCGACCAGTGGCCGGGCGGCGTCAGCACCTCGCACACGAGCAGCGAGTCGGCTTCCTCATCGCCCATCAGGATCGGACGGATCGTACGCTCATGCGCGCCGTGCCCGCGCGTCTCGACCTCGATCGCGCCGCCCGGCAGCACCCGCGCCGGCGCGCCCTCGCCGGCCGGGGCGCTGCACAGCCCGACCTCGGCGTCGCCCTCGATCGAGAAGTGCGTGCCGGGCGGGAGGTAGACCGCGTCCGGCGGGCCCGACCAGGGATCCGGGCGGCCGCCGACGCTCCAGTCGCCGTGGTCAGACCGCACCGTGCACGAGCCGGCGATCACGACGATGCACAGCTCGGTCGCGTCGGTGGAGCGCTCGATCGGCGCCGTGGCGGCCTCGAAGCCGACGTACGACCAGCCGGCCGACTCCGGCGTCACCGCACCGCGGACGACCAGGCTCACGGCGTCTCCACATACTGCCGCTGCGAGCGGCGCGCGCGCTCGTACTCCGCCCGCGCCTCGCGCACGGACTCGTCGGCGGCCACCTCGGCGACCGGCACGTCCCACCAGCTGTCGTAGCTCGGCACGCCCTCGTAGCGGTCGACCTCGACGTGCACGACCACCGGCCCGGACGCCGCGCGCGCCTCGGCCAAGGCTTCGTGCACGTCGGCGATCGTCCGCGCCCGCAGCACGCGCGCTCCCAGCGATTCGGCATTGGCCGCAAGGTCGATCGGCAGCGGCTCCGCCGGCCGCTCGTCGGTCGGCACCGCGCCGTTCGCGCGCCCGTGGTAGAGCGTGCCGAACCCGGCCGAGCCGACCGACCGCGACAGCGCGCCGATCGAGGCGTAGCCGTGGTTCTGCACCAGCACGATCACGAGCTTGATCCCCTCGGCGACCGCGGTCGGCAGCTCGCCCGGCAGCATCAGGTAAGAGCCGTCGCCGATCATCACGAACACCTCGCGCTCGGGCGCCGCGAGCTTGACGCCCATGCCGCCCGGGATCTCGTAGCCCATGCACGAGTAGCCGTACTCGACGTGGTAGCCCTTCGGGTCGCGCGCCCGCCACAGCTTGTGCAGGTCGCCCGGCATCGAGCCGGCCGCGCACACCACCACGCCGGTCTCGCCGGCCGCCTCGTTGACCGCGCCGATCACCTCCGCTTGTGACGGAAGCGGCTGATGGCCGGCATGGACCAGCCGCTGCACCTCGGCCGCCCACGCCTCGGCCTCCTCGGTCGCGCGCTGCTCCCACGCCGGGTCGACGCGGTGGCCGGCGAGCGCGTCCTGGAGCTCCTCGAGCGCGAGCCGGGCGTCGGCCTCGACCGCCAGCGCGCTCTGCTTGGCAGCGTCGAACCCCGCGACGTTGATGTTCACGAACCGCACGCCGGGGTCCTGGAAGGCGGACTTGGAGGCGGTCGTGAAGTCGCTCCAGCGGGTGCCGACACCGATCACGAGGTCGGCCTCGCGCGCCAGCCGGTTGGCCGCCGCGGTGCCGGTGGCGCCGATCGCGCCCAGCGACGAACGGATGGTCGGAGCGCAGAGCGCCGCGCCCCGCCTGCGTCTCGCCCACCGGGATGCCGGTCGCGCTCCGCGAGCGCGGCGAGCGCGTCGGTCGCCTCGGCGTAGATCACGCCGCCGCCGGCCACGATCAGCGGGCGGCGGGCGGCGCGCACCAGCCGCGCCGCGCGGTCGAGCGCATCGGGCGCGGGCGGCCTGCGGTAGACGGTCCAGACGCGCGGCTCGAGGAACGCCTCCGGCACGTCGACCGCCTCGGTCTGGACGTCCTCCGGCAGCGCGAGCGTGACGGCGCCGGTCTCCGCCGGGTCGGTGAGCACGCGCATCGCCTCGAGCGCGGCACTCACGAGCTGCTCTGGCCGGTCGACCCGGTCGAAGAAGCGCGAGACCGGCTTGAAGCAGTCGTTGACCGACAGCGTCGCGTCGTGCGGCGCCTCGAGCTGCTGGAGCACCGGGTGCGGGGCGCGCGTGGCGAACGTGTCGCCCGGCAGCAGCAGCACCGGCAGGCGGTTGATGGTGGCGAGCGCCGCGCCGGTGACCATGTTGGTGGCCCCGGGACCGACCGAGGTCGTGCACGCGTAGGCGCCGAGCCGGTTGCGCTGGCGCGCGTAACCGGCCGCGAGGTGCACCATCGCCTGCTCGTTGCGTGCCTGATGGAAGGGGAACAGGTCCTGGTGCTGCTGCAGCGCCTGGCCGAGCCCGGCGAGGTTGCCGTGGCCGAAGATGCCGAAGCAGCCGGCGAAGAAGCGGTGGCGCTCGCCGTCGCGCTCGATCTCCTGCGCGGCGAGGAAGCGCACCAGCGCCTGGGCGACGGTAAGCCTCATGTCCGAACCTCCTGCGGCTCGATGTCCTCCAGGGTCGGCATCGCGTCGGCGCACGCGAGCCGGGCGGCGACGAACGCGCCCGCCGCGTTGGCGAGCCGGATCGTGCGCTCGAGCGGCCACTCCGCGAGCAGCCCGTGCACGAGCGCGCCGCCGAACGCATCGCCGGCGCCGAGGCCGCACACGACGTCGACCGGTACCGGCGGCACCTCGACCAGCTCGTCGCGCGTCCGCGCGAGCACGCCATCCGGGCCGCGCTTGACGATCGCCAGCTCGACGCCGAGGTCGAGCAGGTGCGCCGACGCCGCGTACGGGTCGCGCGTGCGGACGGCGACCGCCACCTCGTCGCGGTTGCCGACCGCCACCGTCGCGTGCTTGAGCGCCGCGCGCGCCCAGTGCCCGGCCTCCGACTCGTCGGGCCAGAACGCCGGCCGGTGGTCGAGATCATGGATGGTGATGCCGCCGGCGCGCGCTTCGAGGGCGGTCAGCGTCGCGGCCCGGCTGGGCTCCGCCGAGAGCCCCGTGCCGGTGGTCCAGAACACCCGCGCCGCGCGGATCGCGTCGAGGTCCAGCTCGTCGCCGGTGAGCGTGATGTCCGGCGCCTGCGGCTCGCGGTAGAAGAGGATCGGGAAGTCGTCGGGCGGGTGGATCTCGCAGAACACGACCGGCGTGCGCAGGGTCGGGTGCGTGCCGACGAAGCGGTCGTCGACGCCGAACTCGCGTAACGCGCCGCGCACGTACGGGCCGAACGCGTCGTCGCCGACCTTGGTGATCACCGCCGCGCGCCGGCCGAGCCGCGCCGCCGCCACCGCCACATTGGTGGCGCTGCCGCCGAGCGACTTGGCGAACGTCTTCACCTCCGCGAGCGTCACGCCGATCTGCTCCGGGTAGAGGTCGACGCCGACGCGGCCCATGGTGATCAGGTCGTGCACGCGAGGCTCCTCTCCAGCCGGCGCAGCTGCTCGTCGACGTCCGGCAGCTCGACCCCCAGCCGCGCAGCGGTCGCCGTCGCGTCGAGGCTGGTGTCGTACGGGATCGGCCACGGCTGCGGCGGCGGCGGCCCGAAGTCGAGCAGGTCGCCGTCGAGGCCGAACACCTCGACCGTGCGCTGCGCGAGCGTCCGCCGGTCGACCGACTGGCCGCCGCAGCAGTGGAAGATCCCGCGGTGCCCGCCCTCGGCGATGCGCCGGATCAGGGCCGCGGCGTCGGAGGCGAGCGTCGGCGTCGCCACCATGTTGATGTCCTCGCCTTCCCACACGGTGAAGCGCTCGCCCGCGCGCAGCGCGCGCACGATCGAGGCGACGAAGTAGCCGAAGCCGGCGTCCTGGCTGCGCGGCGCTCCGCGGAAGCTCTGCACGGCGGAGATGCGCGCGACGGTGTCCACCACGTGCTCGCTGGCCGCCTTGAGCATCCCGTAGAGGTTGATCGGGTTCGGCGGCGTCGCCTCGTCCGACACGCCGGTGCCGTCGAACACCCAGTCGGTCGACACGAGGATCACGTGCGCGCCCGTCGCCACCAGGTTGCGCGTCGCCCCGACGTACGCCGCCCAGCCTTCGCGCTCGAGCCGCGCCGGCTCGTTGAGGATCGCGGCGTGCACAATCACGTCGGGCTCGTACGCGTCGACGCTCCGTCGCACCGCCTCCGCATCGGTGACGTCGACCTCGGCGTGCGAGGGCGCGAGAACGTCGTCGAACGCGTCCTTCAGGTGGCCGCCGACGAACCCCGAGCCGCCGCTGAGCCACACCCTCATATCTTCACCGGCCTCCCCTCGGTCAGCGACTGCCACGCCGCGAGCCCGATCACGAGCGGCGCACGTGCGTCGGGGCCGGAGACCGGCGTCGGCCCGCCCGTCTGCACAGCCTGCACGAACGCCTCCCACTCGCGCACATAGCTGGGGATGTAGCGCTCGAGGAAGAAGTACGGGAGGGCGGCGCTGCTGGCGCCGTCCGCGGTACGCACGACGGCGGTGTGCGCGAGCGGGTTCTCGGACGTCGCGACGCCGCGCGACCCGAACACCTCGACGCGCTGGTCGTAGCCGTAGACGGCCTGGCGGCTGTTGTCGATCGCCGTCAGGCAGCCGGACTCGTGCACGAGCGTCACGACTGCGGTGTCGACGTCGCCGGCGTCCGCGAACGCCGGGTCGATCCGCACCGCGCCGCGCGCGAACACCTCGACGACCTCGCTGCCGGTCACGTAGCGCGCCATGTCGAAGTCGTGGATCGTCATGTCGAGGAAGATCCCGCCCGAGCCGCGCACGTACTCCATCGGCGGCGGCGCGGGGTCGCGGCTCGAGATCCGCACGAGCTGCGGGTCGCCGACGTCGCCGCGCATCACCGCCTCGTGGACGGCCTGGTGGGCGGGGTCGAACCGGCGGTTGAACCCGATCTGGAAGGGCACGCCGGCCGCCTCGACCGCGCCCAGCGCGCGGTCGACCTCGGCCAGCTCGAGCGAGATCGGCTTCTCGCAGAAGATCGCCTTGCCGGCGCGGGCGGCGGCCACGATCAGGTCGGCGTGGGTCTCGGTGCTCGAGCAGATCGCCACGGCGTCGACGGCCGGGTCGGCGAGCAGCTCGTCGACGGCCGCGTATGCGTGCGCGCCGACGGCCTCCGCGGCGGCCGGGACGGCTGTCGTGGACGGCGGCGAGAGTCGCACCCGGGATCTGGCGGTTGAGCAGGTCGGCGTGCATGCGCCCGATCCGGCCGACGCCGATCACGCCGACGCCCACCGTCGCGGTCCCGACGGTCACCGGACCTCCTCCCAGTGGCCGGAGCGGACCGACTCCAGCAGCGCCGCCTGCACGCGCACGAACGCGAGCGCGTCCTCGAAGCCTGGGGAGTGCGGCCGGCGCGCGACCAGCGAGCGGCAGAACTCGTAGTCCTCGATCACCACGAGGTCCTCGAACCCGATCCCGTTCGCGCTGCCGGGGACGAAGTTGCCGTGGTACGGGAAGCGCTCGCCGCCGTACACGGTGCGGTAGCCGGTGTGCGGCTCGTCCTCGGCCAGGTAGACCTGCAGCTCGTTCATGCGCTCGAGGTTCCAGCTCAGCGCCCCGCGCGTGCCGTAGACCTCGAACGCCATCTGACTCTCGGGGCCGACGATCGTGCGGCTGGCCTCGAACGTGCCACGCACGCCGCTCGCGAACTCGCACAGCATCCCGGCGTAGTCCTCGTTGGTGACCGGGCCGCGCGGGTCGTCGGGGCTGCCGCGCCCGTAGTGCGTGCCGGCGGCCGTGACCGGGCGCTCGCGGATGAAGGTCTCTGTCGTGCCCACCACGCGCGCGATCGGCCCGAGCAGCATGTGCGCGAGGTCGACCGAGTGGCTGAGCAGGTCGGTCGACGCGCCGTGCCCGCCTTCGTCGAGCCGGTAGCGCCACGACAACGGGTTCAGCGGGTCGCTGCCGTACATCGAGAAGAAGCGGCCGCGGTAGTTGGTGATCTCGCCCAGCCGGCCGTCGGCGATCAGCTGCCCGGCGTACTGCACGAGCGGCGCCCAGCGGTAGTTGTAACCGACGCCCGTGATCACCTCCCGCGCCGCCTCGGCCGCGCGCTCGGTCTGCTCCGGCGTGCCGCCCACCGGCTTCTCGCAGAAGATGTCCTTGCCCGCCGCCGCGGCCGCCTCGATCAGCTCGAGGTGGAGCATGTTCGGGGCAGTGATGTAGACGACGTCGACTTCCTCGTGCTCGACCACGCGCCGCCAGTCGGCCGCCGCCTCGGCGTAGCCGAAGGCCTCGACCGCCTCGCCCTGCCGCGCCGGCACGTTGTCTGCGCAGATCACGAGCTCGGTCTCGAATTCGCGGTCGGCGAACAGGGTCGGGATCCGCAGCAGCGAGCGGCTGTGGGCCTGGCCGAGCCAGCCGAAGCCGATCAGGCCGACGCCGATCCGGGCGCGCTGCCCGCCGCCGATCTCCTCGGCGGCGGGCGACAGCTGTGCCATCAGGTCACCTGCTCCAGCTCGTGCGTGAGCTGTTCGAGCTCGGCGCCGCCGGCCATCATCTTCACCAGCTCGTCGCGGCTGATGCCGCCCTTGTCCCACGAGCCGAGCATCTTGCCGCGGTTGAGGACCACGAAGCGGTCGCCCACCGGCCATGCGTGATGCGGGTTGTGGGTGATGAAGATGACGCCGAGGCCGTGGTTGCGCGCCTGCACGATGTACCGCAGCACGACCCCGGACTGCTTGACCCCGAGCGCCGACGTCGGCTCGTCGAGGATCAGCATCTTGGCGCCGAAGTACACCGCGCGGGCGATCGCCACCGCCTGGCGCTCGCCGCCGGACAGCGTGCCGACCATCTGGTCCGGGTCGCGCACGTCGATGCCCATCTTGGCCATCTCCTCGCGCATGACCGTCTTCGCCTGCTTGATGTCGATCCGGCGCAGCGGGCCGCTTCCGACCGTCGGTTCCGAGCCGAGGAAGAAGTTGCGCCAGATCGCCATCAGCGGCACGGTCGCGAGGTCCTGGAAGACCGTCGCGATGCCGGCCTCCTTGGCGTCGCGCGGCGAGCGCAGGCGCGTCGGTTGCCCCTCCAGCAGCAGCTCACCCTCGCTGTGCTCGTGCACGCCCGAGAGGATCTTGATGAACGTCGACTTGCCGGCGCCGTTGTCGCCCAGCACGCAGGTCACCTGGCCGGAGTTGACCACCGTCGAGACGTCCTTGAGCGCGATCACGTTGCCGAAGTACTTGCTGATCTCGCGCACCTCGAGCAGCGGGGTGCCGTTCGTCTCACTCATGAGCGCGCCCCCTCCGCGCGCCGGCGGACGTAGGTGTTGACCAGCACCGCGGCGAACAGGATCACGCCGAGGAACAGGAATCGCCAGTCCGTGTTCCAGCCGCTGAACTGGATCCCGATGAACGTCATGCCGATGATCAGCGCGCCCATCGCCGCCCCGATCGCCGAGCCGAAGCCGCCGGTCAGGAGGCACCCGCCCGCGACCG
This sequence comes from uncultured Solirubrobacteraceae bacterium, assembly GCA_963849695.1. Classification (GTDB taxonomy): domain Bacteria; phylum Actinomycetota; class Thermoleophilia; order Solirubrobacterales; family Solirubrobacteraceae; genus DASSUW01. The sequence goes on from CAWKIT010000012.1 coordinate 80,805, forward strand.
CGGCGATGATGTAGTTGAACTCCTCGCCGATGCCCTGGCCGGCCTGCACGGACCCCAGCCGGAGGGCGATCATGATGCCCACCAGCGCGGCGCACATCGAGGTCAGCATGAACAGCCCGACCTTCACGCGGTTGACCGGGACGCCGACGTTGCGGGCGGCGATCTTGTCGCCGCCCACGCCGAAGATCCAGTTACCGACGCGAGTGCGGCTCAGCACCCACGTCGCCAGCGCGGTGATCACGATCCACCACACCACGCTGATGCGGAAGTTGTGCGGGGCCCAGAAGTCGCTCGCGAAGATCCGCTGAGCGCTCTCGAACCCGGCGGCATCTCGCAGCCCGCCGACCCGCACCGTGCCGGTGATCGCCTTCGTCACGCCGAGGTTGACGCCCTGGAGGACGAAGAAGGTGGCCAAGGTCACGATGAAGCTCGGCAGGCCGGTCCGGACGACCACGGTGCCGTTCAGGAAGCCGACGGCGGCGGCGAACACGAACGTCAGCGGGATCGCGAGCCAGATGCTCATCCCCACCTCGGTGGCGAGGATGCCCATCAGCAGGCCGCACGAGCCGGTCATGACGCCGGCCGAGAGGTCGAACTCGCCGCCGATCATCAGCAGCGCGACCGCGACGGCCATGATGCCCAGCGTCGAGGCCACGTCGGTCCAGCGGGCGATGCCGCTGAGCGTCAGGAACTGCTCCGCCGTGACGGCGAAGAAGATCAGCACCACGCCGGCTCCGATCATCGCGCCCAGCTCCGGGCGCTGGAGCAGCTTGGTGAGGAACGAGACCTTCGCCAGCCGCTCGTCGACCGCTGTGGGCGGAGGCTCCGACGTCGGCTGGAGGGCGGTGCTCATCGCGTGCCGGCCTCCGTCAGCTTCTGGATCTCGGCGGCGTTCTCCTTGGTCACGAAGCCCGGCCCCGTGAGGACCGGCAGCCCGCCGCCGACCGTGTTGAGGTTGGTCTTGTTGAGCGTGAGGAAGACGACCGGCAGGTAGCCCTGGAGGTACTGCTGCTGGTCGACGGCGAACGCGATCTCGTCGTCCTGGATCGCCTGGATCACGTCGCCGGACAGGTCGAAGGTGCCGACCGTCGCCTCCGAGCCGGCGCCCGCCACCGCATCCCGCGCGGCGACCGCGATGTCCGGGTTGAGCGACAGCACGCCGTCGATCGACGTATCGGACTCGAGCTTGGACTGGATCTCGGTCAGCGTCGTCGAGATGTCGCTGACGCCGGCCACCTGCAGGTTCTCGACCTCGCCGCCGAAGCCCTTCTTGGCGCCATCGCAGCGCTGGTTGAGGCCGACGTTGCCCTGCTCGTGGATGATGCAGATGATCTTGGTGGCGCCGGCCTCCTTGAGCTTGGCGCCGGCGCCCTCGCCGGCGATCGTCTCGGTCTGGCCGACGTGCGTGATCGCACCCAGGTCGGCCGACTCCTCGGCGCCGGAGTTGAGCGTGATGACGGGGATGCCGGCGTCGATCGCAGTCTTGACCGAGTCCTGGATGGCCTCGGGGTCGGGGGCCGACACCGCGATGCCGTCGACCTCCTCGGTGACGGCCGCTTCGATCAACTGCGCCTGCTCCTGGGGATCGTTGGCGGACTCCGAGTACTTGACCGTCACCCCGAGGTCCTTCCCGGCCTGCTCCGCGCCCTTCTTGGCCACCGCCCAGAACGAGTCGCCTTCCCCGTGCGTGATGACCGCGATCGTGACGTCCTTCTCCTGGGTCAGATCGACGTTGTCGCTTCCGCCGCCCTCGTCATCGTCACCACCGCCGCAGCCGGCGAACACGAGCACGCCGCCGATCAGGACCAGGAACACCAACGCAAATCGCCTCATGACTCAGCAACCCTCTCTCTCCGCGGGGGAGCCAGCGAGTGCAGGTACTCGATGCTCGTCCGAACATCGGTGACCGGACCGCTTCCCACCGGCGGCTCCTCCCCGGTGATGGCGGTGTCCTGCTCGAGCACGAGCCAGCGCTCGTACCCGGACGTGTGCAGCAAGTCCACGACTTCGTCGATGCGGGCGTCGCCCCTTCCGAGTGGGCGGAACAGCCCGGCCTGCGTCGCCTCGACGAGTGACAGCTCGTTGCCGCGCAGCCGGGCGGCGATCGCGGCGTCCACGTCCTTGAGGTGAGCGTGCACGATGCGGTCGCCGTGGCGGCGGACGAAGTCCGCGGGATCGAAGCCGCCGATGACCAGGTGGCCGGTGTCGAGGCACCAGCCGGCGTCCGTAACGGCCAGCGCGCGCTCGATGTCGGCGGCGGTCTCGATCTGGGTGCCGGCGTGAGGATGCAGCGCGAGCGTCAGCCCGTGCTCTTCGCTGATCCCCTGGATTTCCTCGAGGTTGGCGGCGAGCCGGTTCCAGGCGTCGTCGTCGAGCGGTCGCGGCGGGGACCAGTCGTCGTCGGCCACGACGGCGGCGACGAACAGCTCCGCCCCGGCTTGGGCGAGGACGGCGGCGCTGCGCTCGGCGGCGGCTCTCGTGGGGGCGAGGTCGCGCTCGTGCAGCACGAGCGGGACGAACCCGCCGACCAGTCGCAGGCCGTCACGGTCGAGCCGCTCGCGGATCGCCTGCGGCTCGTAGGGCAGATAGCCGATCGGGCCGAGCTCCGTGGCACGTAGCCCGAGCTCCGCCATCTCGGCGAACACCCGCTCGGGCGGCAGCATCCGGCCCCAGCCGGGCACCTCGCACACGCCCCATGAGATCGGAGCGCCCGCGAGGCGGTCGTCCATGTCGGTCTCGTTCCACATGGGATTGGAGCGCTCTAATCGACGCGACGAAGAAGTGCCCGCCTCGGCGGCCGGTCGCGCCTTCTCTCTCCTCGCCCGACCGACTCCCGGAGCGCTTGCATGGCAGGTACGATTAGAGCGCTCTAACGAGAGTCTTCATCAGATGGCCCGAGATGTCAACCCCACCGCGGCGGCGCACCCCACGATGGAGGACGTCGCGCGCGCTGCGGGTGTCTCGCGTGCGCTGGTCTCGCTCGTGATGCGCGAGAGCCCGAAGGTCAGCGACGACCGGCGCGCGCGGGTGCTGGAGGCGGCGGAGCAGCTCGGCTATCGCCCGAACGCCAACGCGCGCAGCCTCGCCAGCCGCCGCACGCGCACGGTCGGCGTGCTCCTCAACGACCTCCACAACCCGTTCTTCGCCGAGATCGCGGACGGGATCGAGGACGTCGCCTCACGGCTCGGCTACCGGCTGCTGCTGAGCACCGGCAGCCGCCGGCCCGAGCGCGAGCGGGCGATGCTCGAGGCGCTGCTCGAGTACCGGACCGACGGACTGATCATGGTCAGCCCCCGGATGGAGACGCGCGACATCGTCGCCGCCACCCACTCAGCCGCCGTCGTCGTCACCGGCCGGGTCCTGCGCAGCCCGGCGGTCGACTGCGTCGAGACCGACGAGGCGCTCGGCGCGCGGCTGGCCGTCCAGCACCTCGTCGAGCTCGGCCACGAGCACATCGTCCACATCGACGGCGGCCGCGGCGCCGGCGCGGCGCCCCGCCGGGCGGGGTACCTGCGGGCGATGCGCGAGGTCGGGCTCGGCTCGCGCGCCGCGGTGATCCCGGGCGAGTTCACCGACACGGCCGGGGTGCGTGCCGCCGAGCGGCTGCTCGCGTCGGGCGACCTGCCGACCGCGATCTTCGCCGCCAACGACCTCATGGGCGCAGGCGTGCTCGACCGGCTGGAGGACGACGGCGTGCGCGTGCCGCAGGACGTCTCGATCATCGGCTTCGACAACACGTTCCTCGCCGCCCTGCACCACATCTCACTCACGACCATCAACCAGCCCAGGCGCGAGATGGGCCGGCTCGCGCTCGAGCTGCTGCTCGAGCGGCTCGACGGCCGCACGGCGCCCGTGCGGCGGCTGACCGAGCCGTCGCTCGTCGTCCGCACCACGACCGGGCCGCCCCGATGAAGCTCGCCGCGTTCGCCGCCGCTGCGCTGCTCGCGCCGACCGTCGCCGCCGCGCCGCCGCGCGCGCCGGACGTGGTCGACGTGCGGGTCGCCCACGACCGGGCGCACGGGTTCGTGGCCGGCGACGGGCTCGTGGTGACGGTCGCGCACGTGCTCGATGACGCCGGCGCCCCAGTTCTCGTGGACGGCCGCCGCGCCGCCGTCGTCCGGCTCGACCGCGGGAGCGACCTCGCACTGCTGCGCGTTCCCGGCGCCGAGGGCGAGGCGCCGCGGCTCGGCGGCGGCGGCGGCGGCGCTAGCCTGCTCGGCCGGACCGCGACCATCGTCCGACACGTCAACGCGAGCGTCGACGGCGGGCCGCGCCGGCCGGCGCTCGTGCTTCGCGCGCGCGTCACCGCCGGCGACTCCGGCGCCCCCGTCCTCACGGACTCCGGCCGCGTCGCCGGGGTCCTCTTCGCGCGCTCGCGCACCCGCGCGAGCACCGCCTACGCGGTCGACGCCACCGCCGTCGCCGAGCTGCTTCACTCGTCGCCGTAGCTCTTCGTCACCACCGAGGCGGCCCAACCGGCGCCGCCGGGCTGATCCGGTCGGACGGTACCCGGCCGCTAGACTAAAACCGACCCCGTGAGTCGGACTTTGGTGGACATCTGCCCTGTCGACGACCTTCCTCCGGGCGCCAAGCGCGTCGTCACCTGGGAGGACCTGGAGATCGGCATCGTGAACTGCGGCGGCGAGATCCTCGCCGTCGAGGACCGCTGCTCGCACGACGACGGGGATCTGATGGAGGGCGACGTCGACGAGGACACCTGTACCGTGGAGTGCCCGCGGCACGGCTCGGTGTTCGACCTGCGGACCGGAAAGCCCCTGAACCTGCCTGCCTACGTCCCGATCGACACGTTCCCGGTGGCGGTCGAGGACGGCGTGATCAAAGTGGAGGTCGACTGACGCATGGCTACCCCTGAGGTGATCGCCGAGCAGCAGGCGCTGGTCGGCATCAACGCCGACTACACGGAGAAGTTCGGGTTCCACGACCCGGAGAGCGACTACGCCTTCAAGGCGCCCAAGGGCCTCTCCCGCGAGCTCGTCGAGCAGATCTCCGAGTTCAAGAACGAGCCGGCAGTGGATGCGCGAGTTCCGCCTGAAGGCGCTCGAGCACTTCCTCAGCCGCCCGCAGCCCACCTGGGGCTCGCCGATGCTGGCCGACGTCGACTACGACAACATCCACTACTTCGTCCGCGCGTCCGAGAAGTCGTCGAAGACGTGGGACGACGTCCCGGAGGACATCAAGCGGACGTTCGACCGACTCGGCATCCCCGAGGCCGAGCGCAAGTTCCTCTCGGGTGTCGGCGCGCAGTACGAGTCCGAGGTCGTCTACCACCAGGTCCGCGAGGACCTCGAGAAGCAGGGCATCGTGTTCATGGACATGGACTCCGGCCTGCGCGAGCACGAGGACCTCGTGCGCGAGCACTTCGCGACGATCATCCCGCCCAACGACAACAAGCTGGCCGCACTCAACAGCGCCGTCTGGTCGGGCGGCTCGTTCGTCTACGTGCCGCCGGGCGTGCACGTCGAGATGCCGCTGCAGGCCTACTTCCGCATCAACACCGAGAACATGGGCCAGTTCGAGCGAACGCTGATCATCGCCGACGAGGGCTCGTACGTGCACTACGTCGAGGGCTGCACCGCACCGGTGTGGACGACCGACTCGCTGCACTCGGCGGTGGTCGAGCTGATCGCCAAGCCGGGCGCGCGGATCCGCTACACAACCGTGCAGAACTGGTCGCAGAACGTCTACAACCTGGTCACCAAGCGCGCGATCGCGGAGACCGACGCGACGGTCGAGTGGGTCGACTGCAACCTCGGGTCGAAGCTGACCATGAAGTACCCGAGCGTCTACCTGATGGGCGAGCGCGCCCACGGCGAGGTGCTCTCGATCGCCTTCGCCGGCAAGGGCCAGCACCAGGACGCCGGCGCCAAGATCTACCACGTGGCGCCGAACACGACCTCGAACATCTTCGCCAAGTCGATCTCCAAGGACGGCGGGCGCGGCTCCTACCGCGGCCTGCTCGAGGTCGCGAAGGGCGCCCACGGCTCGCGCTCGAAGGTGGTCTGCGACGCGCTGCTGCTCGACGAGCACTCGCGCTCGGACACCTACCCGACGATCCGGATCGGCGAGGACGACGTCGACGTCGGCCACGAGGCCAGCGTCTCCAAGATCGGCGAGGAGCAGCTCTTCTACCTGATGGCGCACGGCATCCCGGAGGACGAGGCCGGCAAGCTGATCGTCAACGGCTTCATCGAGCCGATCGTCAAGGAGCTGCCGATGGAGTACGCGGTCGAGATGAACCGCCTGATCGAGCTCCAGATGGAGGGCTCCATTGGCTGAGGCGACGGCGCTCGAGCTGCCGACCTTCAAGGGCCGCCCCGGCTGGGAGTTCACCGACCTCAGCAAACTCGACCTCAGCGCGTTCGCGCCGGTCGACGGCGGCGACCTGGACGCGGTGCCCGAGGGCCTGTTCGAGCTGGAGGACGCGACGCGGCTCAACCAGGTCGACGGCGCGGTCGGCGAGGGCACGGCGGTCGAGGACGGCCCGGTCGTGCTCCCGCTGTCGGTCGCGCGCGAGCGGCACCCGGAGCTGGTCGAGCCCCACCTGGGCCGCGTGGTCGCCGCCGACGACGTCTTCACGCGCTGGAACGAGGACACATGGGAGGGCGGCGCGTTCGTCTGGGTGCCGCGCGGCGTGCGCGTCGATGCCCCGATCCTGCTCACCGCCGTGAGCGCCGCCGCCGGCACCGCGCTGCAGCGGCGCGTGCTGGTCGTGCTCGACGAGGGCGCCGAGGCCGAGGTGTGGGAGCAGTACCTGTCCGGGTCCGCCGAGTCCGAGACGCTGCTCAACACCGTGGTCGAGCTCGTGGTCGGGCCAGAACGCCCGCCTGCGGTACGTCTGCGGCCAGGACCTGAACGAGAAGTCGTGGATCTTCGGCGCCCAGCGCGCCGAGGTCGCGCGCGACGGCTCCCTGGATTGGGTCGTCGTCGGGTTCGGAGGCGGCAACGGCCGCGTCCGCACAGAGACGCTGCTGGCCGGCGAGGGCGCGCACGGCAAGGTCACCGGCGCCTACGCGCCGCACGGCCGCCAGCACGTCGACTTCGACACCACGCAGGAGCACGGCGCGCCGAACACGACTTCGGACCTCGCGTTCCGCGGCATCATCGCCGACCGCTCGCACGCGGTCTGGCGCGGCGTGATCAAGGTCGACCCGGGCGCCCAGCAGACCGACGCCTTCCAGGAGTGCCGCAACCTGCTCCTGTCCAAGCGCGCGCACGCGGACGCGATCCCGGGCCTCGAGATCCTCGCCAACGACGTGCGCTGCACGCACGCGGCGGCGATCGCGCAGATCGACAAGGAGCAGCTGTTCTACCTGCGCTCCCGCGGTCTCGGCGCGCCGGTCGCCACGCGGCTGGTGATCGAGGGCTTCATGCAGGAGCTCGTCGAGCGGTTCGAGGAGGGCCCGATCCGCAAGGCGATGGCGGGCGCGCTCGAGCGGCGGCTCTCGCTGATCCTGGACTAGCAGCCTCACGCCTCGGCGCGGGCGCGGCGGCGGCGGTAGGCGCGCCGGTTCTTCTCGCGCTGCCCGCAGACCGCCATCGAGCACCAGTGGCCCGAGCGGTTCTTCGAATGGTCGTAGAAGGCCCAGCGGCAGATGTCGCGCTCGCAGGCCTTCAGGCGCTCCCAGGTGCCGTCGGCGACGCCGGCGTGGATGGCGGCGACGATCCGGCCGAGCGCGCCGTCGACGCCGCCGGCCGACGGCTCGAGACGCGTGACGGGGTCGTCGAGCACCGGGCGCAGGCCGGCGCGCAGTGCCGGCGGCGTTGACGACGTCGCCGGCCTTCGGGTCGTGGGGGAGACCGGCGTGGGCGGACACCAGCTCGCGGATCGCCTCGCGGAGCTCGATCGCGCGCGCGTGCTCCTCGTCGGTGACCGGCTCGTCCGCGTCGAGGAGGCCGCGCTCGTTCATCCACCCGCGAAGCGCGGCCGCGTCCGGCAGGAGGTCGGGACCGGTCTCGAGGTCGTTCGTGTTGACGAACAGCTGCACGAGGCGGAGCGGACCCGGGGCGGGCGAGCGGTCTCCGGGCTCCTCTTCGGGCTGCTGCATGAATTCATACTAGCATAGTTGCTTTGGGTGTGTTATAACACCGGCATGAGCACTTTGCAGGTATCAGAGCGGCAGGACCCGGAGCAGCTCCTGGGCGCGCCGCGCGACGACCCGCCGCTCGGAGAGCCCGAGCCGCCCCGGCTCAGGGACGGCATGAAGGCCGCCCTGCCCTTCGTTCTCCCCACGCTCGCGATCGGCATGTCGTTCGGCGTGCTGGCCGAGCCGCTGATGGGCGCCCTCGCCGCGATCGCCATGTCGGTACTGGTGTTCGGCGGCGCCGCTCAGTTCGCGTCGGTCAGCATCCTCGCCGCCGGGGGCAGCCTCGCGTCGGCGGCTTCGGCCGGCCTGCTGATCAACACGCGCTTCCTGCCCATGGGCCTGGCCGTCGCCCCGGCGCTCCACGGCGGCCCGCTCCAGCGCGCAGCGGAGGGCCAGACGATGGTCGACGCCTCGTGGGCGATCGCAAACCGCGGCGACGGCAGGTTCGACCGCATGCTCATGATGGGCGCGACGATCCCGCAGGCGGCCGCGTGGTGGATCGGCACCGCGATCGGCGCGCTCGGCGGCACTCTGCTCGGCGACCCGGCGGCGCTCGGGCTGGATGCGATCTTCCCGGCCTTCTACCTGGCGCTCCTGGCCGAGGAGCTGCATGACCGCTCGATGCTCGCCAGCGCCGTGCTCGGCGGAGCGATCGCGCTCGTGCTCCTCCCCTTCGCGCCGACCGGGATCCCGGTCCTCGCCGCCTCGGCAGCCGCCCTGCTCGGGCTGAGGTCGCGATGACCACCACGGCCTGGATCGCAATCGCCGTCCTGACGGTGGGCACCGTCGCCATCAAGGCGGTCGGCCCGATCGCGTTCGGCGGACGAGAGCTCTCACCGCGGGCGTCCGCAGTCATCGCCCGGCTGGCGCCGAGCCTGCTCGCGGCGCTGGTCGTGGTCGACACCTTCGGCGGCACCGACCGCACGCTCTCGGTCGACGCGACCGCCGTCGGTCTCCTCGCCGCGGCCGGCGCGCTCGCTGCCCGGCTGCCGATGGCGGCCGTCATCGTCATCGCGGCGGGCGTCACCGCGGGTCTCCGCGCACTCGCGTAGGCGCCCGAACATCGCGTTCCCGGAACGTGCGGCGTGCGGGCCATGATCCCGCCGGAGGCAGGAGTACGTTCGGCGCATGGGCGTTCCCGGATTGCCGAACGCAGAGCTCGACGGCGTCCGCGAGCTGCTCGACGAGCTCGTGATGGCGCTCGAACAAGAGTCGGCGCCGGCGGACGCGGCGCACGTGGAGCTCCTGGCGCTCGACCTCCAGGCGCCGTTCGCGCTGCCGGACGCTCCGCCGGAGCTTGCCCGCGCGCTTCCCGCGGCGCTGGCGCGCCGCGCCAACCCGCTCGCCGCCGACCTGCTCGTCGCTCTCGAGCGCCTGGCGCCTGAGCCGCTCGCCGGCTTCGCCTCCGAAGAGCGGATGCGGCTCGAGCGGGCGGGCATCTCGGCTCCGCATGAGCGGCGCGTCGGCGCCGCGACGCTCGCGGGTGCCTTCGTGTTCCCGGCGCCCGAGGGCGCCGGCGAGCTGTGGGAGGCCGTCCTGCGACGACCCGGCGACGAGCCGAACCAGACGATCGTCGTGGTGGTCGAGCACGAACCCTGCGGCGCGGTCATCGTCGATGTGGTCGCCGCCGAGCCGGAGGACGGCTCCGCGGCGGAGGCGCTCCGGCGCCACGTCGGGGACCGGCCGGCCGAGCCGCTCGACGCTCGGGAGCTCCTGCATCGGCTGCGAGATGCGCTCGCGCACATGGAGCGTCACGACGTGGCGCTCGAAGGCGGGGCGGCGAACGCCTTGCCGCTGCTGGAACGGGCGCTCACAGGGCGCGCAGGCCGGCTCCCGCGGCCCGAGGTCGAGTACGGGGACGAGGATGCGGAGTCGTACGAGCGCGCTGACGGTCTGGTGGAGGCCTTCGCGGAGGCGCTCGAGCGGGACGAGGGCGCCGGCCCGGCGCTCCGCGCCGAGGGGCCGTACGTCGCCTACTGCATGCTCGACTGGAAGCTCGCCTACGCCGACGGGGACCTGGGGCGGTGGACGCTGGGAGATCTGCGCGAGCTGCTGCTCGAGTGGCTCCCGCGGGAGCTGACGGCCGGCGGCCAGGTGGTCGAGATCGCCGCCGACGCCGTCACGCGGTTCCTGCGCTTTCTCGCGCACGAGGACCTGCTGGACGCGCCGGTTCCGCTGTCCTCGCTCGAGGCCGCGGTGGAGCGACTGCGCCCCAGGTTCGAACGGGCGTGCTCCGATCCGCGCCGGTGGGGGCCCGCCAAGGCGTTGACGGCGGAGATGGCAGCCGACGGGGTCGACCTGCAGGACGAACCCGCAGTCGACGCCTGGATCGATGGCTACAACGCCCGCCCGCTCGAAAGCCGCACGCCACCCGCACGCCGCGACGCGGACAAGCGAGCGAAGCGCAAGGCCGCACGCCGAGCGCGCCGCCGCAACCGCCGCTGACGAGCGCGCGGCCCCGTCGCCGGTCGCTAGACCCTCGGCAGGTCCCGGAAGCGGCTCCGCCCCTCGGGCATCTCGCAGATCGCCGCCACCCGCGGCTCGCACACCCGAATCAGGTCCCGCGGATCGACCCACAGCGCATGCCGATGGTCGCCGCCCGCGCACAGGATCCGCTCGTGGTAGAGGAGGTGGACGTCGATCACCTCCGGCATCGGCATCATCGGCCCCAGGGGCGGCATCGCGCCTACGTCGAATGTCGGGAAGTCATGCTCGAGCTCCGCCTCGGTCGCCAGCCGCAGGTGGCTGCTCGCCCCGAGCACCTCGCGCGCGCGATGGAGGTCGAGCCTGTGGGTGGCCGGGATGACGGCCATCCGGTAGCCGTCGTGGTCGTGGAGCGCGAGCGTCTTGGCCGCCTCGCGCGGCTCGGTGCCCGATGCGCGCGCCTCGGCGGCCGCACTGAACGTGGGCCGGTGCTCGACCACCTCGTGTCGCACTCCGTGGCTCTCGAGGAAAGCGGTGACGGCAGCGATGCCGTTCGCGTCTACGGTGCCTGCGGGCCCCTCGGACATGGCCAACCTCCGCGGCTCGTTGCTTGCCGGACACGACGGTAAACCCGGCCGCGGGTTCCGGCAACCCGAACCGGTGGGTGCCTACGTGACGGGCGCGCGGCGGCGGCGGATCGCGCCCGCGACCAGCGCGTGGAGCTGCGGCATCGACTCGTCGATCGCCCGGAACTTCGCGCCGGTCAGGACGATCAGGGTCATGGGCGAGGTCGCCGTGACCGTCGCCGTGCGGCGATCCTCCTCGACCAGGGCCATCTCGCCGAAGAAGTCGCCCGGGCCCAGCCTGTCGAGCACGTCTCCGTTGCGCGTGACCTCGGCGGTGCCTTCCTCGATCACGAAGAACTCCTGGCCGATGTCGCCCTCGCGCGCCAGCACCTCGCCGGCGGGGACTTCGACCTGATCCGCCTGCCGGGCGATCACCTCGAGGTCGTCGTCGCTCAACGCGGTGAAGAACGGCAGCGGCGTGAGCCGTGCCTGATACGGCACCTCCCGACCGGCACGGGAGGTTCCGATCGCCAACCCCCAGACCCGCACCCTGCTCCGCCGGCCGCGCACTTCCAGCTCGCCGACCAGCTCGAGGTCGCGCGGCTGCGAGTCCAGGCCGCTGTATGTCGAGTCGGCGAGGAACACGTCGTAGCCCGTCCCCTTGGTCATGCTCTCCAGCCGGGCGGCGGTGTTGATCGAGTCGCCGATCGCGGTGTACTCGACCCGCCGCTCGGAGCCGACGTTCCCGCACATCGCGTAGCCGGTGTTGATGCCGATGCCCATCCGGAAGTCGTGACCGCCACCGTGCTCGCGGTTGAAGCTCTCCAGCCGGCTGAGCATCTCGCGCGCGACGGCGACCGCGCGGTCGCGGTGGTCGGGCTGGTCCAGCGGCGCCCCGAACACCGCCATGATCCCGTCGCCGAGATACGACACGAGCGTGCCGCCGCCGTCCATGATCGCGTCGCTCATCTCGCTCAGGTAGTCGTTGAGGACGCTGATGACGAGGTCCGGCGGCGTGTCCTCGCTGTAAGTGGTGAACCCGCGCAGGTCGCTGAAGAGCACCGTGCACTCGCGCCGCACGCCGCCGAGCCGCAGCTCGTCGTCGGTGCGATCGATCACCTCGTCGACGACGCGCTCCGGTACGAAGCGCGAGAAGAGGTCGCGCACCCGCCGGCGCTCGACCGCCTCGTACACCACGAGCACCGCCAGCACCGCCGTGGCGCTCACCGCCAGCGCGCTGAGCGGAGCGACCACCGGCACGATCCAGCCCGAGCGGAACGCTGCATACGCGGCCGCGGCGAACAGCACTCCGGCGGCGATCGAGAGCAGGAAGCCGCGCAGCTGCCCCAGCCGGAGGCCGGCCAGCGCCGGGATCAAGCCCAGGCCGAGCGTCAGCAGCCAGCCGACCCAGCGGGACGTGTCCTGGAGCGGGAGCCCGCGCAGGATCGTCGAGATCGCCTCGGCCTGGATCTCGGGGCCGCTCATCAGCTCCGCGCCGGAGGTCGAGGTCGCAGCGACGTCCTGCAGCGACGGCGCAACCGCCCCTACGACCACGATCTTGTCGCGGAACGCCGAGGCCGGCACCCGGCCGCGCTCGACGCGCGAGAACGAGTACTGCGTGAGCGTCCCGGGCGGCCCGTGGAAGTCGATCCAGGCCTCGCCGCCCTCGAACGCCGGAACGGGGCGCTTGCGTGCGAGCTCGGCCCCGACGACGCCGAACCCGAGCAGGCCGTCGACCTCGTACGGCATCCGCCGGATGACGCCGTTGGCATCCGCGGGCATGACCGCGTTGCCCGCCCGGGCGCCGATCTCGAGCAGCAGGTCGTCGCCTCCGAGCACCCTCGTGCGGCCCTCGCCATCGGTCTCCGTGGTGGCGAGGACGATCCGGTTCTTCGCGCCCGCCACCGCGTCGACCAGCCGGTTGTCGTCGCGCCGGGAGCTCGACGGCTCGGTGAACTGGATGTCGTAGGCGATGACCTGAGCCCCGGCCTCGACCAGCCGATCGATCACGCGGGCGTGCAGGCGGCGCGGAAGCGGATAGGGGACGAAGCGGTAGTCGCTGAACGTTCGCGCGTCGATCCCGACCACGACGATGTCCTCGGGCGGCGCCTGCGCGCCCCGGGCGTCGAAGCGGGTGTCGACGGTCAGCAGCTCGAGCCGGCGCAGCGCGTCGGTGGCGTAGAGCGCGGCTCCGGCGGCGAGCCCGATGCAGCCCGCGAGCAGTACGAGCAGCGCGCGCAGCCGTCGGCTGCGCCGCCGGCTCGACCGCCGGGGCACCTAGAGCTCCGGGAGTGACTCAGAGCTGCGGGGTGCGGCGCATGTGCGATACGTGCGAGCGCCTCTGAGGATCGTCCCCCGCCTCGTCACGATCCGGATGCGGACAATCACCGTGCCGCTCGGCAGGCCGCGCAGATCGACCGGCGCGGTGATGCGGTCGGCGTACGAGACCCTCACCCGCTCGCCGCCGACCGTCACGCGGGCCGAGCGGACCGTCGTGCCCGGCGGCACGCGCAGCCGGATCCTGAAGTTGCGGCGGCTGACGCAGGCCGGCCGCGCCAGGAAGGACTCACCCGCGTGGAGCAGCCTCCGCTGGTTGCGCTGGAACGCCTCCGCGAGCACGACGCCCTCGGTCACCTTGAAGAAGGTTCCCGCCGGCCGCTCCTCGGTGAGCCAGCGCGTGCCGCGGACCGTCGCCGCCCCGTGACGCCCGCTGGTGCGGAACTCCCCCGACGCGCTCCCCCACACCCGGCGGCGCTTGCGCCGAGCCGCCGTCCGCGCCGCACCCGCGGCTGCGGCCTCGGCCTCTTCGTTGACGAGCCGCAGCTCGACGAGCGAGTCGTTGCGCCCCTGGTGGATCGTGAAGGCCCCGTCCTGGAAGACGCCGCGCTGGTACGGCCCGTACTTGGCGGCGTCCTCCTCGAAGGTCTCGAAGGTGAGCTCGACCCGCCCGTCGGTGGCGTCGATCAGCGTCTCCACGGGCACGATCCTGCGCGCCTTGAGCTCGCGGCGCTGCGCGCCGTCGCCGACGAACACCGTGCCCGAGACCGGGACCAGCGCCGCCGTGGTGCCCAGTTCCGGCTGTTCGACGGGCGGCGGTGGCGCCAGCGGAGGCGCTGCGGGCGGCGGTGGCGGCGCCGGCGGCGGCGCGGTGCACGGCGCCGCGCCGGCGAAGGACGACAGCCGGTGCGACGAGTTGTCCGAAACCGTCACCGTGCCGCTGCAGTCCACCGCGACGCCGCCCGGCTTCGTGAAGCCGCCGATGGCGCCGGAGTCCGAAGGCTCGGATCCGAACCAGAGCAGCTTCCCGGAATCCTGCGACGCGACGTACACGGTCCCCGCGGCATCGACGGCCACGCCGTGCGGATCGGGAACGCGCCAGCCGCCGCTGTGCTTGCCGTCGGCGTCGAAGGTCTCGATCCGCCAGCTGCCCGCGTCGGCGACGTAGATCGTCCCGGCCGGACCGGTCGCGAGCCCGCGCGGGGCCACGAGGCCGGCTTCCCACGCCGGAAGCGCGGTGCCGTCGATCCGATAGCGGAGGATCCGACCGTCCGACGCGTCCGCGATCAGCACCGTGTCGCCGGCCAGCGCCACGCCGTAGGGATCGCGGGCGGGATACGTCGCCAGAGTCGTCCCGTCGTCGTCGGTGCGCCGTACGCGTCCGAGCTCGGACACGAGGTAGCCGCCACCGGGGACCGCGGCAATGCCTCGCGGATCGGTCGCGGCGAAGCTGCCGGCGAGCGCATGGGCAGTCGTGAACCAGCACGACGCGGTCGCGCTTGCGGTCGGCCACGACGATCGAGCCGTCCTCCTTCGCTGCGATCGACTCGACGTGCGGGCCGACCTCGCCCCCGCTGCCCCACGAGGCGAGCGGCACGAGTCCGCTGTCGCTCCCGAGTGCGGGCACGGCCAACACCGCCGCTACCCCCACCGCGAGCGACACGAGCACCTTGAGACGCAAATGCCGCGGCATCAGTGCGGTTGATCCTCTCGATCCGGGACGCGCGAGTCAACTGGACAAGCGGCCAGTCCCGTCGTGGCGTGTGGGGCGGCCTATGCTGCGCTCTTCGGCGATGGCGCAGATCAAGGCCCAGATCACGCAGGACCTGGTCGACTACCTGGCCCGCCATTCGCGCCAGGACGAGGTGCTCGCTCGCGTCGAGCGGGAAACCTCCGGGATGCCGGCCGCGATGATGGCGACGACGCCCGACGAGGCGGCGCTGCTGACGATGCTGGCGCGCCTGGTCGGGGCACGTCGTGCGCTGGAGATCGGGACGTTCACGGGCTACGGGGCGATCTCGATCGCGCGCGGGCTTGCCGACGGCGGGTCGCTGACCTGCCTCGAGGTGTCGGAGGAGTATGCGTCGATCGCCCGCCGGAACGTCGAACAGGCGGGGCTGTCGGATCGGGTCGAGATCGTCGTCGGGCCGGCCGACGACGCGCTGCGCTCGATGCCCGACGAGCCGACCTTCGACTACGTCTTCATCGACGCGGACAAGTCCGGCTACCCGACGTACTACGACCTGGTCGTGCCGCGGATGGTGAGCGGGGGCCTGCTCCTGCTCGACAACGTGCTGCTGCGAGGAGCGGTCATCGATCCGCAGGACGAGCGCGCTCGCATCATGGATGGCTTGAACGAGCGGGTGACGGCCGACGACCGCGTCGACAGCGTGATGGTGTTCGTGGCCGACGGGCTCACGCTGGTCCGCAAGCGCTGACGCCGCTCACACGAGCTGCTCGGCGACAGCGAGGCCGAGCCGCTTGATGGCGCGTCCGCGTCTGCGGGCGCAGCGCGCCGAGGGTGTAGGTACTCGTCTCGAGCATGGCCCCCAGCCGCTCGTCCTCGGGGATCGTGACCACGTCGTGCGGGTGCTCGGCGAGCAGGCAGAGCTCGACGGCGTCCGCGGCGCCGGCGCCGCGAGCGGTTGACCGCGACCGTCGTCCGCTCGCGGTGCTGCAGGAGCGCGAGTGCGTCGAGCGCGGCGATCGATGCCACGCGCTGCGGTGTGGTCACGAGGATGAGTTGATCGGCGCGCCGGGCGGCGAACCGCGCCAGCGGGCCGACCAGGCCGGTGCCGAGATCGAGGATCACGACGTCGTAGAAGCAGGACAGCAGCGCGACGGCCTCGCCGTACTCGTCCGGCCCCGGCCGTTCCTGGTGGAGATCGCGGCGGGCCGTGAGCACGTGCAGGCCGCTGGGCAGCCGCGAGACATACGGACGCAGCTCGGCAGCCGTCAGCAGGCGATCGGCATCGGCGAGCAGGTCGGCCAGTCCCCGCTCCGACCGGCCGGCATCGGGGACGAGCTGGGCGAGGCTGCCGAAGCCGGGATCGGCATCCACGGCGACGGTGCGCAGCTTCAGGTGGGTGGCGAGCAGGTTGGCGACAGGAATGCGCACGTCGTCTTCCCGACACCGCCGCTGGGACTGATCAGTGCCACTACGTTCGCGCGCGTGACACCCGGCTGGGTCAGCAGGTGGCGCTCGAGTTCAGCCTCGTCCTGCTCGGCCCGGGTGACCAGCAGCCGCTGCCCTCGCCGGCGCAGGCGGGCAAGCGTGCCCCGGCGCGCCGGGCGACCATCGACGAGCGCTGCCGGCCCGTTCGTCATCGCAGCCTGAGGCGAGTCCCGGGGAAGAGGAGGTCCGGGCGACCCGTCCCGATCCGCTCGTCATTGAGCTCCCACAGCCGATTCACCTCGCGAGCGATCCGCGGCACGGTCGCCCGATCCCCGAGCAGATCGGCGGCGATCGACCACAGCGACTCGCCCGGGCGCACGGTGTGGAACCGCTCTTTCTGAGTGGTTTCTCCGGGCGCTTCGTACGACGCGACCCGGGTGACGACCGGCTCCGCGGGCGGCGGCGCCGGCTGTGCGGCGGCAGTCGGCTCGGCCACCGGGACGGCTACTTGCGGCCGGCGCCGGCGCGAGGAGCGGGCGTCGCGGCTGTCGAGTCGCTACGAGACCGCGACTCCGCACCGGCGTTCGCATCGCGCCCGACACGAGCGTGGCGCACCCGGCCGCCCTCGGCCCGCGGCCCCGCATCGTCCCGGACCAGCTGCGGTTCGATCTCCGCCGGGGCCGTCGCGTCGTCGGATCCATCCGGTGCCGGCGCGGGCTCGACCGGCGCAGCGGCGGGGGCGGGCTCGGCCTCGGCCGTTTGTTCAGGCAGCACGCCGTCGGCCTCCACGACCCGCTCGCGGACATCCGCGGCCGGCTCGTACTCGAGAGGCCCAGCGTCCTCGTCGTCATCCGCATGCGCACCCGCCACGGACATATCCGGCCCGTCGTCGGGCAGCTGTACGGTTTCGCCGCTCGGCTCGAAGTCGACGCTCGCGGCGGGATCCCCACCTGCGCCAACCTCCGACGTTCCCTCGATGACCTCGTCCGGTGGCGTTGCCATCGCCACCGAGGAGCCGCCGGTCGAGAACGCGAGCAGCCCGGCTGCGATCGCCGCCTGAGTCCTTCGCGAGACAAGCTCCTCGCCACCCAGCGAGCCTGCGAGCCGATCGCGGCGGCAGACCGGACATGAAGGATGGAATGGCAACCGTGAATGGTCCTCGGCAATACGCAGGTGGGCGCTCAGCGATCGGTTGCTGTGAGGTCGCATCAATCGGCTCCTCAGTTGAGGGGGTCGGCGACGCAGCGGAATGCCTTGCCGCCTGCGCCGGTGTTGGGCGTAATCGCGACACTGCCGCCCTGGTCGGTCACGAAGAGAACATCGAGCTCTCCTGGCGTCGCGCTCGGGATAGACCTCTGAGGTCAGCTCGCCGCCTGGAGCGAGCTGCACGCCCGCTAACGCCGCGCGAAGCTCCCCGTGAGTCGGTAGCCGCCGCCCCGGCCCGGCGGGGCCGTCTGTGGTGGCGCACTGCAATGACGGCGGTCCCGTATGCGGCGGCGGCTCGCGGCGTCGTTTCGACGCAGACATCCGCAACGGGAACGTCCCGCTCGGACACGCGATCAGGAGAGTCGGCGGCAGTCATCCCGCCAAGCCGGTCCGCATTCCTCGCGACGAGGGACGCGGCCGAGGCGCGACTCCCGGATGGTTCGGCCCCCGAGTGCATTGCGCTTGATGTCCCTCTCACCGAGTGTGCGGTTTCGCACGTCAACTCCCCGCACGCTGTTGTTGGCGATGTCCGCACTGTCGATCTGCAGCGCGGCGTAGGACGAGCCGCCGAGCGCCACGAAGACCGCGAGGGTCGACATGACCTTCGTATACGACCACCCGCACTTTGCCCCGATCTCCTCGTAGGAGAGCCCGTGGGCCTTCAGCAGGAGCGCCTTCGCCTCGTCGGGCTTCAGAGCTCGCAGCGCTTCGGCCGAGCGGCGGACGCGCTCGTCGGCGGTGAGCTTGTCCTCGACGCTGCGCTCAGTGCCCGGGACGAAGGAATCGATGTCGAGGTCCTCGCCGGCGACCGACTCGGAGCGGCCGCGGCGGATCGCCAGAGCCTCATGGCGTACGACGACTTTGAGCCAGGAGAGCTCCGTCGCGGGGTCGACGGTGTCGACGCGGCGGACGAAGATCTCGAGTGCTCGCTGGTAGGCGTCGAGCGCGTCGTCGTGGCAGAGGGACGCCTGACGCGCCACGCGCAGGAGGATTCGCTCGTGGCGCGCGGCGACTGCGGCCACGCGAGCGCCCGCGCCATCGGCGACACCGGCCATCTTTGCGACTGCCACCTTGAGAGCCCTCCATGCGACTCGTCACTCCAGAACTTGGAGCCACGCTCCCTGCCGGCTCCTGCGTGATCTAGCGGAATCGCGCAGCTTCCATGTGGCACTGCGCGTGAACCTGTTCGCAAATTGCGAGTCTTTTCGGACCGGTGAGAAGATGGCCAACGCTCTACCGGTCGGCTAACGGACCTCGCGTGGCCGTCCCGGGGACCGCGGCCAGTTACCTATAGTCAGCGCATGAGCTCGCCCGCGACAGGCAGCACTGCGGACATCAAGGACTCGATCCTCGACACGGTCGGCGAGACGCCGCTGGTGCGGCTGAGCCGGATCGCCGCCGGCGTGGCTCCGCAGCTCGTCGCCAAGCTCGAGCAGTTCAATCCCGGGGGCTCGATCAAGGACCGCGTCGCGATGCGGCTGGTGGAGGCCGCCGAGCGGGACGGCCGGCTGCGTCCCGGCGGCACGATCATCGAGCCGACCTCCGGCAACACCGGCACCGGGCTCGCGATCGCCGCCCGCCTGAAGGGCTACCGCGTGATCGCCGTGATGCCGGACAAGATGTCGAAGGAGAAGATCGACCTGCTGCGCGCCTACGGCGCCGAGGTCGTGGTCGCTCCCACGGACGTGAGCCCAGACTCGCCGCAGTCCTACTACCGCGTCGCGGACCGGCTGACCGAGGAGATCCCCGGAGCGTTCCAGCCGAACCAGTACGCGAACGCCGCCAACCCGGAGACGCACTACCTGACCACGGGGCCCGAGCTGTGGCGCCAGTCGGGCGGCCGGATCACCCACTTCGTGTGCGGCGTCGGCACCGGCGGCACGATCACCGGCGTCGCGCGGTATCTGCGCGAGCAGAACCCGGACGTCGAGGTGATCGGGGCCGACCCGGTCGGCAGCATCTACTCCAACGACGAGGTGCATCCCTACCTCGTCGAGGGCGTCGGCGAGGACTTCTGGCCGGAGACCTTCGACACCAGCGTCGTCGACCGCTACGTGACCGTCTCCGACCGCGACAGCTTCCTCACCACTCGCAGGCTCGCGGCCGAGGAGGGACTCCTGGTCGGCGGCTCGTGCGGCCTCGCCGTCCACGCCGCCCTGGAGGTCGCGAAGGGCATCGACGACGCCGACGCGATGGTGGCCACGATCCTGCCGGACGGCGGCCGCGCCTATCTGAGCAAGATCTTCAACGACGCCTGGATGCGCCAGTACGGCTTCCTGGAGCGCAGCAGCGACCGCACGGTCGGCGACGTCCTGAGGGAGAAGACCGCGGCCGGCGAGATCCCGCCGTTCGTGACCGTTCAGACCCACCAGAAGGTCAAGGACGCGATCAGCCTGCTGCACGAGCACCGCGTGTCCCAGCTCCCGGTGGTCAGTGGGTACGGACATCACCGCCGTCGTCGGCAGCGTCGGCGAGCGCGGCCTGCTCAAGCGCGCGATCGACAACCCGGGGCTGATGAACAGCGACATCGTCGGCGTGATGGAGCCGCCGTTCCCGGCCGTCGCCACCGGCGACCCGGTGCGCGAGGCGGTCGAGCTCCTGAGCGGCGACCGCCAGGCGCTGACCGTTACCGAGGACGGCCGGCCGGTCGGGATCGTCACCCGCGCCGACCTGCTGGAGTCGCTCGTCTCATGAGCCGCCGGTTCGCCACCCGCGCCGTCCACGCGGGCCTCGACCCCGACCCGGCCTACGGCGATGTCGTCCCCGCCATCCACCAGGCCTCCACCTACGTTCAGCCCAGCCCGGGCGAGTCCGTCGGCGACTACGACTACTCGCGCTCGGCCAACCCGACCCGCACAGCGCTCGAGAAGGCGCTGGGCGAGCTGGAGGGCGGCCACGCGGCGGCCTTCGCGAGCGGCATGGCGGCCGAGCACGCGCTGATCACCGCCGTCGCCGCGGCGGGCGACCACGTCGTCATCCCCAACGATCTCTACGGCGGCACGTACCGGCTCGTCGACAAGGTGCTCAACCGCTGGGGGCTCGAGTACACGATGGTCGACCAGACCGACCTCGACGCCCTGTCCGACGCGGTCACCGACGCCACCAAGCTGATCTGGGTCGAGACCCCCACCAACCCGACGCTCAACGTCGTCGACCTCGAGCAGGTCATCGCCCGCAGGCGCAACGCGCTGGTGGCGGTCGACAACACGTTCGCGACGCCCGTCTACCAGCGTCCGCTCGAGCTCGGCGCCGACGCCGTGATCCACTCGACCACCAAGTACATAGGCGGTCACAGCGACGCCATCGGAGGCGCAACCGTCGTGCGAGAGCGCGCGCTCCATGACGCGATCAAGTTCGTCCAGAACGCGATCGGCGCGGTACCCGGCCCGCTCGACGCCTTCCTCGTCCACCGCGGCATCCGCACCCTCCACCTGCGGATGCGCGCGCACACCGAGAACGCCCGCGCCGTCTCGGAGTGGCTGCGCACGGTCGGCGACGTCATCGACGTCCGCTGGCCCGGCTTCTCCGGCATGGTGTCGTTCCGCCACCCGGACGCGGCGCGGATCGTGGCTCGCACGGAGGTGTTCTCACTCGCCGAGTCGCTCGGCGGCGTCGAGTCGCTGATCGAGGTCCCGCAGGCGATGACGCACCAGTCGGTCGAGGGCTCGGCCGCGGCCGTGCCGGCCGACCTGATCCGGCTGAGCTGCGGGATCGAGGATCCCGCGACCTCGTCGAGGACCTCGCGCAGGCGATCGCCGCCGCTACAGGAACGCGAGCACTCGTTCCCTGACCAGCGTCGCGGCGCTCTCGTCGTAGTCGGGCAGGCCGAACCCGACCGCCTCGGCGTACGCGACGCCCTCCGCGAAGCTCCGGTCCTCGAAGAGATGGCCCGCGGCGCGCAGGTCGTCCGCGAACGCGTGGACGCCGTCGGTCAAGCCCAGGGCGTGGTGGAACAGGATCAGCACGGTCATGGGCGCTAAAGCCTTTCGCGCGGCGTCCCGATGCCAAAGGGGATGCATACTCTTCCGATGCGTCTTGTGCTCGCCGCCGCCGTCGCCGCCATCGCGGTCGGCGTCTACGCCCTGAGCGCCTCGGGCGAGGAGCCGGCACCGCGCGAGGAGACGGCACCGCGCGAGCGGCCGGTCGCCGTGGTCGAGCAGGCCGAGCTGCCGCCGCTGCCCGAGATGCGCCCGACGGTGGTCGAGCCGGAGGCCGGCGACACCGGCGCCGCCGCGCCCAGCGAGCCCGACCCCGGCCTGACCGAGGCGGGCCCGAAGCCGACGCAGCCGGCGTCCGCCGGCGCGCACCCGAGCCGTGTCGGCCGCACCGACATCACGAAGGCGAACGCGCTGCCGAACGGCGTCGCGCTGCCGCCGCTCGATGCCCCCGAGGAGGTCAAGCAGATCATCGAGGCGGGCAACATCATCGCCCGCTCGCCGTACAAGTGGGGCGGCGGCCACGGCGAGTGGCTCGACGACGGCTACGACTGCTCCGGCTCGGTCTCGTTCGCGCTCGCCGCCGCCGGGCTGCTCGAGGGCCCGCTCGCCTCCGGGCCGCTGATGAGCTGGGGCAAGCCCGGCAGGGGCAAGTGGGTGACGATCTACTCGCATCCCGGCCACGTGTTCATGGAGGTCGCCGGGATCCGGTTCGACACGTCGAACGCGCGCGTCACCGGCTCGCGCTGGGGCAACGACATGCGCTCGACGAGCGGGTTCGTCGCCCGCCATCCGCCGGGCCTCTAGGGCTTGGGGTCCGCACCCCATGAAAGGCGCGGACGCGCCGCCGATGAAACAGCTTGAAGCGTTCCCTCCTGTTCGACGATGCACCTGCCCCGCTCCCAGCCCGCACACGATCTCGCCTCCGGACCGCCGCCTGAGCTGCTGGACGAGATCGCCGCGGCCTGGGAGCGGGCGTGGGAGCCGCTTCCGGGCACGCTCGAGCTCTGCTTCGTATCCGAGCCTGTGCTCGGCCGCGCTTGGGGCGACCTGCGGATGCCCGGCGGCGAGCGCCTGACGAGCATCGCCGCCTCCGAGGCGATCGCGATCGCCTGCGGCGACTCGATCGCTTAGCCCGAACGCCCCGGTCCGTCCGGGCTTAGCCCTTGCGCGGGCCGGGAAGATGGTCCGCATGGCCATAAACGCGAGACAGATCCTCGATCGGGCGCTCAACCTCGGCAAGACGGCGGTGTCCGCAGCCGAGAAGCGACTGCGCGAGCGCGCGTCCGGCGCCCCGGCGAAGACCTCCGGCGGGCCGGCGACCGTCGGCGCGGCCGAGCCCGGC
Source organism: uncultured Solirubrobacteraceae bacterium (assembly GCA_963849695.1). Classification (GTDB taxonomy): domain Bacteria; phylum Actinomycetota; class Thermoleophilia; order Solirubrobacterales; family Solirubrobacteraceae; genus DASSUW01. The sequence goes on from CAWKIT010000012.1 coordinate 103,778, forward strand.
AAGCCGGGCGGGCCGAAGTCGGCTACGGCGGAGGGCGCCACCGAGCGGCCGCCGGCCGGCCTCGCGAAGGCGCCGGCCGCCAAGCCGGCCAAGCGCAAGCCGACCGCGAAGGCGGCCAAGCGCGGCGCGGCCAAGAAGCCTCCGAAGGCCAAGCGCGCGGCGACCGAAGGCCAAGCGCGCCGCAAGGCCGAAGGCGCGACAAGAAGCCGACCCCGCGCAAGCGCGCGGCCGGGCGGCGCACGACCGCCGGCCGTGCCGCCGCGACGAGCGGCGGCGAGGTCGCCGAGGCTGCCTCCGGCAAGGACGAGCAGGCAGGCGCCGCCGACGCCGCTCCCGGCAAGAACGAGTAAGCAGCTTCTCCCGGGTGGGCCGCACGGCCGAGGAGATCGCGGCGATCCGGCGCGCCAAGGCGCGACTCGACCGGCTCGACTTCTACTCCGAGCCGGTGCGGATCGACCGCGTGCGGATCCTCCACACGCCGTGGCTGTTCCGCATCCCCGGCTTCCGCCGTTTCCGCGGCTACGAGGTCGGTCCGCTGATCCTCATCAAGCGCCCGCTCGCCGAGGTCCCGGACGACCTGATCGTCCACGAGCTCTGCCATGTCTGGCAGGACCAGCACCGCCGCTGGCGGATGTGGCTCTCGTACCTCTATCGCGGCTACCGCGACAACCCGCACGAGGTCGAGGCGCGCCGCGCCGCGGCCGAGACTCGCTAGGGGTGCCCAACGGGACATCGCTCCGGACGGAATGAACCGTTGGGCGGGCCCCGCTACATCACCCAGGTGTCCTTGGCGCCGCCGTTCTGCGACGAGTTGACGACCAGCGCGCCGGCGTCGAACGCCACGCGGGTGAGCCCTCCCGGCAGCACCCCGGCCGCGCCGTCCGGGCCCAGGAACACGAACGGCCGCAGATCGACGTGTCGCGGCTCGAGCGTGCCGTCGAGCACGGTCGCGTGGCAGGAGAGCGGCACCAGCTCCTGCGCGATGTAGCTCTCCGGCGACGCCGTCACGGCGGCGCGGACCCGCTCGACGTCGATGCGCTCGGCATGCGGGCAGATGACCACGCCCTCGCCGCCGTGGCCGACGCGCGGCTTGACGACGAGCTCGTCGAGCCGGTCGAGCGCCTCCTCGAGCACCTCGCCCCGGCCGAGGTCATAGGTCCGCACCGACGCCAGCAGCGGCTCCTCGCCGAGGTAATAGCGCACCATGTCCTCGACGTAGGCGTGCGCGAGCTTGTCGTCGCCGACCCCGGTCCCGAAGGCGTTGACGAGCGCGAGCCGGCCGGCGAGCCACGGCTCCTCGAGTCGCCGCCCGACGTCGTCGTCGAGCCGGTCGGCGTCCGTGCGCCGGTACACGACGTCGACCGCGTCGATATCGAGCTCTTCCCGCTCGATCAGCGGCACGCCGAGCAGCTCGGCGATCCGGCGGTGCTCCCAGAACGCCGCGTTCGCCCGGCCGTCGGTGAGCACGGCCGCGCGCGGCCGCCGGTCTCGGCCCGTGGCGGCGGTGAGTGCGCTCCACATGAGGTCGGCGAGGTCGTCGAGCGGGCGCGGCGGCTCGGCCGGCTCGAGCAGCCGCAGCGACGTCTCGCGTGCCGCGAGCGTGTACGCCATCCCGCTCGGCGTGCGCAGGTTGTCCTCGAGCACGAGGAAGCGGCCGCTCGGCTCGCGCACGACGTCGAGCCCGGCGACGCCGATCCACAGCGGCAGCTCGACGCCCTGCAGCCGCGGCTCGAGCGTGTCGATCGTCTCGATCACGCGCGCGGGGACGACGCCGTCGCGGACGATCGCGCGGGCGCCGTAGACGTCGGCGCACCATGCCTCGAGCGCGCGCACGCGCTGGGCGAGGCCGGCCGCGAGCTCGTCCCATTCGGCGGCGGCGATCACGCGCGGGACCGGGTCGAGGTGGAACCGCTCGTCGCCCTTGGCGCCGAACGTGACGCCGTCGATCGCGGCGCGCGCCGCGACGGCGAGCGCCGCCGGGTCGTGGCCGTCGAGGTCGGGCGCGCGCTCGAGGAACGGGGCTCGCATCGGCGGTGACCTACCCGCACCGGCATGGCACCATCCTCACTGTGTCCGGGAACGTCGAGGACGCAGTGGCGCGGCACGCCGAGGCCGTGGCGACCGTCCGCGCCTTCGCGGAGCGCTCGGGCGCGCTGCGCGTGGTCCTGCTGGTCGACGTCGGTGAGGGCGGCGCGACCATGCTCGACTGCGCCGGCGGCGTGATCGAGCTGACCGACTCCGCCCAGGCCGTGACGATTCCGGCCGGCACGCCCGTTCCCGCCGCTCCGCGACCGCTGCCCGACCTGCGGCCATCACCGCCGACCGCGCTTGCGATCGATCCCGAGACCGGCGAGCTCGAGGCGCCGCTGGGCGCGGTCGCCAACCTCGGCCGGGCCGTGCTCGGGCTCGCGCGCGCGTTCGGCGGCCGCAGCGTCGCGACCGCCGACTTCGCCACGCGCGACCCGGAGCTGCCGATCACGATCGCGGCACGCGAGGGGGAGCCGCTCGTCCTCGCCGCCGGCGACCACCGCTTCGTGCTGCCGGACGTGGTGCGATGAGTGATCCCTGCTCATGGTGTGGGGCCGAGGTGGACGAGGACGACGGGTTCCACGCGTATGAGCCCGCCGGCGGCCGGCGCGCCGTCTTCTGCCGGCTCGAGCACGTCGTGCCGTGGGCGATCCGCGGCGCGTGGTGGGACGCAGGCGACCCGGTCGACGACCCGCGGCTGACCGAGTGCTCGCGGTGCGGCGCCGCGCTCGAGGAGGCACACGTCCTGCTCGTGCGCGCCCGCGGCGAGCACCGGATTCCCGACGGCTTCTGCAGCGTCGAGCACCTGCTCGAGTGGGCGAAGGCCGGCGGCCGCTACCGCTGACGGGCGCGGTAGCTGCGCGCCTTCGAGCGATTGCCGCACACGCTCATCGCACACCACGTGCGCGAGCGGTTGCGGGAGCCGTCGTAGAACGCCCAGCCGCAGCGCTCGCCGGGGCAGGCCTTCAGGCGCTGCCAGCTCCCGTCGGCCTGCGCGCGAGCGACGATCGCGAGCACGGTGCCGAGCACGCCGTCGACGCCGTCGTCGGCGGGCGCCAGCCGGGCGCGTCCGCCGGCGTCGAAGGTGACGACGAGGCGGGCGGCGCGGTCGAGCGCGGCGACCGCGCGGCGGTCGGGGCGCTCTCCGTGGTTGGCGAGAAGGAGCGCGCGCAGCGCCTCGCGGAGCTCGACGATCCGCGCGCGGCCGGCCTCGTCGAACCGCTCCTCCGGCGCAGCGAGACCGGTGCTCGCGAGCCAGGCCGCGAGCGCGTCCGTGTCGCCCAGGTCGTCCGACCCCGTCTCGAGGTCCGCGGTGTTGACGAGGCGCTGCACGAGCGCCAGGTCCCCGGGCGCGTCCATAACCATCAACGATATCTAGCCGGTTGCACCGTGACCGGAGCGCCTCCGCAGGGTATTTCTTACGTGGGTCACGAGATGCTCCATCACCGCCACTGGACGCCCGATCAGGCCAACGCGCTGTTGCCGATCGTCGGCGAGACCGTGCGGAGCCTCCGCGACGCGCGCCGCCGGCTCGTCGAGCGCGGTTACGACAGCGACCTCGCGGAGCGGGCTGACACGACCGGCGGGGCATGGGCGGGCACCGAGCACGGGCGCGCGGCGGTCGAGGTCGCGCTCGGCTTCGAGCGCCTCGAGCGGCTCGACCTCGTGGTCCGCGACCTCGAGCGCGGGCTGGTCGACTTCCCGTCGCTGATCGACGGCCGCGAGGTCTACCTGTGCTGGCTGCTCGACGAGCCCGCCGTGGGCCACTGGCACGGGGTCGAGGCCGGGTTCGCCGGCCGGCGCCCGCTGGCTGGCTGACGCTCGGCGACGCCGGCGAACGTCAACTGCGGCATTGAGGGAGCGGGGATCGGCCGCGGCGGTGAACTGTGTGCGATTACCCTCGGAAACCGCCGGTAACCACACGCAGTTCGGGGCTATGGCGGCACCCGGGCCCGGCGTGCCCGAACCACGTGCGTTAGGGCTCGGAAACCGGGCCCAATCGCACTTAGTTCGCGAAAACCGCTGGAATCCAACCGCGCGGGCGGCTCTCTCGCCCCTCACCCAGCCGCAGTTGACGTTCATTCGGCGGACTCCGCGATCCGCACCGCCTCGTCCCGATCAACCTCGCCCTCAACCCGCAGCAACACACCGTCGGACCGCTCGACCAGCAGCGTGTTGCCGGCCAGCCGCTGGGGCTCGAACGCGCCGGTGCCCCCGCGCTGGATGTGCGCGAAGCCATGCTCGGCGCCCGAGATGAAGAACGCCGGGTCGCCGCCGACCGTGAGCCGCTCGACGCGAGACCCCGCGCCGACCGTCTTCTCGATCAGCGGCTCCGCGACGGAGTGGAACTCGGTCACCAGCAGGCCGGCGCCGGTGTTGCTGGACGCCGGGAGGCCGGGGCGCTCGCGGTAGACGAGGTCCACGCGCACGGACGGGTGCTCGGTGAGGTAGACGGCGTCGGGCTCGCCCACCTCGTCGGGCACCAGCACCGGGAACCGGCGCCGCGCCTGCTCGAGCGTGACGGGCTCGCCGAGCCCGAGGCCGGAAGCGAACCGGGAGGGCCGCGGCTCCTCGCGCACGATCCGCACGCTGCCGAAGCCGAGCAGGTCGAGCACCGCCGAGCGCGCGGGCGGCACCGCCATCACGACCGCGACGATCAGCGCGGTGGCGACGACCGCGATCTGCCACACCGGCCGGTCGAGACGCCACCGCCGCCGCGACGGCGGCGCAGCCGTCAGCCGCCCGGCCACCGCGCCCGCGAGGTCGGGCGTGTCGGGCCACTCGACCCGCAGCTCGCGCAGCTCGAGCTCGAGCTCAGACACGCTCGCCCACCTCCTCCCGCAGCCGGTCGAGCGCGCGCGAGAGGCGCGACTTGACGGTTCCCGGACGCACACCCAGAGTCGCGGCGGTCTCGGCCTCGGACAGCTCCAGCAGGTAGCGGCAGGCGATCACCGTCCGGTCGCGCTCGCTGAGGCGGCCGAGGCCGTCCAGCAGCACCGCTCGGCGCTCGCCCGCGAGGAGCGCCGCCTCCGGGGAGGGGGCCGCCTCCCCGGCGGGGCGCTCCTCGCCGGCGGCGCGCAGCGCCAGCGCCGCGCGGCGGCCGGCAGACCGCCGGCGGTTGCGGGCCTCGTTGGCGACGATCGCCAGCAGCCAGGGTCGCAGCGGCTCGCCGAGCCGGAACCGGCCCAGCGCGTTGTAGGCCTTGACGAAGGCGTCCTGGGCAGCCTCCTCGGCGTCCGCGGCGCTGCCGCAGATGACGTACGCGATACGGAAGGCGGTCTCCTCGTGGTCACGGACGAGCGCTGCGTACGCGGCACCGTCGCCACCGCGTGCGCGCTCGACCAGCTCGTTCTCTGTCAGTGGTCGGCCCACCACCATCCCTTGGGGTGCCCAACGGGACATCGCTCGATTACGGAATGGCCCGTTGGGCGGGCCCCGACAGTCTCTTGTACAGCGATGGAGGAAGATGGGTTCCATGCTGCCGCCCGGCCCGCCGGAGCCGCCTGCGGTCCAGACCGCGGAATGGATCCTGCGTCCGACCACGCTGATGCGCCGCGCCCAGGCCCGCTATGGCGAGCCGTTCACGCTGCGGCTCGCGTGGTCCGACGCGCCGATGGTCTTCACCTCCGACCCGGCCGAGATCAAGCGCGTGTACACCGCCTCCCCGGCGGCGCTGCACGCCGGCGCGAGCTCGGCCTTCCTGGAGCCGTTCGCCGGCCCGCGCTCGATCCTCGTGCTCGACGGCGACGAGCACATGCGCGAGCGCAAGCTCATGCTGCCCCCGTTCCACGGCGAGGCGCTCGCGCGCTGGCGCGCCACGATGGCGGGCGTCGCCGAGGAGGAGATCGCCCGCTGGACGCCCGGCCGCCCCATCAGAGCCCTCGAGCGGATGCAGGCGATCGCGCTCGAGGTGATCCTGCGCGTCGTGTTCGGCGGCAGCGACCCGGAGCTGCGCGGCGCGATCCGGCGCGCGCTCCAGCTGCCGATGCCGATGCTGTTCGCGATGAGCCTCTGGCGCGACCAGGAGCGCGGCCCGTACTCCGCCTACCTGCGCCGCGTCAGGCGGCTCGACGCGCTGCTCTACGAGCGCATCGACCGCGACGACGGCGACGGCTCGCTGCTCGGCGTGCTCAAGTCCACCGGAGCCTCGCGCGCGCAGCTGCGCGACCAGCTCGCCACGCTGCTGGCCGCCGGCCACGAGACCACCGCCGGCTCGCTCGGCTGGGCGCTCGAGCGGCTGGCGCGGCATCCCGAGATCGTCGCGCGCATGCGCGAAGACGACGAGGCCTACCTCGACGCCGTCGTCAAGGAGGTCCTGCGCGTGCGGCCGGTGCTGGCGATCACGCCGCGCAAGCTCGTCGAGCCGTACGAGCTCGGCGGCTGGACGCTGCCGCCGGGCGTGCACCTGACGCCGTGCATCTACCTCGCCCACCGGCGCGCCGACGTGTGGGAGGACCCGACCGCGTTCCGGCCCGAGCGCTTCCTCGACGGCGCGCCCGAGCCCTACACGTTCATCCCGTTCGGCGGCGGTGTCCGGCGCTGCGTGGGGGCCGCGTTCGCGTCGCTGGAGATGAAGGAGGTGCTGCGCGCGGTCGCCCGCCGGTTCGAGCTGCGGCCGGCGGTCGGGCGGGGCGAGCGGATGCGCAGGCGGTCGATCACGATGACGCCCTCGCGCGGCGGGTATGTGGTGCCACACTCTCCGCGCCATGCCGATGTTCTGCCGTCACAACCGGCTGACCGCCAACTGCCCGATCTGCAGCCGGGAGCTGCAGGCTGACCTGAAGTCGACGGCGCCGGTGCGGTCGTCGCGGCCGCGGACGTCGACGCGCGGCGGAACCGCGCCGCGTACCCGCGGTGTGGTGACCAAGCGGCTCGCGAGGGCGGCCGACGACGGCTATCGCAACCCGCTCGTGCCCGGCCTGCGCGCGACCGCGGACGCCGAGCGGCTGGCATCCGCGCTTGCCGCCGCCGCCGCCCGCCTCGAGCCGCCGGGCCCGTATCCGGAGGTGGCCGCCGAGCCCGACCTCGAGGAGGCGACGTGGCTGGCCTTCCTGCTCGCCACCGGCAGCGAGGAGCGGCCGTCGTGGGCGTCGGGCGAGGCGCCGGGCCGCACCGCCGAGGCGTACCGCGCCTGGGCGGACCGCGCCGGCTCGCAGGCGCAGGCGTTCCGCGGCGAGCCGTCCTGGCCGCCGCAGCGCCGCTTCTCGCGCGTGTTCGAGCGCCTCGCGCTGCCCGGCTTCGCGCGCGCCGCGCGCTTCGACCTGCTGACCGCGCTCGGCGCCGCCGGCCGCTACGAGCTCGAGGCCGGCGAACTGCACCTGACGGCGGGGGAGGATGCGACCACCGAGGCGGCGAAGCGTCTGCTCGTGTCCGGCGACAAGCTGCTGCTCGAGCGCCGCGCGCGCGACCTCGCGGAGGCGGCCGAGGTGCCGCTCGCGGCGCTCGACCGCGCGCTCGCGCTGTGGGGCACGCCGGGCGACCACCCCGACCTGGCCGCCGAGGCGCCCGCGCCGACCCGGGCGGCTCTCTCCCTCCGGTGAGCGCCCAGGCCGTCCCGGCGCCGCCCCGCGCGGCGGCCGCGCGGGCCGACGATCGCGCCGGCGCGCCGCCCCGCCGGCTGCCGATGGCGGTGCTGCTGCTCGCCTGCCTGGCGCTCGCCGCGCTCTCCCTGCTGCTGCCTTCGACCCCTACCTACGACCCATGGGCGTGGATCATCTGGGGCCGCGAGATCACGCAGTGGGACCTCGTGACCACGAACGGCCCGTCGTGGAAGCCGCTCCCGGTGCTGTTCACGACGCCGTTCGCGCCGGCCGGGGACGACGCCGCGCCGGCGCTGTGGCTGGTGATCGCGCGCGCGGGCGGGCTGCTCGCGTTCGCGATGGCGTACCGCCTGGGCGCGCGGCTCGCGGGCCCGTGGGCGGGCGCCATCGCCGCCGTCGCCCTGTTCCTGTCCGACGAGTTCATCTTCCACTTCGCGCGCGGGAACTCCGAGGGCATGCTCGTGGCGCTCGTGCTGTGGGCGGTCGACCGCCATCTCGACGGCCACGGGACGCACGCCTTCCTTATCGGCTTCGCGGCCGCGCTGCTGCGGCCCGAGGTGTGGCCGTTCTGGGGCCTCTACGGCCTCTGGCTCGTGTACCAGGCGTGGGAAGGGCGTCCGCCGTGGCGCGAGATCACGCTGGTGTTCGGCGCCGGCGCGCTCGCGCTCGTGCTCTGGTTCGTGCCGGAGTACCTCGGCTCGGGCGACTGGCTGCGCGCCGCCTCGCGCGCGCGGGACCCCAACCCCAGCTCGGCGGCCTTCGCCTCCTCGCCGTTCGCGGAGGTCTTCCGCCGCTCGGCGGCGATCCTGTCCGTGCCGATCTATCTCGGCGCCCTGATCGCCGCGGTGCTGGCGTGGCGCCGGCGGGACCGCCTCACGCTGGCGCTCGCGGCCATGGCGACGATCCTCATGGTGGCCGTGGCGCTGATGACGGAGGCCGGGTTCGCAGGCAACCTGCGGTACGTGGCGCTCCCCGCCGCCTTGGTGTGCGTGCTCGCGGGAGCGGGATGGGTGGCGGTCGTGCGCGGCGCCGCGCGGCGCTGGGGGTCGGCCGGCGCGGCCGCGGTGACCGCGCTGCTGGTGGCCGCCGCGGCGCCGTTCGTGGTCGCCGACGTCGACAAGCTGCAGGCCGACTGGGAGAAGTTCGAGTACGAGGCCAACTTCTACGGTCCGAACCTCGAGGCGGCGATCGCCAAGGGCGGCGGCGAGGCCGGGATCAAGTCGTGCGGCAAGGTGTTCACCGGTGCGTTCCAGGTGCCGTCGGTGGCCTGGCGGCTGCACATGCACATCGACGAGGTGGAGATCTTCCCGTTCGGCCCGGGGACGGCGCTGGCGATGGGGAGCGCGCCGCTGTCGGTCGACCCGCGCTACCCCGAGTACACGAAGACCGTGCACTGGACCGTCGGGAGCTCGTGTGACCACGGGTAACCTCGATCACATGGCGACCACCGCGCCGCGCTCGCGCCCGGCTGTGCGCGTGCCTGCCGTCACGCGGGCGAAGCTCGCCGGCCCGGCGGCGCTCGGCGCGCTGGTGCTGCTCGCGCTCTTCCTGCGCACGCGCGAGCTGGGGATCGGCTTCTGGATCGACGAGGGGCTGTCGGTCGGCATCTCCGACCGCCCGCTCGGCGACATCCCGGAAGCGCTGCGGCTGGACGGCTCGCCGCCGCTCTACTACCTGCTGCTGCACGTGTGGATGAGCGTGGCCGGGACCTCGGAGGAGGCCGTGCGCGCGCTGTCGGTGGTGTTCGGTCTGGTGGCCGTCCCCGTCGCCTGGTGGGCGGCGCGGACGCTGTTCGGCACCCGCTCCGGGTGGATGGCGGCGGTGCTGGCCGCCACCAGCCCGTTCCTGACCCAGTACGCGCAGGAGGCGCGCATGTACGCGCTGACCGTGCTGCTGTCGCTGATCGCGAGCGCGGCGTTCGCGCGCATGGTCGCGTTCGAGGACGACCGCCGGCCGTGGGCGATCGGCTTCGCGGTGGCGTTCGCCGCGATGCTGTACACCCACAACTGGGCGCTGTTCTTCGGCGCCGCCTGCGGCGCGGCCTGGCTGTTCCTGCTCTTCCGCGCGCGCGGGCCGGAGCGGCGGGACCTCCTGATCAACGGCGCCATCGGGTTCGGCGGGGCGGTGCTCCTGTACCTGCCCTGGATCCCGATCACGCTGTACCAGGCTGCGCACACGGGCGCGCCGTGGGCGCGGGCGCCGACCGTGGTCAGCCTGCTCGCCGTGCCCGGGCGGATGCTCGGCCAGCTCGCGCAGATCGCGCTGCTGCTGGCGGCCGGCGCCGGCCTGGCGGGCCTGTTCGCGCGCCGCGGGGGCCGGCTGTCGCCGCGCGGCCGCGCGGCCGCCTGCCTGCTCGCGATCTCGGTCATGACCGTGCTGCTGGCGTGGGTCACCTCGCAGGTATCACCCGCGTGGGCCGCCCGCTATCTCGCGGCGGCGGTCGGCCCGCTGCTGCTCGCCCTCGCCGCCGGGCTCGGCAACGCGGGCAAGCTCGGGATCGTCGGCCTCGTGGTCGCGGCCGGGCTGGCCGTGAGCGACGCGCCGCCCGACGAGAAGAGCAACGTGCGCGAAGTCGCCGACGCGATCGCGCCCAGCCTGGCGCCCGGCGACCTCGTCGTCTCCACCCAGCCCGAGCAGGTGCCGGTGCTCGAGTACTACCTGCCGGACGGCCTGCGGTTCGCGACGCTCACCGGCGAGGTGCGGGACACCGGCGTCACGGACTGGCGCGACGGGCCGGAGCGGCTCGGCGCGACCTCCGCCGAGCGCGACCTCGCCCCGCTGCTCGACCGTGTGAAGCCCGGCCAGCGGGTCGTGCTGGTGACGCCGATCTTCGCCGACATCCAGCGCTGGCAGGCGCCGTGGACCGAGCTCGTGCGCCTGCGCTCGGGCGAATGGCGCCAGCACCTGGGCAACGACGAGCGATTCGCGGTCAGCGCCGTCGAGCCGGTGCCACCGATCGAGCGCCGCCCGAACGCGGTCCAGGCGACTGTGCTCGTCAAGACCTCCGAGTAGCGCCCACGGCGTCGCGCTTCGGCCGCCTGCCGTCCTCCGGCTCGCCGGCCGGGAGCGTGAGCACGAAGCTGGCGCCGGGCGGCTCGCGGTCGGCGAGCCGGAGGTCGCCGCCCATCCGCTCGGCGAGCTCGCGGCCGATCGCGAGCCCGAGGCCGAAGCCGCTCTCCGGGCCGGCGGCGCGGCCGCGGTGGAAGCGCTCGAAGATGTGCTCGCGCTCCTCGGGCGGGATCCCGGGCCCGCGGTCGGACACCCACAGGCCGGCGACGCCGTCGCCGAAGCTCGTGCTCAAGGTGATCGCCTCGCCCGGCGGGCCGTAGCGGAGCGCGTTGTCGAGCAGGATCCGCACCACGCGCGCGGCCGCGTCGGGGTCGCCGCGGCCCCAGCAGCCGTCGGCGGGCGGCAGCACGCGCAGCTCGACGTCGCGCTCGCGGGCGCGCAGGTCGAACTCCGCCGCCACCGCGCGCGCCAGCTCGCCGAGCTCGACCGGCTCCGAGCGCAGCTGGACGGCGGCGTCGAGCCGGCTGAGGTCGAGCAGCTCGCCGGCCAGCGCCGACAGCCGGCGCAGCTCGCGCCGCGCGTTGGTGACCTGGAGCTGGGCGTCCTCGATGTCGACGCGGCCGTCGCCCAGGTCCTCCTCGAGCAGCTCCATCGTGCCCTGGAGCATCGTCAGCGGCGTCCGCAGCTCGTGCGAGGCGGTGGAGACGAACGAGCGGCGCGCCGCCTCCTGGCGCCGCAGCGCGTCCTGCATGCGGGCGAGCGCGCGGGCGAGGTCGCCGACCTCGTCGCGGACCTCGTCGCGCGGCGAGGGCGCGTCGGGCCCCTCGGCGGTGATCCGCAGCGCGGTCGCGCGCAGGCGCGCCAGCCGGCGCAGCAGCGTGCCGGACAGGGTGACGGCGAGCGCGATCGCCACCAGCACGCCGACGCCCGCGCCCGCCACCAGCGCGTTGCGGACCTGCCCGGCCGCCGCGGTCACCTCGGTCAGCCGCCGCTGGGCGACCAGCACGCCGTCGGCGCCGGGCGTCGGGTTGTGCAGCCGCATCGCGACCGTCACCTGGTCGCCGTCGACGTCGATCACGGTGCGGTCCTGGCGGATCGCGGTCAGTGCCGCGAGGGTGGCGCTCTGGGTTATGGGCGCGAACTCGGAGTCGTAGAAGAAGTCCGGCTGCGTGTCGTCGTCGTCGTCGGCGTCCACCAGCACGCGCGTGTCGATCCGGCGCTGGAGCTCGAATGCCGCGGCGCTCACGGCCGACTGGCGCGCGTCGACGGCGGCGGTGCGCTCGGGGTCGTCCGGGGCGGTGTCCGGCAGCTCCTCGCGAAGCGCCGAGCGGAACTCGGGCGCGGCCACCAGGACCGCGTCGTTGAGGTTGTCGATGCTCTGGTCGCGCAGCTCGTTCTGGAGCGGGCCGAGCACGATCGCCCCGACCACCGCCAGCGTGAGCACGCTGGTGAACACGAACGCCACCAGCAGCCGCCCCCGCAGGCCTCCGAGCCGGCTCATGGCTCGCGGAAGCGGTACCCGCGCCCGGGTACCGTCAGGATGAGCGCGGGCTCCTCGGGGCGCGTCTCGAGCTTCTCGCGCAGGTGGCGGATGTGGACGTCGATCGCCCGCGGGTCGCGGTACGCGCTGTCGCCCCAGATCGAGCGCAGCAGCTCCTGCCGGTTGAAGGCGTGGCCGGGGCGGCTCATCAGCCGCGTGATCAGCTCGTACTCGCTGAAGGTGAGCTTGACCGGGCGGCCGTCGACCGCCACCCGCCGCTCCTCCTGGTCGAGCGTGACGGGCCCGACCTGCAGGCTGCCCGCCACCACGCGCCCGTGCGCGCGGCGCAGGACCGCGCGGATGCGGCTGCGCAGCTCGGCCAGGCCGAACGGCTTGGTCACGTAGTCGTCGGCGCCGGCCTCGAGGCCCTGCACCGCGTCGGCCTCGCTGTCGAGCGCGGTGAGCATGATGATCGGCACCACGTCGCGCCGGCCGCGCAGCATCCGCGCCACGTCGTGCCCGGTCGGGCCGGCTCCGAGCGCGACGTCGAGCAGCACCACGTCGTACGGGCGGTCGGCCGCGGCGTCGAGCGCGGTCTTGCCGTCGGCCACCGCGGTGACGCGGTGACCCTCTCGTTCGAACGAGCGCGTGAGCATCTCTCGCAGGGGACGGTCGTCGTCCACCAACAGGATGTCGAGCGTCGACGCGGTCTGCACCGCCGACACCCTAGCGACCGGATTAACACCTGTTAGGAGGGCTTAACGGCAGGGCGGAAAACGCCGGTGCGGGGGCAAGGATGGAGCCATGTCAACCCTTGACTTCGACCCGACGCGCCGCCGTTTCGAGCGCGCCGGTACCGACCGTCCCGTCGCCGTGCTCGGCGGCGGCCCGGCCGGCCTGACGGCCGGCTACCTGCTCGCGCGGCAGGGCCGGCCCGTCATCGTCTTCGAGGCCGAGGATCAGGTCGGCGGCATCGCCAAGACCGAGGTGCGCGACGGCTACCGCTTCGATCTCGGCGGCCACCGCTTCTTCACCAAGTCCAAGGAAGTGGACGACCTGTGGCACGAGGTCATGCGCGAGGAGTTCCTCAAGCGCCCGCGCATGTCGCGTATCTACTGGAACGGCAAGTTCCTCGACTACCCGCTCAACGGCATGGACGTCGTCAAGAAGCTCGGCCCGGTCGAGCTCATCCGTGCCGGGCTCTCCTACCTGTGGGCGGCGATGAAGCCCAAGGGCAAGGAGGAGAACTTCGAGCAGTGGGTCTCCAACCGCTTCGGCAAGCGGCTCTACCAGCACTTCTTCAAGACCTACACCGAGAAGGTGTGGGGCGTGCCGACGACCGAGCTGCGCTCGGAGTGGGCGGCGCAGCGGATCAAGGGCCTGTCGTTCTTCTCCGCCGCCAAGGCCGCGTTCTTCGGCAACAAGGGCAACAAGATCAAGTCGCTGATCAATGAGTTCCACTACCCGCGCTTCGGCCCGGGCCAGATGTGGGAGACGATGGCGGACGAGATCATCGCCGCCGGCGGTGAGTTGCGGCTCAACACGCCGGTCACCAAGCTCGAGGTCCGCGACGGCCGGATCCTCGCGATCGAAGCCGGCGGCGAGCGCATCGAGCCGGCTCACGTGATCTCCTCGCTGCCGCTGCGCGGGACGGTCGGGATGGCCGGCGCCGCCGCCCCCGGCGAGGTCCAGGCCGCCGCGCAGGGCCTGCGCTACCGCGACTTCCTGACCGTGGCGCTGGTGATCGACGGCGAGGACCTGTTCCCGGACAACTGGATCTACATCCACGACCCGAGCGTTCGCGTGGGCCGGATCCAGAACTTCCGCTCCTGGAGCCCGTGGATGGTGCCGGACCAGTCGAAGGCATCGGTCGGCCTCGAGTACTTCTGCTTCAGGGGCGACGACCTGTGGGAGATGGACGACGACGCCCTCGTCGAGCTCGCCAAGCAGGAGCTGGCGGCGCTCGGCCTCGCCGACCCGTCGAAGGTCGAGAAGGGGTACGTGACGCGCGTGCCGCTCGCGTACCCGATGTACGACGCCGACTACGGCGAGCGCGTGGAGACGATCCGCAACTGGCTCGAGGGGATCGGCAACCTGATCCAGGTCGGCCGCAACGGGCTGCACCGCTACAACAACTCCGACCACTCGATGCTGACGGCGATGCGGGCGGTCGAGAACATCACGCGCGGCACCGCTCACGACATCTGGGCGGTCAACGCCGAGTCCGTCTACCACGAGGAGGCCGTGGCGGATGAGCATCCCTACCGCCGGGCTCCCGAAACGCGCGGGATGCGGGAGCCGCTGGCCGACGCACCATTTTCCTGAGTCGAATTGCCGCCTTCGTGGACGCATGTCCGATTTTCCCCGGACGGGCTGAGTGACACATTGATCACCGTCTGGAGGGCGTTACGGATTCCGGGCCCGACGGCCCGCTCACGGAGGAGGCGCGGAAGGATTCGCTTGGGGACGGCCGGGTGGTGAGAACCACCCGGCCGTTTCTGTTCAGGGCCGGCGCTTGATCCGCCCGCGGCGGGTCACCGCCGCGCCGCGGTTGCCCGCCGCGTCCGTGGCCCGGACCGTGAGCACGACCCGCACGAACCCGCGGCGCCGGACCGCGCGCCGTGCCCGCCGGGCGGTCTTGCGGCTCATCTTCAGCGCCACGACCGTGCGCGTGTCCGCGGCGAGCGAGCGGTGGCGGGTGGAGAGCCGCCTGACACCCGTGAGCCGCGTCGAGATCGCGACCCGGCACGCCTCGTCGCAACTGAGCGCGAGCCGCAGCCGGCGGCGATTGAGCGCCGGCCTCAGCATCCGCACGCGCAGGCCCGGCGCGACCGTGTCGACCGACGTGGCCACCGGAGCGGGCGCCGCGACCGCGCACGGCGTCGGCGCGCCGTCCTGGACCCGGTAGACCGGGCCGCTGAGCGAGGCGGCGTAGATCCGGCCGCATGCGTCCTCACCGAACGAGGACAGGCTTGCGATCGGCAGCGGCTCTGCGCGGTCGTCCGTGTTCGGCAGTGCGACTGAGCGGAGCGAGCCGATCGCGGTGTCCCCGTACAGGTAACGGCCAATGAGTGTCGGCAGCCCCGGGTCGCGCACGACGTAGCCGCCGACGATCGCGTGGAAGCCGTCGGCGCTGCTCCGAGCGAACGCGGGGCCGGTCGTCGCGCCGGCGCAGGCCGGCCCCGGGCCGGCGATATCGCCCTCGCGGCACGGCCAGCCGAAGTTCGCGCCCGGTCCGCGGCCTGATGCCGCGGTCGCCCAGTTGACCTCTTCCTGCGCGCTCTGGCCGACGTCGCCGATGAGCAGGTCGCCGGTGCCGCGGTCGAAGGTGAAGCGCCATGGGTTGCGCAGTCCGTAGGCCCACACGCGCGAGCCGAACGGGTTGCCGGGCGCCGCGGCGCCGGTGCGCGCGTCGATGCGGAGGATCTTGCCGAGCTCCGATCCGAGCTCCTGCGCCACGGCCGGCGTGTTGCCACCGTCGCCGGTGCTCACGTACAGGAATCCGTCGGGCCCGAACTGGAGCTGTCCACCGTTGTGGTTCGAAGCGGTCGTATGCGGGATCGAGAGAACGAGCCGTGCGGTCGTCGGGTCGGCGACGTAGGGGTCGGGCGATCGCTGGAACTCGAGGACCTGGAGGGCATTGCCGTCGGTCGTGGTCAGGAACACGTAGAAGCGGCCGCTGGTCGCGTAGTCGGGCGGGAACGCGATCGACAACAGGCCTTCCTCGCCACCGCCGTTCGTCCGACCCGTCACGTCGAGGAAGGTGCCGCCGCCCGCGATCTTGACCAACCCGCCCTGCTCGACGACGAACACGCGCGGGTCGTTGGGCGGCGAGGCGACGTGGACGGGTGCGTTGAACCGGCCGATCTCGACGAGCTGCGGCGCTGCGGAGGCGGGGGCCGCGGCCAGCAGCAGGAACGCCACGGCCGGCAGCCAGGCGCGCATCAGTGGTCGGCCACGTCGCCGTCGGGTGGCTCGAGCGGCAGGCCGCGCTCGTGCCAGGCGGTGATCCCGCCGTCCATCGAGTGGGCGTCGTACCCGGCGCGGCGGAAGGCGTTGGCCGCCATTCCCGAGCGGGCGCCGATGCGGCAATAGAAGACGACGGGCTTGTCGCGGTCGATCGTCTCGGCCTGCGACGCGACCCGCTCGAGCTCGATGTGGCGCGCGCCGGAGAGGCGCCCGGCCTCCCACTCGTAGGGCTCGCGCACGTCGATCAGCTGGATGTCGCCCGCCTCGTGCCGCTCGCGCACCCAGTCCGGCGCGACGTCGACGTCGTCCGCGTGAAAAGCGTGGTCCCCGGCCATGCGCCTTCACGGTACTAAGTGGCCCCCGCCACAAGTCCCGACTGATGACGGAGACCACTAGGGTCGGCCCGTGGCCGAGTGGGTGAACTGGTCGCGAACGCAGCGCTGCGAGCCGGCGGCGATCGAGCGGCCCGCGACGCGCGCCGAGCTGGCTGCGGCGGTCGCCCGCGCCACCGGCCCCGTGCGCGTCGCCGGTGCCGGCCACTCGTTCACCGGCGGCGTGCTCACCGCCGGCACGCTGATCTCGCTGGAGCGGATGAACCGGCTCCTCGAGGTGGACGGGGAGCTCGTCCGTGTCGAGGCCGGCATCACGCTCGACAGCCTCAGCCGCGGGCTGCACCTGCACGGCCTCGCGCTGCCCAACCTGGGCGACATCGACGTCCAGTCGGTGGCCGGCGCACTGGCCACCGGCACCCACGGGACCGGCGCGCGGGGGCGGAACCTGTCGGCACAGGTGGAGAAGCTGGAGCTGGTGCTCGGCGACGGGAGCGAGCGCGAGCTGGCCGGCGGTGACCTGCTGCGCGCCGCCCGGGTCGGGCTCGGCGCGCTCGGCGTCGTGGCGGCGGTGACGCTGCGGTGCGTGCCGTCGTTCCGGCTCCGCGGTGTCGACGCGCCGGAGCCGCTCGACGATGTGCTCGCGTCGCTCGACGAGCGCGCGGCCGCGGCCGACCACTTCGAGTTCTGGACCTTCCCGCACTCCCCGCTCGCGCTCACCCGCACCAACACGCGGACCGACGCCCCCCGGCAGGCGCCCGGCCGCGGGCGCGCGTGGCTCGAGGACGTGCTCGTCGACAACCACGTGTTCGGGCTGCTCAACCGCGCCGGCCGCCGCTGGCCGCGTGCGATCCCGGCACTCAACCGCACCGCAGCCCGCGCGGCATCGCAAAGAGAACGGGTCGACTGGTCGTACCGGATCTTCGCCAGCCCCCGGCTCGTGCGCTTCACCGAGATGGAGTACGCGATCCCGCGCGAGCACGCCGCCGACGCCGTGCGCGGCGCCCGCGAGATCCTCGCCCGCCATCCGGTCTCGTTCCCGATCGAGCTGCGCCTCGTGGCCGGCGACGACGCGCTGCTGTCACCCGCCTACGGGCGCGACAGCGCGTACGTCGCCGTGCATGTCTTCGAGGGGATGGCGTGGGAGACGCCGTTCCGCGAGGTCGAGGCGCTGATGAGCGGCTTCGGCGGCCGCCCCCACTGGGGCAAGTGGTCGTTCCTGAGCGCCGAGGAGCTCGCTCCGCGCTACCCGGAGTGGGGCGCCTTCCAGGCCGCCCGCGCCGAGCTCGACCCGGAGGGGCGGTTCGAGAACGACTGGATCAGACGCGTGCTCGGCCCCACCTAGGCACCAGCCGCCCGAGGCGTCAGGATCAGCACATGGTCATCGCAGCTGCGGCGCTGCTGGCCGGGCTTGCGGACGCAGCACTCGTCCTGAGCAGCGACCACTTCACGGACCGCATCTGGGCGGTGTTCGGGCCGGTGGTCGGGTGGAGCTTCGTCGGTACGGGGATGTACGCCCGGCGGCGCCGGCCCGAGTCGCGGTTCGGGGACCTGATGATCCTCCTCGGCTTCACGTGGTTCCTCGGCGGGCTCGCGGCCGCGGACAACGCCTTGGTCTTCACCGCCGGGATCCTGCTCGGCTCCGTGTGGGGCGCCGTTCTGGCGCACGTGCTGTTCAGCTTCCCGTCCGGGCGGCTGCCGGCCGGACCGGCGCGGGCGCTCGTGATCGCCGCCTACGTCCTCGTGCCGCTGGCCCCGCTCCCGGCGATGCTGTTCAGCACCGCCGACGACCTCGTCGACTGCGGCGCCGACTGCCCGGAGAACCTGCTGCTCGTCGAGCATGACGAGCAGCTCAGCGGGGCGCTGCTGACCGCCGGCGCGCTGGTGCTGATGATCCTGTGCCTGCTGGCCGTCTGGCTCCTGGTCAAGCGGTGGCGCGCGGCCGGCCCGGCCGAGCGTCGCAGCCTGGCCCCGCTGCTCGGCTCCGGCGCCGTGACGCTGGCGTTCGTGTTCGCCAACGCGGCCACCGGCGCCGAGGCGCTGTACGCGCTCACGTTCGTGGCGTTCGCCGTGATGCCGTTCGCGTTCCTGGCCGGCCTCGTGCGTGCCGATCTCGCGCAGGCGCGCGGCGTGCGGAGCCTGGTGGCCCGCCTCGCCGACCTGCCCGATCCCGGGGACCTGCGCAGCGCGCTGGCCGCCGCGCTCGGCGATCCCACGCTGAGGCTCGCATTCTGGGTCCCGGAGCAGGAGCGCTACGTGGACGAGCAGGGCGCCGCCGTGGAGCTGCCCGCGGGGGCGGCGACGGAGATCGAGCGCGACGGGCGGCGGATCGCGGCGATCATCCACGACCCGGCGCTGGCCGAGGACCGGGAGACCGTCAGGGCGGCGGGAGCGGCGACCGCGCTGCTGCTCGAGAATCAGCGCCTGGACGCCGAGCTGCGGGCCAACATGCGCGAGCTGCGCGCTTCGCGCGAGCGGATCGTCGAGGCCGCGGACGCCGAGCGGCGCCGGCTCGAGCGCAACCTCCACGACGGGGCGCAGGCGCGGCTCGTGGCGCTCTCGTTCATGCTCAATCTCGGCCGCCGGCGCCTTCCTGACGAATCCGAAGCGGCGGCGCTGATCGACGCGTCGCTCGACGAGCTCAAGCAGAGCCTCCAGGAGCTGCGCGAGTTCGCCCGCGGCATCCACCCCGCCGTCCTCACCGACCACGGCCTCGAGGCCGCCGTGCGCTCGCTCGCGGCGCGGTCGCCGGTTCCGGTCTCGCTCACCAGCACGGCCGGCGGCCGGCTCCCGGCCGCGGTCGAGACCGCGGCGTACTTCGTGGTGTCCGAAGGCCTGACGAACGTTGCGAAGTACGCCCAGGCCGAGCACGCGACCGTACGGATCGAGCGGGACAACGGCCACCTGACGGTGGAGGTGTCCGACGACGGCGTCGGCGGCGCCGCGCCGGACGCCGGCTCCGGCCTTCACGGACTCGCAGACCGCGTCGCCGCGCTCGACGGCGCGCTCCAGGTCGCAAGCCCGCCGGGCGGCGGGACGCGGCTCCGCGCCGACCTGCCGTGCTGACCTAGAGGAACGTGCGGCCCTCGCCGCGGTAGGTCGGCACCGTGTCGACCACGCGGTCCTCGCGGATCAGGTGGAGGACGTCGAACCGCTCGCACAGCTCGCCGGCCTTGGCGTGGCGGAACCAGACGCGCGAGCCGAGCGGCAGGTCGGCCCCCAGGACCGGGGTCTGGACCTCGCCGGCGCCCTCCTGGCGGTCGAGCCTCAGGCCGGTGGGGAACGCCGGTCGCGGGAGGCGGTCGCGCCCGGCCGGGCCGGAGGCGGGGTAGCCGCCGCCGAGCACGGTCGCCACGCGCCGGCCCGGGCGCCGAACGACCGGCAGCGCGAAGAAGGCGGCCGGGCGCGGGGTGAAGCTGCTGTAGGCGTCGAACAGGGTGGGGGCGAACAGGCCCGACCCGGCGGCGACCTCGGTCACGACCGCCTCCGCCGCGGTCGCTGCGACCGAGCCGGTGCCGCCGCCGTTGACGAACCGCAGCGGCGGGAGCGCCGACACCACGGCGGCGCGCCGCGCCGCCAGCTCACGCGCCGACGCGCGCTGCATGGCGCGCAGGGCAACGCCGAGCAGCGGGTTGCCGGGCCGGTCGCCGACGCCCGCGATCTGCGCCTCGTACATCATCAGCCCGTCGAGCTCGAGGCCCGGCCGGGCGTCGATCTCGCGCGCCAGCGCCGCGGCCTGCTCGGGCGTGCGCAGCGGCGAGCGCTTGGCCCCGATCCGCACCCGCCCGCCCAGCGGCCACCAGCCGGCGTCCACCTCGATGCAGACCCGCACGGGCCCCGCTGCTCCGGCGCTCTGGTGCGCCGCCTCGATCAGGTCGAGGTGCTCGCGGGAGTCGACCATCACCGTCACCCGCTCGCGCGCCGGCCCGCTCGCCAGCTCGCGCAGCGCGCCCCGGTCGACGGTGGGATAGGCGACGACGACGTCGTCGTGGTCCGCGGCGAGCCACAGCGCCTCGCGCAGCGTGAACGCCAGCACGCCGGTCAGCCCGGCGCCGAGCGCGCGGTCGATCAGCGCCCGGCACCGCACGGACTTCGACGCCAGCCGCACCGGCTTCCCGCGCGCGCGTGCCAGCAGGTCGGCGGCATTGGCGTCGAAGGCATCGAGGTCGACGACCGCGAACGGCGGCTCGAGGCCGGCGGTGGCGGTTTCGAGACGGGCCTGCAAGGGCACGGACGGTACCCGGGACGCGATCCGCTAGAGTCGCGCGCTGCGTTAGGGGACATAACGCCGAATTCCCGTCCGGCCCTGCCGGCGGGGAACGGGGGAACCAGTGGCCAGGCAGGCCGGGGGCGAATCGCCGCGAGGGAGCGGCGTAGCGCGACTTTTCTTTCCGCGCGAGTCCGACAGCTAACCCCGTAGGCGGTGGAGAAAGAAGGGGATTCGCCCGTGGTGTCACGCTGTCGAACGCTCGTTGCCGGCTTGGCCGTCGCCGGTCTCCTGCTGCCCGCCTCCGCATCCGCGGACTTCGGCGATCGTTCTCTGCGCGAGGGGAGCCGCGGCCACGACGTCCGCGTGCTGCAGGACTTCCTCACCCGCGTCGGCCTCAAGACCACCGTCGACGGCATGTACGGGCCCGCCACGGCCCGCCGCGTGCGGTCGTGGGAGCGCCGCTCGAGCGTCCGCGTCAACGGCCGCGTCTCGCGCCCCGACGCGCGCGTGCTGCGCTCGCAGGTCGAGCAGGGGATCCGCGTCCACGCCCCGGCGGTCGAGACGTTCGCCGCGGGCGAGACCGCGACGCTCGGATCGGACGGCCTCGCGGTCGCCCCGGCGTCGGCGCCGCAGCAGGTCAAGGCCGCGATCGCGGCGGCGAACCGGATCGTCGGCAAGCCGTACAAGTACGGTGGCGGCCACGCCCGCTGGGAGGACTCCGGCTACGACTGCTCCGGCTCGATGTCGTACGCCCTGCACGGCGCCGGGCTGCTCAACCGCGCGCTCACCTCCGGCGACTTCACGCGCTGGGGCAGCGCCGGCAAGGGCAGCTGGATCACGATCTACGCCCACGGCGGCCACGGCTTCCTGGTGGTCGCCGGCCTGCGGTTCGACACCGGCTACAACAACGCCGGCAGCGGCCCGCGCTGGAGCACGCAGATGCGTCCGAGCGACGGCTACACGGTGCGCCACCCAGACGGCTTGTAGCCTTCCGCCCGTGGCCAAGAGCGAGCACACGACGCTCGAGGTCGCGCGCCAGGAGGTCCGGCTCTCCAACCCGGCGAAGGTCTACTTCCCGAAGCCGGGCTGGACGAAGCTCGACCTCGCGCAGTACTACGTGACCGCCGCCGAAGCCGTGCTCGTCCACGTGCGCGAGCGCCCGACGGTGCTGAAGCGTTTCGTCAACGGCATCCTCGAGGAGCCGATCTGGCAGAAGCGCGTGCCGCAGAACATCCCCGGGTGGCTGCAGACCGCGACCGTCGACTTCCCGTCCGGGCGCACGGCCGAGGAGCTGGTCGCCAACGACGCCGCCCACCTCGTGTGGGCGGTCAACCTCGGGGTGATCGACTTCAACCCGTGGCCGGCGCGCCGCGCCGACCTCGACCACCCGGACGAGCTGCGCGTCGACCTCGATCCCACGCCCGGCATCGCCTGGGACGCGGTGCGCCGGACGGCGATGGTCGTCAACGAGGTGCTGACCGAGCACGGGCTGCGCGGCTACCCGAAGACCTCGGGCTCGAAGGGCATCCACGTCAACGTGCGGATCGAGCCGCTGTGGGACTTCCTCGAGGTGCGCCGCGCGGCGCTCGCGCTGGCGCGCGAGGTCGAGCGGCGCGCGCCCGACCTCGCCACCAGCAAGTGGTGGAAGGAGGAGCGCCACGGCGTATTCGTCGACTACAACCAGAACGCGCGCGACCGCACCGTCGCCTCCGCCTACTCGGTCCGCCCGACCCCGGACGCGCGGGTGTCGTGCGCGCTCGACTGGGACGAGGTGCCCGACGTCGAGCCCGGCGACCTGCGGATCGACACGGTGCCCGACCGCCTGAGCACGTTCGGCGACCCGGCGGGCGACATCGACGAGCACCCCGGCTCGCTCGACGGGCTGCACGACCTCGCCCGCCGCGACGAGGAGGGCGGGCTCGGAGACGCCCCGTGGCCGCCGCACTTCCCGAAGCAGAAGGGCGAGCCCAAGCGCGTCCAGCCGAGCCGCGACCGCGACCGGCCCAAGCACCGCGGGCGCGCGGGCGACCCGCAGCCCGGCGGCCCGCCGCCCGGTGTGTCAACCGGCGGGCTCCAGCGCGGCTTCGGCTCCAAGCCCCGGACCGGCCAGGGCCATGAGCACGAGTTCGATCAGTAGACGTCGCGCTCCCTGACCACGGTGCGGCCGGGGTCCCGGCGCGCCGAGGACAGGAAGAAGAACGAGATCACGAGGCCGATGATGCCGACCACCATCAGGATCAGCCCGATGGTCGAGATCTCGAGGCCCGAGACGTCAGCGTTGACGGCGAAGTAGAGGATCGCCCCGACCGCGATCAGAAAGAGTGAGGTTCCGATTCCCATGGAGTCGGCATTCCCCCATAGGGCACTGCGCCAAACTCGCCGGTCGCACCAGCCGTGCGGCGAAGTCGTCGGCGGCGAGTTTGCCGTACGCCAAACTAGGCGCATGGAGACGTCGACCGCCGCAACCTACGCGCTCACCGACGAACAGCTCGAGTTCCGCGACACGATCCGCCAGATCGTGGCCGATCGGGTGGCGCCGCGCGCGGCCGAGATCGACGCCAAGGCCGAGTACCCGTGGGACCTCCGCAAGCTGTTCGCCGAGCAGGACCTGCTCGGGCTGCCCTTCCCGGTCGAGTACGGCGGCACCGGCACCGGCACGCTGATGCTCAACGTGGCGATCGAGGAGATCGCCCGCGCCTGCGCCTCGACCGCGCTGATCCTCATGATCCAGGAGCTCGGGACGCTGCCGATCCAGCTGTTCGGGTCCGACGAGCTCAAGCAGCGCTTCCTCCCGCGCTGCGCTTCCGGCGAGTGGACGCCCGCGTTCGCCCTGTCCGAGCCCGAGGCGGGCTCCGACCCCGGCGGGATCATCACCCGCGCCGTGCGCGACGGCGACGAGTGGGTGATCAACGGCACCAAGAACTGGATCACCAACCTCGGCGTCGCCGACTTCTACGTCGTGTTCGCCAAGACCGACCCGGCGGCCGGCCGCTCGCGCGGGATCACCGCGTTCGTGGTCGAGGCCGACCGGCCCGGGTTCAGCGTCGGCAAGCTCGAGCACAAGCTCGGCATCAAGGGCTCGCCGACCGGCCAGCCGATCTTCGAGGACGTGCGCGTCCCGGCCGCCAACCTGATCGGCGAGGAGGGCCGCGGCATGCACGTCGCGCTCGGGACGCTCGACCACTCGCGGCTGGGCGTCGCCGCCCAGGCGGTCGGCATCGCCCAGGGCGCGACCGACCACGCCGCCGCCTACGCGCGCGACCGGCGCCAGTTCGGGCAGGCGATCGCCGAGTTCCAGGGCATCCAGTTCAAGCTCGCCGACATGGAGACCCGCACCGCCGCCGCGCGCGAGCTGCTGTATCGCGCCTGCTCGAAGGCCGACCGCGGCGAGCCCGACGCCGGCAAGTACTCGGCGATGGCGAAGCTTTTCGCGTCCGACTCCGCGATGGCGGTGACCGTCGAGGCGGTCCAGGTGCTCGGCGGCTACGGCTACGTGAGCGAGTATCCGGTCGAGCGCTACATGCGCGACGCCAAGATCACGCAGATCTACGAAGGCACGAACGAGATCCAGCGACTGGTGATCGCGCGTAGCCTTAGGTGACACATGTTCTCCGACCTCCCCACCGGCCGCCGCATCGCCATGACCGCCCTGGTCACGTTCTGCAGCGCGATCCTGATCGTGACGCTGATCGGCGGCCTGTCGAGCATGTACGCGGTCCGCCTGATGCAGATCATCGCGTGCGCGCTCGCCTCGATCGTCGTGCTGGCGGCGATCATGGTCGTGGTCACGGGCCGGCTCGCGAACTACACGTCGCCCGAGGACGACGAGGAGTTCGAGCAGCTCGTGCGCCACTCCGAGCGCCTTGCGCGCGAGAACCTCGCCGCGGAGCCGGACGAGGGGGAGTTCCTCGAGCTCGATCCGCGCAACCCGGCCGACTTCGAGGAGCTCGTCCGCCAGGCGCTCGACGACCTTCCCGACCTGCTGCTCAAGGCGCTCGACCACGTCGCCGTCGTGATCTCCGACCAGGGCCGCCGCCACCGCGCCTACGGGCTCTACCAGGGCGACACCGTGTCGCGCGACAACTACCCGGACCGGATCATCATCTTCCGCGACACGCTGCTGCGCGACTTCGGCCACGACCCGGACGAGCTGCGCGCCCAGGTCACGCGCACGGTGCGGCACGAGCTGGCACACCACCTCGGCGCCGACGAGCTGGGCGTGAGGGAGCTGGGGCTGTGATGATCGTGATGACACCCGACGCGACGGAGTCGCACATCACCGCAGTGCGCGCGCGGCTCGAGACCACCGGCGTGCACGTGATCGTGCTGCCGGGCGAGCTGACGACCGCGATCGGGGCGATCGGCGATCCCGAGGGCGTCGCGGAGCTGGGTCTCGAGGGCATGGCGGGCGTGGACCGGGTGGTGCCGATCTCGCGGCCGTACAAGCTCGCCTCGTCCGAGCTCGCCCACCACGAGCCGACGGTGTTCGAGGTCGACGGCCGGCTGGTCGGCGGCGAGGAGACCTTCTGCCTGATCGCCGGCCCGTGCACGGTCGAGTCGCGCGAGCAGACGCTCGAGGTGGCCCGCGTGGTGGCGGCGGCGGGGGCGTCGATGCTGCGCGGCGGCGCGTTCAAGCCACGCACGTCTCCGTTCGCGTTCAAGGGGCTGGGCGTGCCGGGGCTCGAGGTGCTCGCCGAGGCGCGCGCCGAGACCGGGCTGCCGGTGGTCACCGAGTTCCTCGACACCACCCACGCCGACGCGATCGCCGAGCACGCCGACGTGGTCCAGATCGGCGCCCGCAACATGCAGAACTACGCGCTGCTCGAGGTGGCGGGCAAGCTCGGCAAGGCGGTGCTGCTCAAGCGCGGGCTGAGCTCCTCGCTCGAGGAGCTGCTGATGGCCGCCGACTACATCCTCAAGGAGGGCAACGAGCGCGTGATGCTGTGCGAGCGCGGCATCCGCACGTTCGAGACGGCGACCCGCTTCACGCTCGACCTCTCCGCGGTGCCGTGGCTGAAGCTGCACTCGCACCTGCCGGTGATCGTCGACCCCAGCCACGCCTCCGGCGACCGCCGGCTGGTCGAGCCGCTCGCCCGCGCGGCGGCCGCGGTCGGCGCCGACGGGATCATCGTCGAGGTCCACCAGGACCCCGACGAGGCGCTGTGCGACGGCCCCCAGGCGCTCTACGCGCGCGACTTCGCGGGCTTCGCCGAGCGCGTCGCCGCGCACGCCGCGCTCACCGGCCGGCGCCTGTCTCAGCTGAGCCCGGCCCCCTAGCGGGACCGTCGAGCCCGCTCGCGGTGCACGTGCGCATCGTTGTGCCGGGGTCGCAGGCATCGAGACGGCGTCCTCATCGGCCGGGAGCCTGGGGCACCCGACGATCGTCCTGCGGGGGCGGACCGCGTCATGCCCTCCCGGAGCAGCGCTCGCAAGCTCGCGCCCGAGCGCTCCGGAAGGCCACGCCGCGCCCCGCCCGTCGACGCCTCGTTCGCACGAGCCGCCGATCTATGCACGCGCAACCTGGGGGAGACGCAGCACCGGGCTACCAGGGAACCACAGTCCTAGTGACGTCGCGATCGGAGTACCGATCCCGGGTCATCGGCCGCCCCTCCGCCGGCGTGTGCAGCCCGGGATCTGACTCAACGATCGCTGCGCTTCGCGCTCCCGGGGGCTCTCGGTCCTGGGCGGCGGCGTCCTTCAAGCCAGCCTGGCGCCGCCGATCGAGCACGTACGTTTGGGATTCACGGCGGATGTTCACGGCGTCGGCTGCACGAGCAGCACGCTCTCCAACGCAGTTCCGAGCGATCAAGTCCTCCGGTTTGAACCCGAGCTGGGAGCCATGGTCGATGACCTCAACACGGTCCAGGTGACCAACGTCGGGTTCATGGCGGGCGAGGTGGTCTGGACCCTCGCTCCAACCCAGGACGAGTGCGAGTTCTGGGAAGGCACCAGTGACTGGAACTGGAGCACCGGCGAGCGAACTTGGGCCGCAACGTACCCGAGCTCATTTCGCGCGATCCGCAGCACTCGCTGGAATGGCGTTGAGTCAATCGCGGGGTTTCGCGTAAATAAGCGGACGCGAGCGTCTGCGCCAACCGTACGCAAGGCGCGACGGTTCTTTGGCCGGCCATCGCAGCGTCGGCGCGGCGACAACTTCTGCCGACTTCGCTGGCGACGCCTCGGCCTGACCACCACCTTCGCGAACTCTGGCCTCGGTAACCCCTGCAGACGCGGCTTGACGCAGTGGGGGCGGGTCCGTGGCGGCTCGGCGCCGTGGACGGCGGCCATCGGTCGGCGCCCTGCTGTAGCGCTTGGTACGACCGCTTCCTATCTCGACCACCTTGTATTCGACGGACACCACACCGGCGGGCGAGCATGGACGCTCGCGGAGCAGTACGTCCCGTACGGCGATGGTGGCTTCGTCCCTACGGTCAGCGCGCTGCTCGACCGCCGCGACCGCACTGTCGGATTTGAGTTCTGGGTCGGAGCGGCCGGCGACTAGAGGTCGGCGTGCTCTTTGTTCGCCGCGCCCGTCGTGTGGCTCGAGCCCTATGCGCCGAAGGCGCAACCACGAAAACCGCTCCGCGGGCCCACTGCTCCGTGTCGCGCAAGCACAAGTCTGGTTCGGGACTCGGGGCCCGCGAGCCGATCCTGCTTTGCCTATGCAGGGACCGAGGTCTCGCGAACGGTGTGGAGCTTTCGCTTCTCGTCC
>CAWKIT010000013.1:0-24382 GCA_963849695.1 uncultured Solirubrobacteraceae bacterium
AGCGGGACTCCGTCGCCTCGGAGTACGTGACCGACTTCGCCCTGACCTTCGAGACCGGGGTGCCCGCGCTCGCCGCGGCGCTGGGCGACGGCTTGGCAGTGCGCGACGCGATCGTCGAGCTGCACTTGCGGCTGCTGGCCCATACGCCCGACACGCTGATCGCGCGCAAGGCCGGCGCCGGCGCCGCGGCGCGGGTGTCTGCGGGCGCGCGCGAGGTCCTCGCGGGGCGCCGAGCACTGCAGAGCTTCGACGCCTCGCTGCGCACAGAGGGCAACACGCTGAACCCCGGGACGACCGCCGATCTGGTCACGGCGACGGTCTTCGTCGCCCTGGTCGAGGGTATCCTCGCGCCGTCGTACCGCGTGAGCCACTCCTCCTGATCGCGCTGAGCGCGCGCATGCTCGCCGACCTGGCGAGGCGCGACGACGTGATCGCGTTCGATCTGTTCGGCGATCTCGACCTGCGCGCCGATCGTGTCGTGACACGCCGCAGCCTCACCGCGCTCGTCGACGCCGCCGTGGCGGAGGCGCCGGGCGCCGTCGTCTACGGCGCGAGCTTCGAGAACCACCCCGCGCTCGTCGAGCGGCTGGCCGAGCGGCACACGCTGCTCGGCAACCCGCCGGACACCCTGCGCGCCGTGCGCGATCCCGTCCAGCTCGGCGCCGCTTTGGGCGATCTCCCGTATCCGCGGACGACCGTCACGCCTCCATCCTCCGGCCGCTGGCTGCGCAAGCCGCTGCGCGGCGGCGGCGGCATCCGCGTGCTGGAGTGGCGCGGCGGCGCTGTGCGCGCCGGGACAATTCTGCAACAGCGCATCGACGGGATCCCGTGCTCGGCGGCGGCGGTGGGCGATGGGCAGGACGCCGTCGTGCTCGGGCTCACCGAGCAGCTCGTCGGGCGGCGCGCGTTCGGCGTCCGCGGCCACCGCTGGTGCGGGAACCTCGTCCCGCCGCGGACGCCGGTGCCCCTCGACCAGGCGCGGGCGATCTGCTCCCGGCTGGCGGCCGCGTTCGGCCTGCGCGGACTGTTCGGCGTCGACTTCGTCTGGGACGGCGAGCGCGTCTGGACGGTCGAGGTCAACCCGCGTCCGACCGCGTCGCTCGAGGCGATCGAGGCGGCGTACGGAGTGAGGGTTTTCGAGGCGCCCCAGGTCGTGACCGACCCCTTGCGAGCGGCGGGCAAGGCCGTCCTCTTCGCCACCGAGGACGTGATCGTCGGCGACAGCGAGCGCTGGCTGGAGCGCGGCGTGCGCGACGTCCCGCACCCTGGCGAGCGCATCGCCAAGGGCCATCCGATCTGCACAGTCATTACGACCGCCGCGACGCCGGACGACGCTCTGGCCGGGCTCGAGGAAGAAGCCGCGCGGCTGCGTGCGGAGCTGCGCGTGGAGGTGGCGGCAGGTGGCTGACGCGACGTGCGGAGGGTGCGGCTGCCTCTGCGACGACATCGAGGTCACGGAGGGCGGGCTCGTGCGGACCTGCCCGCTCGGCGACGCGTGGTTCGCGGAGGTCGAGAGACCGCCCGTTGCCCGCATCGACGGCCGTGAGGTGAGCGTCGAGGAGGCCGCGGATGCCGCGGCCGCGATCCTGCGCGAGGCGCGTGCGCCGCTCGTCTACGGGCTCGGCGGGACGAGCTGCGAGGCGCAGCGCCGGGCGGTGGCGCTCGCCGAGGCGGCGGGGGCGGTGATCGACGTCGGCGCGGTCGCGTCCCCGGCGATCGGTACGAGCACCGCGACACTCGGCGAGATCCGCGAGCGGGCCGAGCTCGTGGTGCTCTGGCGCGCCGACCCGGTCGTCACCCATCCACGCCTGCTGGAGCGGCTCCGCCTCGACCCTGGCGCGATGATCGTCGTCGACTCGCAGCGCACGGCGACCGCCGACGTGGCCGGGGTGTTCATCGAGGTCGATGACGACTTCGACGCGCTATGGGCGCTGCGCAGCGGCGCGGTCGGCGGCCTGGCCGAGCGCCTGCGCGCGGCGCGGCACGTCGCCTTCATCCATGGCGTGCTCGACGAGCTCACCGCGCTGGCGCTGCATTCGCTCGTACGCGACCTCGCCCGCGACCGCCACGCCGTGACACTCGGCCTGCGCGACGGCAACGCTCGCGGCGCCGAGGACGTGCTCGCCTGGCAGACGGGGTTCGCCGCGCCGGTCGACTTCGCGCGCGGCTTCCCGCGCGAGGGGCTGGCGGCTGGCGAGCTGCTCGAGCGTGGCGACGTCGACGCCGCCCTCGTCGTGGCCGCCGACCTGCCCCGCCCGCGCGAGCTGCCCATCGTGGTCGTCGACTCGCGGGCCACCGCAACCGCAGAGGTGGCGCGCGTGGCCTTCACCACCGCGGCCGACGGCATCGAGGTGGCGGGCACCGCGCACCGGATGGACGGAGTGCCGGTCCCGCTGCGCGCACCGCTCACGACCGACCGCCCGGGGATCGAGGACGTGCTGGCCGCGATCGTGGAGCGCCTCTGATGCTCCGGATCGCCGGCGGCCGCGTGTACGACCCCGCCAACGGCGTCGCGGGCGAGGAGCGCGACGTCTGCGTGCAGGACGGCAAGATCGTCGCCGACGTGCCGGGGCACGCCCGCCGCATCGACGCGCGCGGGATGGTCGTCATGCCCGGCGGGGTCGACATCCACGCCCACATCGCCGGCCCGGCGGTCAACGCCGCGCGCAAGCTCGCACCCGAGGAGCACCGCGCCGACGTCCTCGAGCGCACCGAGATCACGCGCTCCGGCACCGGCGGGACCGTGCCCTCGACGTTCGCCACCGGCTACCGCTACGCGCTGCTCGGCTACACGACGGTGGTCGAGGCCGCCACGCCGCCGCTCGCGGCCCGCCACACGCTGGCGGAGCTCCGCGACACGCCGGTCATCGACGCCGCCTTCCTCGTGCTGATGGGCAACAACCTGCCGCTCTTCGAGCTCATCCGCACCGAGCCGGCCCGGGTGCGCGAGGCGATCGCCTGGTGGCTCGGCGCCACCGGCGGCTACGGCGTCAAGCTCGTCAATCCCGGCGGCGTCGAGATGTGGAAGCGCGGCAACGGCAACGTGACGTCGCTCGACGACGAGGGCCCCGGGGTCACGCCGCGGAGCGTGATCGAGACCATCGCCACCGCGGTGCACGAGCTCGGGCTCCCGCACCCGGTGCACGTCCACTGCAACAACCTCGGCGTGCC
The DNA here is from genome assembly GCA_963849695.1 of uncultured Solirubrobacteraceae bacterium. GTDB lineage: Bacteria > Actinomycetota > Thermoleophilia > Solirubrobacterales > Solirubrobacteraceae > DASSUW01. The sequence goes on from CAWKIT010000013.1 coordinate 3,172, forward strand.
CGGCAACTGGCGCACGACGCTCGACACGCTGGACACGCTCGAGGGCCGCCGCGCCCATCTCGCCCATCTGCAGTTCCACGCCTACGGAGGCCGCCCGGGCGGGCGGCCGCGTTCCAAGGCGCCGGAGCTCGCCGAGCACCTCAACGCGCACCCGGAGCTGAGCGCCGACATCGGGCAGGTCATGTTCGGCCCGGCGATGACGATGACCGCCGACGCGCCGGTCTCCGCGGTCCTGCGCGAGATCACCCACGGCCGCTGGGTCAACGCCGACACCGAGGCCGAGACCGGCTGCGGGATCGTCCCGTTCACCTACCGCGAGCGCAACTACGTGCACGCGCTGCAGTGGGGGATCGGCCTCGAGCTGTTCCTGCTCAGCCGCGACCCGTGGCGGATCGTCCTGTCCACCGACCACCCCAACGGCGGCTCGTTCCTCAGCTATCCGCGCCTGATCCGCCTGCTCATGGATCGCGAGTTCCGCAACGAGCAGATCCGGCGGGTGAACCGCAAGGCGATGAAGCGCACCGTCCTGCTCGACGACCTCGATCGCGAGTACACGCTGGAGGAGATCGCGATCATCACGCGCGCCGGGCCGGCGCGCCTGCTCGGGCTGCGCGACAAGGGCCACCTCGGCGTGGGCGCCGACGCCGACATCACGGTCTACGACGACCGCGACGACCGCGAGGCGATGTTCGCGGCGCCGCGCTACGTGATCAAGGACGGGCGCCCGGTCGTCGAGGACGGCGAGCTGCGCGAGGCCGGACCTGGCCGCCTGCTGCGGGTCGGCGCGGAGTACGACCCGAGCATCGAGCCCACGCTGGAGAAGCTGTTCGAGGACCGCTACAGCGTGCAGTTCGGAAGCTATCCCGTGCGCGAGCCGTGGCTGCTCGAGCCCGCGCGCACCGTCGCCGCGGAGCCCCGATGAAGGTGCACGGGGCCGAGATCGTCGACACCTTCGCCGAGGCGTTCCCGATGCAGGGCGCGCGCGTCGTCATCACCGCGGCGACGCCCGCGTGGGCGCTGGAGGCGGGCCGCTCGATGACCGGCTTCGCGACCTCGGTGATCGGGTGCAAGTGCGAGGCGGCCATCGAGCGCGAGCTCGACGCGGACGAGACGCCCGACGGGCGCCCCGGGGTGAGCGCGCTGCTGTTCGCGATGGACCGCGACGGCGTCGCCAAGCGGCTCGTGGAGCGCGTCGGCCAGACCGTGCTGACGTGCCCGACGACGGCCTGCTTCAACGGCCTCGACGCCGAGGACACCGTCGACGTCGGCGGCCAGGTGCGGTTCTTCGGCGACGGCTATCAGGCCAGCAAGGTGCTCGACGGGCGCCGCTACTGGCGGATCCCGGTGATGGAGGGCGAGTTCCTCGTCGAGGAGCGCTTCGGCGTCGTCGAGGGAGTCGCCGGCGGCAACATCATCATCCTCGCGCGGGCTGCCGAGCAGGCGCTGCGGGCGGCGGAGGCGGCGGCGAGCGCGATGCGCGGGGTCGACGGCGTGATCATGCCCTTCCCGGGCGGGATCGCGCGCAGCGGCAGCAAGGTCGGCTCGCGTTACAGCGCGCTGCCGGCGTCGACGAACGACGCGCTGTGCCCGACCCTGCGCGGCCAGGTCGAGCGCACCGAGGTGCCGCCCGACGTCGAGTCCGTGTTCGAGATCGTGATCGACGGCCTGGGGCTCGAGCCGGTGCGCGAGGCGATGCGCGCGCGGGCTCGCGGCGGCCGCCGAGGCGGGGGCCGACCAGGTGACGGCGGGCAACTACGGCGGCAACCTCGGCCCGCACCACATCCATCTGCACGAGCTCGTGCCATGACCCTCACGCTGACCCTGCGCGAACAGCCCGATGTGCCGCTCGAGGCCGAGGGCTTCACGCCCGACCGGCTCGCCGGCGCGGAGGACATCGCCGCGCTGCCGCTCTGGCATGGGAAGGAGCGCACAAGCGTGGGCGAGTTCTTCGCGGTCTCCGGCGCCGGCGACGACGTGCGCCTGGAGGGCGACCTGAGCCGCGTGAGGTTCGTCGGCGCCGGCATGAGCACGGGGCGGCTCACGGTCGCCGGCGACGTGGGGATGCACGCCGGGGCCGGCATGCGCGGCGGCGAGCTGCGCGTCGAGGGCGACGCCGGCGACTGGGCGGGCGCGGGGATGCGCGGCGGCACGCTGGTGGTGCGCGGTTCGGCGGGGTCCCGGCTCGGCTCCGCCTATCCCGGCGAGCGGGCGGGCATGCGCGGCGGCGAGATCGTCGTCGGGGGCGACGCGGGCGCTCAGGCGGGCGCCGGCCTGCGGCGCGGCCTGATCGCCGTGGCCGGTCGCGCCGGCGAGGCCGCGGGCCTGCGCATGCTGGCGGGGACGATCGTCGCGCTCGGCGGGCTCGGGCCGCGGGCGGGAGCCGGCATGCGGCGCGGCTCGATCGTCACGATGGCGCCCGCCACGCCGCTCGCGACGTTCGTGTTCTCCTGCATCTACCGCCCACCGTTCCTACCCTTGTACCTGCGCCGCCTGCGCGCCCTCGGGCTGCCCGTGTCCGACGAGCAGCTCGGCGGCCGCTATGCGCGCTGGTGCGGCGACGGCCTCGAGCTGCGGCGGGGCGAGATCCTGATCCTGGAGGAGCCGTGACGCTTTCGCTCAACGACCGCGCGCTGGAGCTCGCCGACCGCCTGGCCGCCGATGCCGAGGCGGCGCGGGTGGAGGTCACCACGCTGCCGAACGGCGCGCGGGTGATCGACTGTCGCGAGGGAGGCTTCGCGGCGGGACGGGCCTTCGCCGAGATCTGCATGGGCGGCCTCGGGGAGGTGACGTACGCGCCCGTGGTCGTCGAAGGTCGCTGGCTGCCCGGGCTGACCGTGACCACCGACCGGCCCGCGGTCGCATGCCTGGCGGCGCAGTACGCCGGCTGGCGGGTCGATCGCGAGGGCTACTTCGCGATGGGCAGCGGGCCCGCGCGGGCGCTGATCCGCGCCGAGGAGCTGTATGACGACCTCGGCTGGGACGAGTCCGCGAGCGCCGCCGTCCTGTGCCTCGAGACGCGCGAGCCGCCGCCGGCCGAGGTCGCCGGCTTCGTCGCCGAGCGCGCCGGCGTGCCGCCCTCCGCCCTGACGTTGCTGATGGCGCCGACGGCGAGCGTGGCCGGCGGCGTGCAGATCGCGGCACGCGTCGTCGAGACCGCGCTGCACAAGCTCCACGAGGTCGGCTTCGACGTCCGGCGCGTCGTCGCGGGCTTCGGGAGCTGCCCGCTGCCGCCGGTGGCGGGCGACGACATGGCGGCGATCGGGCGCACCAACGACGCCGTCCTGTATGGCGGCCAGGTCCACCTCACGGTGGAGGCCGACGACGACGACGCGCTGCGCGAGCTCGTCGAGCGGCTTCCCGCCTCGGCGTCGTCGGACTACGGCGAGCCGTTCGGCAAGGTGCTCAAGGCCGCGGACTTCGACTTCTACGCGATCGACCCGCTGCTCTTCAGCCCGGCGCAGATCAGGCTCACCAGCGCCGGCAGCGGCCGCAGCTTCGAGGCGGGCCGGGTCAACCTCGAGGTGCTGGAGCGCTCCTTCTGGGGCTGACGGTCGCGATCCTCGGGTCGAGCGGCGGCTGGCACGCGCGGCAGCTGACCGGCGCGCTCGCGGCGCGCGGCCACGAGCACCGGCTCGTGCCCGTGACCCGGATGGTCGGGCGCATCGACGGCGACGTCGCGGTGAGCAGCCTCGAAGGCTGCGACGCGGTGATCGTGCGCGGCATCCCGCGCGGCTCGCTCGAGCAGGTGATCTTCCGCGTCGACGTGCTGCACGCGCTCGTGGCCCGGGGCGTGACCGTCGTCAACGGCCCGCGCGCGATCGAGCGGACGATCGACAAGTTCCTCGCCTCGGCGCTGCTGGCCCGGGCCGGGGTCCCCACGCCGCGGACGATCGCCTGCGAGCGCGCCGAGGACGCGCTCGAGGCCTTCGACGAGCTCGGGGGCGACGTCATCGTCAAGCCGCTGTTCGGGTCGATGGGAGCCGGGATGACGCGGGTCGACGACCGCGACGTCGCCTACCGCGTCTTCCACGCGCTCGAGCTCGAGCGCGCCGTCTACTACCTGCAGGAGGCGCTCCCGGCCGATCGCGACCTGCGGGCGTTCGTCGTCGGCGGGCGGGTGCTCGCGGCGATCGAGCGGGTCGGCTCGGGCTGGCGGGGGAACCTCGCGCGCGGCGCCCGAGCACGAGCCACGGACCTCAGCTCCGAGCAGGAGCGCGTGTGCCTCGAGGCGGCCGAGGCGCTGGGCGCCGACTACGCGGGCGTCGATCTGCTGGGCGACCACGTGCTGGAGCTGAACGGCATCCCCGGCTGGCATGGGCTGCAGGAGGCGACGGGCGCCGAGGTTGCGCCGGCGCTGGTCGAGCGCGTGGAGACGGTCGTCAGCGAAGCTCGCGCGGCCCGATGACGCCGCGGTGCAGCGCGGTCGCCACGAGCGCCCCGACCGCCCCGGCGTCAGCGAGCGCGCGCAGGTCGTCGGCGTCGCGCACGCCGCCCCCGGCGAGCAGCTCGAGGCCGGGGAAGGCGGCGTGGAGCTCGGCGATCAGCCCGACGTCCGGCCCCATGCCGCTCCCGACTCGCGCCAGGTCGAGCACGATGACCTCGCGCAGCCCCGCGCGGTGCAGGCTCGCGACGGCGTCGAGCGCCGGCACGCCCGCGAGCTGCGGGTCGGGTGAGAGCGTGCGGCCGTCGCGCAGGTCCACGCTCAGGACGACCTCGGGCGTGAGCAGCCGGTCGAGCGCATCCGGTCCGGTCAGCGTCTCGGTCCCGACCACGACTCGATGCACGCCGAGGTCGAGCAGCGCCCGCATCGGCTCCGGCTCGCCGACCCCCGCATCGACCATGACGCGCGCCTCGCGCGCCAGGGCACGGATCACGGCGTCGTTCCCGCCGGCGCCCGAGATCGCGTCGAGGTCGGCGACGTACAGCTCGTCGAGCCCCAGCTCCGACCGGAACGCGCGCGCGATCGTGAGCGGGTCGCCCCCGACCGGGCGATAGCGTTCGCGCTCGCCGCGCACGGCGTGGACCGCCGTGCCGTCCTTGAGATCGATGACTGGAACGACGCGCATGCGATTGGCGGTGGACATTGGCGGCGCGAACACCAAGGCCGCCTGGTTCGACGGCGAGTTGGTGCGGACGCTCACGCGCCCGTTCGAAGTCTGGCGGGATCGCGAGGCCCTCGCCGGCGTGCTGCGGGAGGTCGGCGCCGGCCCGGCGGACGCCGTCGCGATCACGATGACAGCCGAGCTGTCCGACGCGTTCCGGACCAAGCGCGAGGGGGTTGCGTACGTGCTCGACGCGGCCGAGGAGGCGCTCGGCGACCGGCCGCTGAGCGTGCTGACGACCGCCGGCGAGCTCGTGACCGTCGAGGAGGCGCGGTCGCGCCCGTGGGACGTGGCCGCGGCCAACTGGGTGGCGACGGCGCTCGCGGTGGCCGGCGAGCACCCCGACGCGCTGCTGATGGACGTCGGCAGCACGACCACCGACATCGTCCCGATCGCCGGCGGGCGCGTCGCGGCGAACGGGTACAACGACCTCGAGCGGCTGGTGGCCGGCGAGCTCGTCTACACCGGCGTGCTGCGCACCAACCTCGCGGCGATCGCCCCGCGCGTGCCGGTCCGCGGCGGTTGGTGCCCGGTCGCCTCGGAGTACTTCGCGATCAGCGCCGACGTCCACGTCGTGCTCGGCCGTCTTGCGCCGGAGGCCTACGACTGCCCGACGCCCGACGGCCGCCCGCCCACGCGTCGACTTCGCGCGCGAGCGCATCGCCCGGCTGGTGTGCGCCGACGTCGAGCAGCTCGAACCCGGCGAGATCGACGCCATTGCCGCCTACCTCGCGGACGAGCAGCTGCGCCAGATCGAGGACGCGGCGCGCCGGGTGGGGCGTGCGCTGACGCCCGAGGCGCCGGTCGTCGCCGCGGGTTCCGGCGCTTTCCTGGGACGCGAGGTCGCGTCCCGCCTGGGGCGAGCCGTCGCCCCCGCGCCGTGGGGCGAGGAGCTGGGACCGGCCGCGGCGCTGGCCGCGCTGCTGGCGGCAAGGTGCTGACGGTCGTCAAGGTCGGCGGCGGTCTCGGCGCCGACGCGCTCCCGGCACTGTGCAACACGCTCGGCGAGCTCGGCGAGCGTCACCCGCTGCTCGTCGTGCCGGGCGGCGCGGGATTCGCGGACGCCGTGCGCGAAGCCGACCGCCGCTTCGGACTGCGCCGCGGCGGCCGCGCACCGAATGGCGATCCTCGGCATGGAGCAGTTCGGCTGGCTGCTGAGCGAGCTGATCCCGGGCGCCGAGCGCCGCGCCGACCTCGCGCGCGCCGGTGCCGGACGGACGACCGTTCTCCTGCCCGCCGCGCTGCCCCTCGACGCGCTGCCCGCGTCCTGGGACGTGACCTCCGACTCGATCGCCGCCTGGGTCGCTCATCGGGTCGGCGCCGGGCGGCTCGTGCTGGTGAAGGGGGTCGACGGCCTGTTCGCGGACTGGCCGCCCCGAGGGCAGCCGCTGGGCGCGCCTGAGCGTCGCCGAACTCGCTGCGCTGCGACCGGCGGCGTCGACGCGTATCTGCCCACCGTGCTCGAGGGCGCGCCGTTCGAGACATGGGTCGTCGGCGGGCGTGACCCCAACCGCGTCGTGGAGCTGCTCGAACGGGGCACGACCGTGGGCACGCGGATCGCCTCAGCGCGCTTGCTACCGTCCCGCCATGGCTGACGAGAGGGCCCGGGACATCAGCGTTGCCATCCTGGCCGACCCCCAGCTCCGGGAACACAAGGTCATGGGCGGGATGGACTCGTTCGCGGACCGCAGCTTCTGGCCCAACTTCTTCTCCAAGCTGGTGGCGCGCATACAGTGGGATCCCAGGGCCATCGACCTCACGCCCGATGCCCGCGAATGGCCGCGGCTCCCGGACGAGCGCCGCCGCCGCCTGAAGACGCTCCTCGCGGGCTTCCGCGTCGGTGACGATCTCGTCTCCGAGCACATCAGGCCGTTCGCCGATGCAGCCCGGCAGGAAACGCTGATGTCCCAGGAGAGCTTGATGGCGTGGGTGTTCTTCCTCCAGCGTCGCGACGAGGAGCGCCATGCGCGGCTCTTCGACCGCATCGCCGCCGAGGTGTTGGGACTGCCGGGAGACACCCCCGAGGAGCGTCGCGTCGCGGCCCGCGCCGAAGCCCCGCCCGCGATGGTCGAGCTCTTCGAGGAGAGGCTGCCCGCGATGGCCGCCGAGATCGCCGCGGGTCGCAAGGAACTGAGCGAGGGCGTCAGCCTCTACCACATGCTGCTCGAGGGGGTCGTCTTCGACGCAGGGCAGCACACGCTTCTCGAAGACCTGGCCGATGGCGCGCTGCCCGGCGTGTTCGAGGGCGTGCGGCGCGTCGAGCTCGATGAGCGCTGGCACATCGGCTTCGGCCTGCGCTGCCTGATCGAGACGCAGCCCTCGCGCGAGCTGCTCGAGGACATGCTGGCGCGGGCCGAGGAGGCCGCCGAAGTCTGGGGCGACGCCGTCCCGGCGGCCATGCGGCGGGAATGCGCGCAGAAGGTCGCCCATCGGCTCCACGTCTCGGGGCTCATCGAGGCGCCCGCGGCGGCGTAGGTCCAGCGAACGTCAACTGGGGCTGGGTAGGGCGGGCTTCTCGGTTCTGTCCTGCCGCGGCGAACTCTGACGAGGCGCGGAATACATCATTCAGCACTCGCCGCGACCAAGCTACGGACCCGCGCCGCGTCCAGCGGTGCCGAGCGCCTGCCGTCGGCGCAGGCGGCCGAGCGGACACCCGCGATGTCGGCTCCGGTGTCACGGACAACGGGCAGGTCGTCCGCGCGCAGGGCACCGGCCAGCGCCACTTGCAGACCCGCGGCATGGGCCTCGGCGACCAGCGAAGCGAGCTCGTCGGGCGAGAGCCACTCCAGCAGCCCGCGGCCGTCCTTGACCGCCGTGTCGAGCAGGCAGGCCTCGACGCCGGCCGCGCGCGCGACGCGCGGCAGCAGCTCCGGCGCCAGCGGCGCATCAGCCACGCGGCGGGCGTCCGCGTAGGCCGCGGCCACCACCACCGCGCCCCGCACGCTCGCAATGCCGTCGCGGACCGCTCGCAGCAGGGCGACCGCCTCGTCCTCGGTCGAGACGCCCCACAAGCCGACCTTCACGAACGTCGCGCCGCTGCGCGCGGCGCCCACGGCGGCGAGCGCGGCCGTGCCGGGCAGATTCGGCATGTCGCCGATCGCGGCGCTGACCGGCAGCTCGGCGGGCAGCGCCGCGCGCACGTCCGCGATCACCGCCGGCGACGGTGCGCCGAGCGACCCCTCGGCCGGGTTCTTGACGTCCACGATGTCGGCGCCCGCCGCGGCGGCCGCCCGCGCCTCGCCCACGTCCACGACGCTCACGAGCAGCTTCATGACCGCTCGACGCGTGCGCCGTGGTTGTCGAACGCCACGACCTCCACCCTCCCCTCGCCGGCCACCACCGCCTCCATGCGCCGCGCGAGGTCGCGCCCGGCCGCCTCGCTGCCGACGATCCCGTAGACCGCGGGGCCCCACGAGCTCTGGCCGGCCCCCGCCGCCCCGCCGCGCATCAGCGCCTCGACGAGCGTGCCGGCTCGCGGGTGGAAGCGACCGCCCTGCACCGGGGCGAACGCGTCGCCCACGAGCTGCTGCACGCGCGTCAGCGCAGAGCCGAACTCCTCGAGATCGCGCTCGACGAGCGCGGGCAGCAGCGAGGTGAGCACGAGCTGCGCGATCGCCGCCGATCGGTCGGGCGCCGGCACGAGCCGGCCGAAGGCCTGGACCTCGGCGGCCCCGGAGAGCCCCGGCTCGGCGTTCGGCACGACGAGGACGATCCGCCACTCGTCCGGCATCGCGTGACGCACGAGCAGCGGCGCAGTCCGGTCCTCCCCTCCCCGTACGCCGCCCTCCACCACGAGGCCGCCGAGGCCGAACGTCCATGTCCCCACCGCGGAGCGCGCCGCGCGCCCGGCGGCCTCGGCCAGCCCCGGCGCATCGACGGCGCGTCCGTGCAGCGCGGCCAGCGCCTGCGCCACCGCCAGCGCGAGCTTGGTACCCGACCCGAGCCCGACGTGCGGCGGGATCGTCTCGACCACGCGCAGGTGCGCGCCGCCGTCGATCCCCAGTGCCTCGCGGCAGCGCCGTGCGAACGCCAGCGCCCGCTCCGCCTCGGCGCCCTCCACCGACAGCTCGTCGCCCGGCTGCGCTTCCAGCACCACCGCCGGGCGGCTCACCGATACCCCGAGCCCGCCGAAGCGCCGCGCATCGTCGCCGGCGACCGCGAGCATGCCCAGATGCAGGCGCGCGGGCGCCTCGACGCGGACCGAGTTCACGCGTCGAGCGCCTCTGATTACGTATGCCATCGCCTCGCGCTCGCGCGGACCGGCCGTCTTGTCCACCAGCACCTGCAGCCGGCTCAGCTCGGCGCGGATGTCCTCGGCCGGCAGCAGGCGCGCGCGGGAGGCGAGGATCGAGGCCTCGAGGACCGCGTGGCGCGCTCGGTTGAGACCGAGGAACTCGCGCCCGGTCCCGCCGCCGACGACGGCCGTGGTGACCCGGGCGCGAGGTCCGCCGTCGTCGATCGCCTCCACGCGCACCTCGCGCCACGAGCACGCATCGTCCAGCACCGCCCCCTCGACGGCGGCCGCCGGACGGGTCGGCGGATGGGGATCGCCCAGCGCGGCCTGGCTGAAGAGCAGGATGTCGTCGGTCAAGTTGACGACGGCGGCCTCGGTGGCGCGCAGGTTCCGGAGCGTCCGCGTCCCGCGAAAGGGCTTGATGACGATCCGTCGCTCGCCCCACTCGACGCCCATCGCCGCGCAGTTGACGCTTCCGTCCGGGTTGATCGTCGTCACCACCGTCTCGAGGATCGGCGCGGCGCGGGCGGCACCGTCCACTACAGCGCATCCAGATAGCGAGAAGTCTCCCGGGGCAACAAACGGAGGCGCTCCTGTGCCAACGTGGCCAGAGTGTAGATGCGGCCGTGCGCACGCTCCTGATCGACAACTACGACTCGTTCACCTTCAACCTCTTCCACCTGCTGGGCGAGGCCGGTGGCGACGAGCCGATCGTCGTCCGCAACGACGAGCTGACGTGGGAGCAGCTGGCGGCGCTGCCGGTCGACAACATCGTCATCTCCCCCGGCCCCGGCCGCCCCGAGCGCGGGCGCGACGTCGGCGTCTCGCTCGACGTGCTGCAGCGCGCCGAGGTGCCGGTGCTCGGCGTGTGCCTCGGCCACCAGGCGCTCGCCCACGTCACCGGCGGCGCGATCGACCATGCGCCGGAGGTGATGCACGGCCGGCTGAGCCCGATCCACCACGACGGGCGCGGCCTGTTCGAGGGCATTCCGCAGGGCTTCGCGGCAGTCCGCTACCACTCGCTGGTGGTCGGCGCGGTGCCCGGCAGCCCTGCGCGTCACGGCATGGACGCCCGACGAGGTGGTGATGGCGCTCGAGCACCGGACGCGGCCCCTGTGGGGCGTGCAGTTCCACCCCGAGTCGATCTCCACCGAGCACGGGCGCACGCTGGTGCGCAACTTCCGCGACCTGACGCGCGGCGCACCGGCGTTCCCGGGCGCGAGCGCCGCGCCGCGCGCCGCCGGGCGGCCGCGGGAGTCCGCGTCCGCCACCGCGCGCTCGAGACCTGGTGCGACCCCGAGATCGCGTTCGCCGCGCTCTACGGGGAGCGGGCGCACGCCGTGTGGCTCGACAGCTCGCGCGTGGAGCCCGGCCTCGCACGCTTCTCCTACATCGGCGCTCCCGATGGCCCGCTCGGCCTCTTCGCGCTCTACGACGTCGCCACGCGCGTGCTCACGATCGAGCGCGCGGGCGGGCGGGAGCAGCGGCGGGAGAGCGTCCTCGACTTCTGCGAGCGCGAGCTCGAGCGCCTGCGCGCCGACGCGGGGAATCTGCCGTTCGACTTCACCTGCGGCTTCGCCGGCTACCTCGGCTACGAGCTCAAGGCCGACTGCGGCGGCGGGCTCGTGCACCGCTCGCCGCTGCCCGACGCCGCGCTCGTGTTCTGCGACCGCCTGATCGCCTTCGACCACGATCAGCGCCGCGTCCACCTGCTCGCGCTCGCCGACGCGCGAGGCGTCGCCGCCGCCGACGCGTGGCTGGCGACGGCCGGACGCGAGCTCGAAGGGCTCGCGCCGCCGGCGCCCCCCACGCCCGCCGGCGCCCGCCGCGCTGAGCTTCGCCGTGCGCGAGGGTCGCGACGCCTACCTGGCCAACATCGCCGCCTGCAAGCACGAGATCTTCGAGGGCGAGACGTACGAGGTCTGCCTGACCACCGAGCTGCACAGCGACGGCGCCATCGATCCACTCGCGGCCTATCGCGCCCTGCGCGCTCGCAACCCCGCGCCCCACGCGGCGCTGCTGCGCCTCGGCGACGTATCGGTGCTCAGCTCCTCGCCCGAGCGCTTCCTGCGCGTCGACCGCGCGCGGACCGTCGAGTCGAAGCCGATCAAGGGCACCGCCCCGCGCGCCGCCCACCCCGCCGAGGACGCGTACCGCGCCGCCGCGCTGCGCGCCGACGACAAGTCGCGCGCCGAGAACCTCATGATCGCCGACCTCGTCCGCAACGACCTCGGCCGGGTCTGCGCGCTGGGAACCGTCGAGGTGCCGGCGCTCATGGCCGTCGAGACCTACGCCACCGTCCATCAGCTCGTCACGACGGTGCGGGGCCGGCTGCGCGACGACGCGTCCGCCATCGACTGCATCCGCGCCGCGTTTCCCGGCGGCTCGATGACCGGCGCGCCGAAGCTGCGCACGATGGAGATCATCGACCGCCTCGAGGCCGGCCCGCGCGGCGTGTACTCGGGCGCGCTCGGCTTCTTGTCGGTCAACGGCACGGCGGACCTCAGCATCGTCATCCGCACGCTCGTCGCTTCGCCCCACGGCCTGCAGATCGGGTCGGGCGGCGCGATCGTGGCCGCCTCCGACCCGGACGCCGAGCACGGCGAGATGCTGCTGAAGGCGCGCGCGGTGCTCGAGGCGGTCGGGGCCACGCTCGCGGCCGGGCAACCAGCGGCGCCCGATCGCGAACGAGCGGCACCGCTCTCGGTGCGAACGGCACCTCCGGATTGATTCGCTGCGGCCTGCCATGCGCCGGAATACGATCCGGCTGGGTCGGAAGGAGGCGGATCCTTCCGATACCCCTGTGAGATGAGCTGACGAGACTCGCGAGATCGGGTCCCGAAATCCCGACACGAGGGGAGCACTATGGCCGTCGATGTATCGGGTCTTGACAAGCAGAACGGGGTGACGCTGGGTCGAATCCTCGGCCGCGGCACCGTCGGGCAGGCCGAGGAGGGGTCCGACGGCGTCATGCGCGCCACGGTCCGCATCCCGGAGGACGAGCTGGTCTGGGAGCCCGGAATCCTCGTCATGCCCCACGCAGGCGTGCTCGAGCTCGAGATCATCAACGACGACAAGAACTCGCACTGCGCGGTGCTGCCGTGCAACGGCGACTACAAGTTCATCTGGCTGGTGAACCACTCGAAGGGAACGGCCACGCTCGACCTCGACGGCCCGGGGTACTACTGGTATGGCTCCCGTACGGGCAACGACGAGGGCCGCGGCCTGACCGCCGCGATCGTCGTGGGAGGCGACGCCCCACCGGAGGCTCGCCAAGACCGCCCGCCGCAGCCGCGCCCGTAGCTCGACCGCCCGGCTCAACCACGACGTCCTAGGAGCACCGATGGCAACTGACTACGTAGACGCAGGGCAGGCGGTCGAGAACTCGAGCCTCAGCAAGATCGTCGGCGAAGCGCCGCCGGTGACCGACGGGGTCACCTACGAGCGCATCCTCAACGCCCGCTCGGAACCGCAGAACTGGCTCACCTACTACGGCGCCTACGACGGACAGCGCTACAGCCCGCTGGACCAGATCACCAAGGAGAACGTCAAGCAGATCGCCCCCGCGTGGGTCTTCCAGTGCGGCTCGGTGGGCCTGCACTCGGGCAAGTCGACGTACTCGTTCGAGGCGTCCCCGCTCGTGGTCGACGGGATCATGTACGTCTCGGGCTGGGACGGCTGGGTCTGGGCGCTCGATGCCCGCACCGGCAACATCCTGTGGCAGTACCGGACGGCGTCGGCGTTCGACGTGTCGCTGTGCTGCGGCAACGTGAACCGCGGTGTGGCCGTCGCCGAGGGCAAGGTCTTCGTCACCACGCTGGCGGGCCACATCATCGCCCTCGACGCCGAGACCGGCAAGAAGGTCTGGGACACGACGTACTGCGACGTACGGGCCGGCGAGAGCGCCACGGTGGCTCCGCTGGTCGTCAAGGACATGGTCATCGCCGGCAGCTCCGGAGGTGAGTTCGGGAACCGCGGCCACCTCGAGGCGTTCAACCGCGAGACCGGCGAGCGCGTGTGGCGGACCTACATGGTGCCCAAGCCCGGCGAGCCCGGCTCCGAGACATGGCCCGACGACGGCGAAGCGTGGCAGCGAGGCGGCGGCAACTGCTGGGTCACCAGCACGTTCGACCCGGACCTGAACCTGCTGTACGTGGGGACCGGCAATCCGTGCCCCGACTTCGACGGAGCCGTCCGCGAGGGCGACAACCTCCACACCGACTCCGGTGTGGCCGTCGACGCCGACACCGGCGAGATCAAGTCGCACTTCCAGTACACGCCGCACGACGTGTGGGACTACGACTCCACGATGGAGCACATCCTGTTCGACATCGACGGGCAGAAGCTCGCGGCCCACTTCGACAAGAACGGGTTCCTCTACATCCTCGACCGCACGACCATGGATCCGGTCCGCGTGGCGCCGTTCGTCGACCGCATCGACTGGGGCGAGGTCGACGAGAAGGGCAATGTGACGCCGAAGGTCTTTCCCGACAAGGAGGGCGACCCGGTCCACTTCTGGCCCGGCCCGGCCGGCGCCAAGGAGTGGACGCACGCGTGCTACAGCCCGCAGACCGAGCTCCTCTACTGCCCGGTGCAGGACGTCGGCGCGACGGCCACCCGGCGCCGCAGGGAGTTCAAGGAGAGCATCCCGTACTGGGGAGCGGGCGTCGGCGTGGACCTCGATGACATGGCCGGCTCCATCAGCGCCTTCGATCCGCGCACCGGCAGTGAGAGCTGGCGCTGGGCGAACGACATCCCGATGTGCTCGTCGCTGCTGGCCACGGGCGGCGGGCTGGTGTTCGGCGGCGAGCCGACCGGCGAGTTCAACGCACTCGACGCCGAGAGCGGGGAGTTGCTGTGGCAGTTCCAGTGCGGCAGCGGCCACCACAGCAGCCCGTGCTCGTTCAGCATCGACGGGCGGCAGTACATCGCCGCGCCGACCGGCTGGGGCGCGTGGACGGAAGGGTTCCTGCCCGGGATGCTCGGTGCCGGCCAGGGAAGCGCGCTGTTCGCCTTCGCGCTGCCGGAGTAGCAGCAGATTCACCCCATTAGAGATCGCGGGTTTCAGTGAAACAGCGGTCAGCGATCTGCCGGGCCTCCAAGGCGCGGCAGATCGCGGCCCGCGAGATCCTCACCCACCTGTGAGCGACGGCACCCCGGCATCATGATCGGCAGCCTTCTTATCCTCGGATTCACTCTCAGTCTGGACAATTTCCGGACGGCGGTGGCGCTCGGCGGCTTGCAGCTCAGTTGGCGCCGCTCGGTGGAGGTCGCACTGGTGTTCGGGTTGTGCGATGGCCTGGCGCCACTGCTGGGCATCCTGGTGGGGCACTACGCGGGTGAGACGATCGGCGAGACGGGCGAGTACATCGGGGCGATCGGGCTGGGCCTGTACGGCTTGTACCTCCTCATCAGGGCTTGGCGGACCGAGGCGCCGGAGGAGATGGATCGGCCGTGGGCGGTGTTCGGCCTCATCGTGCCGTTGAGCGCCGACAACATCGTCGCCGGCACGAGCCTGGGCCTGCTCGGGGTCTCCCTGTGGCTGGCGCCTTTGGTGTTCGGCGTCACCACCGCCCTGATGGCGTTGGTCGGGTTGTACCTGGGACGAGCAGCCGCCAGCCTCATTCGCATCCGCCCCGATCTCCTGACCGGCGTCGCGCTCGTCGTCATGGCCACCGTGATGGGGCCGCTCCGGTGATGCCGGGCTCGTTCTTATCGATTGATCATGGGTCAGGCCGTCGAGCTCGCCGCGGCGCTCAGGCGCGCGGCGAGCTCGACCAGCATGCGGACGCCGTAGCCGGTCGCGCCGCGGCCGAATGCGTCGCCGCGATCCTCGTCGAGGAACGCGGTGCCGAGCATGTCGACATGCGCCCAGGGCCCCTCGCCCGGGAACTGCTGCAGGAACGTCGCAGCCACGATCGAGAAGCCGAACCCCTTGCCCGCGGTGTTGCGCAGGTCGGCCACGGTCGAATCGATCAGGGCGCGGTAGCGACGGTGGAGCGGCCAGGGCCAGGCGAGGTCGCCGCTCGCGTTGCCGGCGTCGACGACGGCTTCACGCCACCCATCGTCGTTCGCGAAGACGCCGGCGTACATGTCCCCCATGCCTGCGCGCATGGCGCCGGTCAGGGTCGCCAGGTCGACGACGTGCGTGGCACCGTCGCGGCGCGCCCACCACAGGGCGTCGGCGAGGATCAGGCGACCCTCGGCATCCGGATTCGTCACCTCGACGGTCAGGCCGGCGGCGGTGGTGATCACGTCCGTCGGGCGGATCGCGCTGCCGCTCAGCATGTTCTCGCAGGCGGGCACGACACCCGTGACCGCGAGCGGGAGCTCGAGCTCGGCGATGGCGCCCAACGCCGCAACGACCGCCGCGCCGCCTGCCATGTCGGCCTTCTGCCGGACGATGTCCGACTGCGGCTTGAGGAAGTAGCCGCCGGTATCGAACGTGACGGCCTTACCGACGAGCGCGAGCCGGGGTGCGTCGGACACGCCGGGCGGCTCGTGCCGGAGCACCAGGAGCCGCGGACCGATCGGGCTGCTCCCGCCGACGGCGGCCAGCGCGCCGAGCCCGGCCTCGGCGGGGTCGATGCTCTCGGTGCGGAGGCGCGGAACCGCCGCGACCCGCTCCGCCAGGCCGGCCGGGGACATCACGTTCGGAGGCGCGTCGACGAGCTCGCGGGCCACGTTCGTCCAGCGAGCGACGAGCGCCGCGCGGTCGGCCACCGGCCCGAGGTCGCTCGCCGTCGCCGCAGATCACGAAGCGCTCGACGCCGCGCGGCCGCTCGCCGCTCCGCCAGCGGCGGGCGTCGTAGCCGCCGATGACGGCGCCTTCGGCCAGCGCCCGCACCTGCTCCTCGACGGAGAGGGGCAGGGACGTGTCGAGCGCCCACGCGACCGTGCCGCCGTTGCGGCACGCGCGCACCGCCCGCGCGGCGGCGGTTCGCAGCCCGTCGACGCCGGGCTCGAGCGCCACGACGGCGAGCGGGGCGGCGGCCGCGTACACCATCGCGACCGGATCGGCCTCGGCCACCGCCCGGTCCGGGGCACCGAGCGCCGACGCTCGCTGCCCTGCGGCAGCGGCGACCAGGTCGGCCCCGACCGCGTACGGGTCGCTCGCGGTCACCTCGACGTGCATTGTCTTTCGGCGAACATCCGACGGCTGGACATCTCCGGTAAATTCTCACACCCTGATTGGAGGCACTTATGAAGTGGGTCAAGCCCAAGTTCGAGATCCTCGAGCTCTGCTCGGAGGTCACTTCCTACGTGTATCACCGGTAGGAGCCTGAGCTAGACGTGGCCTTCGGCGCCTGCCGAGGCCACGTCTTGCTTTCCTCTGCCACGTGCGCGTTCACGTTCTCGGGTCGGCCGCCGGCGGAGGGTCTCCGCAGTGGAACTGCCATTGTGAGGTCTGCGAGGCCGCGCGCACGGGCGTCCGGGCGCGACCTCGCACCCAGTCGTCGCTCGCAGTCCGCGGCGGCCAAGGGCCGTGGTTCCTCGTCAACGCCTCGCCCGACCTGCGTCAGCAGCTCGAGACCCTCGATCACCGGGGCGTCGACGGCGTCCGCGCGCAGCCGATCGCGGGCGTTCTTCTGACGGACGCGGAGATCGATCACACCGCGGGCCTTCTCCTCCTGCGCGAGTCGGCCACGCCCCTGCGCGTCTACGGCGATACGGGCGTCGAGCGGGCGCTCACGGACGGGTATCCGGTCCTGCCGATGCTGCAGCGCTATTGCGGAGCCGAGTGGCAGCCGCTCGAGCCGGGGCGGACACTGCCGCTCGACGGCTCGAGCCTCGAGGTCGAGTCGTTCGCGGCGGGCGGCGACGCGCCGCGGTATCTCGACGGGGAGCTCGAGGCGGCCGGCTTCGTCTTCCGCGACCGCGCGACCGGCGGCGTGGCCACCTACGTCCCCGGGCTCGCCAGATTGGACGACGGCGTCGTGGCCCGCTTCGCGGCAAGCGATCTCGTGCTCGTCGACGGGACGTTCTGGCGCCACGACGAGCTCGCTCGATTGGGCATCTCGGACCGCACGGCTGCGGACATGGGGCACGTGCCGCTCTCGGGCCCCGGCGGGACCCTCGAGGTGCTGGCCGGGCTGGAGCGACCACGCACGGTGCTCATCCACATCAACAACACGAATCCGATCCTGCTCGAGGACTCTCCCGAGCGCGAGGAGGTCGTCCGGGCGGGCGTCGAAGTCGCCTACGATGGCCTCGAGGTCGAGCTGTGACGGACTACGCGCCGAGTACGCCGGGCGAGCGCGAGGCTTCGCCCGAGGAGGAGTTCATCGCCCGCCTGCGCGCCCAAGGCGCGCGGTACCACAACCTGCACCCGTTCCACCGGCGCATGGACGCCGGAGAGCTCACGCGCGACGAGCTCCAACGCTGGGTCGCGAACCGCTTCTACTACCAGCGGTGCATCCCGCTCAAGGACGCGGCGATCCTGGCGAACTGCCCGGAGGTCGAAGTCCGGCGCGAGTGGGTCCAGCGCATCCTCGACCACGACGGCACGGCGGGCGAACCGGGAGGCATCGAGTCCTGGCTGCGGCTCGGGGAGGCGCTCGGCGTCCTGCGCGAAGAGCTGACCTCGGAGCGGCGCGTCCTGCCCGCTGTGCGCTACGCGGTCGACGCCTACGTGAACTTCGCGCGCCGGAAGCCGTGGGTCGAGGCGGTCGCGTCGTCGCTCACGGAGCTCTTCGGGCCGTCCGCGATCCGCGTGCGGCTCGAGGCGCTCGAGCGCCACTACCCGTGGATCGACCCCGCAGGGCTCGAGTACTTCCGCGCCCGGCTCGTGCAGGCCCCGCGTGACGCGCAGTACGCGCTCGATCTGACCGTGGAGCGCTGCACGACGCGCGAGCAGCAGGACGCCGCCGTCGCGGCGCTGCGCTTCAAGACCGAGATGCTGTGGGTGCAGCTGGACGCGATCGAGCGCGGCGACACGCAGCCGCGGGGGCCGCTCGCATGACGCGTCCCCGGCTCGTGACCGGCGCGCGACTGCGGTACGACGAGGTGCGTGAGGAGCACCTGCTGCTGATCCCCGAGGGTGCCGTACGGCTCAACCCCACCGCGGCGGAGGTGCTCGAGCTGTGCGACGGCGAGCGCTCGGTCGACGACATCGTCGGCGCCCTCTCCGCGCGCTACGAGGGCGCCGACCTCCGCGCCGACGTCCTGGAGCTGGTCGACGCCATGACCCAGAGAGGACTCGTGGTCGATGGAGCCTAGGCCGGCCACGCTGATCGCCGAGCTCTCCTACCAGTGCCCGCTGCACTGCCCGTACTGCTCGAACCCGCTCGACATCGGCGGCGAGCGGTACCGGCGGGACCTCGAGACCGAGCACTGGATCCGGGCCTTCGGCGAGGCGCGGCGGCTCGGGGTGCTCCAGCTGGCGCTCACGGGCGGCGAGCCGATGCTGCGCCGCGATCTCGTCGAGCTCTGCGCCGGCGCGCGCGACGCGGGGCTCTACTCGTCGCTCATCACGGCCGGGACGCTGTTCACGCGCGACCGGGCGAGGCGCTCAAGGCGGCTGGGCTCGACCACGTGCAGATCTCGATCCAGAGCCCGGACCCGGAGGACAACGACCGCATCGCGGGCAACCGCTCGTTCGAGAAGAAGATCGCGGCCGCGCGGAACGCCAAGGAGCTCGACTTCCCGCTGACGATCAACTGCGTCCTGCACCGGCAGAACCTCGATCGCATCCAGGAGCTGCTCGATCTCACGCTCGATCTCGGCGCGCAGCGGCTCGAGCTCGCCAACACGCAGTACTACGGCTGGGCGGTCGCGAACCAGGACGCCCTCATGCCCTCGTGGGAGCAGCTCCGGCGCGCGGAGGAGGCGGTCCAGCGGTTCCGGGCGCGGGTCGGCCCCAAGGTCGACGTCCTGTGGGTGCTCCCCGACTTCTTTGAGGAGCTGCCGAAGCCGTGCATGGGCGGCTGGGGCAGGACCGCGATGGTGGTGGCCCCGAACGGCGACGTCATGCCCTGCCAGGCCGCCTCGACGATCCCGGGGCTCGAGTTCGCCAACGTCCGCGACCATCCGCTGGAGTGGATCTGGAACGAGTCCGACGCGTTCGCGCGCTTTCGCGGAACTGACTGGATGCAGGAGCCGTGCCGGACGTGTCCGCTCGGGCGGCAGGAGGTGGACTGGGGCGGCTGCCGGTGCCAGGCGCTGCGGCTCGCGGGTGACGCGGCGGCCACAGATCCAGTCTGCCGGTTCTCCCCCCATCACGACCGTGTCGTCGCGGCGCGAGAGCCGGCGCAGACCGACCGGTTCGTCTATCGCACGATGAAGCGGCCCCGGGTTCCCTATTAGGTCAGAGGCCCAGCGCGCGCCGCACGGCAGGCACGTTGCGGCGTGATACGGGCACCGGCAGGCTCTCCGAGCCCGCCACGATCAGCGAGAGCTCGCCCCTTGAGCCGCGGTCGACGGCGCGGACGCAGGTCAGGTTGACCAGGAATCGCCGATGGACGCGCAGGAAGTCGCCTCCGGCGAGCTCCTCCTCGAGCTTGTCGATCCCACGGACCGCGGCTTGGAGGCGGCCCTCGTCGGTGACGAGCCAGACATCATTGCCGTCCGCCTCCGCGAACCGGACCTCGGGCCGGTGCAGCAGGACCATCCGGTCGCCGCTCACGCCCACGATGCGCGGCGGAGGGCTCAGCCCGGGCTCGGGCCGCTCGCCCTCGACCGTGTCACCGCGCTCGGTTCCGAAGATCGCGAGCGTCCCGATCGGCTGGTCGGCGAGGAAGACCGGGTGCAGGGTGAGCCGGCAGGGCTCGCTGTTGAGCTCGGTCGCGATGTGCGTCGAGCCGACCCACTCGCGGTCGAGGCGAGCCTGCTTGACGGCATGCCGTGCGAGGTGCTTGAGGTCCAGGCCCGGCTGCCAGCGGCCCGCGGGGTCGAGAGCCGGCACGCGCGCGGGGACGCCGAGGACGAGGCTTGCCTCCTCGTCGGCGATGACGACCTTGCCGCTCGCGTCCAGGGCGGCGAGCGCCTGTCCGGAGCGCGCTCGCGTCTGGGCGAACGCCGCCGCCAGTTCGGCGCCGCTGTCGTGCGCGCGCCGACGGAGTACCGCGCGGGCGCCGCCGACGGCCTTGGACAGCCACTCGGCGGCCTGCGGCGGGAGGTGGGCGCGCCAGGCCGAGACGTCGAGGACGGCAACGGGATCCTTGGTCACGGCGTCGCGAACCGCCACGCCGGCACAGACCCACTCGTGAAACCCTGAGCACCAGTGCTCGGGCCCGTTGATCAGCACAGGTCCGGGCGCCTCGAGCGCCGTGCCCATCCCGTTGGTGCCCGTCGCCCACTCCGACCAGCACGACCACGGCGCCATGTTGCTGTCCCGCGCGCGGAACAGCGTCTCCTTGTCGCCCTGGACGGTAAGGATCCGACCGGCACTGTCGGTCACCGTGATGACGCCGCCGAGGCTCTCGACCTCGCTCGCGATCGACGCTGCGGCGCCGCCGAGCTGGGCGAACACGATCTCGTGCTCGAGTGTGTGCTCGGCGGACGACTCGCCGCTCTGGTCGGAAGCGGGCGGCGCAACGCTGAGGCTCGGGTCCACGTGGTACTGCTCGCGGCAGCGGTACCAGGACGTGGCGATCTCGGGGCGAACGCCACGAACGCGGTCGTCGCCGGCGAGAAAACGTTCACGAGCTGCGGTCACCGCTTGGTACCGCTCCGCGTCTCTCATGCGCTTTGCGGTCTGGCTCATGTTTGAAGGGAAGGTTTACCTAACACCGACGACTACCCGCGTGAAGGGTCGGTTTAGCCCTCAAGCTCACGTCCACGTGCCACGTTCGTGCTCTCGCGTTCGCGCCGGCCCGAAGCAGAGGCTAGCCCACCTCCGGCGAGCTCGCATATAACCCGCAGAGACTGCTGCGGA
>CAWKIT010000014.1:0-154229 GCA_963849695.1 uncultured Solirubrobacteraceae bacterium
AGTCGAAGACGTGCTCGCCCAGCGTCTCGGCCAGCAGCTCGGAGTCCTCGGCGATCCCGATGGCGTCTGCCAGGCTCTTCGGCAGCGGCGAGATGCCGAGCGACTTGCGCTCGCGCTCGGTCAGCGACCAGACGTCGTCCTCGGCCTCGCGCGGCAGCTCGTAGCCCTCCTCGATGCCCTTCATGCCGGCGGCGAGCGATCACGGCGAAGGCGAGGTAGGGGTTGCACGCGGCGTCGATGGTGCGCAGCTCGATGCGGGTCGACTGGCCCTTGTTCGGCTTGTACATCGGGACGCGCACCATGGCCGAGCGGTTGTTGTGGCCCCAGCAGATCGTACGAGGGCGCCTCGCCCCGCCGAGCAGCCGCTTGTAGGAGTTCACCCACTGGTTGGTGACGACGCTGATCTCGCTGGCGTGGCGCAGGATGCCGGCGATGAACTGCCGGCCGGTCTTGGACAGCTGGTATTCCGCACCGGCCTCGAAGAACGCGTTGCGGTCGCCCTCGAAGAGCGAGACGTGCGTGTGCATGCCGGAGCCCAGGGTGCGTCTGGTGTAGGGCTTCGGCATGAAGGACGCCCAGATGCCGTGCCCGAGCGCGACCTCCCGGATGACGGTGCGGAAGGACATGATGTTGTCGGCGGTGGTCAGCGCGGCGGCCGCTCGCGGTGTGCGGCTCGACGTGGAGCGGCTCCCGGCCGACGCGGACGCGGCCACGTCCGTCGTCGTGCCGGCGGTCCGGCGCGCGGACGGCCCCAGCGCCGTCTACGCGTTCAACGACGAGCACGCCCTGGCGGCGATCGCCGCGCTCGCCCAGGCGGGTGTTGCCGTTCCGGACCGCGTGGCCGTCATCGGCTGCGATGACAGCCCGGAAGCCCGGCTCGTCCGGCCACGGTTGACCACGATCCGCATGAGCGACGACAGCCTGTGGGCCGAGCTCGCCGCCGTGCTGCACGCGATGGTCGAGGGCGGCGAGGGTCGGTCGGTCGTCTCGTTGCCTCGGGTGATCCAAGGTGAGACGACGTGATCCCTTGACGCCCGAGGGGTTACACGTGTAACCTCCCCGGTCTGGGGGTCTGAGGGCTCTTTCGGGCCTCCTCCGCTCGTGACCGTCTCCTTGAGGCGCGGCCGGTCGCGTCGCCGCCCGCTCCGCGCCCATGTCCCTTGTGAGGTGATGACTTGTCCGCACGCCTGTTCGCCCTGCGCCCGCGCAGCGGTGTCCGTACCCTCGCGCTGCTCGTAGCGCTCACCGCTTCCGCCGGCCTCGCCGCGCCTGCGGGTGCCGCCGGTTCCGGCGCGCACGGCGAACGGGCACGCCCGTCGACCGCCACCGGGGCGAGCGTTCCCGCCCCGACCGTTTCCGGGCCCATCGCGAGGACCTCGCCGGTGGGCGACCCTGCTCACGGCTACCCGTTCCTCGCGACCGACGTGAAGCTTGCGTCCGCGGGCTACGTCGAGCAGGAGTTCTTCATCTCCGGCGCCGCCACGCGGTATTCGGCCAGTGGGACCTCGACCGGCACGGTCCTCAGCACCGGCCATGCCTACAGGACTCGCATCGTGGTACGCCGCCCGGTCTCTGCCAGGCGTTTCAACGGCGTCGTTCTCGCGGAGTGGTACAACGTCAGCAACCAGTGGGACCAGGAGGTCGACTGGTTCCAGACGCACGAGCACCTGCTGCGGGAGGGGTATGTCTGGGTCGGCGTCTCCGCGCAGCCGGTCGGTGTCCACTCCGCGACCGGCCTCAGGGCGTGGAGCCCGTCGCGGTACGGCACGCTCGACGTGACCGCCGGCGGCACCATCACCGACAACTCGCTGTCGTACGACATCTTCTCCCAGGCGGTGAAGGCGATTCGCAGCCCCGCCGGGCTCGATCCGCTCGGCTCCCTGCCGACGCCGCAGTACGTGATCGCGACCGGGCACTCCCAGTCCGGCGCTCTGTTGCGCAGCTATGTCAATTCGATCCTGCCGCTGTCGAACATCCTCGACGCGGTGGTCCTGCACGGCATCGGCGGAGCGCTGCGGACGGACCTCGCGCGCCCGGTGTTCCGCCTCAACTCCGAGGGCGATGTCGCCAACGCCCTTCTCGGGGGCGCGGTGCGACAGCCCGACTCTTCGGCCCTGCGGACCTGGGAGGTCGCGGGCGCTTCGCACGGGGATTGGAAGCTGATCACCGACTACGGCCCGCTGCGCAAGCGCGACATCGGCACCTACCCCGGCGGGTATCCCGGTCAGCCGCATGCATGTGATCTGCCCCCGCTTTCCCGGGTCCCGCAGCACATGGTGCAGAACGCGATCTACGACCACACCGTGCGGTGGGTGGCGTACGGCATCAGTCCGCCGACGGCGCCGCTGATCTCCTTGACGAGCATCACGCCCCCGGTCGTCGCGCGCGACAGCCTCGGTCTGGCCCTGGGCGGGATCCGCCTCGCCCAGCACGAGGTGCCGCTGCGCATCAACACCGGCGTGAACACCGGTCCCGGCTTCTGCTTCCTCGACGGAAGCTCGGAGCCCCTGACCGACGCGCAGCTCGCGGCGCTCTACCCGACGGTGCGGTCATACGTCGACGAGTTCGTGAGGGTGACCCTCGCGAACGTCGAGGCCGGCTACATCCCGCGGTCGTTCACCCGCGACCCCGCGTGGTACTCGGACATCCGCGAGATCATCAACGACCGCCGCGCCAGCGACCAGATCGAGGAGCGCATCGCGACCAGGATGCTCGACCGCCTCGATCGCGCCGAACGGCGAGGCGTCGCGGGCGACGAGTTCGGAGCGATCGTCAACCTCAAGCAGCTCGTCGGCTGGGCGTACCTGGGCATCAGGCGCGACACCGCCGCGCGCGACGCCGTACTTCGCCCGACGCAGGCGCTCATCGCCCTACTCTGGGCGGCGAAGGTCATGGAGCGCCGCGGCGGCGGCCGTCACTGAAGCCGCGCGCGTCCGGCACCGCGGCGGGGGCGCCCAGTGGACCCCGCCGCGGCGCCCGACCATCGCTCAGCGGCCGAGCGCCTGCTCGGCGGCGCGGCGTGCGCCGGCCGCCGTCACGGCTCGCAGCGCCTGCTTGACCTCCGGGATCCGCCCGGCCGCCATGCTCAGCTCGCGGACGCCGAGACCGGCGAGCACGACGGCGGCCTCCGGCTCTCCCGCCAGCTCGCCGCACACGCCGACCCAGCGACCGTGGGTGCGGGCGGCCTCGACGGCGGCGGCGATGAGCATGAGCACCGGGGCCTGGAGCCCGGCGAGCAGGCCCGCCAGCGCCTCGTTGCCGCGCTCGGCGGCCATCGTGTACTGCGTGAGGTCATTGGTCCCGACCGAGAAGAAGTCGACCTCGCGGGCGAAGGCGTCGGCCTGCAGCGCCATGGCGGGCACCTCGAGCATCACGCCGACCTCGACGTCCGCGTCGATCATCGCGCGCGCCTGCCGGTACTCGTCGAGCGTGGCGACCATCGGGAACATGACCTTGAGCGGGTGGCGGGCGGCGACGGTGGCGATCGCGCTCAGCTGAGTCCTCAGCAGCTCGGGGTGCGCGAGGCCGAGCCGGATGCCGCGCACGCCCAGGAACGGGTTGTCCTCCGGGGCCTGGGGCAGGAAGCGCAGCGGCTTGTCGGCGCCGGCGTCGAGCGTGCGGACGATCACTGGGCGCCCCTCGAGCGCGGCGGCGATCTCGCCGTAGACCGCGACCTGCTCCTCCTCGGAGGGCGCCTCGTCGCGGTCGAGGAACAGGAACTCGGTCCGGAGCAGGCCGACGCCGTCGGCGCCGAGCTCGACCGCGGAGACGGCGTCGGCGACCGAGCCGACGTTGGCGGCGACCTCGATCGTCTCGCCGTCGCGCATGCTCGCCGGCTCGGTCGCGCGCTCCCGGGCCCGCGCGCGGCGGCGCTCGGCGGCCTCGCGCGCCTGCTCGCGCTCGGCCAGCGTGTCCGCCGGCGGGTCGACCTCGACGGTGCCGGCGTCGCCGTCGAGCACCAGCAGCGTGCCGTCGGCCACCTCGCCGAGCCGGTCACCGAGCCCGACCACGGCGGGGATCCCGAGCGCGCGGGCGAGGATCGCGGCGTGTGAGGTCGCGCCGCCGCGCCCCACGGCGATGCCCTGGACACGCTCGCGGTCGAGCGCCGCCGCGTCGCCCGGCGTGAGGTCCCGCACCACGAGCACGCCGGGCGCCTCGATGCCGCCGGGCGCGGGTGCGCCGGTGAGGTGCCGCAGCACCCGGCCCCCGACATCCTCGACGTCGTCGGCCCGCTCGCGCAGGTACGGGTCGTCGAGGCCGCGATAGGCCTCCGCCGTCGCCTGCGCCGCCTCCCCCCACGCCGCGGTCGCGCTCGCGCCGCCCTCGATCGCCTGACGCGCGGGATCGAGCAGCGCCGAGTCGTCGAGCAGCAGCAGGTGCGCGTCGAAGATCGCCGCTTCCTCCGCCCCGGCCTGCTCGGCGATCCGGTCCCGCGCCGCCTCGACATCGCCCCGCGCGGCGGCCCGAGCCCGCTCCAGCCGGGCCCACTCCTCCGCGGGGTCTGACCCCGTTCCGCCCGCCGATCCCGCGGAGGGGTCAGAGCTACGCTCGAGATCCGCGCTCCAGAGCGGATCTGACGCCGCCTCGGCCCGAATCGGGGTCAGACCCAACGCGGGGTCAGACCCGATTGAGGGTTTGCGGGCGGGCGCGATGACGATTCCGGCGGAGGCGGGGATGCCCCGGAGGACGGTGCCGGCGGTGACGGGTGGCGACTCGGGCGTTGGCGGCGGCGCGGGAGGCTCGGCCGGAGCGGGGGCGCCGTCGTCGTCGCCGAAGCCGGCGTCCGCGAGCTCGCGCAGGGCGGCGAGCGCCTCGGAGGCCTGGGCGCCGCTCGCTCGCAGCAGGATCGTGTCGCCCTGCCGGACCGCGAGCGTGATCAGGGCGCTGAGGCTGCGGGCGTCGGCCGGGCCGCGGCCGGTGGTCTCGTCGGCCACCGTGACGGCCGCGTCGAACCGGCTCGCGGTCTCGACGAAGCGCGCCGCCGGGCGGGCGTGCAGGCCGAGGCGGTTGGGCACCTCGAGCCGTAGCTCGAGGCCGCCGTCCACCTCCGGTGCGTCGGCTGCCTCAGAAGGCCCGTCGACCCCGAGCTGCGCCGCCTTCATGCCCAGCGCGGCGCGCGCCTCGCCGGCCACCTCCTCGAGCGAGGCGCCGGTCCGCGCGCGGGCGGCGGCCGCCACCGCCCCCTCCACGATCGGCGCCTCGCACAGCAGCACGCGCACGTCGTCGACCATCTCGGCCGCCATCTCCGCGCTCATCACCGCGCTCCCGAGGTCCATCAGCACGAGCACGCCGTCGGGGCTCGCCGCGGCCTGGATCGCCTTCAGCACGAGCTCCATGTCGGTGCCGATCTCGCCCGGCGGATCGGCCATCCCGCCGGCCGGCTCGATCGCCACCTCGTCGCCGCCCATCTGCCGCGCCAGCTCGATCACGCCCGAAGCCAGCGTCGCGCTGTGCGAGACGATGACGAGGCCGACCACGCTCAGAGGCCGGCGGCGCGATGCAGGATCTCGACCGGGTGCACGGTCCGCACGCCGGTGGCCTTCTCGATGTGCCACCGGCACGTCTCGGAGTCGCACACCGCGAGCTCGGGCCGCGCCTCCTCGATCTGCCGGAACAGCCCCGCGCCGACGTCCATCGCGATCTCGTACTTCTCGGCCTTCAAGCCGTAGGTGCCCGCCACGCCGCAGCAGGTGGCGTCGTTCTCGATCACCCGCAGCTCGGGCACGAGCCCCATGAGGTCGAGCGCCGGCTTGCCGATCCCGTGGCCCTGCTGCTGGCACGGCGCGTGGTAGGTGACGGTCATCGGCAGCGGCCCGAAGTCGGTCCGCAGCTCGCCGCGCTCGAGCAGCATCGCGAGGTACTCGCAGATGTCGTAGACGCGATCGCTGACGACGCGCAGGTCGGCGTCGTCCTCGAGGCCGAGGATCTCGCGCGCCTCGCGCTTGAGCATCAGCGTGCAGCTCGTCGACGTACCGACGATGTCGATGCCCGCCCGCGCCGCCGGCGCGAGCCGCCGCGCCATCCGGCGCACGTAGCGGCGGGCGAGGTCGAACATGCCGTTCGACTGGGCCGGCAGCCCGCAGCAGGCCTGGCCGCGCGGCACCTCGACCTGGCAGCCGAGATGCTCGAGCAGCTCGACGGTCATCTCCCCGGTGCGCGGCTCCGACCAGTTCGCGCCGCAGCCGTGGAAGTACGCGACCCGCCGCTCCGCCGGCGGCGACT
Source organism: uncultured Solirubrobacteraceae bacterium (assembly GCA_963849695.1). Taxonomy (GTDB): domain Bacteria; phylum Actinomycetota; class Thermoleophilia; order Solirubrobacterales; family Solirubrobacteraceae; genus DASSUW01. The sequence continues at coordinate 6,223 of CAWKIT010000014.1, forward strand.
GATGCTTCCGCGCCCAGCTCTGGAACGTCCGGCCCGGATACGCCGGCAGGGCGGCCCGGCGGTCGAGCCCCACCAGCCGCTCCCCCGCGGCACGCAGCGGGCCGCTCCGCAAAGTCACGTTCACGACCGGCGCCGCCGGCGTCGACAGCCGCCCGATCACGTCCGGGCGCGCCAGCAGCCGGTCGCGCAGCTTGAACCCCGTCCGCTCGCGCAGCTTGGCGCGCGCCTGAGTGTTGATCTCGGCGATGTGCACGCCCTGTGGGCACACCTGGGTGCAGATGCCGCAGCCCGAGCAGTAGTCGAGCGACGCGTCCTGCGACTCCTCGTCGCGGACCCGGAAGCGCTCCGCCTGCGGCCCGACGTACTTCGGCCCCGGGAACAGCGGCGTGACGTTGGAGACCGGGCAGAACGTCTCGCAGATCGTGCACTTGACGCAGTGGTCGAGCGACCCGCGCATGAGATCGCCGAGCACGTCCGCACTCATAGGGCAACCTCGCCGCGATGTTCGCGAAGCGAACTCGCAACGGAATCGGCGCCAGCCGATTTCGCCGGCTCGCGCCGCATCGCGCCCAGCACCAGCTCCGCCGCGCGGTGGCCGGTCGACAGGCTGATGCCGTCGCCCGACTTCTCCTTCCACGGCACCGCACCGGCCAGCGTCGCGCCGGCGACGAGCACGTTCTCGAGCCCCTCCGGGCGCAGCTCGCGGTCGACCGCCACGCCCGCGCGCGCGATCGGATGCTCGCCGAAGTACTCGGGCAGGAAGCGCTCGCCCTCCGGCACCCCGGCAACCGGCAGTCCGAGCGCGGTCTCACGCGCCCGCCAGCGCGAGTCGAGCTCGATGCCGCCGGCGGAGAAGCCGCCGGTCGCGAGCACCACCCAGTCCGCGCCGTGCGTGACGTCGCGCAGCCCCACGTTCGCCCGCACCGCGGTCACGCGCGCGCCGTCGCGCTCGGCCCCGGTGACCGTCGCGTTCAGGATCACCCGCCCGCCGGCCCGCCGCAGCCGCTCGCGCAGCACGGCGAACACCCGCATCCCCGGCACCGACGGCGGCAGCGTCGGCACCTCGAACACGGGGCGGGCGAGCCGGTCCTGCAGCTCAGGCCACGCCGCGCCGGCGATGCCGAGCACGGCCGGGAACGCCACCCGCTCCTCGGCGCCGAACCGGCCGCTCAGCTGCCCCGCGACCTCCGCCCGGAACGCCGGATCGTCGAACCCGCGCGCGAACCCGAGCGAGTTCACGTCCGCGCGCCGCTCCGGCACCAGGTCGAGCTCCACCGACCGCGCCGGCATCCCGGCGCGCGAGAGGTTGTCGGCCAGCAGCGGAGCGTGGAAGTCCTTCAGCGCCCGGAAGCCCACCACGCACACGGCGCCGCCGTCGCGGAGATCGCCCGCCGCCATCGACTCGGGCACCACGGCGGACGGCTTCAGCGCCCCCACCGCGGTCGGCAGCAGCAGGTTCTCGTCCAGGCCGCCCACGTACGGGAGCCGCTCCTTGAACCACTCGATCGCCGCCGCCACGCCGTCGCGTCCGACCGCCGCGTACGGGTGATCCTCGCCCAACCCGGCAAGCGCCTCGCCCGGGCGCTCGACCCGCTCCGGCGCGTAGCCGAGCACGTCGATCGTGCACGGGCCGAGATGGGTGGCGCCGACGCCCTTGGCGAGCACGAGCACGCGCGCGCCGCCCTCCGCCATCCGCACGGCGGCGGTCAGGCCGGCGAGGCCGACGCCGATCACGACCGCGTCGTTCACGGCACGTGCTCCACGTCGAGCAGCCCCTGGAAGATCCAGTCGTCGAGCCGCGCCTGACGCAGCTGGTCGCCGTACAGGATCGGCCACACGCCCTTCCACCGCTCCTGCAGGAACCGCCGCAGCGACTCCGAGGCCTGCTCGCCGTCGAGCCGGCCGACGCCGTGCAGGATCCCGGTCGCGCGGTAGATGCAGAAGCCGCCCTGGCACGGGCCCATCCCCAGTCGCAGGCTGCGGCGGATGTCGTCGAGGTTGACGGTGCCGCTGCGGCGCATCGTCTCCTCCAGCCGCCCGCGGCCGACCAGCTCGCACTCGCAGATCAGCTGCTCGTCCTGCAGCGTCGCCTCGCGGCGGCGCAGCCGCGACCCGATGCTGTAGTACTCGCCGTCCTCGTTGTCCGGCGGGATCTCGGTCGCCGTGCGGCACGGGCGCTCGTCGCCGAGCTGCCGGCCCATCGCGTCGACGAGGTCCTGCGCCATCAGCCGCAACGTCGTGAGCTTGCCGCCCGACATGGTCAGGAACCCGCCCACGCCGTCGCGCGCGACGTGATCGACGACGGCGTGTGTGCGGCTGACGTCGCGCGTGTCGATCGCCTCCTCGCCGCTCGCCTTCTCGTCCTGGAACAGCGGTCGAACGCCCGCCCACACGCGCATCGCGCGCGCCTCGCGGAAGCCGGGCACGAGCCGCTCGCCGTCGTCGAGCATCGCGTCGACCTCCTCCTGGGTCGGCGGGATCTCGTCGGGGTCGGCGGCGCGCTCGTCGGTGGTCCCGATCACGCTCACGGTCCGGATCGGGACCAGGATGTCGCCGTCCGCCGGCATCGTGCAGCGGTTGATCACCGTGTTCACGAGCCGGTGGTTCATCGCGATCATGATCCCCTTGCCGGGGATCACGCCGACGCCCTCGATGCCGGCCATCTTCACGATCTGGGCGGCCCAGGCGCCGGACGCGTTGAGCGTGAAGCCGGCCTCGATGTCGAGCTCCTCGCCGGTGAGCTCGTTGCGCAGCCGCGCGCCGGTGATCCCGTCCCCGTTGCGGTGCAGGTCGATCACGCGGTGGTAGGTGAGGATGCGGGCGCCGTGCGCGGCGGCGCCGCGGGCGAGCGCCCAGACCGTCTTCCAGGCGTCGATCGACGCGTCCGGGACGGTGAAGGCGCGCTTGAGCCGCGGGTTCAGGCGAGGCTCGCTCCGCAGCGCCTCGGCGACGTCGATCTCCTCCGCCGGCAGCGCCGCCCTGCGACAGCCCTCGAGGAACTCGTCGCCGTACGCGGGATCGTCGTCGGGCGTCGTGACGAACAGCCCGCCGGTGTCCTCGATGCAGTCCGGGAGCACCCGCCGCAGGATCGCGTTCTCGGCCACGCACTCCTCGGCCGCGACCGGGTCCTTGACCACGTAGCGGCCGCCGGAGTGCAGGAGGCCGTGGAAGCGGCCGCTGGTGCCCTCGGCGAGATCGGCGCGGTCGACCAGCACGACGTCGAAGCCGCGAAGCGCGGCATCCCACGCCACGCCGGCGCCGGTGGCGCCCCCGCCGATCACCAGTACATCGGTAGCCAGGCCGGCCATGTTCGCGAGCCTACCGGCTCGGCGCGACCCGCCGGACTCCGGCAGGTCGCGCCGCGATTTCCGTCAGTCTGGATCCACCGATGACCCGTGGATGCCTCGACGCCGTGGGCCGAGTCAGAGACGATCGGCCGCGCATCCGGTGTGGTGGGCCACATGGGATCGCGGACGATCGTCTCTGGCGAACGGCCACGGCGGCGAGGCGCCGCGGGGATCGGTGGATTCAGGCTAGGACTGGTCTGCCTCGAACCAGTCGAACGTGCGGGTGACGGCCTTCTTCCAGTACTGGTAGTACTCGTCGCGCTGGCTCTCGTCCATGCTCGGCTCCCAGCGCTTGTCCTCGACCCAGTTCTCGCGCAGGTCCTCGACCTCGTTCCAGAAGCCGGTGGCGAGACCGGCCGCGTACCCGGCGCCCAGCGACGTCGTCTCCGCCACCTGCGGGCGGATCACCGGCACCCCGAGCAGGTCGGCCTGGAACTGCATGAGCAGGTCGTTCTGGACCATGCCGCCGTCGACCTTCAGCGACTCCAGCTTGACGCCCGAGTCCTCGTCCATCGCCTCGACCACCTCGCGGCTCTGGTAGGCGGTCGCCTCCAGCGTCGCGCGCGCGATGTGACCGGCGTTGACGTAGCGCGTGAGACCGGCCACGACCCCGCGGGCGTTGGACTTCCAGTACGGCGCGAACAGGCCCGAGAACGCCGGCACGATGTAGCAGCCGCCGTTGTCGTCGACCGACTTCGCGAGGTCCTCGACCTCCGGCGCGGCCGAGATCATCTTCAGGTTGTCGCGCAGCCACTGCACCAGCGCCCCGGTGATCGCGATCGACCCCTCCAGGCAGTACACGCAGTCCTGGTCGCCGATCTTGTAGCCGGCCGTGGTGATCAGCCCCGACTTCGACTGCACCGGCTCGGTGCCGGTGTTGAGCAGCAGGAAGTTGCCGGTGCCGTACGTGTTCTTCGCCTCGCCGACCCCGAAGCACGTCTGCCCGAACGTCGCCGCCTGCTGGTCGCCGAGGTCGCCGGCGATCTGCACGCCCTGGAACCCGCCGCCCGAGCGGACCTCCCCATAGGGAGCGCTGGACGGCCGGATCTCCGGCAGCATCGACGTCGGCACGCCCATGGTCGAGGCGATCCCCTCGTCCCACGACAGCGACGCGAGATCCATCAGCATCGTGCGGCTGGCGTTCGACACGTCGGTGATGTGGATCCCGCCGTCGGTCCCGCCCGTCAGGTTCCAGATGCACCACGTGTCGATGTTGCCGAACAGCAGGTCACCGGACTCCGCACGATCCGCCGCGCCGTCGACGTTGTCGAGGACCCAGCGCACCTTCGGACCGGAGAAGTAGGTCGCCAGCGGCAACCCGACCTGCTCGCGGAACCGGTCCTGCCCGCCGTCGCGCGAGAACTCGTCCACCAGCTTGTCGGTGCGCGTGTCCTGCCACACGATCGCGTTCATCACCGGCTCGCCGGTGTTGCGATCCCACACCACCGTCGTCTCACGCTGGTTGGTGATCCCGAGCCCCGCAATGTCGTCGGCGCTCGCGCCCGCGGAATCGAGCGCCTCCTGCATGACCTCCTGGCAGCGCTGCCAGATCTCCATCGGATCGTGCTCGACCCAACCCGGCTTCGGATAGATCTGCTCGTGCTCCTTCTGCGCCACGGCGACGACCTTGCCGCCGTGGTCGAAGATCATGCAGCGTGAGCTCGTGGTGCCCTGGTCGAGCGCCGCCGCGTACTTGGCCATAGGTTGTTCTCCTCCTTGCTCAGCCCGGATAGAAGGCGTTGAATGCCACGGCGCCGATGATGCCGCCGATGATCGGACCGACCACCGGGATCCACGCGTAGCCCCAGTCCGACGGGCCCTTGCCCGGGATGGGCAGGATCGCGTGCATGATCCGCGGTCCGAGGTCGCGGGCCGGGTTGATCGCGTAGCCCGTTGGGCCGCCCAGCGACAACCCGATCGCGAGCACCAGCAGGCCCACGAGCAGGCCGCCGAGGCCCGTCGCCGCGGTCGCCTCGTCGGCGAAGATCGCCAGGACGCCGAACACCAGGACGAACGTCCCGATGATCTCGGTGATGATGTTGGCGACCGTGTTGCGGATCGCCGGTCCCGTGCTGAACACCGCCAGCTTCAGCCCCGGGTCCTCAGTCGCCCCCCAGTGGTTGCTGTAAGCCGCCCACACCAGGAAGGCGCCGATCATCGCCCCGACGAACTCGCCTCCCAGGTACGCCGGCACGTCGCTCCACTCGGTGTCGCCGATCACCGCGAACCCGAGCGTGACCGCCGGGTTCAGGTGCGCGCCGCTGAACTGGCCGACCGCGAACACCGCAAGCATCACGGCCATGCCCCAACCCCACGTGATGACGATCCAGCCGCTGTTCTGCGCCTTCGATTGCGCGAGCAGCACCGCAGCGACGACTCCGTCGCCGAGCAAGATCAGGAGCGCCGTCCCGATGACCTCGGCAGGGAAAATGTCCACGTGCTCTACTCCTCTCCTCCGCGGCTCACGTCGAGCCGACGGGCCGACATTAGTGCGCAGCGAACGACAATGTCAAACGCCGTCCGACATTGTCAGACAACAACTCTCGGACCCCGACCCTCTCTGCCCCCATGTTCCGGGCGTGTCGCGCCGACTATGTCGAACGCGCCGCCATAGTGTCAAGGCTCGGTCACTCGTCGTCATCGTCGACCCAGTCGAACGTGCGCTGGACTGCTTTGCGCCACTTGCGGTAACCCTTGTCACGCGCGGCGCCGTCCATCGCCGGGAACCACTCGCCCGCCTTGTGCCAGTTGTCCCGCAGCGACTCGACGTCGGGCCAGAACCCGACCGCCACGCCGGCGGCGTACGCCGCGCCGAGGGAGACGGTCTCCGCGACCAGCGGCCGCACCACCGGCACGTCGATCACGTCGGCGATGCACTGCATCAGCAGGTTGTTGGCGGTCATGCCGCCGTCGACCTTGAGCATCGAGAGGTCGACGCCGGCGTCGCTGTTCATGGCCTCGACGACCTCGCGCGTCTGCCACGCGGTCGCCTCGAGCACGGCGCGCGCCAGGTGGCCCTTGGTGATGTAGCCGGTGAGGCCCGCGATCACCCCGCGCGCGTCGCTGCGCCAGTGCGGCGCGAAGAGGCCCGCGAAGGCGGGCACGAAGTAGCAGCCGCCGTTGTCCTCGACGCTGCGCGCGAGAGTCTCGATCTCCGGCGCGCTGCCGATCACGCCGAGGTTGTCGCGGAACCACTGCACGAGCGCGCCGGTGACCGCGATCGACCCCTCGAGCGCGTACGTCGGCGGCGCGTCGCCGATCTTGTAGCCGACGGTGGTGAGCAGCCCGTTGGCCGAGGTGACGGGCCGGCTGCCGGTGTTGAGCAGCATGAAGCTGCCGGTCCCGTACGTGCACTTTGCCTCGCCGAGCGAGAAGCAGGTCTGGCCGAACAGCGCCGCGTGCTGGTCGCCGAGCGCGCCCGCGATCGGCAGTCCGGCGAGCGGGCCCGTCGCCTCGCCGTACACCTCCGCCGACGAGCGGATCTCGGGCAGCATCGCCCGAGGGACGCCCATCGCGTCGAGCAGCACGTCGTCCCACTCGAGCGTCTCGAGGTTCATCAGCATCGTCCGGCCCGCGTTGGTGACGTCGGTGACATGGCGGCCGGTGAGGTTCCAGATCAGCCAGGTGTCCATCGTCCCGAACAGCGCCTCGCCCGCCTCGGCGCGCTCGCACAGGCCCGGCACGTGGTCGAGCAGCCAGCGGATCTTGGGGCCGGAGAAGTACGTCGCGAGCGGCAGTCCGCAGCGGTCGCGGAACCGGTCCTGGCCCTCGCCCGAGGCCAGCTCGCGGATCAGGTGGTCGGTGCGGATGTCGCCCCAGTTGATCGCGTTCTGCACCGGCGCACCCGTCGCGCGGTCCCACACCACGGTCGTCTCCCGCTGGTTCGCGATCCCCAGCGCGACGAGGTCGCCGGGCGCCAGCTGCGCCTTGGCGAGCGCCTCGCGCACGACCTCGAGCACGTTGCGCCAGATCTCCCACGGGTCGTGTTCGACCCACCCGGGCCGCGGGAAGATCTGGCGGTGCTCCTTCTGGCCGACCGACACGATCCGCGCCTGCTGATCGAACACGAGGCAGCGCGACGAGGCGGTGCCCTGATCGATGGCGGCGATATAGCGGTTGCTGCTCACGTCACAGGCTCCTCACCACGGGATCGCGCCCAGGTCCCGCGAGACCGCCCGGGCCGCCTCGCGCACGTATGAGATCAGTTCACTGCGCGGCCCCGAGCCGTCGCACAGCCGCTCGATCGGCCCGGAGATGCCGATCGCGCCGACCGTCACGCCGCGCCGGTCCTGGATCGGCGCCGCGAGCGACACCTCGCCGGCCACCAGCTCCTCCACGTCGCTCGCCCAGCCGCGGTCGTGCACCTCGTGCAGCTCCTGGCGGAGCGTCTCCGGGTCGGTGACGGTGCCGGCCGTGATCGCCTCCAGGCCGGAGTCGATCACCGCCTCGGTCGCGTACGGGTTGTGGGCGAGCAGCACCTTCCCGATCGCGGACGCGTGGCCGGGCAGGAGCGCGCCGACCTCGAGCGCCTGGCGACTGTTGTCGGGCCGGAACACGTGGTGGACGACGAGCGCCCGGCCCTCGTGAAGGGTCCCGATCCGCACGCTCTCGTTCGCGCGCGCGGCGAGCCCGTCGGCCCAGTTGAGGGCGCGCGTGCGCAGCTCGTTGCCGTCCAGGTAGCTGCTGCCCATGTGCAGCAGCGCGGCGCCGAGCTGGTACTTGCCCGTCTCGGCGTCCTGCTCGACGAAGCCGACGTGCACCAGCGTGCGCAGGATGCCGTGGACGGTGCCCTTGGGCAGACCGAGCTCGCCCGCCAGCTCGGCCACGCCGAGCCGGCGCGAGCGGCCGGACAGCAGACGGAGGATCGCGGCGGCGCGCTCGATCGACTGGATGGACCCCGGCACGAGCCAACCTTAGATCGCCCCTGCCCCGTCCTCCTAACTCAGGGTCTCGGCGGCGCAGCGCAGCAGGTAGTAGCTCGACGTCGCCCCCGGGTCCTGGTGGCCGACGCTGCGGGGGCCGAGATAGCTGGCCCGGCCCCTGCGCGCCTCGAGCGGGATCGTCGCCTTCATCCCCTCCTCGGCGGCGTCGGCGGACCGGCGCAGCGCCTCCCCGAGCTCGCCGCCCTCGCGCAGCGCGTCGAGGGCGGGGAGCAGGGCGTCGACCATCGTCTTGTCGCCGGGCTCGGCCTTGCCCCGCGCCTGCACGCCCTTGACACCGGCCTCGACGGCTGCCGCCCAGCCGTCGAGGTCGAGTTCGTCCTTGCCCGCCGCGGCGGTGCCCATCTGCAGGAACAGCGTCCCGTAGAGCGGCCCTGCCGCACCTCCGACGCTCGAGACCAGCGCCATCCCGGCCGCCTTGAGGTCGGCGCCGATGTCGCCGGGCTCGCTCCCGTCGAGCTTCTCCATCGCCTTGCGCATGCCGCGGTCCATGTTGGTGCCGTGGTCGCCGTCGCCGATCGCGCTGTCGAGCCGCACCAGCTCCATGCGGTGCTCGGCGATCGTGTCGGCGAAGCGGCGCAGCCAGTCGCGTACCTGCTCGGAGGTCACGCTCCCCACCGCAGCGCCGGCGTGTTCACGGGCGCGTCCCACAGCCGCGTCAGCTCGTCGTCGAGCTTGAGCAGCGTGATCGAGCACCCGGCCATCTCGAGCGAGGTGATGTAGTCGCCGATCAGGTTGCGCGCGATCGTGATGCCGCGCTCGGAGAGGAACTTGTTCAGCTCGTTGTAGACGACGTAGAGCTCGATCAGCGGCGTGCCGCCCATGCCGTTCACGAACGCCAGCACCTGGTCGCCCGACTCGTAGGGCAGGTCCTCGACGATGGCGGTCGCGAGCCGCTCGACGACCTGGCTGGCGGGCCCGAGGGGCTCGCGGAAGCGGCCCGGCTCGCCGTGGATGCCGATGCCGATCTCCATCTCGTCGTCCGGGAGGTCGAAGCTCGGCTCGCCCGATCCCGGGGTGATGCAGGCGGTCAGCGCCATGCCCATGGTGCGGCCCTGCCCGTTCACGCGACGACAGATCTCGGCCACCTCGGCGAGCGACTTCCCCTCGTCGGCGGCGGCACCGCAGATCTTCTCCGCGATCACGGTGATGCCGACCCCGCGGCGGCCGGCCGTATACAGGCTGTCCTGGACGGCCACGTCGTCGTTGGTCACGACGGCCTCGACCTGGATGTCCTCACCCCCGGCGAGATCGGCCGCCATCTCGAAGTTCAGCACGTCGCCCGTGTAGTTCTTCACGATGTGCAGGACACCGGCGCCGCCGTCGACCGCCTTGGTCGCCGCCAGCATCTGGTCCGGTGTAGGCGAGGTGAACACCTCCCCCGGGCACGCGGCGTCGAGCATGCCCGCGCCGACGAAGCCGCCGTGCATCGGCTCGTGGCCGGAGCCGCCGCCGGAGATGATCCCGACCTTGCCCTGAACGGGCGCGTCCGCCCGTACCACCATCGCCGGGTCGTACGACACGCGAAGCCTGTCGCCGTGCGCAGCCTCCATCCCCTCGAGGGCCTCGCGCACCACGGCATCGGGCGCGTTGATGAGCTTCTTCATGTGCACCTTCCCCCGGTGGAACGCCGCGGCGTCCCTCCGCTCGTTGGCCGGTCTCTCCCGGGAGCGGACCCTATAGAGGCGCGGAGGAGACGGTCAAACGGCGGGGCCGACCGGCTCGCGCTCGACGGCGGCCGGCGGCGGGAGGGCCGGAACGTCGCCGTTCGCCGCCTCGACCTCGAGGAACGCGCGGACGCGATCCATGACGTCGTGGCGCGGCTCTTCGCGGCCCGGCCAGATCGGCGTGCCGAAGTGGACCGCGACCGGGTGGCGGCGGACAAACCGCCGGCGCTTCGGCCAGCTCTGCCCGGGCGGCATCGCCTCGTGCGTGCCCTTGACGAAGATCGGCACGATCGGGATGCCGTGCTGCTGCGCGATCGCGGCCGCGCCCGAGCGCATCTTGCCGAGCCGGCCGTTGCGCGAGCGGGTGCCCTCGGGGAACATCAGGAGGTTCCAGCGCTGGTCGATCAGGTGGTCGACGTGCTCGGTGGAGCCGTTGCCGACGCCGCCGCCGTGCCGGGCGAGCGGCACGGTGTTGAAGATCAGCGCCACCATGCTCGCGACCGCGCGCTTCTTGTAGAAGTAGTCGGCGGCGGCGGCGACCGCGGTCCGCTGACGCCAGCGCAGCGGCAGCGCGCGCAGGATCGTCGGGGTATCGAGGTGGCTCGAGTGGTTGGCGACGAAGATCACCGGGTGCGGCAGCCTGCTGAACATGTCGCGGCCGCGCACGCGCGGCCGGGTGTAGAGATCCATCAGCGGCGCGAGGCCGAACTGGAGGATGGTCTCGCGCACCATCCGCGCCGGCGCGCAGCGCGCCCACGGCACGTCGAGCGTGCGCATGTTGCGGCCGATCTCGGCGCCGCGGCTCGCGGCGCTGCGACCACGGTTCGCCGCGGTACGGCCCATCTCGGCGCCGCGGCTGGCAGCCGTCCGCCCCAGCTCCGACCCCTTTGCCCGGACGTCACGCACCGAGCGATTCACTCGCTTCGCCTTCCCCATTACGGACAATTACCCCGGTTGGGCGATGGGTTACGCAGCGCGGATTCAGGCTCAGGGCCGGTGAACTTCGCCGGTGCGCCCGTGGAGGGTCCGGTCGCCGGGCGGATCTTCGACCACGTTGAGGCCGGCGACGACCAGCAGGGCGGAGACGGCGAGCGCGAGCGCGACCCGCAGCGCGGAGCCGCGATACCTCCGCAGGCGGGCCCTGCGAAGCGCCGCCGGGTCGCCGCTCCCGAGCAACTCTGCGACCACCTGCTCGTCGAGCCCGAGGCCGCGCTCCGTGCACCAGGCCAACAGCTCGGCCGGCCCGCGGACCTCGGCGATCTCCGCGTCGTAGCGGTTCGCGAGGCGGTGGATCAGCTTCGCGTTCGCGCGCGGCGTGAGCGCGAGCGCGTAGGGCCGCGCACGCTCGGCGCGGAACCCGTCCTCGTGCACCTCCGCCGGTCCCTGGGCCTCGACGACGCCGGCGACCGTGACGCGCGGGGCGAGCACCCGGCGGGCCGACGACAGCCGCGGGTGGTACGCGTGCACTCCGCAGTCGCACTCGGCCGCGGGGGCCGCGTGGCCGGTCGGGCACGTCGCACCGAGCCACTCGCCGCCGGCCGGCCACAGGGCGCTCTGGTGCGGGCCGGCGAGCCACTCGCCGCGGTCGTCCACGACCACCCTCCAGAACCGCAGTCCGTAGAGGGAGCCCGCGAACAGCGGCTCGGTCACTGTCGTGCGACCGGCTCCTGCGGCTTGGCCGGCTCGCGGGCCGGCTCTTCGCGCGCGGGAAGCGCGACCGGCTCGGCGATCACGCGCCGAGACTTTCCGATGAAGCTCACGACCAGATGGTATTCCCCCCGCCATCCGGGCCGTAAGCGTGTAAGGATCGGGCGATGCCGACCGGCGCGCAGCTGATCGTCGACCTGCTCGAGGAGCGCGGCGTCGAGGTCTGCTTCGGCCTTCCGGGAGTCCACAACCTCGCGCTGTGGGAGGCGCTGCGCGGCTCGTCGATCCGGCTCGTCGGAGTCCGCCATGAGCAGGCCGCGGCGTACGCCGCCGACGGGTACGCACGGGCGAGCGGCCGGCTCGGCGTGGCGCTGACCACGACCGGCCCGGGCGCCGCCAACACCCTGGCGGCGGTGGGCGAGGCATGGGCGTCGCGCTCGCCGGTGCTCGTGATCGCGACCGACATACCCTCGACGCTGCGCCGCCCCGGCGTCTATCGCGGCGTGCTGCACGAGACGACCGACCAGGCCGCGATGTTCGCGCCCGTGGTGAAGGGCGTCCACCGCGCCCTCGCCGTCGGCGACGTGCACTGGGCCGCCTCGATCGCGCTCTCCGATGTGCTGACGCCTCCGCACCGCCCGGTCTACCTCGAGCTGGCCACCGACCTGCTCGGTGCGCCGGCCTCGAGAGACACGGTCGGCTACGCGCCGTGGTCGGCGCCGGCGCCGGGCGACGCGCTGGAAGATGCGGTCGCCCGGCTCGCGGCTGCCGAGCGGCCGCTCCTGTGGGCCGGCACGGGAGCGCGGGACGCGGGCGAGCCGGTGACGCGGCTGGCCGAGCGGCTGGCCGCCCCGGTGATCGTCACCTACGGCGCCGCCGGGCTGCTGCCGCCCACGCACCCATGCCTGGTCGGGATGCCGCCGCACGTCGAGCCCGCGGGCTCGCTGTGGGACGAGGCCGACCTCGTGCTCGCGATCGGGTCCGACCTCGACGGCGTGCAGACGCAGAACTTCGCGATGCCGCAACCGCCGGCGCTGGTGGCGGTGAACCTCGACGCCGAGGACGCGGCCAAGAACTACCGCGTCGACGTCCTGCTCGAGGGCGACGCCGCCGAGGTGACCGCCGCGCTCGTCGACCGCCTGCCCGCCGGCGGGGAGCTCGACTCGCTCGCCGAGCGCCTGCACGCGGTCCGCGCGCGCGCCTGCTCGCAACTCGACGAGCGCGCGCTGCGGTTCCTCGACGCCGTCCACTTCGCGCTGCCCGAGGACTCCGTCGTGGTGGCGGACATGTGCATCCCCGGTTACTGGCTGGCCGGCTTCCACACGCCGCCGGCGCCGCGGCGGCTGCAGATCCCGCTCGGCTGGGGGACGCTCGGCTACGCGTTCCCGGCGGCGCTCGGCGCGGCCCTGGCGGGTGCCGGCCCGGCCGTGGCGATCGCCGGCGACGGAGGCTTCCTGTTCGCGTGCGGCGAGCTGGCGACCATGGCGCAGGAGCGGATCCCGCTCACCGTGGTGATCGTCGACGACGGCGGCTACGGCATGCTCCGCTACGACCAGGACCTCCACGGCGACGAGCGCTACGGCGTCGACCTGGCGACGCCCGACTTCGCCGCGCTCGCCACCGCGTTCGGGGTCCGCGCCGAGACCGTCGACGGGCTCGACGACGCCTTCGGCGAGGCGCTCGCCCGCCACGTGGCCGAGCCCGAGCCGAGCGTGCTGGTGGCGCGCACGCCCGACCCGCTCGTGCCGCCGCCGAACACGTCGCCGAACTGGTACCGGCGGCGGACCGGAAGCTGACACCCCCGGAATAGCTCAGCCCGGCTCTCCGTCCTAGACCGGTGGAGTGCACGATCCACCACCGATGAAAGGACGCACATGAAGCGTCTCACCTCCGCGGTCGCCGCGCTGTTGCTCATGCTCGCCGCCGTCGCCGCCTCCGGGGCGTTCGCCGGATCCACGGCGGGCGCCGACAGATCGAACGGCGGCGGCCACTCGTACGGGTTCGAGCGGTTCCTCCAGCGCTACGAGGCGGCCAACACGGCGTTCGTCAACGGCGACCCGCGACCGTGGCTGTCGATCGTCGCCGAGAAGGACCCGCAGTCGATCTTCGGCGGCTTCGGCGGACTCGGAGAGTCGGGCGCCGCCGAGGTCCACCAGCGCTATCTGCTGGCGGCGAACGCGTTCCGCCCGAGCGGCGCCGACGTCGACTTCGAGTATCTGGTCAAGGACGTCCGCGGCAAGCTGGCGTACACGGTCGCGATCGAGCGAAGCGAGGTCCTGTACGCGGGGCAGACGGAGCGACGGCCGCAGGTCCTCCGCTCGACGATGATCTTCCGCTTCGAGCACGGCGCCTGGAAGATCGTCCACCGGCACGCTGACGACATGATCGATCTGGAGCTTCCGGGGAGCGACTGACCATCAGCGCTCGGTGTGGACGGCAACGCCGCCGACCACCAGCGCGACGCCGAAGACCTCGACCGCGGTCGGGAGTTGTCCCAGGACGACGATCCCGATCACGGTCGCGGTCGCCGGCAGCAGCGAGACCATCAGCGCGTACGTGGAGCGCTGCATGCGCGCCAGCGCGAGCTGGTCGCAGACGTACGGGATCACCGATGACGACACGCCGACGCCGATGCCGGCCGCGATCGCGACCGGATCGGTGAGCGCGGGCACCACCGCCCAGCCGCCGATCGGAGTGACGAAGACGGCCGCGATCAGCATCGCCGCCGCGAGCCCGTCGATCCCGGCGGCCGCTCCGCGCTCGGCGACCTTCGCCCCGAGCACGATGTAGAGCGCGAACATCACCGCGTTGGCGGCGGCAAGCGCGACGCCGAGCGGCTCGCCCTCGAGCACGACGTCGGTCAAGAGGTAGACGCCGGCGACGGCCATCGCCAGCGCGACCAGGTTGCGCGGCGTGCGCGTCCCGATCGCGGCCAGCACGATCACCGGCAGGAACTCGATCGCCGCCACCGTGCCCAGCGGCAGCCGGTCGATCGCGCTGTAGAAGATGCAGTTCATCACCGCCAGGACGGCGCCCCAGGCGACGAGCAGACGCTTGCCGTCGCGATCGAGCGCGGCGAACGCCCGCCACGGCTTCCGCCAGGCGGCGAAGATCAGCGCCGCCGAGGCGATCCGCAGCCAGGCGACGCCCAGCACCTCGACGCGCGCGAACAGCAGCACCGCGAACGCCGGCCCGAGGTAGTGGAAGACCGCGCTGATCGCGAAGAAGCTCTCCGGCGGCGCCTTGGCCGCGAACGAGCCGGCCCATCGGTTCACGGTGGTCGCCGTCACCCCGCCGACGGTATGAGCGGCCGCGCCCCACCGCAATCTCGATGCGCGATGGGGGGTATCTACGATGCGGCGATGGAGCTCCGCCAGCTGCGCGCTTTCGTCCAGGTGGTCAACGCCGGGACCTTCACGCTCGCCGCCGAGGAGCTGCATCTCGCGCAGTCGGCGGTCTCGCGAGCGGTCGGGCAGCTCGAGGCCGAGCTCGGGTTCGCGCTGCTGCGCCGCACGAGCACCGGCGTCGAGCTGACCGAGGCGGGCACGGCGGTGTTCGAGCGGGCGCGCGAGGTCGTCGCGGGGGCGGACGCGATCCGCTCCGACCTCGCCGCACTGCGCGGGCTGCTGGAGGGAACCGTCGCGCTCGGGACGATGCTGCCGCCCGGGCCGATCGACCTGCCCGGCCTGCTTGCGGCCTTCCACGCCGCCCACCCCGGCATCGGCGTCCATGTGCGCGAGGGGAGCGCGCCCGAGGTCCTCGCCGCTCTGCGGCGCGACGAGCTCGACGTCGCCTTCACCGGGGTCGAGCCCGGCGCGCTCGACGACGGCCTCGCCGGCGAGCGGATGCTGAGCGAGGAGCTTCTCCTGATCACGCCGCCCGGCCACCGCGCGCTGGCGCTCGACGAGCTCTCCGGCGTGCCCTTCATCGGCTACCGCCGGGGCTCGGCGCTGCGCGACACGGTCGACGGCGCGCTGCGCGCCGCCGCCGCCACGCCCGAGATCGTGTTCGAGAGCGACGAGCTGGTGAGCGTCCGCGAGCTGGTCGCCCGCTCGCTCGGCGTGTCGATCGTGCCGCGCTCGACCGTCGAGGGCGACGGGCCGCGGGTGGCGGCGATCGAGATCGGGCTCGCACGCCCGCTCACGCTCGCCTGGCGCGAGCGCCGCCAGCCGCCCGCGGCGGCGGCGTTCCTGGACTACATCCGCGCGGCCGCCGGCGCCGAGCGGCTTCCGCTGGTCGCGTGAGGCTCCGGCGGATCCGCGCGGGCGACGCCGTGCCGCTGCGAGAGCTGCGGCTGCGCGCGCTGCAGGAGGCGTCGTACGCCTTCGCGACGACGTTCGCGGAGGCGAGCGACCGGCCCGCCGAGTACTGGGAGACCTGGACCCGAAAGCCCGCCGACGAGCAGGTGACGTTCGTGGCGGTCGACGGCGAGCGCTGGGTCGGCATGGCCTCCGGATGGCTGTCGGACCACGCGCCGGGCCGCGCCTGGCTGGCTCAGCTGTGGGTCGACCCCGGCGTGCGCCGAGCCGGCCTCGGCCTCCGCCTGATCGAGGCCGTGGCCGGCTGGGCGCGCGAGCGCGGCATGATCGCGCTCGAGCTGTCGGTGACCAGCAACAACCCCGCCGCCGCGGCGTTCTACGCCCGCGCCGGATTCGTCGAGACGGGCCGCCGGCGACCGTTGCCGAGCGACCCGTCGCGCACCGAGGTGTTTCTCTCGAGGGAGCTCAGTCCTGCCACGCCGCGAGGCCGGTGACCACGAGGCGCTTGCCGCCGCCGACGCGGCCGAGCCACTTGGTCTTGCCGGTCGGGACGTCGACCGTGTACAGGCTGGTGCCGCGGCCGGAGGTCGCGTTCGAGAGGTAGCCGATGTTGTCGGCGCCCGCGATGTCGAAGCCGGCGTTGAGGCCGACGTCGACCCGAAGCTTGCGCGGGTTCGTGAGCGTGCCGTTGTTCGGCGGGTTCTGCGTGAACAGCGAGTCGCTCGCCGCGTCGACCACATGCAGCGTGGTCGCGGCCGGCGGGCTGAAGCTGAACGACGAGTTCTCGTAGCCGGCGGCCACGACCTGCGGCATGCCGGGGTTCAGATCCGCATCGGCGCTCAGCACGGTGCCCTCGTCGACGTTCAGGCGCAGGTTCTGCCGGTCGTCGCTCACGACGCGGATCTTGTCCACGACCGGGTTGAAGTCGACCCCGTACGACTGACCGCGCAGGGCCGGGGTGAAGGCCGGACCCTCGGCGATCGCGATGCCGGTCGAGGGGTTGACGCGATAGACGACGCCATCCGAGCCGACGCCATAGAGGTCGCCGGTCTTGGGCCGGAAGTCGATGCCGCGCAGGCTCACGCCGGCCGGCAGGCCGGAGATCGTCTGGATGTCGCGGATCCGCTCGGGATCGCGGGCGTTGAAGGTGAGGAGCTGGTTCTGGTTCGTGGTGGCGACCAGCATCCGGGCCTGGCGCTGCGACCAGTCCTTGTCACCACCACGGTGCGAAGCCTGTGCGGCCACGGTGGAGAGGGCGAGAACGCAGCCCAAGGCTGCGCTCCAGCGGAGCAGGTGGGTACGACTCATGGGGGCCTCCGGGGGAGTCGGGGGGGACGGCCGCTTCTGCGTGCGACCGGCCCCCGCGGTTCACCCCCTCGCGCGTCTGGCGCGCCGGCGCTCTACCGGAATGTGCGCCCGCAGACTGTCTAGAACGTGCGCTCTTCGAGCCTGAAGTCGAGCTGCGCGTCGACCTCCACGACGTCCATCTGGGCCTTCTGGAGCTTGCCCGCGTAGTCCCAGTTCATCGACTGCCAGCGGGTGAACTGGTCGAGCACCCAGATGCCGGACTGGCGCGAGCCGTTGCCGGACTTGCCGTTGCCGCCGAACGGCAGGTGCGCCTCGGCGCCCGACGTCGAGTTGTTGACCGACACCATGCCGGCGGTGATGCGCTCGCGGAACCGGAACGCGTGCTCGCCGGAGCGCGTGTAGATCGACGACGAGAGCCCGTAGCCGTGGTTGTTGGCGAGCTCCATCGCCTCGTCGAAGGTCCGGAACGTCGCCACGCCGGTGATCGGCCCGAACGTCTCCGTCGCATAGAGATCGTCGTCGAGCGTGACCCCGTCGACCAGGACCGGGTGGTAGTAGATCCCCGCGTCCGGGTCGCCCACGAAGCCCTCGCGCGGGTTGGACGAGGTGATCCGGCCCTGCGCGGTCGAGCCGTAGGTCGTGTGGTGGTCGCGGATCAGGCCGAGCCAGTCCTCGAACCGCTCGGCGAAGCGCTCGTGCAGCATCGGCCCGTACAGGACGTCCTGCGCCGGGTCGCCCACCGGCGCTCCGCGCAGCCGCTCGTCGAGCCTGCGGACGTACTCGTCGTGGACCGACTCGTGGACGATCGCGGTGCCGAGCGAGGTGCAGCGCTGGCCGGCCGTGCCATAGCCGCCGAACAGCGCGCCCTCGACCGCGAGGTCGACGTCGGCGTCGTCCATCACCACCATCGGGTTCTTGCCGCCGAGCTCGAGGCACGGCGACTGCAGATGGCGGCCGCACAGCTCGCCGATCTTCGATCCGACCGCGCTCGAGCCGGTGAAGCCGACCTTGTCGACCAGCCTCTCGTCGAGAGCCTGCGAAAGCCCCTCGAAGGTCTGCGCGCCCTCGGCCTGGACCACGTTCAACACGCCACCCGGGACGCCGCCGGCGTGGAACAGCTTCGCTAGCGCGTCGCCGAGCGCCGGCGAGTACTCGGCCGGCTTCCACACCACCGCGTTGCCGCACAGGATCGCCGGGACCAGGTACCACGAGGGAACCGCGACCGGGAAGTTGCCGGCGGTCACGATCGCCGCGACGCCGACCGGCATCCGGAACGTGAACAGCTGCTTGTCCGGCATCTCCGAGGGCACGGTCTGCCCGTACAGGCGCCTGCCTTCGCCGACGAAGAAGTCGCAGGTGTCGATGATCTCCTGCACCTCGCCGAGCGACTCGGCGTAGGGCTTGCCGACCTCGCGCGTGACGAGCCGCGACAGCGCCTCCTTGTTGGCCTCGACGATGCGGCCGACGTTGGCGATCACGCGCCCGCGCGCCGGGGCGGGCACCTGCGCCCATTCGCGCTGGGCGGCGCGGGCGGCGCGGCAGGCGTCGACGAACGTCGAGGCGTCGGCGAGCCGCACCTCGGCGACGACCTCGGAGGTGTTGGCGGGGTTCGTGGAGGTCAGGCGGCCGCCCGGCGCGTCGGCACCGGCTTCCCGTCGACGACCGAGCCGATCTCGGTTCCGGATGCAAGCGTTGTCATGCGCTCCACCGTACTGCGACCCCCGAGCCAGGTGTCGACGACGCTCGCTCCCGCGAGGTCGTCGAACGGGTCGCGGTCGAGGATCACGAGGTCGGCGAGCATGCCGGGCCTGAGGCGGCCGCGGCGGTCCTCGTTGCCCTCGAGCCACGCGGGAGCGACGATGAGCGCCTCGAGCGCGGCCTGCAGGTCGAGCGCCTCGTGCGGGCGCCACTCGCGCAGGACGGCGTCGCGCAGCCCCTGCAGCGGGTCCATCTCCTCGACCGGCGCGTCGGAGCCGAGCGCCAGCCGGGCGCCGCTCGCGTGCAGCGAGCGGTAGGCGTACGCGCCCTCGAGCCGGTCGGCCCACAGCCGCTCGGCGCTACGCGCGTCGGTGACGGCCATCGAGGGCTGGATCGAGGCGGTGACGCCGAGCGCGGCGAAGCGCGGGATGTCGTCCGGATGCAGGCACTGGGCGTGCTCGATCCGCGGCCGGATCGCGTCCGGCACCGCGGCGAAGGCGTCGAGCGCCTCGCGGTTGGCGAGGTCGCCGATCGCGTGCACGGCGACCGGCACGCCGGCGCGGGTGGCGGCGCGCACGATCTCCTCGAACTCGTCGCGGCTGGTGATCTCGACGCCGGTGCCGTCGAGCAGGCGCGCGGTCTGCGAGCCGAGCGTGCCGTCCATGTACGCCTTCACGTAGTCGGGGCGCTCGTCGAGCCGTTTCGCGGGCAGCGACTGCCAGACCCGGAACGGGAGGTCGAGCTCGGCGTACACCTCGCGCGAGCCGATCAGCCCGTCCTTGCAGTGGATGGCGGTCACGCCGCGGGCCGCGGCGACCGGGAGCGCGTCGCGCGTGGCCTCCACCATCTCCTCGTGCGTGGCGACGGTGAAGCGGTCGCGGAACGACCAGGCGGCCTCCTCGCGCAGGACGCCGGCCTCGAGGTCGACGACGCCGCCCGGCCGCTCGAGATCGCCGCCCGCGAGCGCGAGCGCCGCCGAGTTCACCCACAGCGAGTGCCAGTCGTGCGCGAGCAGGGCGACCGGCACATCGCCGCTCACCGCGTCGAGCGCCTCCCGCGACGGCTCGAGGTCCGTCCAGCCGAACCCCCGCAGCCAGCGTCCCGGCGGCACGCTCGGAACCGCCTCGGCGACGCGGGCGAGCACCGCTTCGCGGGAGCCCTGGAGCTGCAGCTCGCGGCGGGTGACCGCCCAGGTCGGGAAGTGCACGTGCGCGTCGGTGAAGCCGGGCAGCAGGCAGCCGCCGGCCAGGTCGACCCGGCGCGCCCCCGCCGGCTCCTCGTCGAGCGCGACGATCAGCTCGCCGTCGACCGCCAGCGAGCGGGCGACCGGCCGCGCCGGGTCCATGGTGCGGACCGTGCCGCCGGTGAAGACGATCACCGCTGCGCCAGCGCGGCCTTGAGGGCGTCGATCGGCGGGATCGCCACGGGGTCCTTCCCGCGCAGGACCGCCAGGTAGAGCGAGACGAGGTCTCCGAGCAGCACGAGCGAGACCAGGCGCTCGGTCGGCGTCTCGCCGCGCGCCGCCACCCGCTCGACCACCGCGGCGCCGGTGGCGGCCTGCTCCGCGGTCAGCTGGATGCGCAGCCGGTTGCGCGGGTGCGCGTCCGAGTCCTCGAGGAACACCGCCGACAGCCGGCCCTCGGCCGCGGGCCAGGCGACGATCTCGTTGTGGTCGTGCTCCGGGAGCGCGCCCGAGAACGACGGGATGCCGGCGTTCTCGTTGATCTGGCCCTTCCAGCGGCAGGCGGCGGAGGCCGCGAGCTCGGCGCCGACGATCACCGGCATGGTGCCGTGCAGCCGGCGCGCGAGCCGCTTCGCCTCGCCGTCGTCCGGCCCGTCCGGCCCCCACTGCTTCGCGAGCCCTTGGGCGAGCGAAGCAGCAGCCTCGACCTCCTCGCGCAGCGACGGCGCGGCGCCGCACAGGGCCGCCGTCTCCAGCGCCGCCACCAGCGAGTAGCCGACCGCGGCGCGCGGCTGGAAGCCGCCGGGGAGCGGGATCACGGGCACGCCGTCGCGCCGCGCCCGCTCGGCCAGCGGGCCGCCGGTGGTGGCGGCTACCCGCGGCGCGCCGCGCTCGACCGCGTCGTCGTAGGCGGACAGCGTCTCCTCCGTGGTGCCCGAGTAGCTCGAGCACAGCACGAGCGTGTCGGGCCCGGCCCAGCCCGGCAGCGCGTAACCGTCGGCGATCGCCAGCGGCCGCCGCAGCCGCGGCCCGATCGCGCCGAGCGCCAGCCGGCCGCCGATCGCCGACCCGCCCATGCCGGCCACGATCATGCCGCCGGGCGCGGCGGCGGGCCCCATCGCGGCCGACTCCACGCGCCACAGCGCGTCCAGCAGGTGGTCGCCGAGGTCGAGCATGTCGGCGACCTGGCCCGTCGAATCGACCGCGGCGACCGCCGCGGCGTCGAGTGCCGGATCCATCAGAACAGCAGCGCGCCGTCGGGCAGCGTCACGCCGGGGAACAGGCGCGCGCCGTTCGACACCACGTTGCCCGAGCCGATCGTGACGCCCTCGCCGAGGACGCTCAGGCCGTCGACGTGGCAGTCGTCGCCGATCCGCACGCCGCCGGCGATGATGCAGCCGCTGAGCGTGCAGTTGCGCCCGATCTCGGTGCCCTGCATGACAACCGCGCGCTCGATCGTGGAGTTGTCGCCGACCGTCACGCCTCCCTCGAGCACGACACGGCCGCCGATCCGCGTGCCCTCGCCGATCCGGCAGCCGTTCTCGACGAGCGCCGAGGGGATGATCCGCCCGGCGTTCTCGACGCCGTCCTCGACGCACAGGTAGCCGTCGCCCATGCGCTGCCGGACGCCGCTGGCGACCGTGCCCTCGAGGATGTCGAACGTGCCCTCGAGGTAGCGCTCGGGCGTCCCGATGTCGAGCCAGTAGCCGTCCGACACGTAGCCGTAGAGCCCCTCGCCGACGAGGCGCGGGAACACGTCCCGCTCGATCGAGGCAGGCTCGTCGGGCGCGAGCAGCTCGAGCACCGAGCGCTCGAGCACGTACGCGCCGGCCGAGATGTTCCGGGTGTCGATCTGGTCGGGCGCCGGCTTCTCGACGAACTCCGTCACCTCGCCGCCGTCGCGCGTGCGTACGAGACCGTACGCGGACGGGTCCTCGACCGGGGTGAGCGCGAGCGTCGCCCGTGCCCCCGTCTGCTCGTGCTGCGCGATCTGACCGGTGAGGTCCATGTCGGTCAGCACGTCGCCGTTGAGCATCAGGAAACGGTCGTGCAGCAGCGGCTCGGCGAACTTGAGCGCGCCACCCGTGCCGAGCGGGCGAGGCTCCTCGACGTAGCGCAGCTTGATCCCGAACGCCGTGCCGTCGCCGAGCACGTTGCGGATGCCGCTCGCCAGGTGCCCGCACGACATGACGACGTCGTCGACCCCGTGCGAGCGCAGCCAGTCGAGCATGAAGCGGATGAACGGCCGGTCGACCAGCGGCACCACCGGCTTCGGCACGGTGGTGGTCAGCGGGCGCAGGCGCGTGCCCTCGCCGCCCGCCAGGATGAGCGCCTGCATAGCTACCCGCCTCCGTACTGCGCCACCGGCGTGCGGCTGCGCGCCGCCCTGCCGACGCCCTCGTAGGTCAGCCCGGCCGCGGCGACCGCCTCCGGATCGAAGAAGTTGCGGCCGTCGACCACCAGCGAGCCGCGCATGGCTCCCGCCACCTCGGGGAAGTCGAGCTCGCCGAACTCGCGCCACTCGGTGACCAGCACCACCGCGTCCGCGCCCTCGATCGCGGCAGCGGCCGAGCCGACGAAGTCGACGCCGCGGAGCAGCTCTCGCGCCTCCTCCTCGGCCACCGGGTCGTACGCCCGCACCCGCGCCCCGGCGGCCTGCAGGCGCGCCGAGAGCACGAGCGACGACGCCTCCCGCATGTCGTCGGTATTCGGCTTGAACGCGAGCCCGAGCAGCGCGATCTCCTTGCCGACCAGCGGGCCGAGGTGCTTCTCCAGCTTCGCGATCACCCGCCGCTTCTGCAGCTCGTTGACCTCGATCACGGAGTTCAGGAGCTGGAAGTGGTAGCCGGAGTTGCCTGCGAGCTGCTTGAGCGCGGTCACGTCCTTAGGGAAGCACGAGCCGCCGAAGCCGATCCCGGCCTGCAGGAACTTCGGGCCGATGCGGTCGTCGAGGCCCATGCCGCGGGCGACCTCGACCACGTCGGCGCCGGTCTCCTCGCACACGTTGGCGATCTCGTTGATGAACGAGATCTTGGTGGCGAGGAAGGCGTTCGAGGCCAGCTTGACCATCTCGGCGCTGCGGACGTCGGTGCGGACGAGCGGGGCCTCGAGCGGCGCGTAGAGGTCCACCACGGCGTCGCCGGCCCAGTCGCCGTCGTCGCCGATCACCACCCGGTCCGGCTGCAGGAAGTCCGACACCGCCGTGCCCTCCTTGAGGAACTCGGGGCAGGCGACGTAGCGGAAGCCGCCCTTCCCCTGCTCGGCGAACTCGCGCTTGATGCTGTCGCCGGTCCCCACCGGCACCGTCGACTTCATCACCAGCGCGTGGTGGTCGGACGGCGGCATGGCGGCGACCACGGCGTGCACGGCGGAAAGGTCGGCGTCGCCCGAGTAGGTCGGCGGCGTGCCGACCGCGACGAACAGCAGGCGGGCGTGCTCGAGCGCGTCGGCGAGGTCGGTCGAGAAGTGCAGGCGGCCGCGGTGGCGGGCCACGAGCTCGTCGAGCCCCGGCTCCCAGATCGGGATCCGGCCCGCCTTCAGGCCTTCGATCTTGGCCTCGTCGATGTCGATGCACCAGACCTCGTTGCCGAGCTCGGCGAAGCCGGCCGCCGTCACGAGGCCGACGTAGCCGGTGCCGATGACCCCGATGGGCTCTCTCTCGGTGCTGCTCATGCCGGGCGGATCAGCCTACTGCTTGAGCCGCCGCAGGCGAACAGCCATCTCGACCATCTGGGCCGCGCCGATCGACTGGGTGAGCGTGTTCGAGACCCAGTAGACGCCGCGCCTGGTCCTCCAGGCGACGAGGCGCACGCGCCGGCCGTCGTAGTAGAGCCTCAGCTTCCTGCCCCGGCGCTCGACCGTACGGTCGGGGTCGTCGAGGATCGGCGGCGCCTTCCACGTCATGCCCTGCACGCCGTAGAACTCGCCGATCCCGGGCGCGCGCAGCACGAGCCGGTACGCGTCGTGCTTCTTGCCGCGCTCGTCGAAGAGCTTGTAGATGCGCGGCTCGGTCCCCGCGTACGACGAGCCGCGCACGCGCACGGTCGGGAAGTAGAACGGGAAGTCCAGCTTCGGGTCGGCGAGCACCGCCATGTCCTCGCCCTCGCGCCGGGTGTCCTCCAGCCCGGAGACCTCCTCGACCGGCGCCCGCTTGCGCTTCTCGCGCACGCGCGCGAACTCGCGGTCCTCCTCCGTCGGCTCCGACACGCTCTCGCGCGGCTTCGCCGAGCTCTCCGCCTGCATGAACTGGCGGTAGCTGCGGCGCAGGTCCGCCCTGCGGTAGTAGAGGTTCGAGTCGAGCTGCGGGTTGGCCGCCTCGCGAATCTGGAAGCGCACCTCGTTGACCTTCGGGTTCTTCGCCGACAGGTACAGCACCAGCTTCAGCATCGAGAAGATCTGCTTGTTCGACCGCAGCGACTTGTCGACGCGGAAGTAGCGGCTGAACACGCGGACCAGGTGCCGGCTCTCGCTCACCGCGAGCAGCTTGCGGACGCCGGCGGCGTTCTTGGCCTGGCGCAGGAAGTCCTGCTGGCGGGCGGCGCGCACGAGGTCGTTGTCCGTGTGGCGATAGCGCACGTAGTCGAGCGCGGCCTTGCCCCACAGCTTCTGGTAGCCGGGGTCGATGTCGATCGTCGCGTAGTTCTCGCCCGACGAGTTGTCGTTGAAGTAGTCGCGGTCGATGTCGACGTATACGCCCTTGATGTAGTCGACGGCCCGCCGGAAGGCGCCGTAATCGACGATCACCACGTTGGTGATCGGGAACTCCTCGCCGGTCGCGTCCTCGAACAGCTTCTTGACCGTCCGGACCACGAGCCTCGGGCCCTCGCGGCGGCCGCCGTACTCGTAGGCGGCGTTGATCTTGTCCTCGCCGTGACCGGGGATCTCGACCTTGAGGTCGCGCGGGAGCGACATCACGGTGATCGCGTCCTCGTCCGGATCGGCGCGCGCGAGCAGGATCGTGTCCGACCGCGGCGGGCTGTCGCGGTCCACGCCCTCGCGCTTGTCGGACCCGAGGATCATGAACGTGCGCGGGCCGCCGGCGTCGGCCTTGTCGAGCTCCGGCACCTCGATGTCGGCGCGGCCGGGCAGCCGCAGCGGCTCGAGGATGTCGTCGACCTCGCGCAGCACGGTGGTGGCGACCGCGGAGGCGGTCAGCACCATCACCAGCACGCACGCCAGCAGTGCGCGCAGCGCCAGCTTGAGGCCCACCCGAGGTGGGCGCTCGCCCTTGTCCTTCACGCCGCTCCGCCCTCGAGTTCGCGAAGCGAACTCGCAAGGGAATCGGCGCCGGCCGATTCCCCCTCGACCGCCCGCAGCGGCGCCGGGCCCTCCGCCAAGCGGGTCGGGACGGCGCGGGCGAACTCCACGAGGAGCTCGCGGTAGCGGGCGAGGGAGGGGATCGAGACCCACTCCTCAGGCCCATGGTGGCCGGCGCCGGCCGGGCCGAACTCGACCGCCGGGATGCCGGCGCGCAGGTACGACACGGCGTCCGACGCCCCGTCGCGGCCGACCGACACCGACTCGCCGTGCGCGTGGGGGGCGGCGATCTCGGACAGCACGCGCACGTACGGGTTCGAGCGGGAGACGTGCGCGGGCGGGAAGATGAACGTCCGCTTGACCTCGATGTCGGGGATCGCGCGGATCTCCTCCAGGATGTCGCCGGGGTCCTGGTTGGGCAGGTAGCGGATGTCGATGTCCATCGTGCAGGCGTCGGGCACCTTGTTGGGGGCGTCGCCCCCCACGATCCGCCCGAGGTTGATCGACGGCCGGTCGAACAGCTCGGAAGACTCGCGCGAGAACGGCATCGACTCGATTCGCCGGAAGACGTCAACCGCCTTCACGATCGCGTTGTCTCCGAGCCACGGAGTCGAGCCATGGGCAGCGCGCCCGCGCACCACCATCCGGGCCGCCAGCACGCCCTTGGCCTGGATCCCGATGTGCAGGTTGGTCGGCTCGCCCGTGATCGCGAAGTCGCCGACGTAGCCTCGCCGCACGAGGTCGTCGCTCGAGCGGACCTCGATGTCCTCGGACTCCTCGTCGGGCACGATCACCAGCCGCACGCGGACGTCCTGCTGGCCGGCGAGGTCGTATGCGGCGCACATCATCGCCGCCAGGCCGCCCTTCATGTCGTAGGCGCCGCGGCCGTACAGCCGGTCGCCCTCGATCCGCGGCACGAACTGGTCGGTATGCCCGGGCACGACGTCGAGATGCCCGTGGAACACGACCGTGGGAACGCCCTCGGGCCCGACCGCAGCGGTCAGCGCGTGGAGATCGCCGAAGCGATGCGCCTCCACGTCGATGTCGCGCGCCTCCAGCCAGCCCTTGACGAATCCAGCGGCGGCGTGCAAGCCCTCGGCCGTGGACGTGTCGTAGGTGACCAGGCGCTCGGTCAGAACCCGTTCATCCACCCGCAGCAGGGTAGCGGCGCATGCGACACTGAAGGCTCGGCGAAAGGAGCGGCCAATGACCCAGGCGAGCCATCAGACCGTCCGCCTCTCACAGGGCAAGCACCGGGGCCCAGATCACGGAGCCTGCGTGATGGAGTTGTCCTCGATGCTGGCCGGCGAGCCCTTCTCCGACCGCCCGCGGTGCGTCGATCCGGTGATCGCCGGCTTCCTGCGCACGTACAACGACGGCATCGACGAGACCCGGCGACAGGATCTGTACCCGCTGGCCTCCGAGGTCGTCGGCTCGCGCGCCGTCGCCGGCGTGCAGGCCGAGCGCGCGCGCATGTGCCTGTCGTGGGCGCAGCAGCGCCATGCCGACCAGCGTCACGGCGCGCGGCGGCTGCTGCCGTCCCGCCCGCTGCTGCCGGACGGCCGGCTGGGCGACGACGCGGCCGGCACCCTGGCCGGCCGGATCGCGGTGAAGCTGGCCTGCCGGCGCCGCACCGAGGGCGCCCACGCGGCGGCGCTGGCGTTCGTGCGCGAGCTGCTCGCGCTCGGGCAGCCGGAGCGGGCCGGTCGGAGATCGGGATCAGCGGCGGAGCGTGAGCTAACTGCCCTCTGAGATACCGAGGAACGCCTCGTAGCGGCGCTTGTCGCGCTCCGCTGCGCGGCGTTCCTCCGTGCCCTCCTCGGCGCTCGAGAGCTCCTGCTCGGCGCGGTCGAGGCGGCTCTTGATGTCCGCCGTGTCGAGGTCCTCGATCGCGAACGCCTCGTCCACCAGCACCAGCGCGTGCGTGCCGGCGACCTGCAGGAACCCCTCGCCCTGCGCGAAGCGGACGACGTCGGACTCCGACTTGTAGAGCCGCAGCTCCGTCGGGTCGAGCATCGCCAGCAGCGGCTGGTGGTTGGCGAGCAGGCCGATCGAGCCGACCGTCGTCTTGGTGGAGACCATCTCCACCTCGTCGTTGAAGACCTCCCCCTCGGGGGTGAGGACCTCGACCCGGAACGGTGTGCGCGGCATTAGTGGTTCCTCGCGTGGGTTCGTGCGCCGTCCAGGTGGTCGCCGGCGCCGGCTGGCAAGGACGCAGGAGCCGTCCATGCTGGTGGCATGGACGGTCTCCGAGGACGCAGCCAGGCGGTGATCGGCGGCCGCCTGGCGGTGTGCGAATCCGCGGGAGGGGCCACTAGCGCTTCGCGGCCTCGACCACGTCGTCGATCGAGCCCTTGAGCAGGAACGCCGACTCGGGCAGCTCGTCGTGCTTGCCGTCGAGGATCTCGCGGAACGAGCGCACGGTCTCGGTGATCGGCACGTAGACGCCGGGGGTGCCGGTGAACGCCTCGGCCACATGGAAGGGCTGCGACAGGAAGCGCTCGATGCGGCGCGCGCGCTGGACGAGCACCTTGTCCTCGTCGGACAGCTCGTCGATGCCGAGGATGGCGATGATGTCCTGCAGCTCGCGGTAGCGCTGGAGCACCTGCTTGACCTCGTTGGCCACGCCGAAGTGGTCCTCGCCCACGATCTCCGGCTTGAGGATCGTCGACGTCGAGTCGAGCGGGTCGACCGCCGGATAGATGCCCTTCTCCGCGATCGAGCGGGAGAGCGTGGTGGTCGCGTTGAGGTGCGCGAAGACGGACGCGGGCGCGGGGTCGGTGAGGTCGTCGGCCGGGACGTAGATGGCCTGGATCGAGGTCACCGAGCCCTTGCGGGTCGACGTGATGCGCTCCTGCAGCTGGCCCATCTCGGACTCCAGCGTCGGCTGGTAGCCGACCTGCGAGGGCATGCGGCCGAGCAGCGCGGACACCTCCGAGCCGGCCTGCACGAAGCGGAAGATGTTGTCGATGAAGAGGAGCACGTCCTGCCCCTCCTCGTCGCGGAAGTACTCCGCCATCGTCAGCCCCGACAGGGCGACGCGCATGCGCGCCCCGGGCGGCTCGTTCATCTGGCCGAAGACGAGCATCGTCTTCTCGATCACGCCGGACTCGGTCATCTCGAGCCAGAGGTCGTTGCCCTCGCGCGAGCGCTCGCCGACGCCGCAGAACGCGGACAGGCCGCCGTGCTCCTGGGCGAGGTTGTTGATCAGCTCCTGGATGAGGACCGTCTTGCCGACGCCGGCGCCGCCGAACAGGCCGACCTTGCCGCCCTTGGCGTACGGCGCCAGCAGGTCGACGACCTTGATGCCGGTCTCGAACATCTCGGCCGTCGGCGTGAGCTGCTCGACCGTCGGGGCCGGCCGGTGGATCGGCCAGCGCTCCTCGACCTCGACCGGGTCGCCCTGGTCGATCGCCTCGCCGAGCAGGTTGAAGATCCGCCCGAGCGTGACGCGGCCGACCGGCACGGTGATCGGCCCGCCGGTGTCGACCACCTCGGTGCCGCGCGCGATGCCGTCGGTCGAGTCCATGGCGACCGCCCGCACGCGGTCGTCGCCCAGGTGCTGCTGGACCTCGCACACGAGGTCGGGGCTGATGTTCTCGTCTCCGGTGTCGAGGCCCTCGCGGGCGATGGTCAGCGCCGAGTAGATCCCCGGCAGCTCGTCGGGGAAGACGGCCTCGATGACGACGCCCTGGATCTCCTCGATCCGGCCGACATTGCGCTTCTCGATGTCCTCGCTGGTCTTCGTTTCGGTCGGGGCAGCCATTTATCTCCTTAACCGAGGCCCTCGGCCCCGGCGACGACTTCCAGAATCTCCTGCGTGATCTCCGCCTGGCGTTCGCGGTTCATCTGCAGGGTCAGGTCCTTGATGATGTCCCCCGCGTTCTGGGACGCATTGCGCATCGCGGTCATTCGCGCGCCGTGCTCGGAGGCGGTCGACTCCAGCAGCGCGCGGAAGATCGAGATCTCGACGTAGGCCGGGATCAGGCGCTGGAGGATGTCCTCGGGGTCGGGTTCGTACTCGACGAGCGCGCGCTTGCCCTCGTCCTTCTCGCCGTCCTCGGACTCCTCTTCCTCGCTCTCGAGGATCGTCGCCTGCTGGAGCGGCAGTAGCGTCTCGCGGGTCACCCGCTGTGTGAGCGGCGAGATGTAGTGGTTGTAGATGATCTCGACCTGGTCGACCTTGCCGTCGACGTAGGCGGTCATGAGGTCCTGCGCGATGTCGCGCGCGTCACCGTAGGCGGGCCGGTCGGTGAAGCCGGTGTAGCTGCCGACCACCTCGCGGCCGCGGAACTGGAGCGACGACGTGCCGCGCCGGCCGGACGCGTACCAGGCCAGCGAACGGCCCTCGCCCTCGAGCTCGGCCGCCACGCGCACGCCGGCGCGGACGATCTGCGAGTTGAAGGCTCCGGCCAGCCCGCGGTCGCCGGTCACGAGCAGGAGCCCGACCGTGTCGACCGAGTCGTGCTCGTCGAGGATCGGCAGGTTCGGGACGTTGCCGGCCGCCTCGGCTGCCTGGCGCGTCATCCGCCGGATCGCGGATGCGTAGGGGCGCAGCGCCTCGATGCGCTGCTCGGCCCGGCGGAGCCGCGCGGCGGCGACCATCTCCATCGCGCGCGTGATCTTCTGGATGTTCTTGACCGACGAGATCCGGTTCTTGACGTCCTTCTGCGCCATGGCTCAGGCGGTCGTCGCCGCCTCCTCCTTCTCCTCGGTCGCCTCGGTCTCATCGCCCTCGTCCTCGTCCTCGTCGCGACCGCCACGGCCCTCGCGGATCGCCTGCTCGTCGGTGAGCGGCAGGCCCTCCTCGTCGAGGTCGTGGCCGAAGTCCTGCGCGAACTGGGCGATCGCGTCGTCGAGCTCCTTCTGGGTCTCGTCGGACCAGTCGCCGTCGGCGAGCTTCTTCAGCGTCTCGGGGATCTCCGAGTGCACGCGCTCGACCAGGCCACGGTTGAACTCGGGCACGCGGTCGGCGTGGATGCGGTCGACGAAGCCGTTGGTGGCGGCGTACACGACGGCCACCTGGTCCTCGACCGCGAGCGGCGAGCGCTCGCCCTGGTTGAGCGACTTCACGAGCCGGTCGCCGCGCGCCAGCGTGCGCTGGGTCTCGGGATCGAGGTCGGAGCCGAACTGCGCGAACGCCTCGAGGTCGCGGTACTGGGAGAGCTCGATCTTCAGCTTGCCCGCGACCTTGCGCAGCGGCGTGATCTGCGCGTTGCCGCCCACGCGCGACACCGAGATGCCGACGTTGATGGCCGGGCGCACGCCCGAGTTGAAGAGGCCGGGCTCGAGGAAGATCTGCCCGTCGGTGATCGAGATCACGTTGGTCGGGATGTAGGCCGACACGTCGCCGGCCTGGGTCTCGATGATCGGCAGCGCCGTCAGCGAGCCGCCGCCGAGGTCGTCGTTGAGCTTGACCGCGCGCTCGAGCAGGCGTGAGTGCAGGTAGAAGACGTCGCCGGGGTAGGCCTCGCGCCCGGGCGGGCGGCGCAGCAGCAGCGACATCTGGCGGTAGGCGTAGGCGTGCTTGGTGAGGTCGTCGTAGATCACCAGCGCGTGCCTGCCGTCGTAGAGGAAGTGCTCGGCCATCGCGCAGCCGGCGTACGGCGCCATGTACTTGATCGGCGCGGCCTCGTCAGCCGGCGCGGCGACGATGATCGTGTTGTCGAGCGCGTTGGCGTCCTCGAGGAGCCGCGCGATGCCGACCACGGTCGACATCCGCTGGCCGATCGCCACGTAGACGGAGACGACGCCCGAGTCCTTGTTGTTGATGATCGTGTCGATCGCGATCGCCGTCTTGCCGGTCTGGCGGTCGCCGATGATCAGCTCGCGCTGGCCGCGGCCGATCGGGATCATCGCGTCGATCGCCTTCAGGCCGGTCTGCATCGGCTCCTTCACCGGCTGGCGCTGGACGACGCCGGGCGCCTTGAACTCGGCCGGCCGGGTCTCCTCGGTGTTGATGTCGCCCTTGCCGTCGAGCGGCTGGCCGAGCGGGGAGACGATGCGGCCGAGCAACTGCTCGCCGACCGGGATCTCGAGCAGCCGGTCCGTGCGCTTGACCGTGTCGCCCTCGACGATCTTGTCCCACGGGCCGAACAGCACGGCGCCGACGTTGTCGGACTCGAGGTTGAGCGCGAGGCCGGTCACGTCGTGCGGCAGCTCGAGCATCTCGAACGCCTGGCAGTTCTCCAGGCCGTGGATGCGGGCGATGCCGTCCGCGACCGAGAGGACGGTCCCGACCTCGGTGAGGTCGGCCTGGCCCTCTTCCAGGCCCTCGATGCGGCTCTTGAGGATGGACGTGATCTCGTCGGGCTTGATCTGCAAGATTTCTCCTTTCGCCCTGCCGGTGCTCGCAAGCTCGCACCTTCGGGCGACGTTACGTCAGGCCTTCACAACTTGTTTGCGAAGCTGGTCAAGTCGGTTTCGGACGGAGGCGTCGAGGACTGAGTTGCCGACCTGGACGACGATGCCGCCCAGGATGTCGGGCTCCACGCGGGAGGACAGCTCGACCTTGCGGCCGGTCTGCTCCTCGATGCGGTCGCCGAGCTGCGTGGCGATCGACTCGTCGAGCTCCACGGCAGACGTGATCTCGACCGGGAGCAGCTTGTTCTCCTCCTCCCACAGCCGGTCGTACTCGGCGCGGGCGCGGAAGATCACCGGCATGCGGTGCTTCTCGATCAGCAGCTCGAGGAAGTTCAGGATCACCGGGTCGGCGTCCGAGACGGCGCGCTCGAGGCCGTCCTTCTTCTCCGGGGTGGAGAAGTAGGGCGAGAAGAAGAACA
Source organism: uncultured Solirubrobacteraceae bacterium (assembly GCA_963849695.1). Taxonomy (GTDB): domain Bacteria; phylum Actinomycetota; class Thermoleophilia; order Solirubrobacterales; family Solirubrobacteraceae; genus DASSUW01. The sequence continues at coordinate 38,310 of CAWKIT010000014.1, forward strand.
CCTGCAGCTCGCGCGTCTCGTTGAGCGCGTCGGCGAACGCGCCGAGCTGCTCGCGCACCTCGTCGAGCTTGTCCTGGTCCTTGGCGACCTCGAACAGCGAACGCGCATAGACCACGGCGATCTCTTCCATCAGCGCTCCTCGGCCAGCGAGGCGAAGTCGAGCTCGGCGAGCGCCTCCTCGACGAGCCGCTTGTGGTCCTCGCCGGTCAGCGACTTGCGCGTCACCTTCTCGGTCGCCATCACCGTCAGGTCCGCAACCTCGGCGCGGATCGCCTGGATCGCGCGGCGCGTCTCGGCCTCGATGTCGCGCCGGGTCTGCTCCATCATCTCCTCGCGCTTGCCGCGCGCCTCGGCGACGATCTCGTTCTCGGCGGCCTCGCCGGTCTTGCGCGCGCGGGCGACGATCTCGTCCGCCTGACCGCGCGCCTCGGCGAGCCGCTCGCGGTACTCGGCCAGGATCTCGTCCGCCTCCTTGCGCGTCCGCTCGGCGGCGTCGATCGACTCCTCGATCGCCTTCTGGCGCCGGTCGAGCGCCTCGGCGATACGCGGGAACGCGAGCTTGCCGAGCAGGTACAACGAGATCCCGAAGACGAGCAGCGTCCAGATCATCAGCCCGACGTTGGGCGAGACCAGGAAGCTGCCGCCCTCGTCCTCGCCCTCGGCGGCGGTCGCGATGATCAGAAGCAGATCGCTCATCGCCGGCCTACAGGAAGAACGCGATCAGGCCCGCGACGAGGCCGTAGAAGAAGCAGGCCTCCGTGAGCGCGAAGCCGAGCCACTGGATACCGGTGATCTCGTCGCGCATCTCGGGCTGGCGGGTCACCGACTCGATGACCTTGCCGAAGATGATGCCGATGCCGACGCCGGCGCCGACGGCACCGAGGCCGCCGCCTACGCCGAGCGCGATCGCCTTGCCGGCGTCGGCGCCGTCCTCAGCGGCGGCGAAGAGGTTGAACATGGTGAGAAGCAGGTCCACCGAGTGCTCCTTTCACGGTTAGTGATGCTCGGCGACGGCGCCGCCGAGGTAGATCGCGGTCAGGGTGGCGAAGATGAACGCCTGCAGCGTCGCGACCAGGCCGACCTCGAAGAGGAAGAGGGCGATCCCGATCGGCAGCGTGATGAGGCCGAGCACCTCGAGGCCCAGCAGCACGGCGAGGCCGCCCGACATGAAGAGGATGATCAGGTGGCCGGCGAGGATGTTGGCGAAAAGACGGACTGAGAGGCTGATCAGCCGCATGAAGTTCGAGAGGAACTCGAGGATGAAGATGAAGACGGCCATGCCTCCGGTGACGCCGGCGGGCACCAGGCTCTTGAGGTAGCCGCCGACGCCCTTGGCGCGGATCCCCTCGACGTTGTAGGAGACGAAGACGATCAGCGCGAGCACGAGCGGGACCGACAGGTTGGCGGTGGCGGCGTACAGGGCGAAGGACGGGATCTCGAAGCCGAGCACCTCGATCTTCTCGTGCGTGTTGGTCGGCAGCGGGATGTAGCCGATCAGGTTGTTGAACCAGATGAAGAGGAACAGCGCCCCGATGAAGGGAAACCACTTGCGCGCCATCTTGTCGTCGAGGTTCCCGTACGTGATGTTGTCGCGCATGAGGCTGAAGAGCGCCTCGACCGCCGTCTGCACGCGGTTCGGCCGCGCCTGCATCTTGCCCGCGATCCAGATCATCGTCCCGCACGTGAGGATCCCGGAGATCACCAGGTACATCACGGCCTTGTTGATGTCGAACGGCCCCGGCAGCTCGACCCAGGTGTCGAGCTGGAACTCGTTCTGGGGCTGGAACGCGTCGTTGTCCTGCCGCGTGAACCCGAAGATCACCAGGATCGCGACGATCGAGAACGCGTAGAAGCCGAGGACTCCGAACAGCACCTTGCGCCGGGTCGTCATGGGCGTGGGGACTTCCTCTCCAGAGGGCGAACGATGAGTGAGGTGGCGAAGTAGACGGTGAACGCGACGAGCACCGTGATACCCGCCGTGAGGCCGTCTTCCCGGTCGGCGATCATGCCGACGGCCAGGATGGTAAGGCCGATGAGCCACGCGCGCAGTACGAGCGACGCCATGTTGAGCCCGAGCGAGGTCTTGAGGTCCTGCGTGCGGGCCGCGCGGCGCTCGATCGCGACCGCCGCGAACCGCTGCACGATCCACGCGACGGCGCCGACGACGTAGCCCAGGACGGGCGCCCCGAGCAGCACCACGAACGGCGCCGCGAGGATCACGAGCCACACATCGAGGTAGCGGACGAAAACCAGCGCGTCGAAGCCGCTGGATGCGTGATCAGCGGGCACGGTCGGCATGCGCTCGGTCACTGAAGTTGGACATGGCGAATCGACCACCCACGGACCGTCCCCGCGCGCGGCTGCGGCGGCGAGACCCTGGAATCCCCCGGGCCTCAGGCCTGGGTGGCGCGGCGGAGTGTAGCGGGATTTTCGACTTTGTAACAAGTTTGTGACACCCGGCGCTAGCCGGGTGTCACGAGGTCTACCCAGTCGTCACCGCTCGCAGCAGCTCAGCCCACCACGCGGAGGAAGGCGTGGACCGGACGCGAGAGCCGGCCGGTCTCGAGCCGCACCTGCACGCCGATCCGGTACAGCCCCGGCCGCAGGCGCAGCCTGAGCGTCGCGCGGCGCGCGACCGCCGCCGCCGCGGCCGCCTGAGTGCGGGGGCGCACCGTGGTGACCGGGCGGAAGCGCGTGTCGTAGTCGCGCGTGCGGTTCAGCCGCGGGCAGCTGGACCGGTTCCTGCTCCCCGCGGCCCGGTCGATCCTCACCACGATCGGGCCGAGCTGCGCCAGGCGCATCGTCATCGACACGCGCACCCGCCCCGAGGCCGACCGGCGCAGACAGCGCGAGCCGAGCCGCAGATCCGAGATCGCCGGCTCCACGACCGCGGGCGCCGTCGGGGGTGCGGCCGTCGGCGGTGTGGCGGCGGGCGGCGCCGAGGCCGGCGGGTCGTCGACCGCGCTCACGTCGATCGTCACCGTCGCCGGGTCGGACTCGAGGCCACCGTCGCCGGCGCGGTACGTGAACGAGTCGCTGCCGTTGAAGTCGGCGTCCGGCGTGTACGTGAACGACCCATCGCCGTCGAGCATCAGGTCGCCGTGCTCGGGCTCCGATGCCAGCGCCGCAGTCAGCGGGTCGTCGTTGCCGTCGCTGTCGTTGTCCAGCACGCCCGGCTGCTCCACGCTCAGCGGCGTGTCCTCCTGCGTCGCGTAGGCGTCGGCCTGCGCAACCGGAGCCATCGGCAGCAGATCGAACGTCGCCGTCACGCTGCGCGCCTCGTCGAGCGGCACGGTGCAGGTCGTCGCCGGCCCCGAGCAGCCGCCCCCGCTGAAGCCCGCGAACGAGCTGTCGGCATCGGGATGCGCGGTGAGCGTCACTTGGCCGCCCGCGGTCATCGAGCAGTCAGGATGGGCGGACGCGTCGCTGCCGCAGTCGATTCCCGCCGGCGTCGAGTCCACATAACCACCGCCCGACCCGGCGATGTCGAGGGCGAGGTCGAACCACGGCTGGTAGACGCGCACGTCGTCGACCGCCATGCCGCCGAGCTGGACGTTCCGGTCGGTGTCCAGGTGAAAGCGCAGGCGGATCGTCTTGCCGGCGTAGTCGGACACGTCCGCCCGGTGCACGCCCCACCCCGCGGCGAGCGGAAGGTTCACGAGCGGGTCGCCCACCGAGGCGGTCATGCTGGCGCCGAGCCATGTGAACAGCGGACGCGAGTTGCCGCCGCCGTTCTCCTCGACGGTCACGCTCGCGTGATCGAAATTCGCCGTTTCGAGTTGGTACCACATCGCCCACGACGCGTAGATCGCGCCCGTGCGGCCTTGCAACGAGATAGGCGGTGACAGCAGGTCCTGCGAGCTGTTTGCGTCATAGGTTGCGTCGAGATCGGTCTTGAAGCACTGCTGCGCCTCGGCGCAACTCGTCAAGCCCGCGACGGGATTGAGGGTCGCGGTAGCCTGCGTTGCCGGCACGCCGCGCTCCCATTCGTCGTTGCTGCCGGAGTGCGTGAAGCCGTCCTCGCCGCTCTCGAATCCGGCCGAGAACAAGGTTTCCACCACGCCCTCTGCCGGCCGCGCGCAGAGGATCAGGTCAGCCTCCGCGAGCGTGCCGGCGTGGCTCGCCTGATCGTCGCGGAAGGTCAGGTTCCAGGTCCCGGCCGCTTGCTGGCCGTAGAAATAGTCCAGCCGCGCGCTGTTCTCAGGCTGGAGGGCGACTGCAAGCATGAGCGACGAGTGCGGCGGCACGCCCGCGTTGTCGTCGAACAACGCCAGCATCCGCGTGTTGGAAGTGCTGGCTACTGGCGTGCCGATATCCGTGTACAGCGCGGTCTGGCTGCCGCCCGGCGCCTGGAGGGTGACGTCGAGGTCGGACATCCGAGCATGGGTTGCGTCGAGCTTGATCGCCACGTGGTCGAGCGTGCCCGCGTCGGCAACATTGATCGGGAAGGTCGCCACCCCTTGGTCCGGGATGGTGCCCGTCGGCGGCGTGATCGTGTACGTCCTGCAGCTGGGCCGGGCCGAGGGGATCACGGTCGCCGACAGGTGATAGGTGGCCGTCGGGCCCTCGGCCCCGGCGGCAGGCGAGTCGACGTACGCGTAGTACGTGCCGGACGTCGGCACGGTGGCGAAGTACGCCTCAGAGTCGATCTCATCCACGGTTCCTTGATCGCTGACCACGACGATCGATTGAGCGTTGGCGAAGCCGAGCCTGCCGTCGAACGTGGTGCCGTCGCGCTCGGGGTCGAGGTCGAGCGACAGGAACACCGTGTCACCGGCGTCCAGCTCGAGCGCGTAGAGGTCCCTGTCGGCCGCCTGGTCCTGCGCTCCCGCGACGTAGCTGCCGCTCAGCGCGTTCGCGCTCGACCTGTCGTCGTTCGGCTCGGCCTCCGTGGGCGGCGCGCCGGAGCGGACCTCGAGCCAGAGGTCGTAGGGCCGGATCGACGCGGTTTCGGCGGTGAAATCCCGCACGTCGAGGTAGTACGTGCCGGCGCTCGGGATCGTGGCGCCCGCGATGCTCGACGACAGCCCGGTGAGGCTCCCGTCGTCGTCGTCGAACTCGATCACCGTCGTGCCGTCCGATCCGAGCAACCTCAATTGCGAGTCGGTCGAGTTCCCTGCGGAACCGGCCGTCATCACCGCGGCGTACACCCGATCACCGGCCTGGGCCGTGAAGCGGTAGCGGTCGATGTCGCCGTTCGGATACAGCGAAGCGCGAACGCGCTCGCCGCTTGCGATCGGCGACGCGGTGTCGTTGGGGCCGTTCGGCTCTGCCTCCCCGTCAGGCGGGGCGGGGAGCGGGGTCGGCTGTGCATCCTCGGCGGATGCGGTGCCGGCCGTGAGGAGGAGCACGAGGAGGACGAGAGTGAGGACGCGGGGCATGGCGCGGAAGCCGATCAGGCCCCGCTGACATTCCGCTGACGTTTCGCTGACGCGCTAGCAAAGGGGTCTGACCCCTTTAGATAAGGGGGATCTGACCCCCTTAGGCGGTGGCCTGCTCGCGCAGGCCGAGCTCCTCGATCGCGGCCTCGCGCATCTTGTACTTCTGGACCTTGCCGGTGACCGTCATGGGGAACTCGTCGGCGAACTTGACGTACCGCGGGCGTTTGAAGTGGGCGATCCGGCCCTCGCAGAAGCCGCGCACGTCGTCCTCGGACAGCTCGACGCCCTCGCGGACCCGGATCCAGGCCATCAGCTCCTCGCCGTAGCGCTCGTCGGGCACGCCGATCACCGCCGCCTCGAGCACGCCGGGGTGGGTGTGGAGGAACTCCTCCACCTCGCGCGGATAGATGTTCTCGCCGCCGCGGATGACCATGTCCTTCGAGCGGCCGACGATGTTGAGATAGCCCTCGTCGTCCATCGTCGCGAGGTCGCCGGTGTGCATCCAGCCGTGCTCGTCGACCGCCTCGGCGGTGCGCTCGGGGTCGTTCCAGTAGCCCGCCATCACCGAGTAGCCGCGCGTGAGCAGCTCGCCGGGCTCGCCGCGCGGGACGGTGGCGCCGGTGAGCGGCTCGATCAGCTTGACCTCGAGGTGCGGGTGCACGCGGCCGACGGTTTGGGTGCGCTTCTCGAGTGAGTCGCGGGCCGCCGTCTGCGTCGACACCGGCGAGGTCTCGGTCATGCCGTAGCAGATCGTCACCTCGTCCATGTGCATGCGCTCGATCACCTGCTTCATGACCTCGATCGGGCACGGCGAGCCGGCCATGATCCCGGTGCGGAGACTGGACAGGTCGAAGCGCTCGAACTCCGGGTGGCTGAGCTCGGCGATGAACATCGTCGGCACGCCGTAGAGGCTCGTGCAGCGCTCCTCCTGCACGGTCTCCAGCACGGCGCCCGGCTCGAACGCGGCCTCCGGGATCACCATCGCCGAGCCGTGCGTGGTGCAGCCGAGGTTGCCCATCACCATGCCGAAACAGTGGTAGAACGGCACCGGGATGCAGACGCGGTCGTGCTCGTCGTAGCCGCAGCCCTCGCCGACGAAGAACGCGTTGTTGAGGATGTTGTGGTGGCTGAGCGTGGCGCCCTTCGGAAAGCCGGTGGTGCCGCTCGTGTACTGGATGTTGATCGCGTCGTCGGAGTCGAGCGCCTCCGGGTCCGGCGCCGGGCCGTCGCCCCTCAGCAGCTCCTCCCAGTCGGGCGAGTCGAGCAGGACGACGCGCTCGAGGTCGGGCAGCTCGCCGCGCACCTCGTCGATCATCGCCGCGTAGTCGCTTGTCTTGTGCGAGCGGGCCGCCACCAGCATCCGGCAGCCGGACTGGCGCAGCGCGTACTCGAGCTCGCTCGTGCGGTAGGCCGGGTTGACGTTGACGAGGATGATCCCGGCCTTCGCGGTCGCGTACTGGGTCAGCACCCACTCGGCGCAGTTGGGCGCCCAGATGCCGACGCGGTCGCCCGTCTCGAGGCCGGCGCCGAGCAGCCCGCGCGCGAGCGCGTCGACCTGCTCGTTCAGCTCGGCGTACGTGAGCCGGACCTGCTGGTGGCGGACCACCAGCGCCTCGCGGTCGCCGAATCGCGCGACCGTGCGCTCGAGGTTCTCGCCGATCGTCTCCCCGATCAGCGGCTTGTCGGCGACGCCCGACGCGTAGGAGCGAGTCATGGCGCCAACCGTACGCCTAGTGTCGCGATTCGTAAGTTCGGTCGCAGGCTGCGGGATGCATGGTCGTGTCTGGCGTTCGCCGGCGGCCTGGCTCGTACTGGGCGTACTTGCGAGGCCGCCGGCGGGCGCCAGGCGCGGCCAGGCGCCCGCAGACTGCCTCCGAACTTCCGAATCGGGACACTAGTTCTGCTTGACGGTGATCTCCCCGATGGGCTCGCCCGAGTTGTGGAACTCGACCTCACAGGTCCCGGTGATGCTGGCTTTGAAGGAGACCGTGATGGTGCGGCCGGCCGGGACGTCGCGCGTGATGTCGTAGCAGTGCACGTGAATCTCCTCGGGCTCGTCGGAGCGCACGCGGAAGCGGATCGTCTCCCCCTCCGTGAACTCGAGCTCCGCGACCTTGCCGGCGGTCAGAAGCGGCGGCGGCTTGGGAGTCGGAGTCGGGGTGGGCGTCGCCGTCGCCGTCTCCTCCCCGGACTCGGTGGCGGTGGCCGTGGCGGTGGGTGTCGCGGTCGCAGCGGTCTGGCTTGGCTGGTCGTCGTCCTCGCTGGTGTCGGCGAGCACCACGACGGCGACGACCGCGATCACGACGGCGATGGCGAGGAAGGTGAAGCGCTGACGCCGGCTCATCGCCGATCAGGGTACGAGGTCGAGGACACCGCCGAGCAGGCCGCCGACGCTCCGCGGGTCGACGCCGTACTCGCGCCGGTAGTCGTCGCGCGCCTCGTCGTCGACGAGCGCGAGCGCAAGCTCCTCGCGCGAGGAGCCGAACCGGCACGCGGCGCGGTCGAGCGCGAGCAGCGCCGCGTCCTGGAGCGCGCCGCCGAGCCCGCCGGTGGAGGGTAGGTCGCGCGGATCGCACGGGTCGGCGATCTGCACCGGCTCGGGCTCGAGGCGCGGCTGCAGGAGCCGGGCGCCGCCGGCCAGGACGAGCGCGGCGGCCGCGGCGGCGACCACGCGCCGGTCCCACGGCAGCAGCGCGAGCGCCGCGATCAGGGCGAGCGCTCCGCAGATCGCCAGCGCGGGGGCGAACGCGTCCTGCACGCCGGCGACGAGCGCTTCGTCGGCGCTGGTGGCGAGCGCGTCGTAGGCGGCCTTGTCCTCGATGCCGGGGCGGGCGCGGTCGAGCGCCGCCTGCAGCTCGCCGCGCGGGTCGACCGGGTCGATGTCGCCGATCAGCGTCCCCGCCAGCGACAGCTTCTCGAGCGGCGGCAGGGGGGCGTCCAGCACCAGCGCCGTGCCCTCGATGCGCGTCTGCGCGACCGCGTCGTCGAGCTGGGCGGCGGCGACCGGGGCGAGAACGATCAGCGCTGCGGTGATACCGGCATGACGGAGCGACAGCAGCCACGCCGCCTGCTCGGGCGTGTCCTCGGGCAGCAGGCCGCCGGCGAGGGCCGGCAGCGCCAGCCCGAGCCCGGCGCCCGCCATCAGCTGCGGCGGCACCGTCCACCACAGGCTCGCGCCGGGCAGCGACGCGAGCGCGAGCACCCCGCCCGCGACCAGCAGCGCACCCGCCGCCGCCCGCGTCCGGGCCGGCCCGGGGATGCGCGCAGAGGCGACGGCGGCCGCCGGCAGCACGCTGACCGTCACGGCGGCGGCCAGCGGCGTGATCGACCAGCCGGTGACGAGCAGCAGCACGAGCAGGAAGAGAACGCCGACGAGGGCGGCGGAGACCAGCGCGAGCGCGAAGGCCGGGCCGAGCGGCCACGAGATGGGCGCGCGCGGCGACGCTTCGTTCGGCGCGGCCGGGGCCGCTCGCCAGGCCGCGAGCGCCGCGGCGGCGGCGAGCGGGACCTGGACGAGGAAGATCGCCCGCCAGTCGAGCGCCTGGGTCAGCGCGCCGCCGAGCGCCGGCCCGGCGGCGAAGCCGAAGATCGCGGTCGCCGTCCAGGCGCGGCGGCCGGTTCCGCCCGCGTCGAGCAGCGCGAACGCGCCCACCAGCAGCGCGGCGCCGCCTACCGCCTGCACCCCGCGCATGACCAGCAGGAAGCCGATCGACTCGGCCAGGCCGCACGCGAGCGACGCCCCCGCGAACACCAGCGCGCCCACGACCGCGCCCGGCCGCAGCCGCGCCGCCGCCGGCAGGGCCAGCGTCAGCACGAGCGTGTAGACCCCGAGCACCGCGGCGGCCTCCTCCACCGTCGCGTCGAGCTCGGCGATGATCGGAGGCAGGGCGAGCGTGACGACCGACGCGTCGGCGAGCGCGAGGCCGGCGGCGATCAGGACGAGGACGCGGATGCGTCACATGCTGCCAAGCTGCACGCCAAACACGACCAGGGGGAACGCACGATGGCGACACGCAACGCCTCCGCGCAGTGGCAGGGGAACCTCAAGGAGGGCGACGGCCGGATGGCGCTCGGCTCGGGTGCCTTCGAGGGCCCGTTCACGTTCGAGTCCCGCTTCGAGGAGGGCACGGGCACGAACCCGGAGGAGCTGATCGGCGCCGCCGAGGCGGGCTGCTTCACGATGCAGCTCGCGGCCACGCTGTCCGAGGCCGGTCACACGGTCGAGTCGGTACACACCGACGCCAAGGTCCACATCCGCAACATCGACGGCAACCCGACGATCTCGCAGATCGATCTAATCACCCGCGGCCGCGTCCCGGGGCTTGACGAGGAGGCGTTCAAGAAGACCGCCGACGAGACTCGCGAGGTCTGCATCATCTCGCGCGCGCTCGCGGGCGTCACCGACATCACGGTCGACGCCGCGCTCGAAAGCAGCTAATCGACGAGCTTCTCCGGGTCGATCTCGTCGGTCGGCCCGGAGACGGTCCGCGCGATCAGCCACAGGACGAGTCCGACCGCGATCAGACCGCCCGCATACGCGAACACGATCGCGTCCTCGAACAGCTTCTGAATGATCAGCGCGGCGCAGCAGAGCGCGCCGAGCACGGGGAACGCGGTCCACGCGCGGAAGTGCTCGTGATCGACCGGCGTGCGCCGCAGCACGAGCACCGACACGTGGACGGCGACGAACGCGACCAGCAGGAGCAGCACGGTCGTGTCCGCCAGCGTCTCCAGGTCCCCGAGCACGACCAGCACGGCGGCCAGCGCCCCGCTGAACAGGATCCCCGCCCACGGCGTCCGGCGGCCCGGGTGCACGCGCCCGAACCACGGCGGGATCACGCCCTGCTGCGCCATGCCGTACAGCAGCCGCGACGCCATCACCATGTTGATCAGCGCGCCGTTGACGAGCGCGAACAGCGCGATCGCGGAGAACACCTTGGTGTTCATCGCCAGCGGCCCGACCTGGACGACCTCGAGCAGCGGCCCGTCCGAGCCGGCCAGCGTGTCGGTCGGCACCGCCATCGAGGCGATCACGGTCACGAGGAGATACACGGATCCGGCGATCCCGAGGCCGAGGAACAGCGTCCCCGGGAACGCACGCGGCGCCGACTGCGTCTCCTCGGCCACGTTCACCGAGTCCTCGAAGCCGATCAGCGCGTAGAACGCGAGCGAAGCGCCCGAGATCACCAGCAGCAGCGGCGCGTCGCCCTCCTTGAACTCGAGCGCGCGGCCCGGGTCGCCGCCGCCGTCGAGCAGGAACGCGGCGCCGATCACCGCCACCAGCACGAGCCCGGAGAGCTCGATCAGCGTGCAGCCCATGTTGAAGGAGACCGACTCCTTGATCCCGCGGAAGTTGATCAGCGACAGCACGGCGATCACGCCGAGCCCGACCAGCACCTCGGGCAGGTCGACGAACTCGCTCAGGTAGTCGCCGCCGAACGCGGTGGCGAGCGTGGCCGCCGACGCCAGGCCCGAGCACACGACCGCGAAGGCGATCAGGAAGGTGAACAGCGGAACGCGGAACGCCTTGTGCACGAACAGCGCCGCACCACCGGCGAGCGGGTACTTCGACACCAGCTCGGCGTACGAGGCGGCGGTGAACGCCGCCACCACGCCGGCGAGCGCGAACGCCGTCCAGAACGCGCCGCCGACCTTGTCGCCGACCTCCCCGACCAGCGCGTAGATCCCGCCGCCGAGGATGTCGCCGATGATGAAGAACAGCAGCATCCTGCGCGAGATCGCGGGCTTGAGCGCCGTAGCCCGGTACCCCGGGCCGCCCGCGACGGCGCCCCCCTCCGCGTGCGTCGCCATGCCGTCGCCTTACCCCTGCGGGTCCGCTGCGAATCGGCTACGGGTGCCCGCACCGCGCGCGGCGACTGCCCGCCCGCACACTCACAGGGTGCCCCCGTGGGAGGCCGGGCCCGCGATTGCGACCATCATCACATGACCATGAACCGTATCCGCCGCGCCTTCTCCGGCCTCGTCGCCGAGGATCGCGACGGCTTCAAGCGGGTGGACGCCTCCCCGGTTCGCCCCGACGACGCCTCCTGGCTCGCCACCCGCCGCTACAGCGCCTAGTCGCTGTCATATCTCCGCTCGCCGCCCCGCATCCGGAACGCCGTGAAGCGCTCCGGCGGGGGCGGTAGCGTGAGGTAGCGCTCCACCACCTCTCGGCGGACCCGCGCGCGCGTGCCCGCCGCCTCGATCGCGTCGAGCACGCGGCGCGTGCCCTGCCAGGCCAGCACCGCGTAGGGGTCGGGCGGGCGCTCGAACTCCTCCTCGAACGCGGCCTCGAACTCGCGCAGCTCGGCCGTCGAGCCGGGTCTGGGCGCGCTCGAGACGAACACCGCGCGCCGCCGTGCCGCCGGCGCGAGCCGGCGCGCGAGCCCGGCGCGGGTCAGCTCGTCCGGGAACACGAGCGTCGCCCGCGGCGTCTGCCGCGCGAAGGCCGCCGCCGAGTCGACGTCGCTGCCGGCATAGATCACCGCGCCGGCGCGCGCCGGGTCCTCGACGACGCGATCGCCGGCCTCGGTCCGCACGGCATCGGCGAGCGCGGTGGCCGCCTCGCCCGCCTCGGACTCGATCGCCACCGTGCCGTCGCCGGCAGCGGCGACCAGCGCCCGCGCCTGCTCGCGGTCGTCGCCGATCAGGCGTCCGAAGGTGCGGCGGCCGGACGGGTACCAGCGCTCGGGCTCGCCGGGCGCGACGGCCGAGGTGAAGCCGGGATAGCCGGCTCCGGGGCTCACCAGCAGCAGACCGGCGGCGTTGAACAACGGCAGCGAGGTCATCGCTGTGTCCGAGCGCAGGGCGCCGACCACCGCGATCACCTGAGTGTCGCGGATCGTGCGCTCGGCCGCCCTGGCAGCGACGATCGGCGGATCGGGATGCGCCGGCGAGCCTTCGTCGACGGCGACGAAGTTGATCCCGAAGTCACCCGCTCTGCCGCCCGCTTGGGCGATCGCGAGCTTCGAGGCGTCGACCATGTCGCGCCCGAGCCCGGTCGCGGGATCCGGCACCGACGTGTAGACGGTCAGATTGTCACCGAAGATGCGGCCGCCGGCGGTGATCGCCCCGCGCTCGGGACCGCAGCCCGCCAGCACGGCGAGCGCGGCGAGGACGGCGAGTACCGTCGTTCGTGAGTACGCGCGATCGCCGGTGGTCGCCGGCGCCGGCTGACGCCGCACGGTGATCCGGAGGTGTGCTGGTGGCACACCACCCGGTCGCCGGGTGGCGTCAGGCGGTGATCGGCGGCCGCCGGAATCGTGCGCACTTGCGGACGCCGGTACTGGCCGCCGCGCGGCTCAGCCCTCCAGGAGGACCGTGTCTTCGTGCGAGTACGGCGGCGCGCAGCAGCACAGGAGCACGAGCGGCTCGGGCCCCGGATTCCACAGCTTGTGCGGGACGCCGGGCGCGATCACGATCGTGTCGCCGGCCCGCACGTCGGCCTCCTCGACGCCGAGACGCATCCGGCCGGCGCCGGCGGTGAAGTGGTAGATCTCCTCCGCCTCGCGGTGGTAGTGCTCGAACGTCTCGCCACCCGGCGGGACCGTCGCCTCCGCCAGCGACTGGTTTACCGCGTTGCCTGACGGCACGCCCGCGAGCTCGCGGATGGTCGAGCCGTCGGCGGTCACGAACGGCTCTCGTTCTTCCAGGCGGACGGTCTGCACGAGGCGCTCGACAGGGTAGACGACCCGCAAGCGGCGCCCCCGGCCTTCAGGCCGGCCGGGGGCGCGTCGTGAACGAGCGTTGGTCACGACGGGAAATGCGTGCCGCGGCTCAGGCGACGGCCCTGCGGGCCGCCGACGGGTCAAGCCGGCGGGCGACCCGCGCGGCCACGTAGGCCGCACGGCTGCGTACCGGCGGTGGGTGTTTCAGACGCGAGCTCTGTACCTCGCGCTCAGCGGCCTCGACGCGCTCTGCGACGACGGAGCGGCCATAGGCCTGGTGGTTCAGCGAATGCATGGGAACGGACTCCCTGGTTGTGATGAACGGGAGCCGCCCGTGACTGGCTCGGGCGCGACCTGTGCTGGTCACGGGCGGCAGTGGCTGCTGCTGCTGCCCGCGAACCGAGGTGGTGCTAGAGCGCGAGCAGGAGCGGACGCCGGAGCACGCCGGCGTCCATGGCGATAAGCCAATTGAACGTGTGGCGCGTGCTGAGCATCAAGACCCTGCTCACCTCCTTCGCGAAGTTCGCGGTCGAACGGTCACGGGAAGATAGCGGCGGCCGCGGCGACCGCGCAAGTGCGGCTACCCGTACGGATTCGAACCCGAGACGGCCGAGAACTCGCCGGTCTCGAGATCGCGCTCGACGCGCTCGTCGATGTCGTGCTCGCTGGTGCCCGGGTCGGTGCGGCGCAGCTGCCACGCGCGCAGCCGGCGCAGCTTGAGGATCTCGAGCACGTAGACGAGGTAGGCGCTCGCCGCGAGCGCGATCACGAAGCAGGCGGCGATCGCGGCGGTCCAGCCGGCGTCGAGGTGGCCGCTGTCGTCCGAGTAGGGGATGAAGCGCATCGCGACCGCGAGCCCGGCCATCGTGATCGTCCACGCGTAGAGGTAGAGGACGGTGCGCCGCTGCGAGAAGCCGATCCGGTGGAAGCGGTGGTGGAAGTGGTTGGAGTCGCCGCGGTAGACCGGCCGGCGGTACTTGATCCGCTTGGCGACGACGAAGCCGGTGTCGAGGAACGGCACGGCGAGCACCACCAGCGGGACGATCAGCGCGACCAGGGCGTTGGTCTTGAGCGAGCCCTCGATGATCACGGTGCCGAGCAGCAGGCCGAGCAGGTTGGAGCCGCAGTCGCCCATGAAGACCGACGCGGGGTGGAAGTTGTGGATGAGGAAGCCGAGCGCGGCGCCGGCCGTGATCGCGGCGAGCACGCCGGCGACGTCGCGCCCGAGGTCGAAGGCGATGATCGAGAACGCGACGGCGGAGATCGCGCACACTCCGGCGGCCAGGCCGTCGACCCCGTCCGAGAAGTTGACGACGTTGATGACCGCGACGATGCCGAGCACGGTGAGCGGGCCGCCGAGGTCGCTGAAGTCGAGTGCGCCGAGGAACGGGAAGGTGATGTTGCGGACGACGACGCCGGCGTCGACCAGCACGAGCGCCGCCACCACCTGGCCGCCGAGCTTGACCGGAGGCGGCAGCTCGCGCACGTCGTCCCAGGCGCCGACCAGCGTGATCAGCGCCGCGGCGGCGAGGATCCCGCGCGTGCGGTCGTCGCCGGGCATGAACAGCAGCGCGGCGATCAGCGTGCCGGCGAAGATGGCGAGGCCGCCGAGCAGGGGCGTCGCCTCGCTCGCCAGCCCGCGCTCCTTCAGCTCGTCGACCGCGCCCAGGCGCCGCGCGAGCCGCGCCACCACCGGCGTCAGCAGCGCAGCGGCGGCGAATGCCACGAGGGCCGCGTAGAGGGCGTCGGTCTCCATCGGCACGAGAGGATCGCAGGGTCGTCGGCGCGCAAGATGCTGTCTCGAGACGGGCGGCCCTCGTGGCCACGGCCGTTTCCGGGCCTGCCGAGTGCCTCGAGACAGCCTCTCAGTGCGAGCAGGGACCGGCGCGAGCGCGGCGAACGTGGTTGAAGGCACGCCGCGATGGGCATCCAGCGCGTGCCGACCCGATGCGACCGCCGACCGACGAGCACCGCGACCTCGCCTCCTGCCGGCACTTCCACCTCGCGGCCGTCTACCTCGCGCTCGGCGACGACTTACAGACGCCGCCGCCGCGGCGCTCGGCGCCGCGCGCCGTGTGTGCTCTGGCGGCCGGCATCGTGCTCGCGCTCGCTGCGCCCCTGGCGTGGGTCTCGCCGGCGCCGCGTGACCAGCCGGCTGCGACCGCCACCGCCAAGGCGGCCGGGGTCGAGGTCGACGACGAGGACGCCGGCGGCCCGTGGCCCGTCGCATGACGAGACCGCCGGCGCCGGGCGCGGCGACGCGTGAGGCGCTCGCCGACGTGGCCACGGTCTCGGAGTCGCCGCCGTGGGAGACCCGCCGGCGGCCGACATGGGGCCTTGTCGAGGGCGACGCGATCGCGCCCGGCCGCACCGTGCTGCAGCCGCTCGGCGGCGGCAGCCGCTACGAGGTCTTCCTCGTGTGGGACGACCACCGGCTCGCGGTCCTGGTCGCGAAGGTGCTGCGGCCGGAGCTCGCCGGCGACCCGGCGGCGCTGCGCGAGCTCGCGCGCGAGGGCGAGGCGCTGGCGCGGCTCGCCCATCCGGTCCTCGTCCGCGGCTTCGACGTCGTCGCCGGCGGCCGCTTCCCGCACCTGCTGATGGAGCACCTCGAGGGGCCGACGCTGCGCGACCTGATCGCGCGCGACGGAGCGCTGCCGCTCGAGCAGGTGCTGCCGCTCGGCCTGCACGTGGCTTCGGCGCTGCACTACCTCGAGGCCGAGCGGATGGTCCACCTCGACGTCAAGCCCGACAACGTGGTGATGGGAGCGCCGCCGCGCCTGATCGACCTCAGCGTGGCGCGGAGCGTCGAGGCCGCGGGGCGGCTGCGGCAGCCGGTCGGCACCGACGGCTATATGGCGCCCGAGCAGTGCGACGGCGCGTTCGGACCGGTCGGCCCGCCCGCCGACGTCTTCGGACTCGCCGCCACGTTGCACCATGCCGTGTCGGGGAACCGCCCGTTCTCGCGCAACGGAGACCAGCGCTTCCCGCAGCTCGAGCGCGAGCCGGCAGCGCTGCCTCGCGCGGTCCCGGGCGAGCTGGCGGAGCTGCTGCGCGCTGGGCTGTCCCGTTGCGCGGCGGTGCGGCCGACGGCGGCCGAGTTCGCCGGCGGGTTGGAGCCGTTGGTGGCAGGCCTGCCGCGCGCCGTGCTCGGGCGGCGGCGGTAGCGCCCGGCGAACGTCAACTGCGGCTGGGTAGGGCAGCGAGGGAGCCGCCCGCCCGGCTGGCGAGGGGGGTGGCCAGAGAAACCGTCCTCCTGGGAAAGGATCTCTTGCCACCCCCTCCCGAGCCCGGCCGCACGGACGGCTCCCTCGCCTCCCTTACCTGCCGCAGTTGACGTTCGGGCGCCACCCCCTCCCGACCCCCGCCACCGGCGTGCTGATGGTCGGCTTCGGCCTCAAGATCCTCGCCGACCCCTAGACCGCCGCGCCGACCCCCAGGTTCGCGTACAGCGGGTAGCGCTCGGCGATGCCCGCCACCCGCTCGGCGAGCTCTTCGCGCACGTCCTCGAACCCCGGCTGCAGCGCCCGCGCGATCAGCGAGCCGACGCCCGGGAAGTCGTCCGCCTGCAGGCCGCGGGTCGCCAGAGCGGCGGTGCCGAGGCGGAGGCCGGACGTGACCATCGGCGGCCGCGGATCGAACGGGATCGCGTTGCGGTTGACGGTGATCCCGATCTCGTGCAGCCGGTCCTCGGCCTGCTGGCCGTCGAGCTCGGACTCGCGCAGGTCGACGAGCACCAGGTGCACGTCGGTCCCGCCCGTCAGGACGCTCACGCCGTGGCCGGCCTCGAGCAGCTCGTCCGCCACGGCCTTCGCTCCATCCACGGTGCGCCGCTGGCGCTCGCGGAACAGCTCGGTCGAAGCGATCTTGAAGGCCACCGCCTTGCCCGCGATCACGTGCTCCAGCGGCCCGCCCTGCTGGCCCGGGAACACCGCCGAGTTGATCTTCTTGGCGAACTCCTCCTTGCACAGGATCGCGCCGCCGCGCGCGCCGCCGAGCGTCTTGTGCACGGTGGTTGTGGTCACGTCGGCGATCGGCACCGGGTTCGGGTGGATGCCGGCCGCGACCAGCCCGGCGAAGTGCGCCATGTCGACCATCAGCACGGCGCCGACCTCGTCGGCGATCGCGCGGAAGCGCTCGAAGTCGAGGAACCGCGGGTAGGCCGACCAGCCGGCCAGGATCAGCTTCGGCCGGCGCTCCTTGGCGATCCGCTCGACCGCGTCCATGTCGATCAGCGAGGTCTCGCGGTCGACCTCGTACGGCGCGATGTCGTAGAGCTTGCCGGAGACGTTGATCTTCATCCCGTGGGTGAGATGGCCGCCGTGCGGCAGCGCGAGGCCGAGGATCGTGTCGCCCGGGTCGAGCAGCGCGTGGTAGACGGCCGCGTTCGCCTGCGCGCCCGCGTGCGGCTGCACGTTCGCGTGCTCGGCGCCGAACAGCGCCTTGGCGCGCTCGATCGCCAGCGTCTCGATCACGTCGACGTGCTCGCAGCCGCCGTAGTAGCGCTTGCCGGGCAGGCCCTCGGCGTACTTGTTGGTCAGCACCGAGCCCTGGCACTCGAGGATCGACTGCGGGACGAAGTTCTCGGACGCGATCATCTCGAGCGTCGACTGCTGGCGGTGGAGCTCGCCCTGGATCGCTTCGGCGACCTCGGGGTCGACGTCGGCGAGCGGGCGCTCGAAGTAGTCGGGTTGGAGGTCAGTCATGGGCCGCCAAACGTACCACCGCCTCCGGCACGGCCCCCGGTCGTACGACCAGCGGCTCGCCGCCCCGCTCGTACGCGCGCAGGTCGACCACGGTCGACGGCGTGCCGGGCAGCTCGCCGCCGTCGATGACGAGGTCGGCGCCGCGCCGGATCGACTCGGGCACGTCGTCGAGGCGCCGCGCGTCGGGCCCGCCGGCCGCGTTGGCCGAGCTCTGGAGCACGGGCACGGCGCCCAGCGGCGGGATGTCGGGCACGCGCAGGCCGAGCGTCCCGGCGCCGCCGGCGAGCGGGAACCGGTGGCTGGGGACGAGCAGGGTGACCGCGCCGGGCAGCAGTCGCGCCATCAGACGCACGCGTGCGCGCGGTGAGCTCGGGCACCGCGGACAGCGCCTGCACGCGGTCGAAGAACATCACCGCCGCGGGCTTGTCGGGCGGCCGGCCCTTGAGCTCGTACAGCCGCGCCACGGCGTCCTCGTCGGACGGGTCGCACGCCAGCCCGTAGACGGTGTCGGCCGGGAACACGACGACGCCGCCGCCGGCGATCACGTCGTCGAAGCTCACCGCCGCCCGACCACGACGCGCTCGATGCCGGCCAGGTCGCGCACGACCTCGATCTCGTGGCCGGGCAGCAGCGCCGCGACGTCGCGCGCCTGCCCGGCCCCCACCTCGAGCGCGACGAACGGCACGTCGCGCACCGCGCCGGCGAGACGGCGCAGCACGGCGAGGCCGTCCTGCCCGCCGTACAGGGCCTCGCGCGGCTCGTACCCGAGCTCCGGCGCCAGCCGTTCGCCGTCGCGTACGTACGGAGGGTTGGCGACGACCGCGTCGACCGTGCCGGACACCGGGTCCAGCAGGTCGCCCTCGAGCCACTCGACCGCAAGGCCGAGTCGCGCGCCGTTCGCTCGCGCCACGGCCAGCGCCCCCGGGCTCGACTCGGTCGCCACCACGCGCAGGTCGGGCCGCTCGTCGGCCAGCGCCAGCGCGATCGCCCCCGACCCGGTCCCGACGTCGACCACCCTCGCGCCCGCCGGCAAACCGAGCGCCGCCTCCACCACGTGCTCGGTCTCGGGCCGCGGCACGAGCACGCGCGGGTCGACCTCCAGCTCCAGCCTCCGGAACCCCTTGCGCCCGAGGATGTACGCCACCGGCTCGCGCCGCGTGCGGCGGCGCACGTACTCGCGGAACGGCTCGACCTCGACCGGGCGGGCCGGATCAACGATCAGCGCCGCCCGGTCCACCCCGAGCGCGGCCGCCAGCAGCACCTCGGCGTCGAGACGCGGCGTCTCGCAGCCCGACGCGGTCAGCGCGATCAGCGCCGAGTCGAGAGCGTCACGGACCGTGGTCTGCGCCAAGGGCACCCCGAGAAAGTACGAGGTGCACCAAGAGCCCGACCGCGAGAGCCGAAGATCGGGTGCCCCCACCGCCCGCGCGCCCGGCGAAAGGAGTTCAGCCCGCCAGCGGTTGCGGCTGCTCGGGCGCGCGGACGACGGCGTAGCGCGCGCGTGCGCCCTCCAGCGCGGTCGAGGACAGGGGCGCGGTCGTCAGCGCTTCCAGGAACGCCTCACCGTCGATGCGCAGCAGCGTGCACTCCTCGATCGCGTAGACGGTAGCGGTGCGCGGCACGCCCTCCAGCAGCCCGATCTCGCCGAACCAGCTGCCCGGCCCGAGCGTCGCCAGCTCGCGCTCGCCGGCCCGCACGGCCACGGCGCCGGTCCGGAGGACGTAGAGCGCGTCCGCGCGGTCGCCCTCGTGGATCAGCGTCTCGCCCGCCGTCGCGGTGATCTCGCTCGTCTCGGAGGCCAGGCGCTCGAGCACGGGGCGCGGCGCCGCCGCGAACAGGGCGGTCGCCTCCAGCACGCCCGCCCGCGTCGCGAACACCGCGGTCTGCCCCGCCGCGGCGCGGTCCATGCGTGCGAGAGCGGGGTAGGCGGCGACGCCCACGAGCGCCGGCACCACCGCGAGCACGACGATCGCCTCCTCGAGCCCGAGCAGCGCCACCACCGGCGGCGCGATCAGCGCGCCGAGCGCGATCGCGCCGACGATCAGCGCCCAGAAGACGCCGAACACGCGCGCCGTCACGTCCGGCGCGATCGCGCGCTGGAGCGCCGTCATGGCGATCACGTCGACGATCAGGGTCCCCGCCCCGCGCAGGACCTGAGCGACCACCGCCGCCGCGGTGGACTCGCTCACCGCCAGGACGATGTTCGGGAGGCAGTAGAGCAGCATCGCCAAAGTGAGCACGGCCGCGAGGCGCGGCGAGGCGGCGAGCCGGTTGACCAGCGGCGCGGCGAGCAGCCCGCCGACGGCCAGTCCGGTCAGCAACACTCCGAAGCCGTCCGGCCCGAGCCCGAGCCGCTCCTCGGAGGCGCCCACGAACAGCACGGTGTCCATGCCGTAGACCACGGTCGCCAGGATCGACAGCGCGACGAGCAGAGCGACGGTGCCCGATCGCGCGATCTCGCGGAACCCCACCGTGAGCTGGCGCAGCGGACCGGCGGTCCCGCCCTCGGTCACGTCCACCGGCCGGCTGCGCATTCGGATCCGCAGGACGATGAGCGCCGACAGCACGAAGGTGGCGGCGTCGAGCGCGAACACCGACCACGCCGGCGCGATCAGCAGCTGGAGCGCGCCGAGCGCCGGCCCACCGACCTGGACGACGTTCTCGATCACGCCGCGCAGGGAGTTCGCGGCAGCCAGGTCGTCCTCGCCGACCATCTGCGGCGTGACGGCCGCGATCGCCGGCTCGTAGGGCGTCATCACCACCGCCGTGATCGCCGCGACCGCGATGATCACGGGAGCCGACGCGCCGGCGAGCACGAGCACCGCGAGCGCAGCCTGCGACGCCGCGGCGAGCAGGTCGGAGACCGCCATCACGTGGATGCGCTCGAAACGCTCGGCGACGACGCCGCCGTACGGGCTCATGAGGAGCTGCGGAAGAAAGCGCCCGAGCGTCGCGGCGCCCACCCAGGCGAGCGACTCCGTGCGCTCGTAGACGACTGCGAGCAGCGCGACGTTGTACGCCCACGAGCCCACCATCGACACCAGCAATGCGGCGAGCAGAAGGCGCAGATCGCGGTGCGCCAGCGCGGAGCGGTACACGAGGCGCGCGAGCCTATCCCGGCCCGCCGCGGCCGTGCAAGGCTCAGCCGGCGGCCTGGAGCTCGAGTCGCTTGCGCTTCTCGGCGTCCTGCAGCGCGCCGGTGATGTCTTCGAGATCGCCGGCGAGAACCTGCTCGAGGTTGTGCACGGTCAGGCCCTCGACGCGGTGGTCGGTGACCCGCCGCTGCGGGAAGTTGTACGTGCGGATCTTCTCCGCACGCTCGCCGGTGCCGACCTGGGCGCGCCGGTCGGCGGCCAGCTCGGCCTGCTGCTCGGCGACCTTCTGCTCGTACAGGCGCGCGCGCAGCACCTTCATCGCGCGCTCGCGGTTCTGCAGCTGTGATTTCTCGTCCTGCATCGAGACGACGAGGCCGGTCGGCTTGTGGGTGATGCGGACGGCCGAGTCGGTGGTGTTGACCGACTGCCCGCCGGGGCCGGACGAGCGGTAGACGTCGATCTCGAGGTCGTTCTGGTCGATCTCGACCTCGACGTCCTCGGCCTCGGGCAGCACGGCGACCGTCGCCGTCGAGGTGTGGATGCGGCCCTGCGACTCGGTCGTCGGGACGCGCTGGACGCGATGCGTCCCGCCCTCGTACTTGAACTTCGAGAACGCGCCGTCGCCGCGCACCTCGAACGTGAACGAGCCGTCGGAGGCGTCCATCGTCTCGGTCTGGAAGCCGAGCCGCTCGGCGTAGCGGGTGAGCATCCGGAACAGGTCGCCCGCCCACAGGCCCGCCTCGTCGCCGCCGGCGCCGCCGCGGATCTCGACGATCACGTTCTTGTCGTCGTTCGGGTCGGACTCGACCATCGCGAGCCGGATCTCCTCCTCGAGCTCCTCGATCCGCTCGAGCCAGGCGCGCAGCTCCTCGCGCAGCTCGGCATCGTCGGTGCCCTCGTCGAGCAGCTCCTGCGCGCCCTCGGCGTCGGAGTTCGCGCGCCGCCACTCCTCGGCCAGCTTGGCGGCGGGCGCGAGCCGGTTGAACTGGCGGCCCGCCTCGGCGAGCCGGTTGCGGTCGCCGATGACGGCCGGGTCGGCCATCTGCTCCTGCGCCTCGGCGTAGCGAGCCTCGATCTGCTCGACGAGCGACTCGATCACGGTGACAGAGTATTTCGCCCGACGACCACCGGAAACCCACCCGGTGATCGTCGTGCGACGTTACTTACGCCACGACCTCCATGCCGACCCTGTCGTCGTCGGCTGCCGCGCGCGGGTCCTCGACGGCGAGCACGGCGTCCAGCGCGGCGATCGCGATCGCGAGCTGCTCGTGGTCGGGCTCGCGGGTGGTGAGCTTCTGCAGCTGCATCCCCGGCCACATCAGCGTCTGCACCCAGCCCTTGCGGCGGTTGCGGCCGGCCCACTTGATGACCTCGAACGAGAGGCCGGCGATCAGCGGCACGCCGAGGATGCGCGACGCGAGCAGCAGGTACCAGGCGGGCAGCCCGATCGGCGCGAACACGAAGATGGCGACGATCATCACGATCAGCAGGAAGCTCGTCCCGCACCGCGGGTGCAGGCGCGAGAAGCGCCGGGCGTTCTCGGGCGTGAGCGGCAGGCTCGCCTCGAAGCAGGCGATCGTCTTGTGCTCGGCGCCGTGGAACTCGAACACCCGGCGTAGATCGCGCAGGCGGGCGATCACGACGAGGTAGCCGAGGAAGATCGCGGTGCGCACGAGGCCCTCGACCAGCCAGAAGAGGAACGCCGAGCCGAGCTGGTCCTTGAACAGGCTCGTGAGCCCGACCGGCACGACGAAGAACAGGCCGACCGCGAACAGCAGCGCGACCACGATCGTCCCGAACCACACGGGGCCCGAGATCGGCTCCTCGTCCTCCTCCTGCTGGGCGTTGACCGACAGGCCGAGCGCCTTGAAGCCGATGTTGAGCGACTCGGCGAGCGCGACGACGCCGCGGACCACCGGCCACCGCAGCACGCGGTGGCGCTTCGTCCACGAGACGAGCGGGAACGACTGGACGTCGACCTCGCCGTCGGGCCTGCGGACCGCGACCGCCCAGGTCGACACCCCGCGCATCATCACGCCCTCCATGACGGCCTGGCCGCCGACGGGGGCGTCGCGCTGCGCGCTCAGCAGGTCGTCGCTCACCGACAATGCATCGGCAGCGACGACCCGCTACTGGAGGCGCTAGGCCTGGCCGCCGCGCTGGCGCTTGGCGGCGCGGCGCTGGAAGCGCTCGACGCGGCCGCCGGTGTCCACGAGCTTCTGCTTGCCCGTGTAGAAGGGGTGGCAGTTGGAGCAGATCTCCACGTGCAGGTCACCCTTGGTCGAGCGCGTCTTGAACGTGTTCCCGCACGTGCAGGTCACGGTCGCCTCGACGTACTCCGGATGGATCTCGGTCTTCATGATGAGAATCAGTGTAGATGGCCCTACACGTCCCCGATCGCGGTTCTCACGGGCAGCGGACGGTGAGCGCGTTGTCGCCCTCGTTGCGCTCGTCCACGAGGTCGAGCGGGTCGGCCTCCGCGGTCACGCGCGCCGTGGGCTCGCAGGCCGGCCCGTCGGCCTCGACGAACCGCTCCTCGCCGGGCTCGAGGCCATCAGCGATCACGAGCGGCGCGAGGCCGGAGACTTGAAGGTCGAAGGCGCCGGTCGCGCTGCGGCCGGTGTTGGCGATCCGCACGACATAGTGGCTGCCGTCCTCGACCGACAGGCCGAGCAGCTTCAGGTTCGGCCGGTGGTCGGGCTGCCAACAGGCGCGCGAGCGGGCGCGGGCGGCGGCGACGATCTCGCCGTCGGCGTCGACCCAGCGGAACCGCACCAGCGTCCGGTAGTGGCTCGGCCCGACGAGCTGGGTGACGCGGCGGGTGGAGATGAAGCGGGTGGTCGCCGCGTCGGCCGTCCGCCAGCCACCGAGCTCCGGCGCGGCCACGCGGCGCCACGCCCTGCCGGGCCTGCGCGCCTCGAGCGTGAAGCGCAGCTTCATCCGCGCCGACCCGGCGACCTTGTCCATCCGGGCCTCGAACTCGGCCGCGCGGTCGCGCGGCTGGCACGCGGTCAGGGTCACGGAAGCAGGCGCGGCCGCGGCCGAGGAGACCGGCGCGAGGAGCGCCACGAGAGCGGTGATGAGCGCCGCACGGAGCATGGGCTCCACATAACGCGTCAACCGCGCCCGAGTTTCGGGGTGTGTCAGCTACGTGATCTGGTACATGGGGCCGTCGCCGCCCTCGGGCGGCGTCAGGCGCCCGCCCTTGGCGGTGATCGCGCCGCACTGCACGCAGTTCGACGGGTTCACGATCAGCTCGACCTGCCCGTTGTCCGGCGCGTCCTCGGGGATCTCGTAGACGCCGGCGGGGCACATCCACGCCCACGCCTCGGCGACCTCGCGCGGCACCCGCCGCTGGATCCGGATGTGGCTGGGGGCGTCGTCGCGCGTCGCGTTGCCGGTCAGGAAGACGCCCGACAGCTTGTCGAACGTGTACTTGCCGTCGGGCTTCGGATAGCGCTCGTCGCGGTCCGAGGGCTCGACCGGGCTGTCGGCGTCGCGGTGCGTCGGCCAGTGCCCGCCCGGGAAGCGGCCCTTGGTCACGACCATCGCGTTGCTGATCGCCCCGCCGGCGATCAGGCCCTTGCCGAACGGCTGCTTCATGTTGCGCGACTGCCACAGGTCCTTGCCGATCTCGGAGTCGTAGACCGCGGTCTCGTAGGCCGAGAAGTCGTTCGAGCCGGCCTTCAGCTGGGCGTAGATCGTCTCGGCTGCGAGCATCCCGGAGCGGATCGCGTAGTGGATGCCCTTCAGCCGCGGCACGTTGACCATGCCGCCGGCGTCGCCGCACACCACCAGGCCGGGCGCGTGCAGCTTCGGCATCGCCCAGTAGCCGCCCTCGGGGATCGCCTTCGCGCCCCACGCCACCCGCTTCCCCTCGGAAAGGATGTTGCGCACCAGCGGGTGGAGCTTGAACTCCTGCAGCACGTCGTGGACCGACAGCCGGGCGTCGGTGTGGTCGAGGCCGACCACGAAGCCGATCGAGACCTTCGGCGTCTCCCCCTCGCGGTTCATCCCGTAGATCCAGGAGCCGCCGAACTCCTTCCACTTCGCCCCCGGCCGCAGCGGCCAGCCGAGCGTGTGGACGACCTTCGGGAACGGCTTGGAGACCTCCCACACCTCCTTGACGCCGAGCGCCCACACCTGCGGGTCGTGCGGCGCCAGGTCGAGGGCCCGGAGCGCGGCGCCGGTCAGGTGGCCCCAGCAGCCCTCGGCGAGCACCGTGGCCTTCGCCACGACGTCGGAGCCCGGCTCGAAGTTCGACTTCTCGCCGCCCTCCCGGTCGCGCCCCTTGTCGCCGGTCCGCACGCCGCGAACGACGCCGTCCTCGACCAGCAGCTTGTGGCCGGTGGTCTCGGTCAGCAGGTAGGCGCCGGCCTCCTCCGCCTTCTCGGCCAGCCAGCGGTTGAGCTCGGCCAGCGCCACGACGTGGTTGCCGTGGTTGCGGAACGGCGGCGGGGTCGGCTTCAGCGGCACCGCGCGCTTGCCGTTGAGCATGAAGTACACGGTCTCGGCCTCGACCGGCCCGTAGCTCGGCCACGAGTCGTCGTCGGGAACCTTGCGCCTTCGGCGCGCGTGTCCTTGGAACAGGTCCTTGATCGCGGACGGGTTCATGACCGCGCCCGAGAGCTGGTGGGCGCCGGCGACCTTGCCCTTCTCGATCACCGCCACCGGCACCTCGCCGAGCTGCTCGGTCAGCTCGGGGTCGTCCTCGAGCAGCTGCAGCAGCCGGATCGCGCACGCGAGCCCGGCCTGGCCGCCGCCGACGATCGCGACCCCGACCTCGATCCGCTCGTCCTCCGGGTCGGTCGGAGGGCCGGTGAACTCGTCCGCCGAGTCGACCGGCGGCGGGTACTCGCTCGGCGCGGTCAAGTCATGAGTCCTTCTTCGCCTTCACGGCCTCGGTGAGCTTGGGGACGATCTTGTTGAGGTCGCCCACCACGCCGAGGTCGGAGAACTCGAAGATCGGGGCGTTCGAGTCCTTGTTGATCGCCACGATGTTCTCGGAGGCCTGCATGCCGACCTTGTGCTGGATGGCGCCGGAGATGCCGGCCGCCAGGTAGAGCTTGGGCGCGACCGTCTTGCCGGTCTGGCCGATCTGGGCGGCGTACGGGTACCAGCCGGCGTCCACCACGGCACGGGTGGCGGCGACCGCGCCGCCGAGCGCGCCGGCCAGCTGCTCGAGCGCCTCGAAGCCCTCGGCGTTCCCGAGCCCGCGGCCGCCGGCGACGAGGATGTCGGCGTCCTCGATGTTGACGTCGGCGCCGCGCTGCTCGCCGCGCTCGACCATCGTCGCCTTGAGCGAGTGTGGCGCGAACTCGACGTCGACGTCCTCCACCGTCGCGGCGCCGCCGCCGGACTCGGTCGCCTCGAACGCGTTCAGGCGGCCGATGATCACGCCGACCTTCGAGCGGTAGTGCACGTCGGCGACCTTCGAGTCCTTGAGGATCGGCCGCTTGGCCACGAGCTTGCCGTCCTGCACCGCGATCTCGGTGACCTCCATGACCACGCCGGCGTCCAGCCGCGCGGCCAGGCCGGCGCCGATCTCGAAGCCGAGCAGGCCGCCGCCGAACAGCAGGTAGTCGTGATCGTTGTCCTGCGCCACCTTGGCCATCGCGTCGACCACCGGCTGCGCCAGCCCCTCCGGGCCCTCCACGCGGAAGACCTTGGTCGCGCCGTAGCCGCCGAGCCCGCTCGCGAGGTCGTCGGAGATGCCCTCTCCGACCGCGATCGCGTGACACTCGGTGCCGAGCTCGGAGGCGAGGCGTGCACCCTCGGAGACGGCGCCGAGCGAGTTCTTGTTGAACGCGCCCTCGTACTGGAGCGCGTAGACCAGGATCCCGCTCATGCCAGCAGCTTCCTCTCGTCGAGCCAGGCGAGGATCTGCTCGACCGTCTCGGTGGTGTCCTCGTCCTCGATGATCTTCCCCGGCTCCTTGGCCGGCGGCGCCGAGAACTCGTCGCAGTGGGCGCGGGCGTTGTCGTGGCCGACGCGGTCGGCCTCGATGCCGGCGTCGGCCGCCGAGAGCGTGGCCAGCGGCTTCTTCTTGGCGCCCATGATCGCCTTCAGGGACGGGTAGCGCGGCTCGTTGATCGCATCGCCGACGCTGATCACGGCCGGCAGCTCGACCAGCACCGTGTCGTAGCCGTACTCGGCCTGGCGCTCACAGCGCAGCTTGCCCTCCTCGACGTCCATCTTGATCACCTGGGTGAGCGACGGCATCTGCAGGTGGTCGGCCACGACCGCGCCGATCGTGTAGCACTCACCGTCGTCCGACTGCTGGCCGAGGAGCACCAGGTCCGGCTGCTCGGCGGCCAGCGCGCGCGACAGCGCGTAGCCGGTGCCGTTGACGTCCGAGCCGGCGAGCGCGTCGTCGGTCAGCTGGACGGCGCGGTCGGCGCCCAGCGACACGGCCTTGCGCAGCGCGCGCTCGGAGGACGCCGGGCCCATCGTGACGGCCACGACCTCGTCGACCTCGATCGCTCCGCCCTCCTTGAGCTGCATCGCCGCCTCGATGGCGTGCGTGTCGAACGGGTTCAGGTTCTTCTCCCCGCTCCGGTCCAGCCGCCCCGTCGAGTCGTCGATGCGCTTCTCGACGGCGGCGTCCGGCACCTCCTTCACCAAGACGCAGATCTTCACTGAGGACACCTCATGTTCCGGAACTGATGTTCGGGCCGATCCTACCGCGTTGACTGACGAGTCAATCGCACATGTCGAGCAACCGCGCCAGTACCCGCTCGCGCAGGGCGCCCTCCGGCGGGGCGAGGCCGAGGAGGTCCGCCAGCCACAGCCCGTCGGCCGCGAGCCGGGCCACCGTGGCCTCCACCGGGTCGCCGCCCTCCGTGGCGACGCGATCCTGCCACGTCGCGTACCGCTCGCGCACCGCGGCCAGCACCGCGGGGTCGGCGACGAGCGCCGCCAGCAGCCCGGCCTCCTCGGCCTTGGCGCCGTCTGACGCCCGCACGTAGCCCGCCACGAAGCCCGGGCCGGCGGCGTCGATGTCCTCCTGGAACTCGTCGAGCCAGCGCTCGACGAGGCCGTCGAGCAGGTCGCGCTTGGAGGCGAAGTGGTACAGCAGGCCGCCCTTGGAGACACCGGCCTCGGCCGCGACCGCGTCGAGCGTCAGCGCTTGCGCGCCGTCGCGCCGGATCACGGCGCTCGCCGCCTCGAGCAGCTTGGCGCGCGTGTTCGCGCGCCTACCGGCGGACGGGACCACTAGTGCGATCCGCCCAGGTTGAGCCCCACGACCCCGATGATGATGAGCGCGAGGCTTCCCAGCTTCAATGCCGTCGCCGGCTCGCCGAAGGCGAACATGCCGAGCGTGGCGATCAGAGCGGTGCCGGCCGCCGACCACACCGCGTAGGTGGTGCCGATCGAGAGGTGCTCGAGCACGAGCGCCAGAAGCCAGAACGACAGCCCGTAGCCGAGCACGACGATCGCGCTGGGGACGAGCTTGGTGAAGCCCTCCGAGTAGCGCAGGGCGATGGTGCCGGCGACCTCGGTGACGATGGCGAAGGTGAGCAGTACGGCGACGGGCATGCTCATAACTATACCGTCTGGACGGTAAACCTATGCGGCTTGCTCGCACTCGCAAACTCGCGCGAGCGCCTTGATTAGGGCGTAACGGAGCTGCGGATGAAGTCGATGATGTCCTGCGTCGGCGCGCCCGGGGTGAACACCTCGGCGACGCCGAGCTCCTTGAGCTCCGGGATGTCCTGCGACGGGATCGTGCCGCCGACGGTCACCACGACGTCATCGGCGTCCTGCTCGCGCAGCAGCTCGACGACGCGCGGCACGAGCGTCATGTGGGCGCCGGACAGGATCGAGAGCCCGACCGCGTCGGCGTCCTCCTGCAGCACGGTCTCGACGATCTGCTCAGGGGTCTGGTGCAGGCCGGTGTAGATGACCTCCATGCCGGCGTCGCGCAGCGCGCGGGCGATGATCTTCGCCCCGCGGTCGTGCCCGTCGAGCCCGGGCTTGGCCACCACCACCCGGATCTTGCGCTCGGCCATGAGCGCGGAGGCTACCCCCTGCGGCGCACCCTCAGCCTCATCGCCATGTCGGGCTGGTGGATCGAGCAGACGATCCTGTAGGTGCCGACGCGGCGCATCTTGCGGCTGTAGCTGCCCGACCGCTTGAGCGCCGACTGGAAGCTCGACGGGCCGCTCTGCGCGACGACGTTGTGCTGCCGGTTGCCGCGCCAGTTCCACTGCACCGTGGTGCCCCTGTACACGGTGACCGTCGGCGGGCTGCCGGCTCTGACGTAGTAGTCGTCGCCGATCTTGACGTTCCTGGTCGCGG
Organism: uncultured Solirubrobacteraceae bacterium; assembly: GCA_963849695.1. Lineage (GTDB taxonomy): Bacteria > Actinomycetota > Thermoleophilia > Solirubrobacterales > Solirubrobacteraceae > DASSUW01. Next base: position 67,457 of record CAWKIT010000014.1, read on the forward strand.
CGGCGGCGGGCGCGGCGGCGACCAGCAGGGCGACGATGAGAACGGCGGGAAGAGATCGCATCAGAACACCGGGGTCTCCGTGTACGTGCCGAAGACCTCCTGGAGGGCCTCGACGATTTCTCCTTCGCTGGCGTGTACGCGCGCGCAGTCGAGGAGGTTCGGCATCAAATTGCGGTCGGGGTCCGCGGCGGCCGCCTTGAGCTCCGCCAGCGCCCGCTCGACCGGCTCGCTGTCGCGGCGGGCCCGGACGGCCTGGACGCGGCCGATCTGCTTGCCCTCGAGCGCCGGGTCGATGCGCAGGATCTCCGGGTCCTCCTCGTCGCCCTCGCGGTAGTCGTTGACGCCGACCACGATCCGCTCGCCGCGGTCGATCTCGCGCTGCAGCACGTAGGCCGCGTCGGCGATCTCCCGCTGCGGGAAGCCGCGCTTGACCGCCTCGACCATGCCGCCCAGCTCGTCGATGCGACGGAAGTAGTCGTACGCCAGCTCCTCCAGCCGGTCGGTCAGGGCCTCCACGAAGTAGGCGCCGCCGAGCGGGTCGATCGTGTTCGTCACCCCGGTCTCGTGCGCGAGCACCTGCTGCGTGCGCAGCGCGATCCGCACCGCCTCCTCGCTCGGCAGCGCCAGCGCCTCGTCGTAGGAGTTCGTGTGCAGGGACTGCGTTCCGCCGAGCACGCCCGCCAGCGCCTCGACCGCGGTGCGCACGATGTTGTTGAGCGGCTGCTGGGCGGTCAGCGACACGCCGGCGGTCTGGGTGTGGAAGCGCATGAGGTGAGACTTCGGATCCTTGGCGCCGTAGGTCTCGCGCAGCTCGCGCGCCCAGATCCGGCGGGCCGCGCGGTACTTGGCGATTTCCTCGAAGAAGTCGATGTGGGCGTTGAAGAAGAAGCTCAGGCGCGGCGCGAACGCGTCGACGTCGAGCCCGCGCGCGACCTGCTGCTCGACGTAGGTGAGGCCGTCCTTGAGCGTGAAGGCCAGCTCCTGCGCGGCCGTCGAGCCCGCCTCGCGGATGTGGTAGCCGGAGATGCTCACCGGGTGCCAGCGCGGCAGCTCGCGCGTGCACCACTCCATCATGTCCCCGAGCAGGCGCATCGCCGGGTCGACCGGGAAGCACCACTCCTTCTGGGCGATGTACTCCTTGAGGATGTCGGCCTGGATCGTCCCGCCCAGCCGGTGGCGCGGCACGCCCGCCTCCTCCGCCGCTACCACGTAGAAGGCCATGATGATCGCGGCGGGCGCGTTGATCGTCATCGACACCGTGACCTCGCCGAGGTCGATGCCGGCGAACAGCGTCTGCATGTCGTCGAGCGTGTCGACCGCGACGCCCTCGCGCCCCACCTCGCCGAGCGAGCGCGGGTGGTCGGAGTCGTGGCCCATCAGCGACGGCATGTCGAAGGCCGTGCTGAGGCCGGTCTGCCCGTGGTCGAGCAGGTAGCGGAAGCGCTCGTTGGTCTCCTCGGCCGTCCCGAAGCCGGCGAACTGGCGCATCGTCCACAGCCGGCCGCGGTACATGCTCGGGTACACGCCGCGGGTGAACGGCGGCTCGCCCGGGAACCCGATCCGCTCCTCGAACGGGCCGACGTCGTCCGGCGTGTAGAGCGGGCGGATCGGCTCACCGGAGAGGGTGGCGAACGGCACGGCCCGCTCGGGTGTCGCCGAATAGCGCTCGCGGAACCAGCGCTCGGCGTCCGTCCACTGCCCCTCCTCCGTCGCCATCGAAGATGAGTGTAAGTGGGGGCCCTTCCCGACGGGCCATTGACGGATTTCAGACCTTGGACTGACCGCGCGTCCGCACTACCTTGCGACGCGACGAGGGACCCGCGCGGGACGACGCTGTTCCGCGCCGGCCACTCGCACGCGCGCTGGCTCGTGCCCTTCTCGGACACCGGCTCGTGGTCGCTCTACTCGCTCGGCGGCCCGCCTTCGACGGTCGAGTACCACACGCTGCTGCGCGACATCCTGGCCAACCTCTGCAAGCGGATCGGCACCGACGTCTACTGCACGACCGCGGATCGCTTCACGCAGTACCTCGGCCCGGTGGATCCGGGCTAGCGCACGGTCGCCCTGATCAGCGCACGCGACATCGCCGCCATGCCCTCGGAGATCCAGCCGGCGGCGACCAGCAGGAGGGCGCCGAGCGGCACCAGCGCGAGGCCCTCGAGCACGGTGTCGGGCTCCCAGAACCCGAGGTCCATGGCGTCGAGCGGGGCCAGGATCGGCGCGCCGAGACCCCACAGGGCGGCGCTGTAGAGGCTCACCGCGACCGTGAAGGTGAGCATGCCGACCGGGAAGCGCAGGAGCAGGTATCCGATCCCGCGCCAGGTCAGGCCGTCGGTCCAGTACGCCTTCAGGCGCCCGAACCAGCCGTCGCCGCGGGGAGCGATCGCGAGCGGCGGGAGCCGGGTGCCGAGCAGCGCGTTCGACAGCCCGCGCTCGGCCATCAGCAGCGGGCGGACGTTGGCGAGCACGAGGGTCAGGATCGGGATCCCGAGCAGCGTGATCGCGAGGCCGGCCCCGAGCGAGAGGCCGGTGACGATCCAGACGAAATAGGCGATGCCGAGCGGGAGCCCGAGCAGGTGATGGGTGAGCTGGGTCCAGCCGCGTGGTGTGACCAGGGGCCTGAGGGCCAAGCGCCAGGACGGCTCGGGGTTCAGCGTCGTGTCCATGGCGTTCAGGATCGCCTTCGCGACGCCGCCACGATCACCGCGCCAGCCTGCGTTCTGCAAGTGTGGGTGGCCTCAGGCTTGACACGCCCGCCCGTCTTTGGTCAACTGTATTAGTCGATTGACTAAGTACGAGGAGACGGCAATGAGCGAAACGAGCCCGACCTTCTACGCCTCCCCCGAGGAGGCCACCCGCGCGCCCGTCGAGGAGTTCCTGTACGTCGCCTGCCTGCACGAGGGCACGGGCGTGGAGGAGCCGGACTTCCTGGCGGTGGTGGACGCCGGGGAGGGGCGGATCGTGCATCGGATGCCGATGCCCAACGTCGGCGACGAGCTGCACCACTACGGCTGGAACCGCTGCAGCTCGGCCTGCCACGGGCCGGATCGCTCGCATCTCATCGTGCCCGGCTTCCGCTCCTCGCGGATCCACATCGTCAACGTCGCCGACGACCCGCGGCGGCCCCGGATCGAGAAGGTGATCGAGCCCGAGCAGCTGATCGCCGAGACCGGCCTCTCGCGCCCCCATACCGTGCACTGCATGCCGGGCGACAACGTGGTGATCAGCATGCTCGGCGACGCCGACGGCAACGGCGCCTGCGGCTTCGCCGTCCTGGACGCGCGCACGTTCGAGATCAAGGGCCGGTGGGAGAACGGCGGCCCGCACCCGCCGTTCAACTACGACTTCTGGTACCAGCCGCGCCAGAACGTGCTCGCCTCCTCCGAGTTCGGCGAGCCGAACGCGTACGAGGGCGGGTTCGACCCCGCAGACGTCGCCGCCGGGCGCTACGGCAGCCGCCTGCACTTCTGGAACCTCAGCCGAGCGCACGCTCGAGCAGACGCTCGAGCTCGGCGACAGCGGGCTGGTGCCGCTCGAGGTGCGCTGGCTGCACGACCCCGACGCCGACCAGGGCTTCGTCGGCGCCGCGCTGTCATCCACGATGTGGCACTTCCACCGCGACAACGGCTCCTACACGGCCGACAACGTCATCGCGATCGACGGCGTCGAACAGGAAGGCTGGCCGTTCCCGGTCCCGGCCCTGATCACCGACCTCGTCGTCTCCATGGACGACCGCTTCCTGTACTTCTCGAACTGGCTGCACGGCGACCTGCGCCAGTACGACATCTCCGACCCCGCCAACCCCCGCCTGACAGGACAACTCCAGCTCGGCGGCGTGCTCGGCCGGCGCTCCGACAGCGACCGCGACCTCAACGGCGGTCCCCAGATGCTCCAGCTCTCGCTCGACGGACGCCGGCTCTACGTCACCAACTCGCTGTACTCCACCTGGGACAACCAGTTCTACCCCGGCCTCAAGTCGTGGCTGCTGCGCATCGACTGCGACCCCGCCGGCGGAATGCAGCTCGACCCCGACTTCTTCGTCGACTTCCAGCCCGCACGCGCCCACGAGGTCCGCCTGCAGAGCGGCGACTGCACGACCGAGATCTTCCAGTGACCCCCGCCCACATCGGCGGCCTCCCCATCGAGGAGGGCATCGGCGCGCTCGCGCCCGTCGCGGCGGCGATGACGTACTTCGTCGCGGGAGCGCTCGCGTGGCTCCGGCGTCGGTAGCCCGGCAGCAGACCGAGGAGGCGTTCCTCGACGCAGCGGAGCGCCTCCTCGTCGATGTCGGCCACGCGAGTGTCACGACGCGGGCGCTGGCCGAGGAGGCGGGCGCCAACCACGGCCTCGTCCACTACTACTTCGGCTCGATGGAGAGTCTGCTCGCGCGCGTGCTCGAGCGGTTCACGGAGCGGCTGATCGACCGCCAGCGGGCGATGTACTCGGCGCCCGACGTGCCGTTCATCGAGAAGTGGCGGACAGCGATCCGGTACCTCGACGCCGACCGCGAGTATCAGAAGGTGTGGTACGAGCTGCAGGCGCTGGCCTGGAACCGGGCCGACCTGCGCGAGCGCGTCGCCCGCGTCGACGCCGAGTGGCGCGCGGTGCTGAGCGAGGCGCTGGCCGAGCCGCGCGAGCGATACGGCATCGACATGCCGCTCGCCGCGCTGGTGGCGCTCGTGATCACCTTCAACGAGGGCATGATCTTCGAGCGGCTGTCCGGCATCGAGACCGGGCAGGCCGAGCTGCTCGAGTGGATCGACGGCTGGATCCAGGAGAGGGACGAGCGATGACGACGATCGAGGCGCCGCGCGAGCAGACGCGGGCGCGCTACCCGGACGAGGACGGCTACGTCGAGCGCGACGGCGTCCGCGTCTTCTACGAGGTCTACGGCTCGGGTGACCGCACGGTGCTGCTGCTCCCGACCTGGTCGATCATCCACTCCCGCCACTGGAAGGCGCAGATCCCCTATCTCTCACGCCACGCGCGCGTGGTCACGTTCGACGGACGCGGCAACGGCCGCACGGACCGCCCGAGCGACGTCGAGGCCTACACCGAGCGCGAGTTCGCCGCCGACGCGCTGGCGGTCATGGACGCCACGGCGACCGAGCGCGCCGTCCTCGTGGGCTTGTCGGCAGGCGCGCTCTGGGGCGCGCTGCTCGCCGCCGAGCACCCGGAGCGCGTGGAGGGCGCCGTCTTCATCGCGGCCGCCGCGCCGTTCGCCCAGCACGCCGTGCGCACCACCGCGCCGTTCGACGAGCCGATGGCGTCATACGAGGGCTGGGACAAGTACAACCGCCACCACTGGCTCGAGAACTATCGCGATTTCCTCGAGTTCTTCTTCGGCAAGGTCTTCACCGAGCCGCACTCGACCAAGCAGTTCGAGGACTGCGTGGGCTGGGGGCTGGAGACGGATGGCGCGACCCTGGCGCTGACCTATCTGGGCCGGGAGCTGCGCGATCGCGACAGCTTCAGGGAGATCTGCCGCCGCATCTCCTGCCCGGTGCTGGTCATCCACGGCACCGACGACGCGGTCCGGCCGTTCATCGTCGGCGAGGAGCTCGCGGAGGTGACGGGCGGAACGTTCGTCGGGCTCGAGGGCTCGGGGCATTGCCCGCACGCGCGCGACCCGGTGCGCGTCAACCTGCTGCTGCGCGACTTCATCGCGCCGCGGCCGGCGCCGCGGACGTGGACGCGCGGACGCCGCCGCGGCAAGCGAGCGCTCTACATCTCGTCGCCGATCGGCCTCGGCCACGCCCGGCGCGACATCGCGATCGCGCGCGAGCTTCGCGGCCTGCATCCCGACCTCGAGATCGACTGGCTCGCCCAGCACCCGGTGACGGCGGCGCTCGAGGCCGCCGGCGAGCGCGTGCACCCGGCCAGCGCCGCGCTCTCCAACGAGTCCCGCCACATGGAGTCCGAGTCCGCCGAGCACGACCTGCACTGCTTCCAGGCGTGGCGGCGCATGGACGAGATCCTGGTCGCCAACTTCATGGTCTTCCACGACCTCGTCAGCGACACCGACTACGACCTGTGGATCGCCGACGAGGGCTGGGAGATCGACTACTACCTGCACGAGAACCCGGAGCAGAAGCGCGCCGCCTACGCCTGGCTGACCGACTTCGTCGGCTGGCTGCCGATGCCCGACGGCGGCGAGCACGAGGCCGCGATCACCGCCGACTACAACGCCGAGATGATCGAGCACATCGCGCGCTACCCGCGCGTCCGCGACCGCGCGATCTTCGTCGGCAACCCGGACGACATCGTGCCGGACACCTTCGGCCCCGACCTGCCGGCGATCGCCGACTGGACCGGCGAGCACTTCGACTTCGCCGGCTACGTCACCGGCTTCGATCCGTCCGAGCTCGGCGACCGCGAGCGGCTGCGCGCGGAGCTCGGCTACGGCCCGGCCGAGCAGGTGTGCATCGTGACCGTGGGCGGCTCCGGCGTCGGCCGCTCGCTCCTGCAGCGCGTCATGGCCGCCTTCCCGGAGGCGCGCCGGCACGTCCCCGAGCTGCGCATGATCGTCGTCGCGGGGCCGCGGATCGACCCGCGTCACTCCCTGCGCACGACGGCCTCGAGGTCCGCGCCTTCGTCCCCGACCTCTACCGCCACCTCGCCGCCTGCGACCTCGCCGTCGTGCAGGGAGGCCTGACCACCTCGATGGAGCTGACCGCCAACCGCCGCCCGTTCCTCTACTTCCCCCTCCGCCACCACTTCGAGCAGAACACCCACGTCCGCCACCGGCTCGAGCGCTACGGCGCCGGCCGCTGCATGGACTTCGAGACCGCGACCCCCGAGATCATCGCCGCCGCGATCGCCGACGAGATCGGCCGCGACGTCGACTACCGCCCGGTCGAGACCGGCGGCGCCGCCGTCGCGGCCGCCCGGCTCGCCGAGCTCCTGTGAGCTCTACGGCGCCGACAGGACGCGCCGCAGCTTCGCGATCGCGTCGGCGAGCGGCCCGGTCAGAGCAAACCCCGCGGCGCAGCTGCCGAGGAGCAGCAGGATCAGGAGAATCGGCTGGGTGACGAGCGGCCGGGCGGGCTCGGTCACCGTGGCAGCGGGAGACGGAGGTGCGGCCGAGGCGGTATCGCGCGCCCCGTCGCGGCGCGTGCGGTCGATGGCGTCGCCGAGCTCACCCTCGGCGACACGAACCTGCCGGCGGGCGGCAACGTAGCGTGCGGGCGATCCGTCGGAGGCCGCCGTGGCGAGCGCCGCATATGCCCGCCGGCTGTCTTCGAGGCCGGCGATCAGCGGCCTTGCCGCCGTGCCGAACTCCGTGCGCAGACGGTCGCCGGCAGCCCCATGCCGGCCCGCGAGGCTTTGTAGGGCCACTGCCTGTGCCTCGCGCGTACGTGCGCGGGTGAGGGCGGCGCGGCCGTCGACCCTTGCATCGTCGAGCCCCGCGAGCATGGCGGGAAGCTGCGCCGCCAGGGCGACGGTACGCGACGACTCGAGTGCCGGCACTCCGCGCACCGACACCGACTTCACCGCAGCAGCGCAGCCGGGACCGGCGTCTCCGGACGGCGCCGGCGAGGCGCACGCGAGCGCCAGCATGCCCGCCGTCGTCGGGAGCACGGTGACGTCCATGACCAGGTTCCAGCGCCGCGCGTTCACTCCGCGATAGACCCACGCAGGCCGGCCTCCCAGCGACGTGACGCGAGGCTCCGACCGCGGCGTGTGGGCGAGCTCCCCGAGGGCGCGCGGGATGAGCGATCCCTCGTCCGGTGCTCCGAAGGTGACGAAGACCATCGTCGACAGGTCGGACGACCGGGAGAGGACGGCGAGCTGCTCCGAGTCCAGGCCGGGGGCTCGCTCGTCGCGTGCCACCGGGCGCCAGGCGGCGGGCATCGCCAGGCGAGCCGGACCGGCTTCCACGACGACGCTCGCCGGCATTTCCGAAGCTGCGTCCGGAGCCACGAGACGACTCGCCCACACACCTGTCAGCGCCGCGAGCGCGATTCCGATGGCGAGCCCGCCGACCAGCCGCCGCAGGCGGAAGGGTCGCGCGAATCCATGCCCGACCAGAGTCGTCATCCGGACGAGTCGAACTCCCCGGACGAGTCGAATGACGGCTGGGGCGTTGACGGCTGCCGGCGTACGGGCTCGGACGGCGGTGGCGGGGGGGCGGGCGCCGCCGGCGCGGGGGCGGGAGCCGCCGGCGCGGGGGCGGGGGGCGGCGTGGTGGGCTCGGGCGCCGGGCTCACAGGTGCCGGCGTGGAGGTCGGCACCCGTGCCGCACGGACCGCCTCCGGCGCGGGCGCGCTCTTGGCGCGCGGCGCCTGCGGCCGGCGGCGCGGACGCGGCTCAGGCCGCAGATCGGGCAGCGCGGCCACTGGGCGGAGCTCCACGGTTCGGGAGCCGGTCTGGGGCGTGGCGACGGCGTTGTGCAGTGTCCTGGAGGGCCCCGGCGCAGCCCTGGTCGAGTCGAGCGCGATCGCGAACGCCACGACGAATGCGGCTATGACGATCGCCAGCGAGACGGTGACGGCGGAACGGCTCGGGCCGCCGTGCTCGCCGGCGAGCACGCGGGTCAACCGCTCGGACACGGCGCCGGGACCCGGGCGTTCGGATAGGCGCACCGATCCGATCGCTTCGGCGCAGCGCCGCGGCGGATCACGATCGTCGTCCATTTACCGATCCTGCCGGCCTGTGTCACCTTGATCGAAAGGCGCGTGCCGGCACGCAGCGGTCGCTCGAATCGCCGCAGCCTGATCAGCGACTGGTCGGAGGTGCGGCCCGTGAATCCCTGCTGTCGACAGCTCACGCCGCGGCACCGGACGTCGACCGACACCGAGCTCGGCACGCGGATGGTGAACAGGGTTATGCGCGCGCCGGCCGGCGTGAGCAGCCCGCGTATCCGCACGATGGGGAACGGGTCGAGCAGGGTCGGCGGCAAAGAGGCCTGCAAGCCGGCGGCCGGGGTTGCCGCGGGCGGCGTCGCCGTGTCACTCGGCGTCGCCGTGGGGCCCGGCGTCGGCGTGGTCGGGGGCGGCGCGGGTGGAGCGGCCTGGATGACGGCCGTGTGCTCGCCGGCGTGGTGCACGTCGGTACCCTTGGTGTTCGTCACCCTGAGCTCGACACAGAGCTTCGAGCCGATGTCCGCGGCGGCGGCGACATACTTGTCCGACGTCGCGCCCGCGATCGGCGAGCACTGGTCATCATCCGTGGCTGAGCACCGCAGCCACTGCCAGCTCACCGTCGGCACGGGGCTGCCGGTCCAGTTGGCCGTGACCGTGAGCGTCTGCCCCTCCTGCGGTGTCCCTGCGATCACCGGGTCGGCGGTGACCGACGGCATCCCTCCGGCCTGCGCCGAGGCAAGGGCGGGGAGCAGCGCCCAGAGGAGCACTGTTGCAGCCGCCATAGTCAGGAGCGGGCGCGTCGTGACCGATCGCCATCGCATTAGACAGGCCCACCTCAGCAACCGCCGGGAGCGGGATCAATACCGGGTCCTAGCCGAACGCTCAGGTGGGTAAGGACTCAGACGTGGCGCGGCCGCGCTCTCAAACGGTTGGCTCGGCCCCGCCGGCGCGGACGGCAGGTCAGTGGCGGTGGACGCGGGGTCCTGTGTGGGCGACACTGGAGCTCGCGCCATGAGCCAGATCCAGTTCGATCAGGAGCTCGCCGAGCGGCTGGAGCAGCTGTATCGGACGCGTGACGTGCTGCGCCGCCGCAAGCTCGTCCGCGCCGCACTCGATGCGCAACCGGGCGACCGCGTGCTCGATGTGGGCTGCGGCCCGGGCTTCTACGTCACCGAGCTGCTCGAGGCGGTCGGGCCCGAGGGCTCGGTCGCCGGCGTGGACGCCAGCGCGGACATGCTCGCGGTCGCCGCCAAGCGCGCCGAGGGGCACGACAACGTCGAGTTCCATCAGGCGAACGCGACGTCGCTCCCGGTCGCGGATGCCGGCTTCGACCGGGCGCTCAGCGTTCAAGTGCTCGAGTACGTCGACGACGTGCCGGCGGCGCTGAAAGCGATGCACCGAGCGCTTCGACCGGGTGGGCGGGTGCTGGTATGGGACGTCGACTGGGCGACCGTGTCCTGGCACGCGACCGATCGCCGGCTCATGGATCGGGTGCTCGCCGCGTGGGACAGGCATCTGACACACCCCGCTCTCCCGCGGACGTTGGCGGCGCAGCTGCGCGCCGCCGGGTTCGAGCGACGTCGCGATGGATGCCCACCCGTTCGCGACCACCGAGCTGATCCCCGATGCCTACGGCGGCTCGCTCGTCCCCCTGCTCGAGCAGTACGTCGCCGAGCAGGGCGGCCTGAGCCGCGCGGACGCGAAGGCGTGGGCCGATGACCAGCGAGCCCTCGGAGAGCGTGGCGAGTTCTTCTTCACGGTCACGCAGTTCTGCTTCACCGCCACTCGGGTGTGAGGTGGGCTTGCTTTGCGGTTGGGCGCGGCGGGCCCGGCGAACTGCGGCTGGGTGGGGAAGCGGCGACGCCGCCGGCGCGGCCGGCCACGAGCGGCCGCGCGCGGTCCCGTTGTGGATTTCTACAACGAAACCGGCTTGTCGGGCCGACGAGCGCGCGCAAATCATCGTCGACACGGTTCAAAAGCGGCGATCGGACCTCATCAGCAGCCGGTTCGGCGCGGTTCGAGGTAAGCCGTGCTGCCCTACTGTCGATAAACGACAGCCAGTTGGCACAGCACCCATTGGAGATTCCCACAACGCCGCAAGCCCGGCCGCGTGGGCCGCTCGCCGCTGCCCCACCCAGCGCAGTTCGCCGGCGTCGCCACCGGCTGCGTCGATCACCGTAGGGCTACTCGCGCATCGCGTCGCCGAGCAGCGCGCGGGCGATGACGAGCTTCTGGATCTCGGAGGTCCCCTCGTAGATCTCGGTCACCTTCGCGTCGCGGTAGTAGCGCTCGGCCGGGAACTCCTTGGTGTAGCCGTAGCCGCCGAGGACCTGGATCGCCTCGCCGGTCTGGCGGCGCGCGACGCTGCTGGCGAACAGCTTCGCCTGCGCGCCCTCGACCGTGTGCGGGCGGCCGGCCTCCTTCAGGCGCGCCGCGCGCCAGGTCAGCGCCCGCGCCGCCTCGATCTCGGTCTGCATCTCGGCCAGCTTGTGCTGGATGGCCTGGAAGCGCGCGATCGGGCCTCCGAACGCGGCACGCTCCTTCGCGTACGCGGTGGCGACGTCGAGCGCCGCCTGGGCGATCCCGACCGCCTGGGCGGCGATCCCGATCCGGCCCCCGTCGAGGGTGCGCAGGGCGATCCGCATCCCTTCCCCCGGCTCGCCGAGCCGCTCGCCCGGCGTGTCCTCGAACGACAGGTCGGCGGTGGAGGAGGAGTTCAGCCCCATCTTCTCCTCCTCGCGCGTGACCGCGAAGCCGTCGGCGCCGCTCCGCACCACGAACGCGCTGACGCGCTCGTCTTCGCGCGCGAACACCAAGTACGTCGAGGCGTGCGAGCCGTTCGTGCACCACTGCTTGGACCCGCTCAGGCGCCCGTCGACCGCCCGCGTGCGCATGGCGGCCGCGTCCGACCCCGAGCCCGGCTCGGTCAGCGCGAAGGCCCCGATCTCCTCGCCCGCGGCCAGCGCCGGCACGTACGGCGACCCATGCGCCAGCAGCGGCAGCGTGCAGGCGCTGGTATGGACGGCGACCGTCACCCCCACGCCGGCGTCGGCGCGCGACAGCTCCTCGAGCACGAGCACGTAGGAGAGGAAGTCGGCCCCCGCCCCGCCCTGCTCCTCCGGCACGCACACGCCCATCAGCCCCAGCTCGCCCAGCTCCGCGAACAGCTCGCGCGGAAAGACGTGCTCGCGGTCCCACGACGCGGCGTGAGGCGCGATCCGCTCGTCGGCGAACCGGCGGGTCAGCTCGCGTATCTCCTGCTGCTCGGCGGTCAGCTCGTGCAGGCTCATGCGCGCGCCCGCGTGACCGCCATCCCGCCGCCGACCGCCGCGGCGGCCACCGCCGCGCCGGCGAACCGCATCCGCCGGCGATCGAAGCGCAGGATCTCCCAGCCCTCCTCGCGTGCAACGCGCAGGAGGGCCTTGTCGGGATGCACGGCGACCGGACGGCCGACCGCGCGCAGCATCGGCAGGTCGGACTCGGAGTCCGAGTACGCCCACGACGCCGCCAGGTCGATCCCCTCGCGCTCGGCCAGTTCGCGGATCGCCTGGGCCTTGCCCTCGCGGTACGTGAACGGCCCGCCCGCGCGGCCGGTGTAGTAGCCGTCGACCACCTCCGAGACCGAGCCGACGGCCCCGTCGAAGGTCAGGACGATCGCCATCAACGCGGCCATCTCCTGCGACGCCGCGGTGCAGATGAAGATCGGGCGGCCGGCGTCCTGGTGCTGGTAGGCGATGTCGAGCATCCGCGGGTACAGGCGCGGGAGAACGCCGGCGAGCACATCGGGCGCGAGCCGCTGGAGATCGCGGACGCGCACTCCCTGCAGGAGTCCCGAGATCCGCTCGCGGACGGCGTCGGTGCCGGCGTCGGTCGAGCCGCGGAGGCTGAACACGAGGTTCACCCACGCATCGTGCGCGATCTGCCGGCGCGAGACCAGGCCCGCCTTGTACGCCGCCCGCCCGAACTGGAACGCCGACGACCCGGCCATCAGCGTGCGGTCGAGATCGAAGAACGCGGCTCCCGGCTCCTCCGGCCGCCGCAGCGCCCCGCCCCCCGGCGGTGGCGGAAGGATGTGCGGGCGCTCCGTCACACGTGGTTCCGATCGTACGGTGCGATCGGGCCCACTACACCTGGACGATGATTGCGTCGCCCTGACCGCCGCCGGAGCAGATCGCGGCACAGCCGTAGCCGCCCCCGCGCCGGCGCAGCTCGTGCACCAGCGCCCCGAGGATGCGCGCGCCCGACGCCCCGATCGGATGCCCGATCGCGACCGCGCCACCGTTCACGTTCACGAGATCCTCGTCGATGCCGAGCATCCGCGCCGAGTTCAGCGTCACGGAGGCGAACGCCTCGTTGATCTCCCACAGGTCGATGTCGCCCGGCTGCAGGCCCGCCTTGTCGAGCGCCTTCAGCGCCGCGTTGGCCGGCGTGCGAGCGAGCCACTCGAACTCGTCGGCGACCGCCGCCTGCGCGACGATCGTGCCGAGGATCTCCTTGCCCTCGCGCTCGGCCCACTCGTCGGACGCGAACACCAGCGCGCCCGCGCCGTCGTTGACGCCCGGCGAGTTGCCGGCGGTGTGCGAGCCGTCCTTGCCGCTGAGACCGGGCAGGGCGGCGAGCTTCTCCAGCGAGGTGTCGCGCCGCGGCGCCTCGTCGACCTCGACCACCGTGTCGCCCTTCCGCGACGGGATCGTGACCGGCACGATCTCCTCCGGCAGCCGGCCCTCGTCGGTGGCCGCGATCGTGCGCTCGTGCGACCGCAGCGCCCACTTGTCGAGGTCCGCGCGCGTCATCTCGAGCTGCTCGCCGACCTCGGTCGCCTCCTCGAACATCTGCTTGCCGCTGAACGGGTTGCGCAGCCCGTCCTGGACCATCGCGTCGAGCGCCTGGACGTCGCCCATCCGGAACCCGAACCGCGCCTTCGGCAGCAGGTACGGGGCCTGCGACATCGACTCCATGCCGCCGCCGACGGCCACGTCGAGGTCACCGGCGCGGACCGCCTGGTCGATCAGCCCGGCGGCGCGGATGCCCGAGGCGCACACCTTGTTGATGGTCTCGGAGGAGATCTCCTTCGGGATCCCGGCCTTGATCTGCGCCTGCCGCGAGGGGATCTGCCCCGTCCCGGCCTGCAGCACCTGGCCCATGACCACGTGCTCGACCTGCTCCGGCGCGACCTCCGCGCGTTCCAGCGCGGCCTTGATGGCGATGCCGCCGAGGTCGGTCGGGTTGCAGCGACGAAAGTCCTCCGCCGAGCTTCCCCACAGGGGTGCGGGCGGAGCCAAGGATCACGGTGCGAGGCCATACCGCCATGCTATTGCGATGCGCGTACGAGCCACGACAGACGCCCCGCCGAACACCGGCGCCGACACCATCGCCGTCGGCATCTTCGAGGGCGAGAAGATCGCCCACGACGTCGACGGGATCCTTCAGGGGCTGGTCGAATCCGGCGAGGCCCGCACGGGGCTCCGCAAGGTCGCCGTGGCCCACGCCGGCGGCAGGCGCTACGTGCTGGCCGGGCTCGGCAAGCGCGACGACTTCGACGACGAGCGCGCCCGGGTGGCCGCCGCGGCGGTCGCGGCCCGCGCCAAGGAGCTCGGCACGAAAGCGCTGTGCTGGGAGGTCCCCCACCACGTCGACGCCCCCGGCTTCGTGCAGGGGACGCTGCTTGCCGCCTACGAGTACCGCGCGCACAAGAGCGACGACGACGACGGTCCGCGCATCGACGAGCTGATCGTCTCCGCGCACCACGACACGAGCGCCGAGGTCGAGCGCGCGGCCGTCGCCACCGAAGCGGCCAACGCCGCGCGCGACCTCCAGAACGCGCCCGCCAACCAGCTGACGCCGTCGGCGCTGGCCGACCGCGCGCGGGCGCTCACGGGCGTCGAAGTCGAGGTCTGGGGCCGCGCTGAGATCGAGGGGGCCGGCATGGGAGCGTTCGCCGCCGTCGCCCGCGGCAGCCACGCCGAGCCGCAGCTGATCGTGATCCGCCATGAGCCGGCGGACGTCGCCGGCCCGCTGCTCGGCTTCGTCGGCAAGGGGGTGACCTTCGATTCCGGCGGCATCTCGATCAAGCCCGCCGCGAAGATGAGCGAGATGAAGTTCGACATGTCGGGTGCCGCCGCGGTGCTGGAGGCGACCGGCGCCATCGCCCGTCTCGGCCTGCCTGCGCGGGTCGTCACCGTGATCGGAGCGACCGAGAACCTGCCCAGCGGCCACGCGGTCAAGCCCGGCGACATCCTGCGCGCCAAGACCGGCACGACGATCGAGGTGCTCAACACCGACGCCGAGGGCAGGCTCGTGCTCGCCGACTGCCTCGCGCACGCGATCGACCTCGGAGCCGAGCGGCTCGTCGACCTCGCCACGCTCACCGGCGCGATCGTGACCACGTTCGGCAACACCTACGCCGGGCTGTTCGGCTCGGACGACGACTGGGTCGCGGAGGTCGAGGCCGCCGGCCGGCGCACCGGCGAGCTCGCGTGGCGGCTCCCCCTCCACGCGGAGTACGCCGAGCTGATCAAGAGCCGCTACGCCGACATCGCCAACGCGGTCGAGGCGCGCAAGGCCGGCTCGATCACCGCCGCCGAGTTCCTGCGCCGCTTCACCGGCGACGTCCCGTGGGCGCACGTCGACATCGCCGGCACCGCGTACGAGAACGGCAAGCCGTACACGCGCAAGGGCGGCTCCGGCTTCGGCGTGCGCCTGCTGGTCGACCTCGCGCGGGCGAGCAGCGGCGCGCCGGAGATGCACTGACACGAGCTGCAGGTGTTCAGGTGACGATCAGCACCACGGCCACGACCACGCCGAACACCATCACGACGCGCCGGAGGACCGCCTCGGGGAGCCTGCGGCCGTAGCGGGCGCCGAGGTGCGCGCCGACGACGGAGCCGGCGGCGATCAGCAGCGCGGCGCCCCAGGCGACGTTCGCGACGACGATGAACAGCAGGCCCGCGACCGCGTTGGCGACGCCCGCGAGCACGTTCTTGATCGCGTTGAGGACCTGCAGGTTCTCGGCATAGGAGAGCCGCAGCAGCGACATCAGGAGGATCCCCTGGGCGGCGCCGAAGTAGCCGCCGTAGATCCCGACCGCGAAGGACGACGCGATCCCCGCGACGTCGTTGCTCGCGCCCTGGTGGAGCTTCGGCGACGGCCGCAGCGCCATCAGCGCGACCGCGAGCAGGATCAGCGCGGGGACGATCGCGTCGAACACCTCGGCCGGCAGCTCGAGCAGCAGGATGCCGCCGAGCAGCGCCCCGAGCGTGGTGCCGATGCTGAGGATCCCGCAGCGCCGCCACTGCCCGCGGAGCTCGCGCCGGTAGCCGAAGCTGCCGCTGACCCCGCCAGGTACCAGCCCGACGCTGTTCGAGACGTTCGCGGTCACCGGCGAGTACCCGACCGCCAGCAGGGTCGGGAACGTGATCAGCGAGCCGGAGCCGACGACCGCGTTGACGCCGCCGGCCACCGTCCCCGCCGCGAGCACGGCGAGCGCCTCGAGCACGGTCATGGAGGCGGGTAGTCAATCAGCCGCGTCAGAATCGTCGGCCATGGACTTCGACCTCTCCCCCGACCACGACCTCATCCGCAGCACCGTGCGCGACTTCGCCGAGCAGGAGGTCGCCCCGGTGGCCGAGGCGCTCGACCGCGAGAAGCGCTTCCCGTACGAGATTGTCGCCAAGCTCGGCGAGCTGGGGCTGATGGGGATCCCGTTCCCGGAGGAGTACGGCGGCGCGGGGGCGGACTCGCTCGCCTACGCCATCGCCGTCGAGGAGCTCACCCGCGTCGACTCCTCGGTGGCGATCACGATGTGCGCGCACACGTCGCTCGGCACGCAGCCGATCTACCTGTTCGGCAGCGACGAGCAGAAGCGCGACTGGCTGCCGGAGCTGACCGCCGGACGCAAGCTCGGCGCCTTCGGCCTCACCGAGCCGGAGGCGGGCTCGGACGCCGGCAACGTGCGCACGCGCGCGCGGCTCGAGGACGGCGAGTGGGTGATCAACGGCGCCAAGCAGTTCATCACCAACGCCGGCACCGACATCTCCGGCATGGTCGTGATCACCGCCCGCACCGGCGACGACGAGGTGTCCAACCTGCTCGTGGCCAACGGCACCCCGGGCTACGAGCAGGGCGAGCCCTACCGCAAGATGGGCTGGAACGCCTCCGACACGCGGCCGCTCACGTTCAGCGACTGCCGCGTGCCCGCCGAGAGCCTGGTCGGGCCGCGGGGCGCCGGCTTCAAGCAGTTCCTGCGTGTGCTCGACATCGGGCGGATCGGGGTGGCGGCGATGGGCGTCGGGCTCGCCCAGGGCGCGCTCGACCAGGCGCTCGCGTACGCCAAGGAGCGGCGCGCGTTCGGGCAGCCGATCTCGAGGTTCCAGGCGATCCAGGCCAAGCTCGCCGACATGTCGACCGAGATCGAGGCGGCGCGCCTGCTCACGTACAAGGCGGCGCGGCTGAAGGACGCAGGCCGCAACTTCACGCTCACCGCCGCGCAGGCGAAGCTCAAGACCGGGCGGCTGGCGGTGCGGTGCGCCGAGGAGGCGGTCCAGATCCACGGCGGCTACGGCTACATCGAGGAGTATCCGGTGTGCCGCTTCTACCGCGACGCCAAGATCCTCACGATCGGCGAGGGCACCGACGAGATCCAGCAGATGGTCATCGCCCGCGCGCTCGGCGCGTGAGGCTCGCAGGGCTGGCGGCGGTCCTCGTCGCCGTCTACGTCGCCGGGCTGGGGCTCGAGCCGCGCGCCGGGGACGAGTACGTGCGCACCGCCTCGACCCTGGTGGAGGACGGCGAGCTGGTGCGCGGCGTGTGGGGGCTCGGCTTCCCGCTGCTGATCGCGCCCGCGGAGGCGCTCGGCGGCGCGCGGGCGGTCGAGCTGTTCCTGGTCGCGCTCGCCGCGCTCGGCTTCGTGCTCGGTGCCCTGCTGGCACGCCGGATCGTCCCGGAGCCGCACGCGAGCGCGGGCGCCGCGCTGGCCGGCCTGTCGGCGCCCGCGATCGTGTATGCGGGCGAGATCGGGCCCGAGGCGGCGGCGGGCGCCCTGCTCGCCGGCGCCTCGCTGTGCGTCGCCCTCGCGTACGAGGCGCCACGGCCCGGACCGGCCATCGGCGCCGCGGCGCTGCTCGCCGTGCTGCCGTGGCTGGACCCGCGCTACCTCGTCCCCGCGATCCCGGTCGCCGTGGCGCTCTACGTCTTCTGCCGCCGCGGCCGGCGGCCGACGCTCGGGCTGATCGCGGTCGAGCTGGTGGGCGCCTCGGTGGTGCTGTACGCGACGCTCAACGAGCGGCTCTACGGCGGCCCGACGCCGTGGTCGGCGCTCCCGTCGGGGGTGTCCGCCACCGGCGCGTCGTCGGTCGCCGAGTACCTCGAGCGCGCGCCGCGGCTGGTGACGCTGTGGCTCGATCCCGCCGCCGGCCTGCTGCGGTGGGCGCCGGTGTTCGCGCTCGTGCCGTTCGCCGCCTGGCTGCTGTGGCGCTCGCGCTGGGAGGGACTCGCGCGCGTGGTGCCGGAGCGCGCCGGCGCCGAGGCGGCCGCGGCCCTGGCGCTGGCGGTGTTCGCCGCCGTGCTGCTGGTGGCCGCCTTCCTGTTCCCGGCGATCGACACCGAGCCGTTCGCCGCCCGCCACCTGGTGCCGGCGCTGCCGGTCGCCGCCGCGCTCGTGGCCTGGGGCCTACGTCATGCGCCGCGCGTCGGGGGCGCGCTCGGGGTCGTCACGCTCGCCGTGAGCGCCGCCCTGTTCATCGGGCTGAGCTCGTACGTCCCGGGCTCGATCCGCGCGGTGCGGCGGTGGTATTCGCGCCACAGCCACGGCCACTGGTTCGGGTCGTTGCCGTTCTCGTCGACGTACCAGTTCGTGCAGCCGCTGTGCCAGACGGTGCCGGCGAGCGCGGCGCGCAGCGAGCGGTCGAACACGTCCGCGGCCTCCCGGCGGACCTCGATCCGGCGCGCGTCCGCCGCCTCGAGCTCGGCCAGCGCCGCCAGCACGTGCTGCATCGCGCACTCGAGCACGTAGACCGCCGAGCCGGAGCCGCCGTTGGTGTTCGGCCCGTAGAGCAGGAACAGGTTGGGGAACTCGGGCACGGTGATGCCGAGGTAGGCGCGCGGCACGTCCCCCCACGCCTCCGCGAGCGTGCGGCCGTCCTCGCGCGCGATCTCCATCGGCGCGACGAAGCCGTGCGTCGCGAAGCCGGTGGCGAGCACGATCACGTCGGCCGCGCGGTCCGTCCCGTCCGCGGTGCGGATCCCGCCGCCGTGGACCTCGGCGATGCGATCGGCCACGAGCTCGACGTTCGGCTTCGTGAGCGCCGGATACCAGTTGTCGGTGAGCATCAGCCGCTTGCACGCGATCTCGTCGCGCGGCGTCACCTTGCGGCGCAGCTCGGGGTCCTTGATCGCGCGGTTGATCTGGCTGCGCGCGAGGGCGCGGAACGGCGGCAGCAGCCAGTGGTGCTTGGTCATGGCCGCGGTGCCGAACTCCAGCACGCCGTCGACGATCGCGCGATCGAGCCGCCGCAGCACCGGGAAGCGCTCGAACAGCCGCAGCGTGCGCTCCTTGTAGGCGAAGTCGAGCTTGGGGATCGTCCAGCCCGGCGAGCGCTGGTAGACGTCGAGCTGCGCGACGGCCGGCTGGATCGCGGGCACGACCTGGATCGCGCTGCAGCCGGTCCCGACGACCGCCACGCGCCGCCCGGTGAGGTCGACGTCATGACGCCAGCGGGCGGTGTGGAAGGCGGGGCCCGCGAAGTCGCCGAGCCCCGGGATCGCCGGCACGCTCGGCACCGAGAGCTGACCGCAGGCCGTGATCAGGACGTCCGCCTCGTGCTGTCCGGCGCTGGTCTGGAGATGCCAGCGGGCGCCGTCCCAGCGCGCCGCCGTCACGTCGGTGCCGGTGCGCACGTCCGCCTCGTAGCGGCGCGCGACATCCTCCAGGTAGGCCTGGATCTCGGCCTGCGGCGCATACCGGCGCGACCAGCGCGGGCTGGGGGCGAACGAGAACTCGTACAGGTGCGAGGGGACGTCGCACGCCGCGCCGGGATACGTGTTGGCATGCCACACGCCGCCGACGCGCTCGTGGCGCTCGAACACGGTGACGTCGTCGTAGCCGGCGCGGCGCAGCATCGCCGCGGCTCCGACGCCGCCGAACCCGCCTCCGACCACCGCGACCGTTCGCGAGGACACAGCGAGACCCTACGACAGACAGGATCGATGACAGGTCAGTTCGGCGAGCGCGCGCTGAACTCGAGCGCGTGGATCTGCGACTGGCCGTACGAGCCGGGCTGCACCGGCCCGGCGGCGCTGACCCGGTCGCCGACGCGCGGGTCGCGGCGCGGGCGCAGCTCGGGCGCGACGTCGATCGCCGTCATCCCGGGCAGCGTGATCGAGCCCGCGTCGACGACCACGTGCAGGTCGCCGTCGCCGTCCGGGTCGACGCGCTCGACATAGAGCACGGTCCCGCGCACGGCCCGGCAGCCGGGCACGCCTTCCGGGCAGCGCGAGCGCGCGACGTCGCGCGGCTGCCTCGGCTCGGGGCGTGGACTCCGGCGTCGGCGCCGGCGCCGCGCGGCGCGACTCGGCGGGCGCGTTGCGGCGGTCGTCGATCGGCAGCGCGGCCGCCACGATCGCGGCCACGACCAGGATCCCGATCAGGTACCGCACCCGAGCAGCCTAGACGCGGTCGCGCTCGTCGGGGCGCGCAGCGTCGCCGGCGTCGATCGCCCCGCGCGCCAGGATCGCGCTCGCGGCGCTGGCCGGGTCGAGCCGGCGGGCGACGACCTCGTCGAGCAGCTCGGCGACCTCCGGGTCCTCGTGCAGCGAGGCCTCGAGCGCGCGCCGCAGCCGCATCGTCGCCAGCCCCAGCACCTCGCCCATCAGGTTGCGCCGCCGGCGCTCGGACAGCGTCCCCTCGGCCTCCACGTGCGCGCGGTGCTCGGCGAGCCTCTCCGCCAGCTCCTCGACGCCGTCCCCGCGCGCCGCCTCGGTCTTGACGATCGGCACCTCCCAGCCCTCCTGCGGGCCGAGGCTCAGCACGCCCTTGATCTCGCGCACCATCGTGTCGGTCAGCGGGTGGTCGGACTTGTTGACGACGATGACGTCCGGGATCTCCATCACACCGGCCTTGAGCGCCTGGATCGAGTCGCCCGAGCCGGGGATCAGCACGAGCACGATCGAGTCCGCGTGGTCGATCACGTCGACCTCGGCCTGGCCGACGCCGACCGTCTCCAGGAACACGTCGTCCTTGCCGGCGGCGTCCATCAGCAGCGCGGCCTGGAGCGCCGCCTCGGCCAGCCCGCCGAGCGCGCCGCGGGTCGCCATCGAGCGGATGAACACGCCCGGGTCGAGGAAGTGCTCGGACAGCCGGATCCGGTCCCCGAGCAGCGCGCCGCCGCGGAACGGCGAGCTGGGGTCGATCGACAGCACCGCCACCTGCCGGTCGCGCGCCCGATGCAGCTTGATCAGCGCCCCGATCAGCGTCGACTTGCCGGCGCCGGGCGGCCCGGTGAAGCCCACCACCGAGGCCTTGCCGGTGTGCGGATAGACCGCCCGGACGAGCTCCCACCCCTCGTGGTCGTCGTCCTCGACGAGCGAGATGCCGCGCGCCAGCGCGCGCTTGTCGCCCGCCAGCAGCCGCTCGGCGAGGGTCGGTTCGGATCGGCCATCGTGGCGCACGAGGATACGATCAGGGCTGATGGCGATTGTCGCCAAGCCGCCGACTCCCCTGCACATGCGCGGCGCGCCCGAGCCGTTGCAGGGCGGCCCGCTGGGCCTGCTGCGCTTCCTGCGCTCGCACGGGATGCTCAACCACAAGTACGCGCGGCTGCTCGCCCGCTGGGCGTGGCTCAAGCTGCGCTGGGGCGGCCGGCTGCAGACCGACGGGATCTTCTTCGTCGGGCCGGGCGTCAAGCTCGAGATCGGGCGCGACGCGGTGCTGAGGCTCGGGCGCTGGTCGTGGATCGGGCACGACACCAAGATCCGCGTGCACGAGGGCGAGGTCGCGATCGGGGCCAAGACCGTGCTCGGCCAGGAGTGCACGATCTCCGCGTTCCAGCACGTCTCGATCGGCCGTGAGTGCATCGTCGCCGACCGCGTGATGCTGATCGACTTCGACCACGGCGTCGTCGAGACCGAGCGCCCGATCCGGCTGCAGGGCATCTACAAGCGCGACGTGAGCGTCGGCCACAACTGCTGGATCGGCTACGGCGCCTGCATCCTGCGCGGGGTCACGATCGGCGACAACGCGATCATCGGGACCTCGACGGTCGTCACCAAGGACGTGCCCGACAACGCGGTCGTCGCCGGCGCCCCGGCCCGGGTACTGCGCATGCGCCCGGAGCCCGAGACGCTGCGCTGGCAGTGACCGTTCCTCACCCCGGCGCCCGGCCGCGCCGCCGCGTGTGGACCGCGGCGGCGACCACCGCGTCCTCCCACGCCATGCCGGTGCTCTTGAACAGCCGCGGGCCGGGTGGGAGCTCGGCGCCGTGCACGAGGTCGCGCAGCGTGACCAGCTCCTCGGCGCGCAGCACCCCCGCCTCGATCGCGCCGATCACGTCGCCGGCCTCGCGCAGCGCCGAGGTGCGGGACTCGACCACCACCGTCGCGCGCGCGGCGAGCGCGTCGTCGGTCTCGCGCGCGGCCGGCTCGTGCGAGCCGATCGCGACCACGCAGGCGTGCTCGGCGACGAGGCCGCCGTCGAACAGCGGCTCGCCGGCGGTCGTGCAGCAGCAGATCACGTCGGCCGCGGAGACCAAGGCGTCGCGGCCGGGGGCGTCCCGGCCCAGCAGGTCGACGTGCTCGATCGACCGCACGGCGGCGACCGCGTCGGCGTGTGCGCGCGCCTGCGGGCCGCGGCCGAACACCACCAGCCGGCGCGCGTCGGGCGCGGCCAGGTGCCGGACCGCCAGCGCCGACACCGCGGGCGTGCGCAGGTTGGTCAGCGCGATCCCGTCGAGCAGCGCGACCGGCGCCAGGGTGGCGGCGTCGAACAGCACGCACACGCCCTGGACGCGCGGCTCGCGCGGGCCGACGGTGACGAGCTTGACCGCCGCGTAGCCGCCTGCCGCGGCGGGCATCACCAGCAGCTCGCCGTCGCCGACCGGCAGCGCGCCGCGCGGCGGGCCCGCCTCCGGGTCGAGCCCCGCGGCCAGCGCCGCCTCGAGCGCGTCCGCCGCCTGCTCGACCGTCACCGCCCCGACGTCGAGGAATCCCGGGCTCACCGGAGCACGAACCCGGTGCCGAGGGCGTCGCGCGGATCGAGCACGAAGCGGTGCTCGCCGGTCCGGTGTGCGGTGCCCTCGACCTCGGTCACGACCCCGTCACGCGTGCGCCCGACCACCCAGGCCGAGAACGTGCTGCCGACGATCGAGTCGTGCCGGAGGATCTGGCCGGGCTCGAGGTCGAGCAGCGCCACACGCGCCGACGTGCCGGAGCCACACGGCGAGCGGTCGACCTCGCCGTCGGCGAACACCGTCACGTTGCGCTGGTGCAGGTCGCCCAGCGGCTCCCACAGGATCGTCCCGTAGATGCCGGAGAGCCGGTCGTCGCTCGGGTGCCGCGCCACCTCCGTGGCCTCGAGCGCGCGCTTGACCTCGCGACCGGCGGCGATCAGGTCGACGAAGCGGTCGGGCGTGACGGTCAGGCCGAGGTCGGCGGCGGCCACGCTGGCATAGATGGCGCCGCCGTACGCGACGTCGGCGGTCGCCGGCCCGGCCTCCACGCCGCGGGCGATCACGAACGCGGGCACGTTGCGGAACGTCACCGCCTCGATCGCGCCGCCGGCGCAGCGCACGCGCGCGATCACGCGACCGGACGGCACGTCGATCGTGACCTCGGTCTCGCCGTCCGGCGCGGCGGCGACCCGGCCGGTCTCGACCGCCCACGCGCCGAGCGCGATCGTGCCGTGCCCGCATGCGGTCGAGTAGCCGTCCTTGTGCCAGAAGATCACGCCGAGGTCGGCGCCCTCGTCGTCGGGCGGGACGATGAAGCAGCCGTACATGTCGGCATGGCCGCGTGGCTCGTGGCAGAGCAGCCGGCGCACGGCATCGACCTCCGCACTGCGCTGCGCGAACGCGCGGCGCTCCGGCACAGTCGCACCCGGGATCGCGGGCGCGCCGGCGGTCACGATCCGGAACGGCTCGCCCCCCGTGTGGTAGTCAGTCGCCGCAACCTCCACGAGGCAGGTATCTTCGCGCAAGCAAACGCGAGAAGGGGAGCGGGCGTGCAGGTAAGAGACGCGATGACGCAGGAGGTTTTGACGATCACCCCGGGTCGCACGCTGCGCGACGCGGCCCGCTTCCTGAGCGAGCACAACGTCGGCTCGGCCGTCATCTTCGACCCCGAGCAGCCGGGACCGGGGATCGTCAGCGAGCGCGACATCGTGCGCTCGCTCGGGAAGGGCGAGGACCCGGACCAGGAGACGGTGGGCGATCACCTCACCGCGAACGCGGCGTTCGCGGACGCCGACTGGGACCTCGAGAAGGCCGCCGAAGCGATGGCGCGGGGCGGGTTCCGCCACCTTGTCGTGCTCCACGACGGCGAGGTCCAGGGCATCATCTCGATGCGCGACATCATGGCCGTGTGGCGGCCCAGCGCGCGGGGCGCTACGGCACAACCCTGAACGACACCGACGCTGTAAGAGCCGAGGAGGGCCCGGCCGGCCACCGGGGAGACGTTACACCTGTGAGGCTTCGCTCACCAGTGATCACTCACCGGCGCCCGCAGGCCGGCCACGGCGCGGCGCCCTCGCGCCGGTAGAGGATCAGCGCCCGCCGGTCCTGCTCGGCCTCGGAGGCACGCGCCGGGTTGCCACGGCCGCCGACCGCGCGCCAGGTTGCGCGCGAGAACTGGTACTTGCCGAAGTAGCGGCCGTTGCCCGACACCGCGCGTGGGTTGCCGCCCGACTCGCAGCGGGCGATCCGCTCGAGCACGCCGGCCGCGCCGCGCGCCGACGGCCTGCGCCCGGTGAGGCCGAGCGCGGCGAGCGTCTGTGGCCCGGCGATGCCGTCGACGACGAGCCCGCGGGCGCGCTGGAAGCGGCGCACCGCGCGGCGCGTCTGCGGTCCGTAGATGCCGTCGGCCTGTATGCCTAGCGCGCGCTGGAGCGCCGCCACGGACACGCCGGCCGAGCGGACGACCTTGGCGGGCGACGACGCACGGGCGGCAGCCGTCGCCTCCCCCGCGGCGAAGGTCAGCGACGCGAGCGCGACCGCTGCGACGGCACGGCGGATATCGGTTGTCGGCACAGCTCGAACTCCTCTGGTCTCTGCGCCTACGGGGTTAGCTGTCGGGCTCGCGCTCAGACCTGCGCTACGCCGCGGATGCGGCGATTCGCCCCGGGAGCCGATGACGTCCGGCTCCAACGGTTCCCCCGCTCCCCGCCGTCTGAACGACGGGGACTCGGCAATTTCCGGGTGTTTCGAGGCGCGCACCTTACACAACCGCCTCACCCTGAGTGATCGGCGGCCGGCCGCAGACTGTTTAGAGGAGGGGCGCGAGGTTGCGCAGCGCCGGGTCCATCTCCGGGTCGGCGAGCGCGGCCTCGAACGCCGCGCGGTGGCCGTCCGCCCGCTCGCGCGGATAGTCGCCGGCGGTGCCGGCCGTGGCCAGGAACGCCCAGTCCGACGACTGCAGCGCGAGCAACTCGCGCAGCGCCCGGTCGCCCGGGCGGCCGCGGCCCGCGAACGCCCGCAGCTCGGCCCCGCGCTGCACCCACGCGAGGCCGCCCGCCGCCGGCCCGCTCCAGCTGCGCAGGTCGCGCCCCTCGCCCCACGACGTGATCCCCGCGGCCGGCGCGTCCTCGGCAGCGCCCGCTCCGGGCGGCGCGAGCTCGAGCCCGCGGCGCTCGCAGGCCTCGAGCACCGCCCGCAGCCACGCGATCCCCTCGGGCCAGAAGTGCCCGAGCAACTCGGTGTCGAGCGCCACCACCGACGGCCCGCCGCGCGCCGCCACCCGCTCCACGAAGTCCTCGGCGTCGGACACGACCTGGGCGGCGGCCCGATCGGGGTCGTAGACCGAGCCGTCGTTCGCCCACGCGCGATGGCGGCGCTCGGTCAGGCGGTGCGTGTCCTGGTACGGCGCGCCCGACGGGTAGCCGCGCGGGTGCCACACCAGCTCGATCGCCTCGCGGTCGAGCGGCGCCGTCACGACCCCCGCGCGCGTGCGGCGCGGCGCCTGCGGCCCGGGGCCGAGCACGTCGGTCCAGTCGACGCACGTCACGCGCACGCCCTCGTCCTCGAGCATGTCGTCGAGCCACGGGACGTGCGCGCACTCGGGCAGCCACAGCCCGCCCTCCCAGTCCCCGAAGCGGGCGCGGTGGGCGGCGATCCCGGTGCGCAGCTGGAGCCGCACGCCGGTGCCGGTCGCGAGCAGCGGCAGGATCGCGTGCGTGGCGGCCGAGGTCCACGACACGTGCGGCGCGAACGCCGCCACCAGGTCGCCGCGGCGCTCGAGCGCGTCGGCGGCGGCCGCGTACGCCGCCGCGCTGCGCTCGAGCACGGCCGCCACCTGCGGATCCGCGGCTTCGATGTCGAGCCGGTGCGACTCCGGCCGCACCTCGCGCAGGAACGCGAGGCAGCGCTCGAGCGCGCCCGGTGCCTCGAGCTGGTCGCACAGCACGGGCGTGAGCGAGACCGTGACCCGTCCGGGGTGCGCGTCGAGCACGTCGAGCAGCGGCAGGTAGCTGGTGGCGATCGCCTCCCACAGCCACTCCTCGCCGAACGGCCAGGTGCCGAAGCCCTCGACGTAGGGCATGTGCGTATGCAGGACGATCGAGAGCGGCCCGTGCTTGCGCGGCCCGCTCACGGGCGCAGCACGGCCAGGAAGTCGAGCGCCCGGTCGAGCCCGCGGCGCCGGAGCGCGAAGTCGCGCGTCGAGATCGCCGGCGTGAAGCGGTCGTAGAACGACCTGGTGACGCGGAGGTGGGCGTGGACGGCGTCCCAGCCCGCATGCTCGATCGCCCACTGGTGCGCGCGCAGCTTGCGGGCGTGGAACAGGCCGAGCAGGTCGACCGAGCCGAAGTGGCGCGCGCACAGCGCCCGGTACTCACGAGCGCGGTACTCGCGCACGTGCCACGGGTTGCCCGAGCGGGCGGCGCCCTCGGGCGCCAGCGTGAGCACGTTCGGGGTCGACACGTAGGCGACGCCGCGCGGGCCGATCAGCCCGCGGATGTGGGCGAGCACCGCGTCGGGGTCCTGCACGTGCTCGATCGTCTGCAGGAACACGACGCAGTCGACGTCGCCGGTCCACAGCTCGATCATGTTGCGCTCGAAGCGCACACGCTCGCTCGTGTACTTCAGGCGCGCGTGCTCGAACGCGTCCGGGTTGGCGTCGACGCCGACCACGGAGGCGGCCGTGCGCGCCAGCACGGCCGAGCCGTAGCCCTCGCCGCACGCGAGGTCGACCACGCGGCGGCCGTGCGCGCGCGCCGCGATCCACTCGTAGACCACGAGGTGGCGCCGGAACCAGTAGTTCTCCTCGGGGACGTCCGGCAGCGTGCGCTCGCCGGTGAGCGAGAGCGGCGGCACGCCCTGCGGCTGGTCGCGCTGGACGTAGAGCTCCGGCATCGCCGGGCTCAGAGTACGACCGCGAGCCGGCGGCCCGCCGGGCCTAGACTCTGACGGGTGGCGGTGGTCCGGGACTTCCCGCTGTTCCCGCTCGGCCTGGTGGCGCTCCCGACGGAGCTCGTGCCGCTGCACGTCTTCGAGGAGCGCTACAAGACGATGATCGGGCGCTGCATCGACGAGCAGTCCGAGTTCGGGATCGTCTGGATGGCCGAGGACGGGCTGCGGCCGGTCGGCTGCGCGTGCGAGATCGCCGAGATCGTGGAGCGCATGGACGACGGCCGCATCAACCTGATCGCGCGCGGCACGCGGCCGTTCCGGATCGAGACGCGCCAGGACGAGCTGCCGTATCCGGCCGGGACGGTCGAGTTCCTCGAGGACCGCGAGGAGGAGGCGGATGAGGAGGTGGTCGAGGCCGCCCACTCGGCCTACTCCGACCTCGTCGAGGAGGCGACCGACCGCGCGCCGGACCGCGACGAGATCGCCGCCATGAGCGCCTACCAGATGGCGGCGACCGTCGAGTTCGGGCTCGACGCCAAGCAGGGCCTGCTCGACCTGCGCTCGGAGGCGGCGCGGCTGCGGCTGGTGACGAGGCTGTTCCGGGCCGCGATCAAGCGGCTCGACTTCGTCAACCGTGCCCAGGCCCGCGCGCGGTCGAACGGCAAGGTCCACTTCGGGACTTAGCGGCGGCGGCAACTAGGGTGGGCCGGTGGCACTGGTCGAGCGCGACCACGAGCTGGCGGCCCTCGAGCGGTCGCTTGCGGACGCGCGCTCGGGCGCGGGGTCGGTGCTGCTGGTCGAGGGGTCGGCGGGCATCGGCAAGACGAGCCTGCTGGCCGCGGCGCGCGGTGCCGCGGCCGAGAGCGGGATGCGAGTGCTCCAGGGACGCGGCACCGAGCTCGAGCGCGAGTACCCGCTGGGCGTGGCCCGCCAGTGCCTGGAGCCGGCTGTCCGGCCGGAGGCCGATCGTGAGCGGCTCCTGCGGGGCGCGGCCCGGCTGGCCGGACCCGTCCTGCTCGACGTCCCGGAGCCGCTCGAGGCCACCCCGGTCGGGATTCTCCACGGCCTCTACTGGCTGGTCGCCAACCTTGCCGAGGACGCGCCGGTGCTGCTCGTGGTCGACGACGCGCACTGGGCCGACGAGCCCTCGCTGCGCTTCCTCGCGTACGTCGCTCGGCGCGTGGAGTCGCTCCCGGTCGCGCTGCTGATCGCGGCCCGCCCCGCGGAGGAGGGTGCACTCGCGGCGATCGGCGAGGACCCGGCCACGACGCGCATCGAGCCTCCGGCGCTCGGGCTCGAAGGCGTCGGGCGACTGCTGCGGGAGCACGGGCCCGTAGACGACGCGTTCGCGTATGCGTGCCACGACGCCACGGGCGGCAACCCGTTCCTGCTCGGGGAGCTGGTGCGGGCGCTGCGTGCCGACGGCGTCCCTTTCACAGCCGCGGGCGCCGAGCGCGTCACCGAGGTCACCCCGCCCACGGTGTCGCGCGCCGTCGCGGCGACGTTGGCGCGGCTGGGCGCGGAGGCGACGGCGCTGGCACGGGCGGCGGCGGTGCTGGGGGACGGCATCGCGCTCGACGCGGCAGCCGAGCTCGCGGGACTGCCCGTAGAGCGGGCAGCCGCCGCCGCAACCGATCTCGTGCGGTCCGGGCTTCTCGACGACGCGACGCCGATGCGCTTCCGCCACCCGATCCTCACCGCGGCCGTGCGAGCGGGGCTCTCGACCTACGACCGTGCCGCCGCGCATGCGCGCGCCGCGGATCTGCTCCGCGCCCGCGGCGCCGCGCCGGAGCGAGTGGCGTTGCAGCTGCTGCACGCGCCGCCGGCCGGGAATGCGAGCGTCGTCTCCGAGCTGCGACTCGCCGCCGAGAGCGCTCGCGAGCGCGGCGCGCCTACGACCGCCGCCGCCCTGCTGCTCCGCGCGCTCGCCGAGCCCCCAGAGCCGGCGCTCCTGGGTGAGGTGCTGTTCGAGCTGGGCAGAGCCGAGCTCGCAACCGCCACGCCGGATGCGCCGGACCACCTGGCCGAAGCCCATCGCGCAGCGGACGACCCGGCGATCCGCGGTCGAGCGCTGGTGCTGCTCGCCCAGGCGATTCCCGTCAGGAGGGAATCTCGAGCCAGGCTGCTCGAGCTCGTCGCCGACGCACTTCCGGACGTCCAGAAGCGAGATCGGGAGGTCGCGCTGCGTCTCCGTGCCGTGCTGGCACTGGAGGGCGACATGGACTCGACGGCCGCGCCCGCGGGCGACACGCTCGGCGAGGCGGTGTTCCTCGGTCACCTGGTCTTCAGCCGGATGCGCCCCGGGGTGAGCGCCGCCGAGATCGCCGACCTCGCCACCCGCGCAGCCCGCCAGGTCGACGGGCTGCTCGAAGACGGCGCCGCCTCACTCGCGTTCACCGGGATGATCCTGGGACTGCGCTGGACAGACCGCCTCGAAGAGGCGGAGCGCCTGTTGGATCGCGCGATCGCGGCCGCGCGCCGCCGCGGCTCGACGATCGACTTCGCGAGCGCGATGACCCTGCGCGCCGCCGTCCGCCGTCGCGGCGGGCGCCTGCAGGAAGCCGAGGCCGACGCGCGGGTCGCGCTCGCCGCCGCCCTCGGCCCCGAGTGGTCGTTCGCCCGCGGCGTCGCCCCGCTGGTGGGCGCGCTCCTCGACCAGGGCCGGGTCGGGGAGGCCGCCGGCGAGCTCCGCGCGGTCGTGGCCGGCGAGGCGATCCACGACTCGCCTCCGATGATCCCGGTGCTGCTGGCACGGATGTCGGTCCGGGCGGCCGAGGGCGAGCACGCCGGCGCGCTCGCCGACTGGGACGAGGCCGTACGCCGGAGCGACCGCCTCGGGCGCGGCGTCAACGCCGGCTGGATCGAGGATCTGGTCGTGGTCGCCGGCGTCCACCAGGCTCGCGGCGACGGGAGCGCCGCCAAGGCCGTGGCGGCGCAGGCGGTCGAGCTGGCGACGCGGTGGGACACGCCCGGCGCGATCGGACAGGCACTGCACGCGCAGGCACGGATCGCCGGCCCGGACGCGTCGCTCGACGTGCTGCGAAGCGCCGTGGACCTGCTCGAGCGGAGCCCGGCGCGCCTCGAGCATGCGCGCGCGTGCATCACGTTCGGCGGAGCGCTGCGGCGGCGCGGGCACCGTGTCGAGAGCCGAGCGGTGCTGCGCGAGGGATACGAGCTCGCGCGACGTTGCGGCGCGCACGCGCTCGCGGAGACGGCGCGGTCCGAGCTGCGCGCGAGCGGGATCCGGCTGCAGCGCGAGCCGGCGTCGGGCGCGGACTCCCTCACGCCCAGCGAGCGGCGGATCGCCGAGATGGCGGCCGCCGGGCTGTCGAACGCCGAGATCGCGCAGGAGCTCTTCCTCACGGTCAAGACGATCGAGATGCACCTCACGCGCGCCTACCGCAAGCTCGACGTGCGGCGTCGCGCCCAGCTGGCGCAGGCGCTGGGCTCGCAGGGATAGGGCTGGGTCCAGGGTTTCCCCCGTCGCGCAAGGGACGGGGTCCGCGGAGGATGACCCCATGCCCAGAGTCATCCGCCGCACCAGGCGCCCGCGGCCCGCCACATACCCGCCCGACCCGTCGACGTGGACCGTCGCCGCCGCTCACGCCGTCGCACAGGCGTGCGCGATGGGCCTGGTCCTGCCGTGCTCCGCCCTGCACCCGAACCGCAACCGAGAGGAGAACCGATGACCGCCACCGACCTCGCCCGCCGGGTGCTGGCCGCCTTCGAGGCCGGCGACGACGGCGCCGTCGACGAGCTGATCCACCCGTCGCACGTCGACCACGCCCCGGAAGACAGCTCCAGCGGCCCCGACGGGGTGCGCCGGTCGCTTCGGTGGGTGCGCGACACCTTCGGCGACCGGGAAGTCGACATCGAGGACCTGATCGCGTCGGGCGACCGCGTGGTCGCACGTGTCCGGTTCTCCGCGACCCAGACCGGCGAGCTCTTCGGCAAGCCGGCGACCGGCCGGCGGTTCGAGGCCGAGCAGGTCCACATCTGGCGCGTGGCCGACGGCCGGCTCGCCGAGCACTGGATGTTCCGCGACGACCTCGGGACGATGCGGCAGCTGGGCCTAGCCGCCTAGCAGCGCGGCCACCCTCGCGCTGCCGTCGTCGGCTGCGATGCGGATCGCGTCGCGGCCGTCGTCGGCGGCCAGCGACGGGTCGGCTCCGTGGTCGAGCAGCAGGCGCGCCATCTCGACGTCGTCGGAGTGCGCTGCCTGGTGCAGCGGCACGAAGCCGCCCTGCTGGCGCTGGTTCGGGTCCGCTCCGGCGTCGAGCAGCAGCCGCATCGTCTCGTGGTCGTGCGCCGCGCTCGCGGCGTGCACGGGCCGGATCCCGAACGGGTTGTCGGCGTCGTCGTCGGCGTCGGCGCCGCGCTCGAGGAGGACCCGCACGGTCTCCGGTCCCCCGAGGAAGGCGGCGAGCCCGAGCGTGGTGAAGCCCTCCGGCGTGCGCTCGCCGATCGCGGCCGGATCGGCGTCCAACAGCTCGCGCACACGCTCTGCGCGACCCGCAGCCGCCGCCTCGAGCACGCCGAGCTCCGGGTCGGCTTCGAGCAGCGCGCCGGCCGCCGTGCGCTGCCGGTGGAAGAGCGCGAGGAGCAGCACCGGGAGGCCGTCGCCGTCGCGGGCCGAGGCCAGGGACGGATCCGCGCGCACGAGCTTGCGGACCGCATCGACGTCGCCGCCGGTGATGGCGGCCGTCAGCGCGGTCACGCGCGAGTCCTCGGTCACGGTCGAACGATCCCACAGACGCGCTCGGCCACGTCATGCGTGAATGCGGCAATCCGAAAGAAGGCACGCGGATTGCCGGGCGAGGTGTCGGAGAATGCGACCACACCGGCTTCCAGCCGCACCCGGTAGCTGAGCACGGCGCCCGGGCCGGGCGGCAGCTCGATCCCCAGCTCGGCCGGCTCCTCGAGCTCGCGCGCCAGCTCGCGGGCGCGCAGCAGACGGTCGGCGTCGAGCGTGTGCTCGGCGCCGTTGCACGTGACCCGGCCGCCGTCGCCGACGACGAGCGTGAGGTTCGCGGCGCGGTCCTCGCCGGTGCGTCGGATCTCGAACAGGTCGGGCGAAGCGCTGCCGCAGGCGGCGAGGAACAGGATCGCCGCGCCCGCCGCCGCGCGCCTCACACCACCACCAGGTCGGCGCCGGCGACCTCCTTCAGGAAGCGCGGCGTCGAGAGCACGCCGTCGAGGCGCGCCTCCACCAGCGCGCGGTCGGCGCCGGTCGCCTCCACCGCCGCCGCGCAGGCCCACACCCGGCACTGCTCGAGCTCGACCGCGGTGTCGCGCAACTCGGCCAGCGTGCGCGCGAACGCCTCGCGGCCGGCGTCGGCGACGTCCGGCGCCGCCTCCGGCCGCAGCGCCCGCGCCAGCAGGCGCTCGTCGAGCATCGGCGCGAGCGCCCCGAAGCCCACGAGCGCGAACGCCGGCCGGCCGTCGGTGGCCGCCGACACCAGCAGCGACAGCCCGGTGTAGAGGCGCTGGAGGTCGCCGGACTCGAGAAAGGCAGCGATCATGTCCCGATCGTACGGACCCTCGACGCCCGCGGCCTGCACTGCCCGGTGCCGCTGATCCGCGCCCGCCGGGCGCTCGCCGAGCTCGCGGCGGGCGAGACGCTCGTCGTCCTCGCCACCGACCCGGAGGCGCCGATCGACCTCGCCGCGCTGGCTTCCGACGAGGGTCACGCGTTCGTGAGCGAGCGGCTCGAGGCCGCGTGGCGGATCACGTTGACGAAGGGCGCCGGAGGCCGGTAGTTTCGCCTCGAGGGTCACCCGTCTAGACAACCGGACATGAGCTCGAACACCGACGCGCGGTTCGTCGGCATGACGTCTCCTCGGTTCGCGTGCGTGCAGGACTGAGCAGCGCACGCGCGAGGAGGCGGTCGCGGGTACAGCGCGTAGTTCTAGAGACTTCGGCGCACCGGGCCGGAAGTTACCGGCGGCGGGCGCGGATCTCCAGCCGCGTGCGGCGCTCCTCGCCCGGGGCGAGCTCGGGCAGGCGGCCCTCGGCGCGGTCGTGGGCGACGCCGAGCACCGAGCAGTTGGCGGGCTCGAGGCCGAGCACGCCGTAGGACGGATGGACCCACTGCCACATCCGCGGCATCGTGGCCGCGTCCCAGCGGACCTCCACCTCGAGACCGGCGCCGCGCACTGTCGCGCTGCACCAGCCCCCGGGGCTCGGTACGGCCTTGTGCTCGAACACGCGCTCCGGCGCGCCCGGCGTCAGCGCCGGGGCGGTGTTCCACGAGTCCGCGAACGGCGCCGCGTCGGCGTCGCGCGGATGCGTGGCGCGCGCGTCGACGAGGAGCTCGGATCCCTCCGCCCACAGCGGCGGGCCGAGGTTGACGTGGTAGAGCTGCAGCGCCGGCTCGAGCACGTGCCCGCGGTTGGTGACGATGTCCTCGAGCCCGACCAGCCCCTCGCCGGCGTGCGTGCGCCACGTGCGCTGGACCTCGAGGTGGTGCCCGAGCGCCGCCACCTCGGCGATCCGGCCGCGCACCACCAGCGCGTCGCCGGAGCGCTCGACCGCCTCGACGTCGGCGCGCTGGAACGTGTAGTCGCCGTGCTGGCCGTGACCCTCGGACGGCACGCCGACGTTGCGCAGCCCGCAGGTGACCATCAGCCCGCCGCCGAACGACAGCATCCAGTCGTTCGCCACCGCGGCCGTCTCGCCGACCGGGGAGCGCCAGTCGAGCGGCACGCCGGCGAACCACGCCTCGCCCGCGTCGAGCCCGCGGTCGGGCAGCAGCCGCAGCTCGATGCCGCTCTCGACCCGCAGGTCGATCGCGCGGCACCCGGAGGCCCGCCCGTTGGCGACGACGGAGGAGACGGCGGTGGCGATCATGCGGCCTCGAGGATCGTGTCGGCGGACAGGGAGTCAACCACGCGATCCGCGGCCGCGAGCGCCGCCTCGGTGCCGGGCACGCGGCACACCGCGATCGTGTGCATGCCCGCGGCGAGGGCCGCCTGCACGCCGGGCGCGCTGTCCTCGACCGCCACGCACGCGTCCGGCGCCACGCCGAGCCGCTCGGCGGTGAGCAGGAACATGTCCGGCGCCGGCTTGCCGCTGCGCACCTCGTCGCCCGCCACCGTGACGTCGAACGCATCGAGCAGGCCGGCGCGGGTGAGCGTCTTGTGCAGCCGCTCGCGCGGGCTCGAGGACGCGACGCCGACGGGGATCGCGCGCGCCCGCAGCTCGCGCGCCGCGTCGACCGCGTCCTGGAACACGACGAGCTCCTCGTCGATCAGCGCGAACAGCCGGCCCGCGTAGGCGGTCCACATCTCGTCGGCGCCCGGGAGCTCGACGCGCTCGGCGTAGTAGGCGTGCGTGCGCGGGAACGGCAGCCCGACCGTCGCCTCGGCGTCCGCGTCGGTGAGCGCGTAGCCGTAGGGCTCCAGCGCCCGCTCCCAGGCGTGGCGGGCCAGCGGCTCGGAGTCCACCAGCGTGCCGTCGCAGTCGAAGATCACCGCCCCGCGGCGCAGCCCGCGCCCGAACCGGTCCGTCATCGCGGATCGATCACGAACTCGATCACCCCGGCGGCACGCCGGCCGCGCCGGGGCCGATCACGAGAATGCCCAGTAGGCGATCTCGTCGAGGGTGGGGCTAGGGAAGGCTGCGGTCACCAGGCCGAGCCTCATCGCACCTCCTGGGTCACCTGGCCGAGCTGCACCCAGCGCTGCTCGGCGTGCGACTGCGCGATCGCGTCGGCGATCAGGGCTTCCTCGTGGCCGTCCGCGAAGGTCGGGTAGTCGGGCTCGTCGGGCGGGCCGCCGGCCGCCACCGCGCGGTAGACGTGGCGGTAGAGGCGCTTGAAGGTGTCCGGGAAGCCCTCGGCGTGGCCCGGCGGGTAGTCGCCGCGCTCGCTCAGCAGCAGCTCGTTGGGGCGGCCGCGATGGCCGATCCACAGCTCCTCGGGCGCCTCCGAATGCCACGCGAGCGCGCGCTGCGAGCCGTCGATCTCCCAGCTCAGGCGATTCCTGCGGCCGGCCGACACCTGGGAGATCGTCGCCACGGCGCGGGCGCCGCCGGTGAGGCGGAGCATGAGCCCGGCGGCGTCCTCGGTCTCCATCGGGGTGTCGATGGTCTCGCCCGCGGCGGCGCCGCTGTAGGTCTCGACCGGTCCGGTCGGCTGCTTGCGGACCTTGATGAACGTGGTCAGATCGGCCATCACCGCCTCCACGTGGCGACCGGTGATGAAGGTGACGAGGTCGAGCCAGTGCGATCCGATGTCGCCGACCGCGCGCAGCGACCCGCCCGCCGCCGGATCGAGGCGCCAGTTCCAGTCGGTGTCGAGCAGCAGCCAGTCCTGCAGGTAGCCGCCCGAGATCAGATGGACGTCGCCGATCTCGCCGTTCTGCACGCGCGCGCGGGCTTCCTGGTTCTGGGCGTAGAAGCGGATGTTGAAGTTGACGGCGTGGACGAGGCCGCTCTCCTCGGCCAGCCTGACCAGGTCGGCGGTCTCCTCGGAGTTCATCGCGAGCGGCTTCTCGCAGACCACGTGCTTGCCGGCGGCGAGCGCGTCGCGCACCTGCGCGTGGTGGAGGTGATTCGGCGTGGTGAGGTGGACGACGTCGACCGCCGGGTCCTCGAGCATCGCCTCGTAGCTCGGGTAGGGCTCCGGCAGGCCGGCGGCGCGCGCCTTCTCGGCCGCCCGCTCCCGACTCGAGCCGACGATGCCGGCCACCTCGACCCCGAGTCGCCGCAGCGCCTCCACGTGTACGACACCGATGAACCCGGTGCCGACCACGGCGGCCTTGATGTCGCTGATCTCCCTCACCCCGCCTAACCTCCTCGGCTGTCTATACAGCTAAGTACACGTGGCCGGAAGTACGGCGCATAACCCGGCGGAGTCCGGGTCGTGCCTGCCGGTGCACGGCATCCGCGAGCATGCTGGTGGCACGTGACCGGATGCCGGGCGCCGGCAGGCGCGGGCCGGGCCCGCCGGAATGCGTCGTAATTCTGGCCGCGTGTACTAAGGCGGCGAGCCTACAGGAGCCCCACCGCCAGCGCGATCACGATCAGGACGATCCAGATGAGCAGGGCGAGGACGATGCGGACGCCGAGTGCCCTTAGAACAGCGCCTTCCCCTCGTCGTAGACCAGCAGGACCGAGAAGACGCCGAAGAACAGCACCGAGAACGCCATCACCGCGAGCCGCACGCCGCTGATCTTGATCTGGCGCGGCAGCGCCCGCCGGTTGAGCTGGATCAGCAGCATCGAGTAGATGAACATCATCACGCCGGCGATCGACGACGAGATGACCAGCAGCAGCAGCGGCTGCTCGAGCCCGCTCAGCAGCACGATGCAGCCGAAGACGATCATCGTCCACACCGCGGCGAAGTAGATCTTGCTCTCCGACCAGAACGTGCTCTCGCGCATCGTGCTCACCTTGAGCTGGTCGGCGATCAGGCGCGAGGTGTAGTCGAGGATCCCGAGGTTCGTCGAGAACAGGCAGATCGAGCCACAGATCCAGAACGCGGTGCCGAACCACGGCGCGATGTCATCCTTGAGCGCGTTGCCCTCGGCCTGGATGAAGTCGAACTCCTCGCCCAGGTCGGCGCCGACGCCGACGGTCGCGTAGGTCAGCACCGAGAGCACGATCAGCGATGTCACGCCGATCAGGAAGAAGGTGATGAACTGCTCCTTGTTGGCGACGCTCCACCAGCCGCGCCAGCGGCGCATGTTCTCGTCGTTGACCGTGAACGTGTAGCCGATCCCGGCGTCGGCCTCCTCCTCGCCGGTGATCGGCGAGACGATGTGCGGGATCCGCTTCCCCATGCCCATGTTCTTGTCGCGGATGTAGTTGCTCTGCACGAGGTTGTTCGCCCCGCCGGCGCCCGCGAAGGCGAGCGCGCCGAGCAGCAGCGCGATCGTCAGGTCGCCGCCCACCGGGATCTCGGGCTCGGTGAAGCTGGTCGCGAAGTCTCCCCAGGCGCCGCCGTCGGTGGCCATCACGACCGCGATGACGACGAACACCATGATCAAGAACACCATCGCGCCCATCAACTTCTCGACCGTCTGGTAGACGACGGGCGAGGCGGTCAGCGCGAGCCCGATCGCGATCAGCGCCAGGACGGTGATGGTCACGACGTCGCCGCCGCCGAGGGCGAAGGTGAGCGTCGTCGCTGCGCCGGTCGCCCAGCCGGGCCAGAAGTTCTGGCACAGCGCGAAGACGATGAAGAGGATGCCCCACGGCTTCCACAGCCGCGTGAAGCCGGTGAGCGCGGTCTCGCCTGTGGCGAGCGTGTAGCGCTCGACCTCCATGTTGATGAAGAACTGGATCAGGAAGCCGACGATCGCCGCCCACATGAAGACGAGGCCGACCTGCGAGGTGATGTAAGGCCACAGCACGAACTCGCCCGACCCGATCGCCGTGGCGAGGATGATCACGCTGGCGCCGGCGACTTTCCTGAACGGCACCGGCTCCGGAAGGTCCCGGCTCTCGACTGCCGGAAGGTTCTTGCTCGGCAGCTCGAAGCCCTCGGGGCTCCGGTTGCCGCGCTCGGTCAGGCGTTACGGTGGCCATCGCTCCCCCTGAAGGTCGCCTCTCCAGGGAAACGGCTGCCCCGTCCAACGCGTGACGAAACGCACGAATCCGGTCATCCAGCGAACGCGAAAGCGCCTGCTGATCGATCAGGGTTTGAAGGTCAGGCGGTGACCACCGCGCCGCCGCGGCGCGGGTCGCCGCCGCCGCTGAGCACGCCGGTGACCGGCTCGCGCTCGACCGCCTGGCAGCCGCCGAAGAACAGGTTGCGGTCGCGGAACCAGGCGATGGTGCGGCCGCGTGCCTCGAGCCCGGCGGCTTCGATCCCCGGCTCGGCGTAGACGAGCCCGTCCTCGAAATGAAGGCGCGGGGCGCCGACCGCCTCGCCCGCGTCCATCCCGCCGTCGATCACGTTGACGATCACCTGCAGCAGCGCCGAGCGGATCCGGTTCGAGCCCGCCGAGCCGAGGGCGAGCTCCGGCGCGCCGTCCTCGCCGAGGACGACGGTGGGCGCCATCATCGACGGCAGCCTCCGGCCGGGCGGATGGGTGAAGAAGCCGAGCGGCGACAGGTCCTGTTCTCCCATCATGTTGTTGACGTGGACGCCGGTGCCGGGGACCACGATCCCCGACCCCTCGCCGTTCGTGCACGTCACGCTGCACGCCCAGCCGTCGCCGTCGAGCACCGAGATGTGAGTGGTCGCCCCGAGGTGGCCGGCCATGAAGCGCCCGAGGAAGCCGGGCTCGGCCAGGCCGCTCAGGAACTCCGGCGTGCGCTCGTCCTGCGCCTTCTCCATCACGTCGACGAGCGCGACCGGATCCGGCGGGCCGACAGTGCGCTCGAGCAGGGCCAGCGCGTAGGCGAGCAGCGTGCCGCCGGCGCTCGGCGGCGGGTTGGTCAGCACCTCGCGCCCGCGGTAGCGGACGTGCACCGGGTCGCGCGGCTCGGCGCGGTACGCCGCCAGGTCGGCGGTGGTGAGCGTGCCGCCGAGCTCGCACACGCGGTCGCAGATCGCGGCGCCGATGTCGCCTTCGTAGAACGGCTGCGCTCCGTCGGTGCCGAGCCGCTCGAGCGACGCGGCGAGCTCCGGGTCGTAGAGCACGTCGCCGGCGCGCGGCACCCGCCCCTCGGGCATGAACAGCTCACGCGCCTCCGGCGTCGACGAGTAGATCGGCGCGAGGATCTCGAACAGGTACGCCTGCTCGGTGTTGACCTCCACCCCGTCGCGCGCGAGCGTCCGCGGCGGGCGCCGCGAGGTCGGCGAGCGG
Organism: uncultured Solirubrobacteraceae bacterium; assembly: GCA_963849695.1. Lineage (GTDB taxonomy): Bacteria > Actinomycetota > Thermoleophilia > Solirubrobacterales > Solirubrobacteraceae > DASSUW01. The sequence goes on from CAWKIT010000014.1 coordinate 106,346, forward strand.
CATCGTGCCCCAGCGGTCGGCGGCGGCGCACGCTCCCGCCGGCGTGCCGTACGTGCCGCACGAGCTGGCGCCGATGTGGAAGACCTGGACGACGTCGCCGAACGAGACGTGGGCCGCGACCAGCGGGGCGCGCCGGTCGAGGTCGGCCTCGCAGCCGGGCGCGGCGACGAAGAAGTCGAGCAGCACCGGCTCGCCGCCCACCGGCACCACGAGCATGTAGCCGCCGGCGCCCAGCCCGGTCAGCAGCGGCTCGGTCACGAACGACGCGAGCATGCTCGCGAGCGCGGCATCGACCGCGTTGCCGCCGGCACGCAGGATCTCCGCACCGGCGGCGGCGGTCAGGGGATGGCCGGCGGCGACGACGCCTCTAGTCACGGCGCGATTATCGTGGCCGGCCACGCCCCGGCGGGGCGTGGGTCAGCGGCGCGGTATGTACTCCGGGACGTCGATCTCGCTCACTCGTGACGGCGTGTTCACGCGCCGGACGCGCGGCTCGCCGACCGGCTCGCGGAAGGGTGACCGCTCCTCGCGCGGCGGGCGCCGCTCGCCGTAGCCCGTGGCGACGACCGTGATCCAGACCTCGTCCTGGAGCTTCTCGTCGAGCATCGCGCCGAAGATGATGTTCGCGTCCGGGTGCGCGGCCTCCTGGATCGTGTGGGCGGCCTCGTTGACCTCCCACAGCGACAGGTCCTTGCCGCCGGCGATCGAGAGCAGGATCGAGTGCGCGCCCTCGAGCGTGGTCTCGAGCAGCGGCGAGGACGCGGCCGCGTGGGCGGCTTCGATGGCGCGCTTGTCGCCATGGCCCATGCCGATGCCGAGCAGGGCGCTGCCGGCGTCGGACATGATCGTCCGCACGTCCGCGAAGTCGAGGTTGATCAGACCGGGCAGCGTGATCAGGTCGGAGATGCCCTGGACGCCCTGGCGCAGCACGTCGTCGGCCACGCGGAACGCGTCGACCATCGACGTCTGCTTGTCGAGCACCGACAGCAGCCGGTTGTTCGGCACGACGATGAGGGTGTCGACCTCCTCCGAGAGCGACTCGATGCCCTTCTCGGCCGCCTGCATGCGGCGCGAGCCCTCGAAGCCGAACGGCTTGGTCACGATGCCGACGGTCAGCGCGCCGAGCTCGCGGGCGATGCGCGCGACCACGGGCGCTGCGCCGGTGCCGGTGCCACCTCCCTCGCCGGCCGTGATGAACACCATGTCCGAGCCCTTGAGCAGGGCCTTGACGCGGTCGTAGTCCTCCATCGCGGCCTGGTGGCCGAGCTCGGGGCTCGAGCCGGAGCCGAGGCCGCGCGTGATGTCGGCGCCGATCTGATGCGTCACGTGCGCGGCCGACGAGTTCAGCGACTGCGCGTCGGTGTTCAGCGCGAGGAACTCGACGCCCGTGACCTCGGCCTCGATCATCCGGTTGACGGCGTTGACGCCGCCGCCGCCGATGCCGACCACGCGCAGCTCGGGCTGGCGTGTGATGTCGGGCGAGACGGAGGTCCACTCGTATTCCGCCGCCGACGCCGGCCGGGCCGGCTCGGGCATGTTGTCGGGCAGTTCGCTCGAGAACGCGTGGCGGAGGCGCTCCTGCGGCGTCGGCATGCGCGGCACGGGCTCGTGCGTGGGTGCCTCGGGCGGCGGCGCGGCTTCCGCCGCGGCCTGCTGGCCCTCCTCCGTCTTGCGGAAGAGTTGCGAGAGCGGCCCCTCACGCATGCTCGCCCGGTTACCGCTTGCCATTCGAGAGCACCTCCTTGGCCAGCTGGCGATACGCGTCAGCGGCTTTCCCCTTGGGGTCGTACTTGAGCACCGACATCCCCTTCACAGGGGCCTCCGCGAAACGAACGGTCTTCCTGATCCGCGCCCCGAACAGGCGGTCGCCGAAGTTCTCCTCGAGGATCTCGAGCGCCTCCTTCGCGTGCAGCGTACGCGTATCGACCATGGTCGGCAGGATCCCCGCGATCTGGACGTCCGGATTGAGGTTCTCACGGATCATCGCCATCGTGTTCTGGAGCTGGAGCAGACCCCGCATCGAGAGATACTCGCACTGCACCGGGACGATCACCTGGTCGGCCGCCGTGAGCGCATTGACTGTCAATAGTCCCAGGGACGGCGGCGTATCCACGAACACCCAGTCGTAGTCCTCCAGGACGACCTTGAGCGCCTTGGTCAGGGCGCGCTCGCGCCCGATCTTGGTCGACATCGCGATCTCGGCGCCGGCGAGGTCGATCGACGCGCAGGCGATGTCGATCTCCCGGCGCCTGATCACCTCCCGGATCGAGAGGTCGTGGACGAGGACGTCGAACATCGACTGCTCGAGGGTGTCCGGGTCGATGCCCTGCGACATCGTCAGGTTGGCCTGGGGGTCCATGTCGACGCACAGGACGCGGTGCCGGCGCTCCGCGAACGCCGCCGCGAGGTTCAGCGTGGTGGTCGTCTTGGCGACCCCGCCCTTCTGGTTGGCGAAGGCGATAACCGTGGCCTGGCCGGTCACGTCGTGCTCCGATCACGGTCGGGGAAACCCATCGGCCATGCCTGTTCGCGCCCGGCGGGCGGTTTCCTCCCGCGCGAGGCATGCCGCGGCATGGATCGGGGCGCGCGGCGGCGCACGGAGCCACTTCGACCCACGAGGTGAAGGGCGAATCTGCGGCTCGTGGCGCCTATGGCGATGCGCATCATGCGCACGGGCCGTGCAGGCGCCAGCCGGACGTCTGCCCCGATATGCGGCGAGCGCTCGCGGACTGCTCAGCACGGCGTCGTCGCCCGAGTCGTCACGACTTGCTGCGCGCTGCGGGCTCAGCGACGAGTGCGATCGACCGCGCGCCGTCGCCGCGGACGGCTGCACCTGGTCCACCGCGGCGTGTACGCGGTCGGGCACCCGGCACTGCGGATCGAAGGCCGCTGGATGGCCGCCGTCCTGGCCGCCGGCATCGACGCCGTGCTCAGCCACACCACCGCCGCCGGGCGCCTGGGTCCTCCGCCCGCTCGGCGCCGGCGCCATCCACGTCACGATCCCCGGCGACGGCGGCCGCAAACGCCGACCAGGCATCCGCATCCACCGCAGCCGCACCCTCACCCCACGCCGACACCACCACCCACCGCGGCATCCCCATCACCACCCCCATCCGCACCATCATCGACCTCGCCAGCACCCTCCCGCCGCTCCCGCTCGAACAAGCGCTCGACCAAGCCGACCGCCGCGGCCTGATCGACTTCGCCGAACTCAAAGCACGGCCGATCCCACGCTCCCTACAAGCCATCCTGGCCCGCTACACCGGCCCGACCTTCACCCGCAGCGAACTCGAAGACCGCTTCTACGCCCTCTGCGACAACCACGACCTCCCCCGCCCCGATCAGCAACACCATCATCGAAGGCGAAGAAGTCGACTTCGCCTGGCGGGCCAAACCGACTCTGATCGTCGAGGTCGACGGCTACGGCTACCACCGCTCCCCGTCGCGCTTCGAGAACGACCGCGAACGCGACGTGATGCTCACCCTCGCCGGCTGGCCCGTCCTGCGCTTCACCTGGACCCAAGTCACGACCCGCCCCGACTGGGTCGCCGCGGCGGTAGACGCACGGCTCGGAGGTCTACCTGCGCCTTCAGGTCGCCGGTCGTGAAGGTGAGGCGCCAGCAGCCCGGGCTCGGGAGGTCGACGATCGAGGCGTAGGACGGCGCTCCCGCCTGGCCCTCGTACGAGATGGCGGCGAAGGTGGCGCGGAACGCGCCCGGGGCGTCCATGTTGCGGCCCTCGACGCGCAGCTGGTCGCCGCCGCGGTCGCGGGCGGCCGGCGCGAGGAACGCCCACAGCACCTTGGCGTTGTAGCCCTCGGGCGCGGTGCCGCCGGTGAAGATCCATGCCCGGCGTGACTTGCCCCAGCGGTCGTGGTTCCAGTACCAGAGCAGCCCGACAAGGCCGAGCGAGCGCGGCTCGCCGCGCACCCACGGGAGCCCGTGGAGCCGCTCGTCGCCGCCCGGATACGGGGTGTGGTTCACGCGCGCCGGGCGGCAGGCCGCCGGCGCCGGAGACGCGGTCGCGGGCGTCGCAGACACGGCGGCGCGATCGGCCGGAGGTGCGTCGGAGCCGCCCGCGCAGCCGGCGAGGAAGAGGGCACCGAACACCATGGCCCGTCTCACGCCCCTCCTACGCCGCGCCGGCCGGCCTCGTTCCGGGCGCGATGATCCGGCGGGATGTGAACCGCGCTCGGGCGCCCGGCGTATCCGCTCCCGCTTGACGTAAACGGTTGCATCGGAGAACGTGCCTGTGTCGGAGAGGAGGGCGACCGGGTCGGTCCCCACCGGAGGGAAGGAAACCGGGTTGCAGTCACAACGCAATAGAGGCGGGAAACCGAGGTGATCGCCGAACGGCTCGTGAGTCGCGCCGCGGCCCTCGAGGCCGAGCGCGTCCCCTACGTCCAGGCCGTCGTGGTGCGCGCCGCGCGGCCGGCGAGCGTCCAGGTCGGCGCCACCGCACTGATCCACACGGACGGCAGCATCGAGGGCTTCGTCGGCGGCCATTGCGCTGAGCCGAGCGTACGCCTCCACGCCCTGCGCGTGCTCGAGACCGGCGAGCCGCTGCTGCTGCGGATCGAGCCCGGTCCGGGCGACCAGGATGCGATCGACGGCGCCGTCACCGTCCACAACCCCTGCATCAGCGGCGGCGCGCTGGAGATCTTCCTCGAGCCGCACCTGCCGAAGCCGCGCCTGCGCGTGGTCGGCGACACCCCGATCGCCACCGCGCTCGCCGAGCTGGGCCGCAGCGCCGGCTTCCACGTCGCCACCGACGCCGCGGCCGACGACGAGGCGGTCGTCGTCGCCTCCCACGGCCGCGACGAGGAGCAGGCGCTGGCCGCGGCGCTCGAGGCCGGAGTCCCGTACGTCGGCCTCGTCGCCAGCCGCAAGCGCGGCCCCACGGTGATCGAGGCCCTCGAGGCGGAGGACCGCGAACGGGTCCACACCCCCGCCGGCCTCGACCTCGGCGCCCGCACGCCGGAGGAGATCGCGCTCTCGATCCTCGCCGAGATCGTGGCCACCCGCCGGCGCCACACCACACCGCCGGCGCCCGTCGAGCACGGCCACCACCACTGCCATGAGTGAGGCCTTCGTAGCCGGGCTCGTGCTGGCGGCGGGCGGCTCGCGCCGCATGGGCCGCCCCAAGCAGCTGCTGCCGTTCGGCGGCGCCACCCTGCTCGACCACACCGTCGCCAACGCCCGCGCGTGCGACTTCGACCAGCTGATCGTGGCGCTCGGCGGCGACGCGGGCAAGGTCCGCGAGCGCGTCGACCTGTCCGGCACGCAGGTCGTGATCAATCCCGGCTTCGGCGCCGGCTGCTCGTCCTCGATCGCCGTAGCCATGGGCGCCCTCGACCCCGACGCCACCACCCTCGTCCTCATGCTCGGCGACCAGCCGGGCGTCACGCCCGCCATCGTCCGCGTATTGCTGGCCGCCCGCGGCGACGCGCCGATCGCCGTCTGCCGCTACGACGACGGCCGCGGCCACCCGTTCGCCTTCGATCACACCACGTTCGAGGAGCTCCGCAGCCTCCACGGCGACAAGGCGGTCTGGCGGATGCTCGACGAGCGCGCCGACGAGGTCGAGGAGGTGCCGGTCGCGGGCCGGGTGCCGCTCGACGTCGACACCTGGGCCGATTACGAGGCCGTCGTCGCGGCCTCAGGAAGGAGCAGCGCATGACGGGATGGACCGTCGGCCTCATCTTGGGCATCGTGGTCGTCCTGGTCGCCGCCGCCATCGTCATCACGGTCGTGCGGCTGGCCGCCAGGATCGCCGAGCAGGCGTCGACGGCCGAACGGGCGGTCGAGCAGATCCGCAATCAGACCGCGGAGCTCGGCGGCATCGGCCGGATCAACGACTCGGGCGTGCGGATCCTGCACTCGGCCCGGGCCTTGAGGAAGGTGGCGGTCGGCAGATGAGCGGCACCACGTACTGGGTGATCGCGCTCGTGATCGGCCTCGCCGCCGCGCTGATCGTGACCGCCCTCCTGATCGCGCTGCTGCGCTCGGTCGACAGCATCGAGAAGTCGGTCGGCGGCCTGCTCACGGTCGCGACCGGCGTCGCCGGCAACACCGCGAACATCCCCCAGCTCGAGGCCACCGCGCCGGTGCTGGCGAAGATCGTCGACGAGGCCGTCGTCCAGGACGGCTACATGAACGCCCTCACCGACGGGTTCGGAGACAGCAATGGAAACTGAGGACCTCCTGCTCCTGCTGAGCGTGCTGCTGGGCGCGGTCGTGGTCGTCGTGCTGGCCGTCGCGCTGATCCAGGTCCGCCGCGGCCTCGACGCGCATCTCGGAGGGCCTCGCCACCCTCGGCTCCGCGCTCGAGACCGTCGAGGCCGAGCACCTGCGCCCGCTCGAGCCCGCGGTGAAGGCGATCAACGCGCAGTTCGACACGATCCTGGGCGCGCTGCCCGGCATCGGCCGCAAGGCCGCGGTCGTCGCCGCCAGGAGGCCGCGATGACGCTCTGGTGGATCGGCAACGCCGTGCTCCTGCTCGTGGTGCTGCCGGTCGTGATCTACCTGCTCAACGGAGTCCTCCAAGCCGCCAGGAGCATCCCGGAGAGCGTGAACCGCATCGCCACCGCGGCCGCCGCCGGGTCGCAGGACCTCGACGCCACCGCACTCCTGCTCACGACCCAGGAGCAGGTCCGCCAGACCGTCGCCGGCGTCGCCGACTACGGCGGCTCGCTCGACGTGATCCTCGACGACGCAGAGGAGCAGTGACGATGCCCGCCGCCGGAGTGGTCACGATCGTCGCGGTCGTCCTCATCGTCCTCGCACTCGTCTACTACCTCGTCTCCACGATCCTCGAGCTCCAGAAGATCAACCGCGGGCTCGACGAGGTGATCGCGAGCGTGGGCGAGATCGTCGAGAAGAGCGCCCCCGTCAACGACGTGGTCGGCGACATCAACGCCAACCTCGACGCCGCCGTCGGCGCGCTCGAGGGACTGCTCGTCAAGAAGGCCGGGATGGGCGACGCGCTCGGCCTCGTCGACGGCATCTACCCGGGCGCGGCGGCACAGGGCTTCCGCGACTTCCCGGAGAGCCGCGAGATCACGCCGCCTCGGATCGCCGAGGTGTACACGCGCGGCACGCTGACGCTCGCGCGGCTCGGCCGCGAGGCGCCGATCGCCACCGCCAACCCAGCCGGGCCGGTGCTGCGCGACGCGGCGTACGGGAGCGCCGCCGCGCGCACGCTCTATCCCGAGGCGCGGCCGTCGCGGTCGCCGGTGATCGGCACCAGCGCCCCGGAGCAGTACGAGCGGCGCGAGGACATCGGACAGCCGCGCAAGCGGCTCAGGAGGGGTTGATGCAGACGCCGGCGCCATTCGGCTACGAGCGCGCGAGCAGCGTGGAGGGCGCGATCGCGTCGCTGGAGCGGCTCGGGCCCGAGGCGCGGGTCATCGCCGGCGGCCACAGCCTGCTGCCGATGATGAAGCTGCGGCTGGCCAACCCCGAGCACCTGGTCGACATCAACGACCTCGCCGAGCTCGCCTACATCCGCGAGCAGGGCGACGAGGTGCGGATCGGAGCGCTCACCCGGCACGTCGACCTCCTGAAGTCCGACCTGCTGGCCGAGCAGTTCCCGGTCTTCCGCGACGCCGAGGAGATGATCGCCGACCCGGTCGTGCGCAACCGCGGGACGATCGGCGGCTCGCTGTGCCAGGCCGACGCCGCCGAGGACCTGAGCGCGGTCTGCTCGGCGCTCAAGGCCGCCGTCGTGATCCGCGGGCCGGAGGGCGAGCGCACGGTGAGCATGGAGGACTTCCACGTCGGCCCGTACATGACCGCCGTGCAGCCGGGCGAGCTCCTCACCGAGATCCGCATACCCGCGCCGACCGGGCGCCGGCAGCGCGCACGAGAAGGTCGAGCGGCGGGCGGGCGACTGGGCGATCGCCGCCGCCTCGGCCGCCGTGTGGGTGGACGGCAGCACGATCGCCGACGCCGGGATCGCGCTCAGCGCGGTCGGGCTCACGACCATCCACCTGAGCCGCGCCGAGGAGCTGCTGCGCGGCAAGGCGCCGTCGGACGACCTGTTCGCCCAGGCGGGCGAGATCGCGGCCGAGGACTGCGCGCCGATGGCGGACGGCCGCGGGCCGGTCGACTACAAGCGCCACCTGGCGGGTGTCCTCACCCGGCGGGCGCTGGGCCGGGCCACCGCACGAGCGCTTCACCAGGAGGTCTGAGCATGGAGGTCTCGATCACCGTCAACGGCGAGCAGCACACGCGCGACGTCGAGCCGCGCATGCTGCTCGTGCACTTCCTGCGCGACGCGCTCGACCTCACCGGCACGCACTGGGGCTGCGACACCTCCAACTGCGGCGCGTGCGTGGTGCTGATGGACGGCGAGCCCGTGAAGTCGTGCACGATCCTCGCCGCGATGGCCTCGGGCCACGAGATCCGCACGGTCGAGGGCCTGATCCGCAACGGCCGGCTCGACCCCGTGCAGCAGGGCTTCCACGAGCTGCACGCGCTGCAGTGCGGCTTCTGCACGCCCGGCATGATGATGACCATCCGCGCGCTGCTGGACGAGAACCCCGACCCGACCGAGCAGGAGATCCGCACCGCGATCTCGGGCGGCATCTGCCGCTGCACGGGCTACAAGAACATCGTTGCCGCCGCCCGCTGGGCGGCCGAGCACTCCAGGCAGGAGGTCTAGAGACATGGCCGCCATCGAGACCGACCGCCCGATCGGCTTCGGCCGCCTCAAGCGCAAGGAGGACGCGCGCTTCATCCGCGGCGAGGGCACCTACCTCGACGACATCAAGCTGCCCGGCATGGTGCACGGCGCGCTCCTGCGCAGCCCGTACGCGCACGCGAAGATCCTCTCGATCGACACCAGCCGCGCGCTCGCGCACCCGAACGTCGCCGCGGTCGTCACCGCCAAGGACCTCGAGACGCTCGGCCTCGCCTGGATGCCGACGATCTCCTACGACACGCAGGCCGTGCTGGCGGGCGACAAGGTGCGCTTCCAGGGCCAGGAGGTCGCGTTCGTGATCGCGACCGACCCCTACAGCGCCCAGGACGCGCTCTCGCTGATCGACGTCGAGTACGACCCGCTGCCGGCGGTGGTCAATGCGCGCAAGGCGCTCGACGAGGACGCGCCGCTGATCCGCGACGACAAGGCCGGCCAGCGCGACAACCTCGCCAGCCCGCTGTGGGAGGCCGGCGACGAGGACGCGACCGACCGCGCCTTCGCGGAGGCGGACACGGTCGTCACCCGCGACATCATCTACCCGCGCTGCCACCCGGCGCCGCTCGAGACGTGCGGGATGATCGCCGACTTCAACCCGCAGACCGGGCAGCTCGACCTCTACAACGGCAACCAGGCGCCGCACGCGCACCGCACCGTGTACGCGCACGTCGCCGGCCTCGCCGAGCACATGATCCGGATCAAGTGCAACGACATCGGCGGCGGCTTCGGCAACAAGGTGCCGGTCTACCCCGGCTACGTGTGCGCGATCGCGGGCTCGATCGTCGCCGGCGCGCCGGTCAAGTGGGTCGAGGACCGCACCGGCAACCTCGTCTCCACCGGCTTCGCGCGCGACTACGTGATGCGCTCGGAGATGTGCTCGAAGGACGGGAAGATCACCGGCCTGCGGGTCGACGTGATCGCCGACCACGGCGCCTTCGACAGCACTGCGCAGCCGACCAAGTTCCCGGCCGGCTTCTTCCACATCGTGTGCGGCTCCTACGACCTGCAGGCCGCGCACGTGAAGGTCAAGGCCGTCTACACGAACAAGGCGCCGGGCGGCGTCGCCTATCGGTGCTCGTTCCGCATCACCGAGGCGGTCTACCTCGTCGAGCGGATGGTCGACGCGCTCGCGCTGGAGATGAAGGCCGACCCGGTCGAGCTGCGCATGCGCAGCTTCATCGGGCCCGAGCAGTTCCCGTACGAGACCACCACCGGGTGGACGTACGACTCCGGCGAGTACGCGAAGACGATGCAGGTCGCGCTCGACATGGCCGGCTACGCCGAGCTGCGCCGCGAGCAGGCGGAGAAGCGCGAGCGCGGCGAGCTGATGGGGATCGGGGTCTCGTTCTTCACCGAGGGCGTCGGCGCCGGCCCGCGCAAGCACATGGACATCCTCGGGCTGTCGATGAACGACGGCGCCGACCTGCGCGTGCACCCGTCGGGCAAGGCCGTGGTGTCGCTCTCCGCCCAGACCCAGGGCCAGGGCCACGAGACGACGTTCGCGCAGATCGTGGCCGAGGAGCTCGGCATCCCGCCGGAGGACGTCGAAGTCCGCCACGGCGACACAGACCGCTCGCCGTACGGCCTCGGCACCTACGGCAGCCGCTCGACGCCGGTGTCCGGCGGCGCGGTCGCCGTCGTCTCGCGCAAGGTGCGCGACAAGGCGCGCGGGATCGCGTCCACGATGCTCGAGACGCGGCCCGAGGACCTCGCGTGGGAGAAGGGCCGCTGGTACGTCAAGGGCGACCCCGAGAAGGGCGCGCTGATCGAGGACATCGCGGAGCGCGCGTACAGCGGCGAGCCGCTGCCGGAGGGCATGGAGGGCGGCCTCGACGCCCAGGTCATCTACGACCCGCCGAACCTCACCTACCCCTACGGCGCCTACATCGCGGTCGTCGACGTCGACCCCGACACCGCCCAGGTCACGGTCCGCCGCTTCATCGCGGTCGACGACTGCGGCGTGAAGATCAACCCGATGATCGTCGAGGGCCAGATCCACGGCGGCCTGGCGGAGGGCGTCGGGATCGCGCTGATGGAGCTGATCTCGTTCGACGAGGAGGGCAACTGCCTGAACTCGTCGTTCATGGACTACCTGATCCCGACCGCGCTCGAGTGTCCCGACTTCGAGCTCGGCGAGACCGTCACGCCGTGCCCCCACCACCCGCTCGGCGCCAAGGGCGTCGGCGAGTCGCCGACCGTCGGCTCGCCGCCGGCGATCGTCAACGCGGTGATCGACGCGCTGCACGAGACCCACGGCGTCGACCACATCGACATGCCGTGCACGCCCGCACGGGTGTGGAGGGCGATGCAGGGCCGGGCCGAGCCGCCGCAGTGACCGGGCCAAGCAAGCTTGGCCTTGCGAGTTCGCTTCGCGAACATCGCGACGAGGTTGCCCTGTGAGCGACGAGGTCGCCCACCTCGTCCCCGACATCGAGACGCTGGCGCAGCGCCTGGCCTCCGTCGACTATCTGGTCGACGAAGGCCTGGCGACCTCGATGTTCCTCAGCCTGCGCCTCCCGCAGCCGCTGCTGCTCGAAGGCGCGGCCGGCGTGGGCAAGACCGAGGCCGCGAAGTCGCTGGCCGCGGTGCTCGACACGCCGCTGGTGCGGCTGCAGTGCTACGAGGGGATCGACGCCGCCGAGGCGCTGTACGAGTGGAACTATCCGCGCCAGCTGATCAGCATCCGGCTCGCCGACGTGCGCGACGCCTCGCTCAGCGAGGAGGACCTGTTCGGCTCCGACTACCTGATCCGGCGCCCGCTGCTGCGCGCGCTCGAGCATCCGGGCCCGCGGCCGGCGGTGCTGCTGATCGACGAGATCGACCGCGCCGACGACGACTTCGAGGCGTTCCTGCTCGAGCTGCTCGCCGACGCGAGCGTGACGATCCCGGAGATCGGCACGATCACGGCCACCCACCCGCCGGTCATCGTGCTCACCTCCAACCGCACGCGCGACCTGCACGACGCGGTCAAGCGCCGGTGCCTGTACCACTGGATCGCGTACCCGCGGCCCGAGCGCGAGGTGGAGATCATCCGGCGGCGCGTGAAGGGCGCCTCGTCGGTGCTGGCGGTGCAGGTCGCCCAGGCGGTCGCCCGCATGCGCGACGGCGACGTGCAGAAGCCGCCGGGGATCGCCGAGGCGATCGACTGGCTGGCGGCGCTCGACCTGCTCGGGGTGGAGGCGCTGGACGCGGAGACGATCGACCGCACGCTGGGCTCGGTGCTCAAGTACGGCGAGGACCAGGAGGTGATCCGCGCGGCCGGCCTCGATCTGCTCGTGCGGCAGCCATGAAGGTCGAGACCGTCCACCTCGACCTGCCGGCGACGGTCGGCGCCTTCGCGCGGCGACTGCAGGACGCCGGGCTGCCGATGACGCCCGTCCGCTCGGCGGATCTGGCCCGCGCGCTGGCGCTGGTGAAGCCGGTGTCGCGCCGCCGGCTGTACTGGACCGCGCGCGCCATCGTCGTGACCGACCCGACGCAGGTGAAGGCGTTCGACGCCGTCTTCGCCGCCGTGTTCGGCGGCGCCGCGCCGCGCGACGATCAGCGCGCCGCGCCCGCCGGCCACGAAGGGCTGCGTCCCGGCGAGCGCGAGGGCGAGCGGGTGCTCGACGTGCCGGTGCCGCTGCCGAGCGATGCCGAGGTGCTCGCCGAGAAGCGCTTCGACGCGCTCGAGCCGCACGAGCTCGCTCAGCTCTACCGGCTGATGGCGCGGCTGCGGCTCGAGACGCCGCAGCGCCTCAGCCGACGCTACGAGCATGGCCGCGGTCATCGCATCGACATGCGGCGCACGCTGCGCCGCAGCCTGCGCACGGCCGGCGAGCCGATGCGCCTGGCGCACCGCCGCCGCCGCGTGCAGCGTCGCCGGCTCGTGCTCCTGTGCGACATCTCGGGCTCGATGGAGCCCTACGCGCGCGCTTACCTGCAGTTCCTCACCTCGGCCGCCGGCAGCGACAACCGCGCCGAGGCGTTCGTCTTCGCCACCCGGCTCACGCGGCTCACCCGCGCGCTCGCCTCGCGCAACCCCGAGCGGGCGATCCAGCGCGCCGCGGAGACCGCGCCCGACTGGTCCAGCGGCACGCGGATCGGCGACGCGCTGAAGACCTTCAACGACCGCCACGGACGGCGGGGCCTCGCGCGCGGCGCGGTGGTGGTGATCATCTCGGACGGCTGGGAGCGCGGCGACCCCGCGCTCGTGGGTCGTGAAATGGAGCGGCTCGCGCGCCTCGCGCACCGGATCGTGTGGGTCAACCCGCGCGTGAGCGCCAGGGGGTTCTCCGTGCAGGCGGGCGGCATGGTCGCCGCGCTGCCGCACTGCGACGCGCTGGTCAGCGGCCACAACTTCAAGGCGCTCGGCGAGGTGGTGGCCGCCATCGGCGGCGCCGACTTCGAGACCCCGGCCGCCGAGCCCGAGCCGGAGGAGACCTGGGCCAGCGCCGCGCCGGTGGCCGGCAGCTCGGTCGCGATGCCGAGCGGCTACGGCCCGAGCCGCGGAAGGACGACGCCGGGATGGAAGTGAAGACGTGCATCTATCCGGGCTGCGACCGGCCGGCCGTGCCGGCGCATCCGCTGGGCGGACCGCAGCCGGCGTTCTGCGACCGGGAGGACCACAACGCGCTGACCGCCCACCAGGAGCGCCGGCGCCTCGCCGAGCAAAGGAGTTCCAAGGATGAGTGACGAGGCCTACCGGGCCGTCTTCCTGCGCGTGCACCCGACCGGCAAGATGGTGCTGAGCCTGACCACCGAGTCCGACGGCCGCGAGGCCGACTACGCGAAGCTCGTGGCCGGCGAGCTCGGCGTGCCGCCGCTCGACGTCAAGGTCGTCCCTGCCGACACCGACCGCTTCGGGACCGGCCACGGCTTCAACACGAAGCCGTCGGACGGCACGCCGGCGGCGATCAGCAGCGCCACCGCGAAGATCCGCGACAAGGCTCAGCTGCTGGCCGGGATGGCGCTCGAGGCCCCGCCGGAGTCGCTCACCTGGTCCAACGGCGCCTGGGCGGCCGGCGACACCTACAAGACGATCGAGGACATCGCGCTGTACGCGCACGGGTCCGGCCCGCTGCCGCCCGGGGTCGAGGGCGGTCTCGACGCCCAGACCGTCTACCGGGACTGAGGCAGGCCGGCGTCGATCTCCACGCGCACCTCGTCCGCGACCTTCAGCGTCCCGAACAGCGCGGTGTACGGCTTCATGCCCCACTCGGTCTGCTTGACCACGGCCGCCCCGGTCACCCGCCCGTCGACGAGCGCGAGCTCGAACGCGAGCGGCCGCGTCGTGCCGAGCAGCGTCAGGTCGCCGGCGACCGCGACCGTGTCGCCGTCGAGCTCGACCGAGGTCGAGCGGAACGTGATGTCGCGCTTGCGCAGGACCTCGTCGTCGATCGTGGTCTCGATGTTCGTGAGGTCGTCCTCGCCGAGCGGCTTGATGCCGCCGGTGCCCTCGCGCACGCGCAGCGAGGTGCCGTCGGCGTCGAGCGTCAGGCTCGGCGCTTCGCCGGTGTCGAGCGTCGCGCTCCACTCGGTGACGTGCATGAGGAGATCGTGGCCCGCCTTGGCGATCGCGCCGGTCCGCGAGGTCCGCACCGCCAGAATCCCGTCCTCGGGCCCCAGTGTGTAGTTCGGCACGCAGGCAGAGTATTCAAAGGAGAAGCCCATGGCAGTCCAGCTCGAGCACGCGTTCACGACGGCGAAGCCGATCGACGAGAGCTTCGCCGCCATCACCGACCTCGAGCAGGTCGTACCGTGCGTCGAGGGCGGCCGCGTGCTCGAGCGCACCGGCGAGGACTCGGTGCGCGCGGAGATCGTCGTCCGCATGGGCGCGATGTCGCTCACCTTCACCGGCACCGTCGAGGTGACGGAGAAGGACCCGGAGGCGCACCGCGCGGTGATGGCCGTGAAGTCGCGCGAGAAGGGCGGGCAGGGCCACGCCAACGCCACCGTGGTGTTCGCGCTCTCCGACGGCGGCGGAACGGTCAGCACCAACGCCCAGATCACCGGCAAGGCGGCGTCGATGGGCGAGGGCGTGACGGCCGGCGTCCTCGACGCGTTGATCAAGGACTTCACCGGGAAGCTCGAACGGCTCTGATGGCGCGCGTGACGATGCGACGGGTGCGCGACGGCGAGGTGCCGCAGGGCGGTGCCACCGCGGTCCAGGAGGACGTCGACCGGCCGGTGTTCACGGGCAACGGGCCGGACGACTACGTGTGCGTCGAGTGCGGCAACGTGCTCGCCGCGTCGATGAACGCGATCCAGATGACGCTCAAGGTCCGCGTCCGCTGCGCGCGCTGCCGCACGGTCAACGTCGCGATCACCGACGTCAAGGGCTCGCCGATCCGGATTCGGTGAGGGGCCCCGCCCAACGGACCATTCCGTGAAGGCGATGTTCCGTCGGGCACCCCTAGGCTGATCTGATGCTCGAGCTGCTCGAAGGCCGCCGGATCGTCGTCTGCGCCGGCTCCGGTGGGGTCGGCAAGACGACCACCGCCGCCGCGATCGCGATGGGGATGGCCGAGCGCGGCCTGAAGGTCGCGGTCGTGACCATCGACCCGGCGAAGCGGCTCGCGGACTCGCTCGGGCTCGAGGAGCTCGGCAACGAGCCGCGGCGCGTCGACGGCGCGTTCGAGGGCGAGCTGTGGGCCCTCATGCTCGATTCCAAGCGTACGTTCGACGCGCTCATCGAGCGCCTTGCCCCTGACGAGGCGACCCGGGACGAGGTGCTCTCGAACCGCATCTACCAACAGCTCTCCAGCGCCGTGGCCGGCTCGCAGGAGTTCACGGCGATCGCCAAGCTCTACGAGCTCGATCAGGAGGGCGGCTACGACCTGCTCGTGCTCGACACGCCGCCCTCGCGCAACGCGCTCGACTTCCTCGACGCCCCGGGGCGCCTGGCCGGCTTCTTCCAGGGCCGCGCGATCAAGATGTTCCTGCGCCCGGCGGGCCTGGGCAGCCGCCTGCTCGGGCGCGGCACCGGCGTCGTGTTCGGGCTGATGGAGCGCCTCACCGGGGTCGACCTGCTGCACGACCTGTCGGTGTTCTTCCGCGCGCTCAGCGGCATGACCGCCGGGTTCACCGAGCGCGCGAGCCGCGTCGGCGCCCTGCTCGAGGACCCGGGCACGACGTTCCTGATCATCACCGCGCCGCGCCACGACCCGGCCGAGGAGGCGATCTTCTTCCACCGCAAGCTCGCCGCCGCCTCGATGCCGTTCGGCGGGCTCGTCGTCAACCGCCTGCACGCCGCGCCGGGGGGGAACGGAGCGCTCCCGCAGGGACTCGACGCGAAGCTCGCAGCGCGGGTGGTCACCGCCGCGCACGAGGTCGAGGCGCTGGCCGAGCGCGAGGCCGCGACGGTCGAGCGGCTGCGCCGCGTGCTCGGCGACCCGCCGATGATCCTCGTGCCGGAGCTCGACGGCGACGTCCACGACGTCGAGGGCCTCGCGCGCATGCGCGCGCACCTGTTCGCCGAGGCCTAGTCCTTCTCGCGCTCGCGGGCCGCCGCCGAGACGTCCTTGAGGTCGGGCTCGGCGTCCGCGGGCGGCTCGGCGCCGCCGTCGGTCACCGCGTCGGCGCGGTCGCCCGCGTCGAGGTCGACGCCCTCCTCGGTCGCCGGCTCGTCCGACTCGGCGCGCCGGCCGACCGGCCCGGACTCGTCGCCGCTACTCAACTCGTCGGGGACGATGCCCTCCTCGGCGGTCTCCGCCCACTCTCCCTTGTCTTCACGGGTCATGCCCGCGTCCTACCCGCTGGTCACGCTATCTGCTCATGTTCGAGCATCTCGTCCGCGACGCGGCGGAGCTGCGGGTCGAGGTGGCCGCACAGCACGTCGCGCAGGATCGCGCGCAGGTTGCCGCCGAGGTCGGCGATCAGGTCCTCGACCTGCGGACCGGGGCGCACGCGCCCGGCGATCGCGGCCCGCTCGAGGCGGATCGTCTCCTCGAGCCGCGCCTCGAGCGCCGGGCGGTCGTCCGGAGTGGCGCAGATCACGGCGAGACGGTCGACCACGCCGTCGTAGCCGGGCGAGTCGGGATCGGCGAGCAGGGCGCGGGCGGCCAGCAGCCAGTCGGTCAGGGCCTCGACGGCGCTCGCGCGCTCGCAGCCGAGCTCGAACCGGCGCAGCGCCCACGCGAGCTCGCCGCCGCGGGGGGTGCGGCGGGTCACGAGCGAGCAGAACGCGCGCAGCGGGTCCTCCTCGTCGGCGGCGAGCAGGCAGTCGCCGGCGTCGCGGCGGACGCCGGTGGCCAGCGGCACCGCAGTCCACGCGCTTCCGCCGGTGCGGGCCCAGGCGGTCGGGCCGAGCGACGGCTCGGCGTCGTCCCACAGCCGCAGCGCGGTCTGGAGCCGCCGCAGCCGGCGGCCGGCGTCCTCGAGCGCGCGGCCGTCGCCCGCCGCCACGTCGAGCGAGAGCATCGCCACGGTCCCCATCTCGTCGTCGCGCAGCTCGCCGGGCGCGTCCTCGAGCGTCTCGGCGCGGACGAGCGCGAGGCCGTCCCCGAGCTGGAGCTCGTCGCTCTCGAGCACCATGCCCTCGACGGCGGCCAGCACGAGCGACAGCGTGCGATCCCCGTAGACGGCCTCCTCGAGCTCCGCAAAGGTGGCGTCGAAGCGGTCGCGGTCGAACGTGAAGTCGGTCGACTCGGCCCACACCGCGGCCAGGAACGCCTGCAGCGCGGCCTCGGCCTGCGCGCGGGGGTCGGGCGAAGGCGTGCGGCGCCCGCGCTCCTGCAGATAGGCCGGCAGGTCGGGGAGCCCTTCGAGCCCCTGGACGGCGGGCGCGTAGGACGGGAGCTTGGCGAGCTCGGTCGAGCGGTCGGCGAGGAAGCGGCCGGTCAGCGGCCGGTAGCAATACAGCGGAGCGGACGCGCGGCCTTGCTCGATGAGCTCGAAGGGCACCTCTGCGCCCCCGGAGACCTCCTCGGCGAGCTGCCACGCGGCCTCCTCCACGAAGGCGGCAAGCGAGTCATGCAGGGCGCGGTTGTGCATGGGCGGCTCGTTCGCCCCCGCGGACGCTCCTCCTCCCGCGCGCACACGGGATTGCATGCGGTGCGGACGGAATGCAAGATCGCGCCCAGAACCCGAGCGCGCGGATCGTCAGGCGGCGACCGGCTCGGCCGCAGCGGGCTTCTCGACGCAGCCGCCGTCCTCGTTGAGCCACTCGCGCCCGTAGAGGCGCATCGACTCGACGATCGGCACCAGCGCGCGGCCCTTCTCGGTCAGCGCGTATTCGACACGCGGCGGGACCTCCGGGTACGTCTGCCGCGCGACGATGCCCTCCTCCTCGAGCGCGCGCAGACGCAGGGAGAGCGTCCGCGGCGAGATCCCCGCGAGCGAGCGCTCCAGCTCGCAGAAACGCGAGCGGCCCTCGGCCAGGTCACGGATCACGAGCAGTGTCCACTTGCCGCAGACGATGTCGGCGGTACGGCAGACGGGACACTCGGAATTGCTCACAGAGCCCAAGGATACCGCAAGACTTCACGAACTGAAGTGAATCAGCGGCTCTGCAGGTCGACCTTCAGCTCGCGCTCCTCGGCGCCCCGGAGGACCGCGAGCGCCACTGTGTCGCCGGCGCCGTCGAGCGCCTCGAACAGGTCGTCCATGCCCGCGAGCGGCCGGTCACCGGCTCTGATGAGCAGGTCGCCGCGCTCGACGCCGGCGCGCGCCGCCGGGGTCCCTTCCACGACGCCGCGGACCAGCAGCCCGTCGCGCTCCGGCAGGCCGACGGCGGCGCGCATGCGGCGCGACACGCGCGGGGGCGCGAGCGCGACGCCGAGCCGCGGCCGCGCGGGAACCTCGCCGCGCGCCAGCTCGCCGGCGCGGCGGCGGAGCGCGGCGTCGGCGGGCAGGGCGAGGATGAAACCGCCCTCGCGCCGGACCGCGTTGAGGCCGAGCAGGTTGCCGTCGGGGTCGACCAGCGGACCGCCCGACGAGCCACGCGGCAGCGGCGCCGTGTGCTCGATCGAGCCGGCCACACGCCGCCCGCGCGGGCCGCGGAAACCGCGCCCGGTCGCGCTCACGAGGCCGAACGTCGTGCGCAGGCCGCGTCCGCCGGGGTTGGCGAGCGCGAGCACGGCCGCGCCGGCGTCCGGCGGCTCCTCGCCCGGCTCCCACGCGATCGGGGTCACGTCGGCCGTATCGACCGCGATCACGGCCACGTCGAGGTCGGGGTCCACGCCGGAGACGCGGCCCTCGGCGGTGCGACCGTCAGCGAACGCAACCGCCACCTCGTCACCGCGCAGCACGTGCGCCACGGTCAGCACCTGGCCCGGCGCGATGACCACGCCCGACCCGCGCCCCCACCCGCGGCCGAGACCCACCACCGCCGGCCCGACCCGCGCCGCAGCGGCCGTCACCGCCTGCTGGATCGCTTCAAGTGCTTCGTTCATTGCTGATCTCCAGAGTAACTTGCGATTTGCAAGTCACTATACATGCCGCCCTTGATGCCCACGAACGTCAACTGCGCTGGGTGGGGAGGTGAGGGAGCCGCCCGCCCGGCGGATCCGCGATCGGGGGAGGGGGTGGCCAGAGAAACCGTCCTCCTGGGAAAGGTTTGCTTGCCACCCCCCCGAGATCGGCCGCACCGTAGGCTCGCCACCTCCTCACCCAGCCGCAGTTGACGTTCGGCGGCGCCACCACGGCGTGCCACAGTTTCGCCATGTCCCGCCACGCCCCCACCTCGCCCCTCGCCGACGCGCTCGCCCGCGTCGGCGACCGCTGGACGCTGCTCGTGGTGGCGGAGCTGCTCGACGGCCCGCTCCGCTTCAACGAGCTCCAGGAGCGGCTCGAGGGCATCGCGCCGAACGTGCTGTCAGCGCGCCTGAAGCACCTCACCGAGCAGGCGCTCGTCGTGTCCCAGCCGTACAGCGACCGGCCGCCGCGCTTCGTCTACGAGCTGTCAGAGCCCGGGCGCGAGCTGGCCGGCGCGCTCAGGCTGCTCGCCGACTGGGGGGCGCGGGCCGGCGGCGGTGAGCCGTACCGGCATGAGCCGTGCGGCACCGCGCTCGCGGCGCGCTGGTGGTGCCCGACGTGCGAGCAGGTGGTGGACGACCCCGACGACGAGGTCGTCCACGTGTGAGCTACAGGCTCGGCGGCGGCGCCGAGCGGCCGTTCTCACTCACGCCGACCGGCACCGGCTCACGCGACTCGTCGAGGTCCGCCGTGTCCTCGTCCTCCACACTCGCCGATGCGGCGACCATCAGCTTGAAGTCGTGCGGCGAGGTGGCGACGCGCATCGCGTCCTCCATCGTGACCCGCCCGGCCTGGAGGTGCTGCAGGAGGTGCTGGTCGAACGTCTGCATCCCGTAGTAGACGCCTTCGGCGATCACCTCGGGCAGCTGGCCGGTGAGCTGCGGGTCGAGGATCATGTCGCGCACGCGGCCGGTCATGACCATGATCTCGCAGCACGCGACGCGGCCGTTGCCGTCGGCGGTCGGGACCAGCCGCTGGGAGACGATGCCCTTCAGCGTGCCGGCGATCATCGCGCGTGCCTGGTGCTGCTGATGCGGCGGGAAGAAGTCGATGATGCGGTTGATCGACTCCGAGGCGTCGACCGTGTGGAGCGTCGAGAGCACGAGGTGGCCGGTCTCGGCCGCGCTCAGCGCGGTCTGGACGGTCTCCTCGTCGCGCATCTCGCCGATCAGGATCGTGTCCGGGTCCTGGCGCAGCACCCGCCGCAGGGCGCGCGTGAACGACTCGGTGTCGGAGCCGACCTCGCGCTGGTTGATGATCGACGTGCGGTCGCGGTGCAGGAACTCGATCGGGTCCTCGATCGTGACGATGTGCTTGGCCATCGTCCGGTTCATGTGGTCGAGCATCGCCGCCAGCGTGGTCGACTTGCCGGAGCCGGTCGTGCCGGTGAGGAGCACGATGCCGCGCTCCTCCTCGGCGAGCCGCGTGACGACCTCGGGCAGCCCGAGATCGCTGACCGACCTGATCGCCATCGGGATCGCTCGCATCACGATCGAGATCGACCCGCGCTGGCGGAAGGCGTTGACGCGGAAGCGGCCGAGGCCCTCGACCGCATGTGAGAAGTCGACCTCGTTGTCGGCCGCGAACTCCGCGAGCTTCCGGTGCTGGCCCAGCATCTCGGCGAGCGCCCGCTCGGTGTCCTCGGGGTACAGCCGCTCGGTGTCCGGGATCGGCTCCAGCCGGCCGTGGAGGCGGATGAGGGGATACGAGGGGACCTTCAGGTGCAGGTCGGAGCCCTCGGCGGCGATGAGGTAGCGCAGCGCGCGATCGAGATCGAAAGCCATGTCTCGGTCATGATCGGCGGCGCCGCGCCGCCCCTTGAGTCGGCTAGGCGACGTCGCGCAGCTTCTGGGCCTCGGCGAGGCTCTGGAGCTTCTTCAGCGACTGGTTCTCGATCTGGCGGATGCGCTCGCGCGTGACGTTGAACGTGCGGCCCACCTCGTCGAGCGTCCGCGGGTGCTCGCCGCCGAGCCCGTAGCGCAGCTCGAGCACGCGCCGCTCGCGATAGGAGAGGTTCTCCAGCGCCTCGCGCAGCGCCTCCTTGGTGAGGATCTCGGCCGCCCGCTCGTACGGCGACTCGGCGCGCTCGTCGGCGATGAACTGGCCGAACTCCGACTCCTCCTCGTCGCCGACCGGCTTCTCGAGCGACACCGGAGCCTGCGCCGAGCGCTTGATCGACTCGACCTCGTCGGGCTCGATCCCGGTGTGGTGGGCGATCTCCTCGGCGGTCGGCTCGCGGCCGAGCTCGGTGACCAGCTTGCGCTCGGCGCGGCCGATCTTGTTGAGCTTCTCGACGACGTGCACGGGGATGCGGATCGTGCGCGCCTTGTCGGCGAGCGCACGCGCGATCGCCTGGCGGATCCACCAGGTCGCGTACGTGGAGAACTTGAAGCCCTTGCGGTAGTCGAACTTCTCGGCGGCGCGCACGAGCCCGAGCGTGCCCTCCTGGATCAGGTCCAGGAACGGCAGGCCCTGGTTGCGGTAGTTCTTCGCGATCGAGACGACGAGCCGCAGGTTGGACTCGACCATCTTCTGCTTCGCGTCGAGGTCGCCGCGCTCGATCCGCCGCGCGAGGTCGACCTCCTCCTGGGCGGTGAGCAGCCTGACCTTGCCGATGTCCTTCAGGAAGAGCTGAAGGGAATCGGTGGTCATGTCCGGCTTCAGGTCGAGCGTCGTCTTCTTGCGACGCCCGCGCTTGTCCGGCGCGCGCTCGACCTGCGCGGCCTCGAGCGCCGGGTCGACCTCCTCGACGAGCTCGATCTCCGAGCGCTCCAGGTACCCGTGCAGCTCTTCGACGTCCGCCTCGTCGAGATCGATCTCGGCGACCGCGGTCGCGATCTCGGCGAACGTGAGCACGCCGACCTGCTGCCCCTTGAGCAGCAGGCCCTTCACTTCTTCAAGCTCTTGGAGATCCACTACCGACATTCAAGTCCTGTTCTCGGCGACGCCTGCGGGGCGACAGGGTTGTGATGCATACACCGCCTGGATCGATGCTCCTGGACCCGGAGCAAAGCTGGGGAGCACGACCCTAGGGCCTGAGTCTAGGCGCTATATTTTTTGAAGTCAAAAGCGATCGGCGCCCGCCTCGCCCGATCACTGTAGCCATGACGCAGAAGTCCGCCAAGAAGAAGTCGAAGAAGAATTCCAAGGCTGGCGTGGAGCCGAGCGTCCTCGGCAACCTCCGCACGACCCGGCCGACGCGCCTCGGCGGCGACCGCCGCACCGCCCCGACAGGGTCGCGCGCCGCGACCGCCACCAAGGCGCCGAAGCGCAAGTCGTCCGTCGAGGCGACGAAGTCGGCCGTCCCGGCGACGGGTACGAAGAAGGCCAAGCGGTCGCCCACCGCCGCCCCCCAGTCCAAGGCGACCGCCGCCCACCGGCCGGCGGCGCCGCCGCCCCCGTCGTCCGCGGCCGACGGGCGCCCGAAGGGCACCGAGATCGTCACCACGGCGGTCCAGGCGGCCGGCGAGCTGGCGCAGATCGGCGCCACCGTCGGCTCCCAATTCATAAAGCGCGCCGCCCGCAGGATTCCGCGCCCCTAGCCGCGAAGTTCTGGTAGCTTGCCGCGCGCCGAATCGCCGCGGACGGATCGCGGCGAGCGGGGGAACCATTGCGGCGGGAAGCCGCGGGGGCGAATCGGCCGGATCGATAGAGGCCGTAGCGCTGCTTTCTCGGCGCGAGCCCGACAGCTCACCTCGCAGGCACCGGAGAAAGCATCGTGACGAGGGACCAGGGCCGAAGACTGCTGCTGTGCGCCGCCGTGGCCGCGTTCGCGGCCCCCGCGACGGCTGCCGGCGACCCGCCGTCGCCGGGCGGCGTCGAGGCACCGCCGCCGCCCGCCACCGACGGCCTCGTCACCACGCAGGGCCCGCACGTGTCGCTCACCACCCGCGCCGGGACCATGGTGCGGACCGTCGCCCGCTTCCGCGGCACCGCGCCCGCGTCCGAGGCCGGCCGCACGGTCGCCATCGAGCGCCTCGACGAGGCGACGCAGGCGTGGACCGCGGTCGCATCGGCCACGATCGCCGCCGACGGCTCGTACGTCGCGCGCTGGCGCACCGACCGCGCCGGTACGCACCGCATACGCGCGGTGCTCTCCTCCGGCGCCGCGGTCTCAGCGGCGGCGGCCACGCCGGAGCTGGCGATCACCGTCCACCGGCCCGCCGTCGCCACCTGGTACGGCCCCGGCTTCTACGGCCGCCCCACCGCCTGCGGGCTGCGCATGAGCCGCACGCTGCTCGGCGTGGCGCACAAGCGGCTGCCCTGCGGCACCCCGGTCGCCGTGCTCTACAAGGGCCGGCGCATCACCGTGCCGGTGGTCGACCGCGGCCCGTTCCGCTCCGGCACCACCTGGGACCTCACCAGCGCCACCGCCCAGGCGCTCGGGTTCGAGCACACCGACCGCGTGGGCGCGGTTCGCGTGGCGCCTTAGTAACTTCGCGCCATGAAGCGCCGCCGGTCCGCGGACGCGGTGATCAGCGATCTGAACGACCACACGGTCATGGACTCGCGCGGCAGCGTGCGCTCGATCCAGGCGGCGACCGTCACCACGCCCGAGGGCGAGCTCGACGCGATCTGGACGCCGACCTATCTCGAGCGCCTTGCGCGCACGTACTGGAAGTTCCTCTCGCGCGTCTCGCTGGGGCTGATCCGCGTCGAGTACACGCCGACCGAGCGCCGGGTGGTGCTCCTGCGCCGCCCGTTCGTGCTCCTGCGCTTCCGCGCGCCCGAGTACGACATCAGCCAGGGCCGCGGAATCGTGCGCTGGCGGATCCGCGACGGCGTGCTGGTCGCCAAGGAGGATCACGGCTACCTCGAGATCGACGTCCGCCGCACGGACCCGGGACGGGACGGCTTCGACCAGGCGCACGTCGAGGTCGAGGTCGCGAACTTCTACCCCGCGATCGCCACCTGGGTCGCGCGCTGGTTCTACAAGGCCACGCAGTCGCGCATCCACGTGCTGGTGACGCAGGGCTTCCTGCGCTCGCTCGCCGACCACGAGCTCGAGGTCTCGGCCGTGGGCCGCTTCGCCCGGCCCGGCGAGCGCCCGGTCAACGTCGGCGACACGCCGTGGGCGGTGGTGATCTCGCTGGCGGCGGCCGTGGCCGGGGTGGCCGCGCTCGCGGTTCGCGCTATCCGTAGCGGCCGGTGAGCGCGCGCAGCTTGGTGCGGTCGTGGCGCGACTGGATCCGGCGCACCGTCCCCGACCGGCTGCGCATGACCAGCGACTCGGTGCTCGCCCCGCGCGTGCCCTCGTAGCGGACGCCCTCGAGCACGTCGCCGTCGGTCACCCCGGTGGCGGAGAAGAAGCAGTTGTCGCCCCTGATGAGATCGTCCTGCGTGAGCACGCGCGAGACCTCGTAGCCGGCGTCCTCGGCCGCCCTGCGCTCGTCGTCGTCGCGCGGCCACAGCCGCCCGATCAGGCCGCCGCCGTAGCACTTGAGCGCGGCCGCCGAGATCACGCCCTCGGGCGTGCCGCCGATCCCCCACAGCAGGTCGACCGGCCGGTCGGGCGAGACCGCGAGCAGGGATCCCGACACGTCGCCGTCGGGGATCAGCCGCACGCGCGCGCCGGCCTCGCGGATCGCGTCGATGCCCTCCTCATGGCGCGGGCGATCGAGGATCACGACCATCACGTCGCGCACGTCGGTGCCCTTGCGCTCGGCCACGAGGCCGATCGTCTCCCCCAGCGGCCGGTCGAGGTCGAGCAGGTCGGCGAGGTGCTCGCCGCTCGCCATCTTCTCCATGTAGACGCACGGCCCGGGGTCGAACATCGTGCCGCGCTCGGACAGCGCGATCACCGCGAGCGCGTTCGGCCGGCCGTCGGCGGCCAGGCGCGTCCCCTCCAGCGGGTCGACCGCGATGTCGACCGCCGGCGGCTGCCCGTTGCCGACCTGCTCGCCGTTGTGGAGCATCGGCGCCTCGTCCTTCTCGCCCTCGCCGATCACCACGATGCCGTCCATGTGGACGGTGTGCAGCACGGCGTGCATGCCGTCGACCGCCGCCTGGTCGGCCGTTTCCTTGTCCCCCTGCCCGACCAGCCGGGCGGCGGACAGCGCGGCGGCCTCGGTCACGCGCACGAGCTCGAGCGCGAGGTTGCGATCGACAGGAGCACTCATCGGTCCCCCCTTCCGAGCCGGTCGAAGTCCATCCGCGGCGAGCCTATAGGGTGCCCGCGTGCCCGAGCTCAGGTGGGGCCTCACGCTCCCCTTCGCCGGCGTCCCGCTCGCCGCACACGAGCCGCTCGTGCGCCGCGCCGAGGCCGCCGGCTACGACGATCTGTGGACCGGCGAGACGAACGGGCCGGACGGCTTCACGCCTCTGGTCCTGGCCGCCGCATGGACTTCGCGCATGCGCCTCGGGACGGGAGTCGTCAATCCGTTCACGCGCGGGGTGCCGGTCCTCGCCCAGCACGCGGCGGCCCTCGCCGACGCCAGTGGCGGGCGCTTCGTGCTCGGCCTCGGGTCGTCGTCCGACGTGATCGTCGAGCGCTGGAACGAGCGGCCGTTCGAGAAGCCGCTCACGCGGGTGCGCGAGAGCGTGCAGGTGCTGCGCGAGATCCTGGCCGGCGGACGCGGGCCGGGAGGCTTCAAGCTCGAGACGCCGCTCCCCGTCCCCATCGTCATCGCCGCCCTGCGCGACCGCATGCTGCGGCTCGGGGGCGAGCTCGGCGACGGGACGTTCGTCAACTTCCTGCCGCTGTCGGCGGTCGAGCACGTCGTGGCGCGGGTGCGCGAGGGCGAGGCCGGCCGTGACCCGACGGAGATCATCTGCCGCTTCTTCTGCATCCCCGGCGAAGGGCTCGACGTGGCGCGCTTCATGTTCGCCGCCTACGCCACGGTGCCCGTCTACGAGGCGTTCTTCCGGGCGCTCGGCTGGGGCGACGCGATCGACCCGATGGTGGCCGCCTGGCGCGAGGGCGACCGCAAGGGCGCGGTCGCGAAGGTGCCGGACGAGCTCGTGCGCGAGATCTTCATCCTCGGCGATCCGGCGGCCATGAAGGAACGCCTCGGCACCTTCGCGGAGCGCGGCATCACGACCCTGGTGCTGACCCCGATCGGCGATCCCGATCTCATCGAGGCGCTCGCGCCGTGACCGGCGGCCTGGTCGAGGGCCGCTGCTGGTGGGGGTCCTCGTCCCCCGAGTACATCGCGTACCACGACGACGAGTGGGGCCGGCCCGTGCACGACGACCGTGCGCTGTTCGAGAAGCTGTCGCTGGAGGCGTTCCAGTCCGGCCTCTCGTGGCTGACGATCCTGCGCAAGCGCGAGGCGTTCCGCGGCGCCTTCGCGGGGTTCGAGATCGAGCGCGTGGCGGCCTTCGACGAGGATGATGTCGCGCGCCTGATGGCGGACGCGGGGATCGTTCGCAACCGCGCGAAGATCGAGGCGACGATCGCGAACGCGCGGGCGGCGGCCGGCCTCCCGCTCGCCGAGCTGCTGTGGTCGTTCGCGCCCGAGCCGCGGCCGCGGCCGCGCACGCCGGCCGACATCCCGGCCGCCACGCCGGAGTCGACCGCGCTGGCCAAGGAGCTCAAGAAGCGCGGCTTCCGCTTCGTCGGCCCGACCACCGCCTACGCGATGATGCAGGCCTGCGGGCTGGTCGACGACCATCTCGAGGGCTGCCTGTATGGTCCAGTCGACACCACAGGGAGGGAGCGTTCGTGAAGCGCCTAGCGGGAATCGCCATCGTCGCTCTGACAGCCGTAGCGCTGTCCGCCGGTCACGCATCCGCCCAGCAGGGCGCGCCGGACTTCGAGATCAAGGAGAACCGAGCGCGCGTCAAGGCCGACGGACCTGGGTTCCGGGTCACGCTGACCAAGCACGACGTGCGCACGCGCATCGATCCGGAGCGCTTCGGGATCCCTGAGGCCGGCTTCCCGATCCAGGAGACCGCGACCGATCTCGGCCCCCTGGCGGCCAACCTGCGGCCGTTCGTGTGCGAGAACGGGACCTACCGGCTCGTCTCGGGCACCTTCCGGGTCACGCAGCGGGCGTCGAGCACCGAGCCCCGGCCGCTTCCCTACACGCCGGCCTTCGCGCGCGGCTTTCCGAGGATCATCACGTTCGTGGGGACGCTCGACGCCGTCGTCGTCAACGAGGCCGGAGAGCAGTTCCGGCTGCTGATGTCGGATCTCGCACACGAGGTCATGACCCCGGACTCGTTCTCCTCGACGGCCCCCATCCACGCCTTCATCGTCGACGCCGACGGGCGCGTCCGCGACTGGGCGTCGCTGACCGGACGCGTCAACATCGACCGGACCACCGGCGAGGCCGTTCACCAGATCGTGGATCGCGGCACCTGCCACCAGACCGCCAATCTGAACCTCGGTCCGGGGACGGACCGGGCGACGGTGTTCGGACCGTTCTTCGTGCTGCCGTTCAACACCACGGTCGTGATGCCGTAAACGCGGCGTGCCGCTTTCGTCGCGCGCCGCGGAACCCGCGCGTCCTGTCGATGAGCTTCTGGCCGCCGTGCGGCCGCGCGAGCGTGCACCGGCGGGGCGCCCGTTCGTGTTCGTGAACATGATCTGCACGGTCGACGGGCGGGCGGCGCGCGACGGTCGCAGCGCGACGCTCGGCGGCGCGGCCGACCTCGAGCTGCTGCTCGAGCTGCGCGCGCTCGCCGACGCGGTGCTGATCGGCACCGGCACGCTGCGCGCCGAGGGCTACGACCGGCTGGTGAAGCGGGCGGAGCGGCGGGAGCGGCGGGTGGCGGCCGGGCTGGTCGAGGACCCGCCGGCGGTGATCCTGTCGCGGCGCTTCGACGTGCCGTGGGACGCGGGGCTGTTCCAGGCGCCCGAGCAGCCGGTGCTGGTCTACACGGGCACCGAGGCAGGCGAGCCGCCCGAAGTGCCGGCCCCGGTCGAGGTGGTCCGCCTCGAGGTCCCTGGGCTGACGGAGATGCTCGCGGACCTGCGGGCGCGCGGCGTGCGCGCGCTGCTCTCCGAGGGCGGGCCGACGATGCACGGCGCGCTCCACGCGGCGGGGGTGGTCGACGAGCTGTTCCTCACGATCACCCCGCTGGTCACGGGGGACGAGGACGAGCCCAACATCGTCGCCGGCGGCCGGCTGCCGGCGGCGGTCGGGCTGGAGCTCGTGTCGGTCGACCGCGCCGGGTCCGATCTCTTTCTCCGCTACGGTCGCGCGTCATGAGAATCGAGGGAGCGAGCGCGCTGGTGGTCGGCGGGGCGTCCGGGCTCGGCGCCGCCACGGCGCGGCGGCTGCTGGCGGGCGGGGCCGAGGTCACCATCGCGGACCTCAACGCCGAGAAGGGCGAGGCACTCGCCGAGGAGCTCGGCGCGCGGTTCGTGGCGTGCGACGTGACCGAGGGCTCGCAGGTGGAGAGCGCGGTCGCGGCCGCGGGGCCGCTGCGGATCTCGGTCTGCTGCGCGGGCATCGGCTGGGCCGAGAAGACCGCCGGCTCACGCGGCCCACACGCGCTCGACCCGTTCGACTCGGTCGTGCGGGTCAATCTGATCGGCACCTTCAACGTGCTGCGCTTCGCGGCGTCCGCGATGCTGGGCAACGACCCCGACGCCGAGGGCGAGCGCGGCGTGTGCATCAGCACCGCCTCGATCGCCGCGTTCGACGGCCAGATCGGCCAGCTCGCCTACTCGGCGTCGAAGGGCGGGATCGTCGGCATGACGCTGCCCGCGGCGCGCGACCTCGCGCAGTCCGGCATCCGCGTGGTCACGATCGCCCCCGGGCTGTTCGACACGCCGCTGCTGGCGGGCCTGCCGGAGGAGGCGCGCACGGCGCTCGGCGAGCAGGTGCCCCACCCGCACCGCCTCGGCCGCCCGGAGGAGTACGGCGACCTCGCCGCCCACGTCGTCGAGAACCCGATGCTCAACGGCGAGGTCATCAGGCTCGACGGCGCTCTCCGCATGCCGCCGCGGTAGCGCCCCGGCAGCCTCGTAGAATCTCAGTGGCTGCGACTGAGATCCGTTTGACCGTGAGTCACTTGCTGCGCTAGACTTACGTACGTTGCGTAAGCACCTACAGGAAGTGAAGCTTTAGATGACCTCGATGATTCTCGTCCCGCTGGACGACACCGTGGTCTTCCCCACCATGGACGTCACGCTCCCCGTTGACGTCGGTGACGAGGATCGCGTCCTCCTGATACCGCGGCACGACAACGAATTCGCCAAGGTCGGCACCATCGCCGAGGTGACCGACCGCGTCCGCCTGCCCGGCGGTGCGCGAGCCGTGCAGCTCTCCGGCGTCGCCCGCGGCGTCGCCGGCGCCGCGCAGACCGACCAGACCGGCCGCCTGCGCATCGAGGTCGCCGAGTCGGCCGACGACGTCCCCGTCGACGGCCGCACGCGCGAGCTCGAGCGCGAGTACCGCGCGCTGGTCGAGGAGATCCTCGAGCTGCGCGGCGTCGACGACCGCGTCGGCGCCTGGCTGCGCGCCATCGGCGAGCCCGGCCCGCTGGCCGACACCATCGGCTACGCGCCCGACATCTCGTTCGAGGACAAGGTGCGGGTGCTCGAGACGCTCGACGTGACCGAGCGGCTCGAGGTCGCCGTCCGCCTCCAGCGCGAGCGGCTGACCGAGCTGCAGCTGCGCCAGAAGATCCGCGACGACGTCCGCGACGGCGCCGAGAAGCAGCAGCGCGAGTACTTCCTGCGCAAGCAGATGGAGTCGATCCAGCGCGAGCTGGGCGAGGACTCCGCCTCGGTGGTCGAGGAGTACCGCACCAAGATCGCCGAGGCCGGCATGCCGGAGGCGGTCGAGGAGCAGGCCACCAAGGAGCTCGGACGGCTCGAGCGCATGGGCGAGCAGTCCGGCGAGGCCTCGATGATCCGGTCCTACCTGGACTGGCTGATCGCCGTGCCGTGGAAGGAGCGCTCGGACGAGGTGCTCGACCCGGTCGGGGCCCGCGAGGTGCTCGACGCCGACCACGCCGGCCTCGAGGACGTCAAGGACCGCATCGTCGAGTACCTGGCGGTCAAGAAGCTGCGCGTCGAGCGCGGGATGGAGTTTTCGCCATCCGACACTCGCAAGCTCGCGTCTGCGGGCGACGCTAGACGGTCCGGGGCCATCCTCACCCTGATCGGCCCGCCCGGCACCGGCAAGACCTCGATCGGCGAGTCGATCGCCCGCGCCACCGGCCGCGAGTTCGTCCGGATGTCGCTGGGCGGCGTGCGCGACGAGGCCGAGATCCGCGGCCACCGCCGGACCTACATCGGCGCGTTGCCGGGCCGTCTCGTCCGCGCGCTGCGCGACGCCGGGACCATGAACCCGGTGATCATGCTCGACGAGGTCGACAAGGTCGGCGCCGACTGGCGCGGCGACCCCAGCGCGGCCCTGCTCGAGGTGCTCGACCCGGCCCAGAACCACTCGTTCCGCGACCACTACCTCGACGTCGAGCTCGACCTCTCCGACGTCATGTTCATCGCCACCGCCAACGTGGCGGAGACCATCCCCGGCCCGCTGCTGGACCGCATGGAGGTCATCCGCTTCGACGGCTACACGGTGGCGGAGAAGACCGCGATCGCGCGCGACTACCTGTGGCCGCGACAGCGCGAGCGCAACGGCCTGCGCGAGGACGAGGTCTCGATCCCGGACGAGCTGCTGCAGACCGTGGTCAGCGAGTACACGCGCGAGGCGGGCGTCCGCCAGCTCGAGCGTGAGCTCGGCACGGTGCTGCGCAAGACCGCGACGAAGGTCGCATCCAGTCTCCACCGGCCGGATGCCGGTGCTTCCGATCAGACCGAGAGCCAGGATGCCCCGCGGGGCAACTCCATTGCCCCCGTCGTGATCGACCTGGAGCTCGTGCGCGAGGCGCTCGGCCGCCAGAAGGTCTTCCAGGAGGCGGCGCTGCGCACCGCGGTCCCCGGCGTGGCCACCGGCCTCGCGGTCACCGGGACCGGCGGCGACGTGCTGTTCGTCGAGGCGACCTCGATGGAGGGCAAGGAGGGCCTGGTGCTGACCGGTCAGCTGGGCGACGTGATGAAGGAGTCGGTGCGGATCGCGCTCTCCTATGTGCGCGGCCACGGCGGCGAGCTCGGCATCGAGCCGAGCGCGTTCTCCGACCACGAGTTCCACGTCCACGTGCCGGCGGGCGCGATCCCGAAGGACGGCCCGAGCGCCGGCATCACGATGACCACGGCGCTGGCGTCGCTGCTGTCCGGCCGCCCGATCAAGCACACGGTCGGCATGACCGGCGAGGTCACGCTGCAGGGCCGCGTGCTGCCGATCGGGGGCCTCAAGCAGAAGGTGCTGGCCGCCCACGCCGCCGGGCTGACCGACGTGATCCTCCCCGAGCGCAACCGCGGCGACCTCGACGACGTGCCGCAGGACGTGCGCGAAGCGATGACCTTCCACCCGGTCATGAGCATCGACGAGGTGCTCGAGATCGCGCTCGAGCCGGCGCGGGAGACCGTCGCTTGACACGCCGCATCACCGCCCTCTTCCGCCCCTACCGGGGGCGGTTGGGGGCGGTGCTGCTCCTGATCGTCGTGTCCGCGGGGCTGGGGATGATCTCCCCGTTCCTGCTCCGCGACGTGCTGGACGTCGCCATCCCCGAGGACGACGACCGGCTGCTCGCGATGCTGGTGGCGGGGATGATCGGCATCTCCGTCGCCACCGGCGTGCTCGGGGTGGGCCAGACCTGGCTGTCCAACCTGGTCGGCCAGAAGGTGATGCACGACCTGCGCGCGCAGGTCTACCGCCACCTGCAGCGTCTCAGCCTCGCCTTCTTCACGCGCACGCGGACGGGCGAGGTCCAGTCGCGGATCGCCAACGACATCGGCGGCGTCCAGAACGTGGTGACGTCGACGGCCACCTCGATCGTCTCCAACGTGACCACGGTGCTCGCCACCGTGGTCGCGATGTTGCTGCTCGACTGGCGGCTGGCGCTGTTCTCGCTCGCGCTCACCCCGTTCTTCGTGCTGCTGGCACGGCGGGTGGGCGACCAGCGGCGGCGGATCGCCTCGACCCGCCAGGGCGCGATGGCCGACATCTCGTCGCTCGTGCAGGAGTCGCTCTCGGTGAGCGGGATCCTGCTCGGCAAGACGATGGGCCGCAGCGACGAGCTGGCCGACCGGTTCGAGCGCGAGTCCTCGCGGCTGGCGGACCTCGAGGTCCGCTCGCGGATGGCCGGCCGCTGGGTGATGGCCTCGATCCAGACCTCGTTCGCGGTCATGCCTGCTCTGGTCTACCTGTTCGCCGGGCTCGCCCCCGGCGCGGTGACGATCGGCACCCTGGTCGCGTTCACGACCCTGCAGACGCGCCTGTTCTGGCCGATCCAGTCGCTGCTCAACGTCGGCGTCGACATCCAGACGTCGATGGCGCTCTTCGAGCGCGTGTACGAGTACCTCGACCTGGACGTCGACCTACACGAGGGCCGCGAGGCGCTCGACGACGTGCGCGGCGAGGTGCGGTTCGAGGACGTCTGGTTCCGGTACTCAGCGGAGTCGTCCATGACTCCGGCGGAGTCGTCCATGACTCCGTGGACGCTGCGCGGCGTGGACCTGTCGGTGCCGGCGGGAACGAAGCTCGCGCTGGTCGGCGAGACCGGCTCCGGGAAGACGACGGTCGGCTACCTGGCGGCGCGGTTGTACGACCCCGAGGAGGGCGCCGTGCGGCTCGACGGCGTCGACCTGCGCGACCTGCGCTTCGGGTCCTTGGCCGACGCGGTCGGCGTCGTCTCGCAGGAGACCTACCTGTTCCACGCGTCGGTGCGCGAGAACCTGCGCTTCGCGCGGTCGGAGGCGACCGACGAGGAGATCGAAGAGGCGGCGCGCGCGGCGCAGGTCCACGACACCGTCGCCGCGCTGCCCGATGGCTACGACACCGTGGTCGGCGAGCGCGGCTTCCGCTTCTCCGGCGGCGAGCGCCAGCGGATCGCGATCGCTCGCACGATCCTGCGCAACCCACCCGTGCTCGTGCTCGACGAGGCCACCAGCGCGCTCGACGTCCAGACGGAGCGCGCAGTGGGTGACGCACTCGAGCGCCTGGCCGAGGGACGCACGACGATCGTGATCGCCCACCGGCTGTCGACGGTGCGCGATGCCGACCAGATCGCCGTCCTCGACGGCGGCACGGTGGTCGAGCGCGGGACGCACGAGGAGCTGCTCGCCGCCGGCGGGCGCTACGCGGAGCTGGTGGCGCGCGACGACGGCGTGCCCGTGCTCAGCTGAGCCTCGTACGTCCGTCGAATCGGGCCTTGTCAGGCGCCTGACTTCCTATGCTGAGGAATTGTGAAGCGCCGCCCGTCTTTCGCCGCCGTCGTGGCGCTGCTCGCGCTGTTCGTCGCGCTGGGCGGCCCGGCGGAGGCGCAGCGCCTGCTCGGCAAGGACAGCGTCACGAGCCGGGTGGTGAAGGACCGGTCGCTGAAGGTGAGCGACTTCAGCCGCAAGACCGTGCGACGGTTGCAGGCGACGCCCAACAGTGCGATCACCGAGGCCAAGCTCGCCAACAGCTCGGTCACGCCGGGCAAGCTCGCCCCCGCCGCGGTCGGGACGGCCGCGATCGCCGACAACTCGGTGGGCGGTGTCGACGTGGCCAACGGGTCGCTGACCGCTTCCGACCTCGGCCGCTTCTGGGGGCGCTTCAGGATCGACGTCCCGGTCGTGGCGCAGGGCACGTGCTGGTCGGGCGAGCCGACCGGGCTCGCTCCGGAGCTGGCAGGTGCAGACATCTCGCAGGACGTCGTGCTCGTGACGCCCGACTCGCGCTGGCCGGAGGACCGGCTCGCGTTCACCGTGCGCAACTCCGCGAATCCGATGCGGTTCGTGCTCGCCGGCTGCAACCGCACGATGGCGGAGGTCCCGGCGTTCGAGGTCGCGTTCCGCTACCTGATCATCGACCTGCCGTAGCGCGCCGCGCGCGATAGCGGCGCATCTTGCTGCGGCTGCCGCAGTCGTCCATCGTGCACCAGTGGCGACTGCGGTTGCGGCTGGTGTCGAGGAAGAGCCACGGGCAGCCTTCGCACGCCTTCAGGCGATCGAGCGGCCCGGAGCGCAGCAGGTCGAGCGCCGCGGCGGCGAGCGGCCATAGCGGCCGCTCGAGGTGGTCGCCGCCCCAGACGAGGCGAAACCCGCCGTCCGCGGCCTCGAGCCGGCCACGTTCGACCGCGGCGCCCGCGAGCGCCACGAGCCGCGCGAGCGCCTCCTGTGGCGGTCCGCCGGCGCCCTTCGCCAGCGGCCGGAAGACCGCGTCCATCACCGCACGGAGGTCGCGCGCCTCCGCCAGCGCGCGCTCGGCGCGGGCGGGGCGCTCGCGGCCGCGGGTCGCGAGCCGGCGCGCCGTGGTCTCGTCGATCGCGCCGACGCGCGCCGCCCACTCGGCGAACGACTCGTAGTGATCGAGGGGGTCGGGGACGCGGTCGTCGCCGACGGTGTTGACGAGGTCGAGGGCCGGATCGCCGCTGACGATCTTCAGCTCGGTTACCACCTAAACGAGTTTACACCGGTCACACGACGGTCAGAATGTCTGTTACCGGCTATGAAGACTTCGAAGGTAACGCTCCCGATGCTGTGCGCCGCCCAGTTCCTGGTGGTGCTCGACGTGACGATCGTGGCGATCGCCCTGCCCGAGATCCAGCGGTCGCTCGGGTTCTCCGCGTCCGGCCTGCAATGGGTCCTGAGCGCCTACACGCTCGCGTTCGGCGGCCTGCTGATCGTGGCGGGCCGGGCGGGCGACCTGTTCGGCCAGCGACGCCTGTTCGCGACCGGGCTCGCGGTGTTCGGGATCGCGTCGCTCGCCTGTGCCCTCGCGCCCGGCCCGGCGCCGCTGGTGGCGGCGCGCGCGGTCCAGGGCGCGGGAGCCGCCGCGCTCACGCCCACCGCGCTCGCGCTCCTCACCGCCACGTTCGACACGCCGCCGGCACGCCGGCGCGCGGTCGGCTGGTGGACGGCCGCGGCGGCCGGCGGCGGCGCCTCGGGTTGGGTGCTGGGCGGTGTGCTCGTCGAGACGTTCGGGTGGCCGGCGGTGTTCCTCGTCAACGTCCCCCTGTGCGCAGCAGGAGCGCTCGCCGCCCCGCGCGTGCTCTCCGAGCTGCCGCGCCGCGAAGGCGGGCGGCTCGACATTGCCGGTGCGGTGACCGTGACCGCAGGCCTGACGCTGCTGGTGCTCGCGTTCACCCGGGCCGAGGCCGCCGGGCCGACGGACTGGTCGGCGATCGGGGCACTGGCCGCGGCCATCGGCGCGCTCGCCCTCTTCGCGCGTATCGAGCGCCGCGCCGGCGACCCGATCGTGCCCCCGTGGTCGCTTCGGCGCCCGGCGTTCGCGACCGCGACCGGCGTGTCGCTCGCCCTCACCGCCACCACCACGCCCGCGATGCTGCTCGCGATCCTCTACCAGCAGGGCGCGCTCGGCCGCGAGGAGCTGACCACCGGCCTTTGGTGCACCCCGTTCAATGTGGCCGTGATCGCCGGCTCCCTGCTCGGGCCGCGGATCCCGCGCCCACGGCCGGCGATGGCGGCCGGCCTGTTCGCGGTCGCGGCGGGTGCGACCGTGCTGATCGCGCTCTCGCCGGCCGCCCTCGCCCCCGCCTTCCTGCTGATGGGCGGCGGGCTCGGCGTGGCCGCGGTGGCGTCGACCGCGTCCGGCACCGCCGCGCTCGGCGAGGCCGAGCAGGGCGTCGCCGCAGGCGTGCTCAACGCGGCCGCCCAGGTCGGCACCGCACTCGGCCTCGCGGCGGTGATCACTCTCACGGCCGCAACCGACTACCGCACCGGCTTCGCGGCCGCCGCGGCGATCGCGGCCGCGGCAGCGCTCGCGGTCACACGATCGTCCCTGCGGTCCCGCCGTCGACCGGCCACGCCGTCCCCGTGACGCGGGCGGCCGCGCTCGCCGTCACACGATCGTCCCCACCGTCCCGCCGTCGACCGACCACGCCGCACCCGTGACGTTCGACGCGCGCTCGGAGCACAGGAACGCGATCACCGCCGCGATCTCGGCCGGCTCGCCGAAGCGGCCGAGCGGCGCGCGCTGGGACTGGACCTCGATCGCCTCGTCGCGCGATCCGAGCCCCTTGGCCGCCGCCGTCTGGTCCGCGAGCGCGCCCTCGTCCGTCCACTGCGGCGTGCTCGTAGGCCCGGGCGTGACCGCGTTCACGAGCACGCCACTTGCGGCGTAGGCGTCGGCGAACACCCGCGAAAGCGAGAGCTGGGCGGCCTTGGCGACCGAGTAGGCGGGGCTGAGCAGCGACGACGGCCGCTTGCCGGACGAGGAGGAGACGTTGACGATCCGGCCCCAGCCGCGCTCGGCCATGCCCGGGGCGAAGGCGCGCATCAGCCGCATCGACGCCATGACGTGCATCTCCCACTGCTCGCGCCACTCGTCGTCGCCGAGGTCCTCGAGGCCGCGGACGGCGCTGGTGCCGGCGTTGTTGACGAGGATGTCGACCGGCCCCGGGGCGCGGGCGGCGATCCGCTCGGCGGCGTCGGGCTCCCGCACGTCGATGCCCTCACCGCGCGAGACCCGCACCACGCGCGCGCCCTCGGCCTCGAGCAGCTCGGCGGTGGCGGCGCCGATGCCGCGGCTCGCACCGGTCACGACCGCCACCCGCCCGTCGATCCCGAGGTCCATGGCGCCTAGTGTCGCGATTCGTAGGTTCGGTCGCAGGCTGCGGGATGCATGGTCGTGTCTGGCGTTCGCCGGCGGCCTGGCTCGTACTGGGCGTACTTGCGAGGCCGCCGGCGGGCGCCAGGCGCGGCCAGGCGCCCGCAGACTGCCTCCGAACCTCCGAATCGGGGCACTAGTATCGCCGCGCGGCGCGCTCGACAGAGGCGCCGTAGCCGCCGCCGAACAGCACGGCGTGGACCAGGAGCGGGAAGAGCTGGTAGAGCGCGACGCGGTCCTCGTGGCCGTCGGCGAGCGGCGCGACCTCCTCGTACGCCGCCAGGAACCGCGCGCCGGGGGACCCGAACAGGCGCAGCATCGCGAGGTCGACCTCGCGGTGGCCGCCGTACGCGACCGGGTCGACCACGAACGGCCGGCCGCCGCTCCACAGCACGTTGCCGCTCCACAGGTCGCCGTGCAGCCGCGCCGGCGGCTCGGGCGGGCCGGCGAGCTCGGCCATCCGGCCACACACCGCCTCGACCGCCCGCACGCCCGCCGCCGACAGCGCTCCCCGGTCCCGTGCCGGCGCCAGCAGCGGCCGCAGCCGGCGCTCGGCGTAGAACGAGGGCCAGTCCGGACGCGGGTCGTTGGGAAGGACGAGCGGGCCGATCCGCAGCGGCGCGACGGCGCCCGACGGGTCCTCGGCGGGCGGTCCGGCGGCGTGCGACGGGTCCTCGGCGGGCGGCGCGGCGCCGAAATCGCCGGCGCCCGCGGCGTGCACCGTCGCGAGCCCGCGGCCGAGTTCGGCCTCGTCGCCCGCCGAGCTGTCGTCGAGCCATTCGAGCGCCAGCAGCTCGTCGGAGACGCCGAGCACCTCCGGCACGCCCAGCCCGCCGGGCTCGCCGAGCCAGCGCAGGCCGGCCGCCTCGGTGGCGTACTCGCCGGCGGGAGCGCCGGGGCGCGTCTTCACGAACGCGCGGCCGCCGCCCTCGAGCTCGACCGCGTACGCATCGTTGATGTCGCCGCCACCGACCCGCCTCAGAGTGACGACGGCGCGGCCGGTGGCCTGCGCGATCGCCGCCTCGAGGCTCACACCCGGTCCGCGGCGCGCAGCTCGTCGAGCAGCCCGCGGCACGCCGCCTCGACCAGGTCGAGCACGGTCTCGAAGCCGCGGTCGCCGCCGTAGTACGGGTCGGGGACGTCGAGGTCGCCGGAGGCGGCGGGATCGAACTCGCGCAGCAGCCGCACCTTCTCGGCCGCCTCCTCGTCGGGCGCGATCGCCAGGAGCTCGCGCAGGTTCTCGCGGTCCATCGCGATCAGCAGGTCGAAGGAGCGGAAGTCGGCCGGCCGGACCTGCTGAGCCGCCCCGGCAAGCGCGATGCCACGGCGGCGAGCGGCGAGCGTCGCCCGCTCGTCCGGCGGCTCGCCCACGTGCCAGCCGCCCGTGCCGGCGCTCTCGACGTGCACGCGATCGGCCAGCCCCTCCTCGTCGAGCAGCCGACGCATCACGCCCTCCGCGGTCGGCGAGCGGCAGATGTTGCCCATGCAGACGAACAGGATCCGCATCGCCGGGGAAGGGTACGAGGCATGAACCCACTGCTCTTCCCGCCCGCGCTGATCAAGCGCGCCATCGACGATCTCGGCGCGATCGCCGAGGCCGCCCGCCGCCTGCCCGGCCTCGAGCAGGAGGTGATCGAGCGCATCGATCGCGTCGAGGGCGAGATGCTCACTCGCGCCGACACGATCGTTGCCGGGCTGGCCGCTCTCCGCGGCGAGATGTCCCCGATCGGGGAGCTGCCCTCGATTCGCAAGGGGATCGAGCCGCTCGACGACGACATGCGCGCGGTCCGCGACTCGGTCGACGAGCTCGAGCCGTTGATGCGCGAGGTCAACGCGCGCCTCGAGGGACTGGACAAGCGGCTCGAGGGCCTCCGCGAGGACCTCGCGCCGCTCGGCGAGCTCGCCGACAAGATCCCGGGCGTCGGCTCCTAGCTCAGTCGCTCGACGATCATCGCCTGGCCCATGCCGCCGGCCACGCACATGGTCTCGAGCCCGTACGTGCCGCCGGTCGCGCGCAGGCCGTTGAGCAGCGTCGCCATGATGCGCGCGCCGGTCATCCCGAACGGGTGGCCGAGCGCGATCGCGCCGCCGAACGGGTTGAGCTTCTCGGGATCGATCCCGAGCTCGTCGCGGCACGGCACGACCTGGGCGGCGAACGCCTCGTTGAGCTCGACGATGTCGATGTCGTCGAGCGTCATGCCGGCCTGCTCGAGCACGGCCTTCACGGCCGGGATCGGGCCGAGGCCCATGATCTCGGGCCGGATCGCGGCCACCGAGGAGGCGACGATGCGGGCCTTCGGCTCGACGCCGAGCGCCTTCGCCTTCTCGTCGGACATCACGAGCACGGCGGCCGCGCCGTCGTTGAGCGGGCACGAGTTGCCGGCGGTGACGGTGCCGTTCTCGGGGTCGAAGACCGGCTTGAGCTCGGCGAGCTTCTCCATCGTGGTGCCGGGCCGCGGGCCGTCGTCGCGCGCGACCTCGCCGACCGGGACGATCTCGGCGTCGAAGTGCCCGCTCTCGCGCGCGGCGACAGCGCGGTCCTGCGACGTCTTGGCCCACTCGTCCTGGGCCTCGCGCGGGACCTTGCAGCGCCGCGCGACGTTCTCGGCCGTGATCCCCATCGGGATGTAGACGTTGTACGGGGCGCCGTCCGAGCCGTCGAGCCGCGGGTGCGGCTCGAACGGCGCGTGCGCGGGGAAGCGCGAGACGGCCTCGACGCCGGCGGCCACGTACTGATCGCCCTCGCCGGCCTTGATCGCGTGGAACGCCATCCGGATCGTCTGCAGCGACGACGCGCAGAAGCGGTTGACGGTCGTCGCCGGGATGTGATGGTCGAGGCCCGCCAGCAGCGCCGCGTTGCGGCCGACGTTGTAGCCCGCCTCGCCCAGCTGGAAGCCGCAGCCCATCATGACGTCGTCGGTCTGGCCGAAGTCGACGCCGGGGTTGCGCTCGACGAGCGCCTTCAGCGGCACGGCCGCGAGGTCGTCCGCGCGGACATCCTTCAGTGATCCCTTGGCCGCGCGCCCGATCGGCGTGCGGATCGCGTCGACGATGACGGCTTCAGGCATTCCGGTCTCCTCTTGACTGACCAGTCAATCGTAGACATCGTCGCCTCGGTCGCGCCTGCCGAACGTCAACTGCGCTGAGTGGGGAGGATGGGGAGCCGTCCGCCCGGCCGGAATCCGCCCGCTGTCCTGCCCTGGTCTCAAATATCGATACCTAGGCAGGACGGCGTCCTGATCTGTGGTCGTGCTGGGACCCTAGGTCAGAACAGCGGTCGAAGTCTCGCCGCACGGGCTCGCTCGCCCCTTCCCCACCCAGCGCAGTTGACGTTCTACGGCCGCGCGCCCACGCGCGCCACCGCCCGGGCAGCCGCGGCGCAGCCGGCGGCCAACGCCGAGCGAGGATCGGCGCCGGCGAGCCGAGCGGTGAGAAAGCCCGCCGCGAACGCGTCGCCGGCCCCGGTGGTGTCCACGACCTCGACCGGTACCGCAGGCACCCGAACCGCCCCCCACCGAGCGCCCGCGGCGCCGAGCTTGACGACCATCCCCTCGCGCTCCCCCAGCACCTCGGCCTCGCGCTCGTTCGGCAGCAGCAGATCGACGTCCGGGATCGCCCCCGGCCGGATCAGCGCCCACGAGGACGGGTCGACCGACACGGTCATCCCCGCAGCCCGCGCCCGCTCGATCGCCGCCAGGGCACTCGCCCGCGGCCCATCGCGCAGGAGCGCGTAGCCCACCACGTGCAGGTGAGAGCCGAGCGGGATCTCCGGCAGCGGCGCGTCGTTGGCCCCCGGGTCGGGCAGCATCGTCCGCTCGCCGCCGGGCTCGACGAGCACGACGCAGGTGCCGGTCGGCCGCTCGCCATCGACCTCGGCATGTACCTGCACGCCGCCGGCCGACGAGCTCCTCGACCGCCGCCCGACCGCGAGCATCGTCGCCGACCCGGCACACCAGCGACACCGGCGTCCCGAGCGCCGCCGCCCATGCGGCCACGTTGGCGGCCGACCCGCCCCCGCCCACGGCCACGCGCGCGGGCGTGTCGCTGCCGCGAGCCAACGGCCCGGACACGCGAGCGATGACGTCGACCATTACGTCCCCGAGGACGACCAGCGTCATGCCACGGCGCGCGCGATCTGCGCCGCCAGCGCGACGTTGCGCAGCAGAAGCCGAACGTTCGCCTCGAGGCTCGCGCCGCCCGTCTCTCGGTGGAAGCGCTCGAGCAGGAAGGGCGTGATGTCCTTGCCGCGGATCCCGCCGGCCGCGGCCGCCGCCAGCGCCGAGCGCAGCACCGTCTCGTGCAGCTCGGCGTCGAGCGGATCCTCGATCGGGTTCGCGACCACGATCGCGCCGAGCCCGAGCTCCGCACGCGCGTGGTGCACGTCGGCGACCTCCTCCGGCGACTCGACCCGCCACGGCACCGGGAAGCCCGAGTCGGAGAGGTAGAAGCCCGGGAACCGGTCGGTCCGGTAGCCGAGCAGCGTCACGTTCAGCGTCTCCAGCCGCTCGAGCGTCGCCTCGACGTCGAGCACCGACTTCACGCCCGCGCACACGACCGTGATCGGCGTCTGCGCCAGGATCGTCAGGTCGGCCGACTCGTCCCAGCTCTCGCGCGCCTCGCGGTGCACGCCGCCCAGCCCCCCGGTCCCGAACACGGTGATCCCGGCGCGGGCCGCCAGCGTCGCTGTCGCCGCCACGGTGGTGGCGCCGGTCGCCCGCCGCGCCATCACCACCGCCAGGTCGCGCGCGCTGCACTTGGCCACGTCGTCGCCGGCGATCGCCTCCAGTCCTTCGCGGTCGAGCCCGATCCGCACCATCCCCTCGACGACCGCGATCGTCGCCGGCACCGCGCCCTCCTCGCGCACCATCTCCTCCGCCGCGACCGCGACCTCGAGGTTCTCGGGCCGCGGCAGCCCGTGGGCGATGATCGTGCTCTCGAGCGCGACCACCGGGCGGCCGTTGTCGAGCGCGTCGGTGACCTCGCGGGTGTAACGCATGAGGCGCTCACCGTACAGTGAAGGCACGATGCTCTTCTCCACGCGCAAGACCCAGATGATCGACGCCGACCGCGCGCTGCCCGGCCGCGACGCGCCGATGCCGATTCCCGCCCGCCACGACGTGCTCGGGACCCCGCTCGCGCCGCCGTTCCCGCAGGGATTGGAGCGGATCGTCGTCGGCATGGGGTGCTTCTGGGGCGCCGAGCGCGTGTTCTGGCAGGCCGACGGCGTGTACACGACGGCCGTGGGCTACGCGGGCGGCTTCACGCCCAACCCGACCTACGAGGAGGTCTGCTCGACCGGCACCGGCCACGCCGAGGTCGTGCTCGCGGTGTTCGACCCGAACGTCACCTCGTACGAGGCGATGCTGAAGCTGTTCTGGGAGAACCACGACCCGACCCAGGGCATGCGCCAGGGCAACGACGTCGGCACCCAGTACCGGTCGGCGATCTACTGGACGAGCGAGGCCCAGCGCGACGCCGCGGTCGCCTCGAAGGAGACCTACCAGGAGCAGCTCCGCGGCGCCGCCTACGGCGACATCACGACCGAGATCGCCGAGGCCGGGCCGTTCTACTACGCCGAGGACTACCACCAGCAGTACCTCGCCAAGAACCCCGGCGGGTACTGCGGGCTGGGCGGCACGGGCGTGAGCTGCCCGGTCGGCCTGCCCGCCTAGCAACCGCCGTACCGGCGACGTGGGGGTATCCCCCCGTGGTCGCGCCAAGGTGGCGGCCCTGGCCTGCTGATGTGGCAGAGCCGCCTCCCACCTCACGCCTCGCGCGCACCGGCCGCGTCGGCGGCCTCGTAGCCGGCCAGGGCCTGCGCTGGGCGGGCACGCGCGCCGCCAACCTCGTGCGCTCACCGGAGCGCGCCGAGGTGGCCAGCGGCGAGCGCGCCGCCGCGCTCGCCCGTGAGCTCGTCGAGCAGCTCGGCCGCATGCGCGGCGCGGCGATGAAGATCGGGCAGGTGCTCTCCACCGTCGACTTCACGGCGATCCCCGAGGGCGAGCGCGAGCAGTTCAAGCGCACGCTCGCCACGCTCCGCGACGACGTCCCGCCGCTCCCGTTCCCCAAGATCGAGAAGCTCGTCCGCGCCGAGCTCGGCGGCCCGGTGAGCGCCCATTTCGCCGAGTTCGACCACGACGCGTTCGCGGCCGCCTCGATCGGCCAGGTCCACCGCGCGGTCACGCACGACGGCGAGGCCGTGGCGGTGAAGGTCCAGTACCCCGGCATGGCCGAGGCCGTCGAGATCGACTTGCGCAACCTCGGCCTGCTGCTGCCGCTCGTCAAGCGGCTCGCGCCCGGCCTCGACGTCCGCGCGCTGGCCGCCGAGCTGCGCGAGCGCGTCGCCGAGGAGCTCGACTACGAGATCGAGGCCCAGAACCACCGCACGGTGGCGCGCGCCTGGCGCGGCCACCCGTTCGCGCACGTGCCCGCCGTCCACACCGCGCTGTCGAGCCGCCGCGTGCTCGTGACCGAGCTGCTCGAGGGCCGCCGGTTCGAGGAGGTCAGGCGCTCGGCGACGCCGAGCGCGACCGCTTCGGCGAGATCGTCTTCCGCTTCTTCTTCGGCACCCTGACGCACCTCGGGCGCGCGTCCGGGGACCCGCACCCCGGCAACTACCTGCTGCTCGACGACGGCCGCGTCGGGTTCCTCGACTTCGGCCTGATGCGCGTCGTCGACCCGGGCTACCTGGCCGCCGAGCACGCGATCGCGCGGGCCGCCGCGCCGGCGACGCCGCCGCCGTGCACCGCGGCATGACCGCGCCTCGGCTATCTGCCGGAGCCCGCGGAGTTCGACGCGCCGCGACTGCTCGAGCAGCTGCTGGCCGGCGGCGAGTGGTACTTCGAGCCGGGCGAGCGCCGCATCACGCCGGCCTACGTGACCGGCCTGCTGGAGCGCGGCCAGCGAGTATCTCGACGACCTGCGCCGCATGACGCTGC
Source organism: uncultured Solirubrobacteraceae bacterium (assembly GCA_963849695.1). Taxonomy (GTDB): domain Bacteria; phylum Actinomycetota; class Thermoleophilia; order Solirubrobacterales; family Solirubrobacteraceae; genus DASSUW01. Next base: position 150,015 of record CAWKIT010000014.1, read on the forward strand.
CGCCGCAGGCGTTGCTGATCCGGCGCATGGAGGGCCTGGTCTTCCAGACGCTCGGCGAGCTCCGCGCTTCGGCCGACTGGGCCGCGCTCGGCGCCGAGTACCACGCTGACGCACCGCCCTCGACGCCGCTGGGCGAGCTCGACGCCTCGTTCTGGGGCGACCGCCGGACGTTGTCCCGCGACGATGCGCCACGTGGATGCGAAGCAACTGCGTCGGTGGTGCATCGGACGCCCGGGGGCGATCGAGGACTTCCCGTTCGGCCCCGAGCACTCCGTGTTCAAGGTCGCCGGCAAGATGTTCGCCCTGAGTGCGCTCGACCGCGCGCCCCTCGAGGTCAGCGTCAAGTGCGAGCCGGATCTGGCCGTGGCCCTCCGCGCGAGCTACTCCGCGATCCGCCCCGGCTATCACCTCAACAAGCGCCACTGGAACACGATCACGCTCGACGGCAGCCTTCCCGACCAGCTCGTGCGCGACCTGATCGAAGACTCCTACGACCTCGTCGTCAGTGCGCTCCCCAAGCGCGTACGTGACCAGCTCGGCTGGGCGCCGGAGGGTCAGTCGTAGATCCGCCGCTGGGGCGCGGCGCCCTGCACGAGCTCGGTAGGCCGGGCATGCGCGTCCCGAGAGAGAGGCGCGAGGTCGGCGATGAAGGAGTCCGGGGTGACGGGCTCGAGGTTGAGCGGGGCTTCGATCACGGTGACGGGGGACATGAACGGAAGCGTGCGCCACAAGCCGACCGGTGACCATGAGGGGACCCCCTGGTTCGCGCTGCCGCAACCCCCTCATCGGGGTCGGCGAAGTCCGCCGGCCAGAACCTCATAGGCTGCCGCCGAGATGGCCACGCCGGTGCTGATCGACTGCGACCCCGGGCACGACGACGCGATGGCGCTGCTGCTGGCGCTCGCGAGCCCGGAGCTCGAGCTGCTCGGGGTCACCACCGTCCACGGCAACCAGACGCTCGACAAGACGACCGCCAACGCGCTGCGGGTGCTCGAGTTCGCCGGCCGGGGCGACGTTCCGGTCGCCGCCGGCGCCGACCGCCCGCTGGTCCGCGACGCGCAGGTGGCGGAGCACGTGCACGGGGAGACCGGGCTCGACGGGCCCGACCTCCCGCCGCCCGCCGGGGCGCCCGTCGCCGAGCACGCGGTCGACTTCCTCGCCGCCCGGATCCGCGCAGCGGGCCGTCCGGTCACGCTGATCCCGACCGGCCCTCTCACCAACGTCGCGCTGGCGCTCGCGCGCTACCCGGACCTCGACATCGAGCGGATCGTCCTCATGGGCGGCGCGATCGCCGAGGGCAACATCACGCCCGCGGCCGAGTTCAACATCTGGGTCGACCCCGAGGCGGCGGCGCGCGTGTTCGCCAGCGGGATCGACGTCACGATGGTCGGCCTGGACGTCACCCACCGCGCGCTGATGACCCCCGACCACGCCGAGCGCCTGCGCGCGGCCGGCCGCGTGGGGACGATGGTCGCCGAGCTGTGGGCGTTCTACCACCGCTACCACGCGCGCGTGTACGACTGGCAGGCGCTCTTGGTCCAGGAGCGGGCGCTGAGGAACCCTCCGGCGTATTGGGCGTTGAACGTGCGGATGGTCGTCCTGGGAACCCGGGAGAGCCGTCTCGGCCCCGCCGGTCTGCGGCGTGGCGGGAAGCGATGCCCCTCCTATAACCGGCGAACCCGGGAAGTGGTGTGGGCGGCCGAGCGGCAGTCGGAGCGGGTCGTAGTAGTCGGAGGTCGGGAAAGCCGGCCACATGGCGAAGGGCCCGCGCTTCATCGATGCACGGGAAGGAGTAGAGGGACTTGACGAGTGCCGTATCGGCTAGATCCGTCAGCCGCGCCATGGGCGTGGACCGGGTTCGTGCTCTCCAACGCGTGCTCTACCGCTGCGCTAAGCAGGATCGGGATCGCCGCTTCCATGCCGTCTATGACAAGGTCGCCCGCAGCGACGTGCTCTGGAGGGCGTGGGGCGAGGTCCGTGCCAACCGCGGGGCGGCGGGCGTCGATGGGGTAACCATCGGCGACGTCGAGACCTCCGGGGTGGGCGACTTCCTCGATGAGCTGGCCGCGAAGTTGCGTGCCGGGACCTACCGGTCCAGGCCGCTGCGACGGGCCTATATCCCGAAGCCGGGCAGACCAGGTCAACTCAGGCCGCTCGGCATTCCTTGCCTGGCCGACAGGGTGGTGATGGCGGCGGCGAAGATCGTGCTTGAGCCGATCTTCGAAGCCGACTTCCTGCCCACCAGCTACGGGTTTCGGCCCGGGCTGTCGGCCCATCACGCCTTGGAGACGGTCAGGCAGACCGCCACCTGGCGTGGCAAGGGGTGGGTGCTCGACGCCGACATCCAAAGCTGCTTTGACGAGATCGACTCGCATGCCCTGCTCTGCCAGATCGAGCGGCGGGTGTGCGACCGGCAGATGCTCAAGCTGCTGCGGGCGTGGCTTCGGGCCGGGGTGTTCGAGGGCGGGATCGTGTCCGCGATCGAAGCGGGCACCCCGCAGGGGTCGCCAATCTCACCGCTGCTCGCCAACATCGCCCTGCACACGCTCGATGAAGCGTGGGCGGGCGGCGGGCGGCGGCTGGGGACGCTGGTCAGGTACTGCGATGACTTCGTGGTCCTATGCGCCACCCGCGAACAGGCCGAACAGGCCCGTGAGCTGGTGGCGGCGGTCCTGGACGTGGTCGGGTTGCGATTGCACCCCGGATAAGACCAGGATCGCGCACCTCGCCAGAGGCGCCGAAGGGTTCGACTTCCTCGGCTTCCACCATCGGATGCGGGAGTCGTGGAAGCAGCGAGGTCGGTGGTACCTGCACAAGTGGCCGTCCAGGCGGGCGATGGCCTCCATCAAGGCCAAGATCCGTGACCGGACGGACCGCAGGTTCGCAAGGCTGCCGCTGGAATACGCGGTCGAGAACGTCAACCACGTGGTCCGTGGCTGGGGTAACTACTTCCGCTACGGAAACTCCGCGGACAAGTTCGGCGAAATCGACGGCTACGTCCGCGAACGCCTCGCGATCCTCGCCAGCGCCAAGCACGGGCTGCAGGGCCGCAACTGGGTCAGCCGCTTCGACTACGAGTGGACGACCAAGCTCGGCGTCTATCGCCTCAGCGGAACAGTGAGACCCACGCTTGCGTTTGCCAGCCGGTGAACGATGTCGGAGAGCCGTGTGCGGGAGAACCGCATGCACGGTTCGATGCGGCGGCGGGAGGCAACAACGCCAGTCGGCCAGCACGCGCCGCGCGGCCGCAGATGCCTCCCGCCGACCCTACGATGCGGTCGTCTCCGCCGACCTGTATGTGGCGCCCTGCTTCGGACGAGCCTCGATCGTGTCGGCGGACTGCGTCGAGACGCTCGCTTTGCCCGGACGGAAGCAGGCGTCAGCGCACGGATCCGCGACGCTTTCCCAGGTCGCGCCAAGCGACAGCGGCCGTGCCGCCAACATGACCGCTGCGAGCAGAGCCACCGTGTGCCTCGAGTCTTTGACGCGGGTCACCCGAGCGGGCGTAGGCTGGGACCGGCCGTCAACAAGGAGGTCGCGTATGGCTGAGGGCAAGCAGTCCAAAGGTCGGCTGCGACGGTGGCTCGACAAGCGGAGGGACGCGCAACGGCGCGGGGCCGAGATGGCCGGCCGCGCGAAGGCGTCGCGCCGCCGGGACTTCGAGAGCGTCAGCCGCCACGGCAACGTGGGATCCGGCGATCCGGGACCATTCGAAGGCGACACGGGCGAGTAGTCCTTCGGCGGGGGATAGTCCCACCCGACCGTACGGCACGAAAGCCGCTCGGGGCGCTGCTCGTCGCGCGATGCAGCACTGGAGCCGGAACGGGCTGCAGTACCGGTTCAGGTGCGGCGCCTGCGTGCTGTTGCGGCGAGACGCCGGACTCAATCGTCGCTGCCTCGCTCTTGGGTTGATCCGGTAGACGCGAAGTCCTGCGTGGGCGACAATGGGGTTCAACACCAGGGCGTGTGTGATGGTCGCTGCAGCACCGAGCAAGGTCCCCTTCTACATCGCGGGCGGCCTACTGGTCGTCTGGGCGCTGCTCTTGGCCGCGTGGGGGATCAGCCACGCCGATTTCCCGGGCACACCGGGCCGAGCGCGGCTCGTCATGCTTACAAGCCTCGTGCTCGTCGCCGCGACGCTGACTGCGGCGGTGGTCACCGGCGGCGAGGAGGCCGAGGAGCACGCGGCTGAGCCGGGCGCGGCGCCGCAGGCCA
>CAWKIT010000015.1:0-100499 GCA_963849695.1 uncultured Solirubrobacteraceae bacterium
AGGCTTCGCCCGAGGAGGAGTTCATCGCCCGCCTGCGCGCCCAAGGCGCGCGGTACCACCACCTGCACCCGTTCCACCGGCGCATGGACGCCGGAGAGCTCACGCGCGACGAGCTCCAACGCTGGGTCGCGAACCGCTTCTACTACCAGCGGTGCATCCCGCTGAAGGACGCGGCGATCCTGGCGAACTGCCCGGAGGTCGAAGTCCGGCGCGAGTGGGTCCAGCGCATCATCGACCACGACGGCACGGCGGGCGAACCGGGAGGCATCGAGTCCTGGCTGCGGCTCGGGGAGGCGCTCGGCGTCCTGCGCAAAGAGCTGACCTCGGAGCGGCGCGTCCTGCCCGCTGTGCGCTACGCGGTCGACGCCTACGTGAACTTCGCGCGCCGGAAGCCGTGGGTCGAGGCGGTCGCGTCGTCGCTCACGGAGCTCTTCGGGCCGTCCGCGATCCGCGTGCGGCTCGAGGCGCTCGAGCGCCACTACCCGTGGATCGACCCCGCAGGGCTCGAGTACTTCCGCGCCCGGCTCGTGCAGGCCCCGCGTGACGCGCAGTACGCACTCGATCTGACCGTGGAGCGCTGCAAGACGCGCGAGCAGCAGGACGCCGCCGTCGCGGCGCTGCGCTTCAAGACCGAGATGCTGTGGGTGCAGCTGGACGCGATCGAGCGCGGCGACACGCAGCCGCGGGGGCCGCTCGCATGACGCGTCCCCGGCTCGTGACCGGCGCACGACTGCGGTACGACGAGGTGCGTGAGGAGCACCTGCTGCTGATCCCCGAGGGTGCGGTACGGCTCAACCCGAGCGCGGCGGAGGTGCTCGAGCTGTGCGACGGCGAGCGCTCGGTCGACGACATCGTCGGCGCACTCTCCGCGCGCTACGAGGGCGCCGACCTCCGCGCCGACGTCCTGGAGCTGGTCGACGCCATGACCCAGAGAGGACTCGTGGTCGATGGAGCCTAGGCCGGCCACGCTGATCGCCGAGCTCTCCTACCAGTGCCCGCTGCACTGCCCGTACTGCTCGAACCCGCTCGACATCGGCGGCGAGCGGTACCGGCGGGACCTCGAGACCGAGCACTGGATCCGGGCCTTCGGCGAGGCGCGGCGGCTCGGGGTGCTCCAGCTGGCGCTCACGGGCGGCGAGCCGATGCTGCGCCGCGATCTCGTCGAGCTCTGCGCCGGCGCGCGCGACGCGGGGCTCTACTCGTCGCTCATCACGGCCGGGACGCTGTTCACGCGCGACCGGGCTGAGGCGCTCAAGGCGGCTGGGCTCGACCACGTGCAGGTCTCGATCCAGAGCCCGGACCCCGGGGACAACGACCGCATCGCGGGCAACCGCTCGTTCGAGAAGAAGATCGCGGCCGCGCGGAACGCCAAGGAGCTCGACTTCCCGCTGACGATCAACTGCGTCCTGCACCGGCAGAACCTCGATCGCATCCAGGAGCTGCTCGATCTCACGCTCGATCTCGGCGCGCAGCGGCTCGAGCTCGCCAACACGCAGTACTACGGCTGGGCGGTCGCGAACCAGGACGCCCTCATGCCCTCGTGGGAGCAGCTCCGGCGCGCGGAGGAGGCGGTCCAGCGGTTCCGGGCGCGGGTCGGCCCCAAGGTCGACGTCCTGTGGGTGCTCCCCGACTTCTTTGAGGAGCTGCCGAAGCCGTGCATGGGCGGCTGGGGCAGGACCGCGATGGTGGTGGCCCCGAACGGCGACGTCATGCCCTGCCAGGCCGCCTCGACGATCCCGGGGCTCGAGTTCGCCAACGTCCGCGACCATCCGCTGGAGTGGATCTGGAACGAGTCCGACGCGTTCGCGCGCTTTCGCGGAACGGACTGGATGCAGGAGCCGTGCCGGACGTGTCCGCTCGGGCGGCAGGAGGTGGACTGGGGCGGCTGCCGGTGCCAGGCGCTGCGGCTCGCGGGTGACGCGGCGGCCACAGATCCAGTCTGCCGGTTCTCCCCCCATCACGACCGTGTCGTCGCGGCGCGAGAGCCGGCGCAGACCGACCGGTTCGTCTATCGCACGATGAAGCGGCCCCGGGTTCCCTATTAGGTCAGAGGCCCAGCGCGCGCCGCACGGCCGGCACGTTGCGGCGTGATACGGGCACCGGCAGGCTCTCCGAGCCCGCCACGATCAGCGAGAGCTCGCCCCTTGAGCCGCGGTCGACGGCGCGGACGCAGGTCAGGTTGACCAGGAATCGCCGATGGACGCGCAGGAAGTCGCCTCCGGCGAGCTCCTCCTCGAGCTTGTCGATCCCACGGACCGCGGCTTGGAGGCGGCCCTCGTCGGTGACGAGCCAGACATCATTGCCGTCCGCCTCCGCGAACCGGACCTCGGGCCGGTGCAGCAGGACCATCCGGTCGCCGCTCACGCCCACGATGCGCGGCGGAGGGCTCAGCCCGGGCTCGGGCCGCTCGCCCTCGACCGTGTCACCGCGCTCGGTTCCGAAGATCGCGAGCGTCCCGATCGGCTGGTCGGCGAGGAAGACCGGGTGCAGGGTGAGCCGGCAGGGCTCGCTGTTGAGCTCGGTCGCGATGTGCGTCGAGCCGACCCACTCGCGGTCGAGGCGAGCCTGCTTGACGGCGTGCCGTGCGAGGTGCTTGAGGTCCAGGCCCGGCTGCCAGCGGCCCGCGGGGTCGAGAGCCGGCACGCGCGCGGGGACGCCGAGGACGAGGCTTGCCTCCTCGTCGGCGATGACGACCTTGCCGCTCGCGTCCAGGGCGGCGAGCGCCTGTCCGGAGCGCGCTCGCGTCTGGGCGAACGCCGCCGCCAGTTCGGCGCCGCTGTCGTGCGCGCGCCGACGGAGTACCGCGCGGGCGCCGCCGACGGCCTTGGACAGCCACTCGGCGGCCTGCGGCGGGAGGTGGGCGCGCCAGGCCGAGACGTCGAGGACGGCGACGGGATCCTTGGTCACGGCGTCGCGAACCGCCACGCCGGCACAGACCCACTCGTGAAACCCTGAGCACCAGTGCTCGGGCCCGCTGATCAGCACAGGTCCGGGCGCCTCGAGCGCCGTGCCCATCCCGTTGGTGCCCGTCGCCCACTCCGACCAGCACGACCACGGCGCCATGTTGCTGTCCCGCGCGCGGAACAGCGTCTCCTTGTCGCCCTGGACGGTAAGGATCCGACCGGCACTGTCGGTCACCGTGATGACGCCGCCGAGGCTCTCGACCTCGCTCGCGATCGACGCTGCGGCGCCGCCGAGCTGGGCGAACACGATCTCGTGCTCGAGTGTGTGCTCGGCGGACGACTCGCCGCTCTGGTCGGAAGCGGGCGGCGCGACGCTGAGGCTCGGGTCGACGTGGTACTGCTCGCGGCAGCGGTACCAGGACGTGGCGATCTCGGGGCGAACGCCACGAACGCGGTCGTCGCCGGCGAGAAAACGTTCACGAGCTGCGGTCACCGCTTGGTACCGCTCCGCGTCTCTCATGCGCTTTGCGGTCTGGCTCATGTTTGAAAGGAAGGTTTACCTAACACCGACGACTACCCGCGTAAAGGGTCGGTTTAGCCCTCAAGCTCATGTCCACGTGCCACGTTCGTGCCCTCGCGTTCGCGCCGGCCCGAAGCAGAGGCTAACCCACCTCCGGCGAGCTCGCAGATAACCCGCAGAGACTGCTGCGGACCGGGCCAGTGCTCGCGCACCAGGTAGTCGCCCGCTCCCCGAAGGATGCCGCGCAGCGCGAGGACGACGATCAGGGCGTCGTCGAGCTGTCCGGCGAGCGGGATGAAGTCGGGGACGAGGTCGAACGGCATGGCGAGGTAGGCGATCGACGCTGCGAGCGCGGCCTTCCGTAACCACGGCACGCGCGGGTCGGCGAGCAATCGCCTGAACAACACGAGGCAGTCGGGAACGAACCGCGCGAGGGCGGCCGCGTCGCTCCGGCGGCCGGCTCGGGCGAGCACGAGAACGAACGCCGCGTAGGCACCGATCGTGATGCCGACGGCGATCAGCAACGGCTGCCAGAGCGGCATGCCCACAGCCTATGCCACGGCGCGTGGGCCCACAGGGCTCGCCCTGAGCGGCAATACTGCGGCATGCGGTTCGAGCACCAGCTTCGCGTGCGCTTCGGCGAGTGCGATCCGCAGGGGATCGTCTTCAACGCCCACTACGTCGCCTACTTCGACGTCGGCCTGACCGAGCTGTGGCGCGAGGCGCTCGGGTCGTGGGGCGCGATGGTCGAGCGCGGGATCGATGCCGTGGTGGCCCATCTCGAGGTCCGCTTCGACGCGCCCGCGCGCGCGGACGACCTCATCACCCTCGCCGTCGGCGTCGAGGCGCTCGGCACGACGAGCCTGACGACGGTCGTCGACGTCGCCCGCGACGGCGAGCTGCTCGTGGCGGGCCGCCTGCGCCACGTCTTCGTCGACGCCCGGACGTGGCAGAAGACGCCGATGCCGGACTGGATCCGCGCGGGGCTCAGCCCCTACCTGGTCAGGTCCGTGGACTGACCGGCCGCGACCTTCGCGCTTCGGCCAGGATCGCTGCAGCTCCGGGCAGCACGCCCTCTTCCTCGTCGGCGATCGCCGCGAAGGCCTGGCGGCACCAGTCGGCGCGCGCGTCCGCGAGGTCGTCTCCGGGGAGCAGGATCCCGATCAGGCGCTCGGCGCCGTGCAGGCGGCCCAGAATGTAGTCGCGCTCGCGACCCGGGCGGTCGAAGAAGGCGCCGAAGTGACCCATCGTCGCGCCGGCGAGCTTCGCGCCGGAGGAGCCGACGGCCTTCGCCTCGTCCGGGCTGAAGCGCGTGATCTCGATCGTGTCGCGCTCGCCGATGTCGGCGGCCGACTGGACGGGAAACAGGATCGCGTCCCAGAGCGGGAAGCCGAGGTAGCGGACGAGCAGGTCCTTGCGGATCGGCCCGCTCCAGCCGGCGGCGACCTCCTGGAGGGTCGCGAAGAGCTCGGCGCCGAACCCCTCGAGCTGCTCGTCGAGCGCCGCTCCGAGCGCGTTCTCCAGCGCCAGCAGCTGGTCGGCGTGATCGTCCGCGTACCGCTCGGGGGTGTCGGGCCATTCCTCGATGCGCTGCTGCTCGAAGCACTCCTCGACGAGACCCGTCAGATCGGTCCCGAGGCTGCGGCCGGACATGGCTTCGGTCAGCACCGCGAGCTTGTCGTAGAGCACCGCCTTGGCGCGGTCGAGCTCGGCGCGCCGCGGTGCGGGGACGCCCGCCTCCGGCTCGTACCACCAGCTGAGCGCGGCGATCACGAACCGCAGCCGGCGGGCGCCGTAGTCGAGGTCGAACCTCCGCAGGAACGCGACGTGCCGGTCGTCCGGCGCCAGCCTTCCGTCGCGCTCGGTGAACAGGCGCTCGCGGGCCCAGGTCCGCAGGACGGTGCGCACGAACTCGGCCTGGTTGCAGTCCTCCGGGAAATCGGAGAGCTCGCAGATGGTTCGCGCATAGCGCCCCACGACGCTGCTCACCTTGGTCCGGAGGTACGTCGCGTATCCGACGCCGACGGCGGCCTGCGCCTCGTGGTTGAGCTGCTCGCTCCAGCGAGCCAGATCCTCCTCGGCCGGCGGCTCCACCAGACGGTCGAGGTCGATGTCGATCACCTCGCTCACGCGCTCCGTGATGCCGCCGAACGCCATCTCGATGATGTCGCGCAGCCGGCGGATCCGCTCGTTGTGCCGCCTCACCTCGAGGATCTCGTCGAGGATCGGCTGCTGGCGGGGGATGCCGGCGACGGAGCCGAGCACGGTCGCGATCGGGCCGGGCCGGCCGTTCGTCGCCGCCTCGGCCGGAGCGGCCGGATCCGGCTCGAGGTAGAGCAGGCGCCGGTCGACCTGCACGCCGGCCGGGCGCTCGCGGATGGCGCGGGTCACATGGCCGAACGGCCGGTTGTCGAGCACGCCGCCGTCGACGAAGTAGCGCTCGTCCGCGTGCGCCTTCGAGAGCTCGTAGAGCCGGAAGAACCGCTCGGGTCGCGGCAGGCCTTCAGCGGGCCGCACCGTGGCCTGGAACTCGCTCAGGCTCACGGGCGGGAACGCGCCCGGGAACGAGGACGTCGCCCGTGCCGAGAACGCGAGCCAGCCGTTGTCGGCGCGCGTGAAGTCGTCGGCGCCGTCGCGCCGGCGGAACCGCAGGACATGCCGGTGCGCGCGGTCGTGCACCAACGGCGGGTCGCTGATCACGAGCTCGCGGTCGTAGCCCGCGAAGTCCGTGGTGGTCACGAACAGCTCGAGCTCGTGGTCGTCGGGCATCAGCGTCGTGAGCTCGGCCGGCCGCGATGCCCCCGCGTCCATGGCTTCCAGTGCCTCGTAGAGCCAGCGCGACATCGCGTCGCCGTTCAGCGGCGATCGCGCGCTCGCGACCAGCAGCAGGCCGAATGCTCGTGCTCTCCACGGGATCCGGGCCGAGCCGCGGAGGAGCTGGGAGATGTCGCCGCGCTCGATCCAGACGTCGCGCAGCTTCTCCTGGGACCGGTTGTGCGCCAGCGCCTTTGCCAGATAGACGCCGTTGATGCCGCCCGCGGACGTGCCGGCGATGACATCGACGACCACGCGCGTGCGCACGCGATGCTCGTCGTGCTCGTGTATGAGGCGGAGCAGCCGCCGATACACACGCTCGGTCGGCGAGTCGTCGTCCGGACCGAGTCCTCGGTCCTCGAGCGCCGACGCCTTCACCAGGCGATGCAGCTCCTTGGTCATGCCGTGCATATAGATGGCGAGCGAGACGCCGCCGTACAGCACGACGGCGAGCCGGACTTCGCGCACGCCTCCCGACTCGAACCGCTCCGCCATCGCAGTCAGCCTCTCGCAGCCGGCCCGTCCGAGTCAACTGCGTGGTCCCACGGATCAATGCGGCGGGGGGGACAACGGCGTTTTTCGACGAAAGGGGCCGCTTCCTTGACCGGTCAGGGCGTTCATTTCGCTCGTCCTTGGGGTAAGGTGCTGAACGCTCGGAGGAGGGTCAAACGCAGCCTGCGCTGCTTATGAAGGGAGGAGCATGAACAGTCCTAGGAACCGCGGACGCGTTGTCCGCGGCCTCATTGCCGTTGCTCTGGCGAGCTGCATCAGCTTGGCGGCGGCCGGCACCGCGACTGCACAGTCGCCGGACTGCGCCGGCCATGGTGTGCCGACGAACAAGATCTCGGTGCAGTTGTGGACGTTCGCGGATTACATCGGCTTTGGGACTGATGCGGCGACGATCGAGCGGACGCGGACGGTGTTCCAGCGCCTGAGCGAGATGGGCTACCGCAACGTTGAGCCGTTCACGCTCAGCGGCCTGTCCGCCGAGGAATATCGCGCGCTGCTGGACGAGTACGGCCTGAAGGCCTCGGCCCGGCACGTGGACGTCGGCAGGCCGGAGGCCCCGGCGGATATCGATCAGATCCTGGCCGACAACAAGGTCCTCGGGATCAAGTACTTCGGCTCCGGCTCCACGCCGATATTCCCGCTGGTCTACGACACCGAGGCGCAGTGGGTCGCGTACGCGCGAGTACCTGAACGAGGTCGGCGCCCAGGCGCGCAAGGCGGGCCAGACGCTGATGGTGCACAACCACGACATCGAGTTCGAGGAGGAGTTCGGCGGCCAGACGGTGTTCGACATCCTGATGGCCAACACCGACCCCAGGAACGTCGCCTTCCAGCTCGATCTGTACTGGGCGACCAACGGCGGCGGGCTCGACAACCCCATCGACGTGATCGAGCGCTACGGCAAGCGGATCCAGCTCTTCCACGTCAAGGACATGGGGGCCGGGCCGTTCCCGGGCCCGATCGAGATCGTCGGCGAGGGGATCATCGACTTCCCGGAGATCTTCGCGGCCACTCAGGGGCCCGTGAGGTACTACGTGGTCGAGCACGACCCGCGCTTCGGCGATCCCAGCTTCGACCCGTTCGAGGCGGCCCAGAAGGGCTTCGACTACCTCAACTGCGTGACGTATTGAACGCGTGCAGCGGGAGGGCCTCTAACGGGGAGGCCCTCCCGCCGTCGCGCCATCCGATTTCACTGAGCACAACCAACAGGAGGGCGAACGTGCGAACAGCGCGAAGCCTCGTGGTCCTGGCCGGCACCCTGGCGCTCTGCGCCTTGCCATCGGTAGCCGAAGCCCAGGCGCCACCCCCCGATTCCCAGTTCCAGAAGGTCGTCATCGACGACTCGCCTGGTGAGCCGATGGACCTGGCCGTGCTGCCGGACGGCCGCGTGCTACATGTCACGCGTCAAGGCCAGGTTTGGCTGCACGATCCGGACACCGGCCTGAAGACGCTCGCCGCTCAGCTCGACGTGTACCAGCACGACGAGGAGGGGCTGCAGAACATTGCGCTCGATCCCAACTTCGAGAAGAACGGGTGGATCTACCTGTACTACTCGCCGCCCCTGAACACTCCCGTCGACGACCCGGCAACGCCGGCTGTCAACGAGGGCGACGCGCCGTTTTTCGGCACCGAGGCGGACTGGGCGCGCTTTAAGGGCGTCATCCGCCTTTCGCGGTTCCAGTGGGACGAGCGCACGGACACCATCGACCTCGGCTCGGAGGAGCAGATCCTTGACGTGCCGGTCGACCGCGGCATCTGCTGCCATGTCGGCGGGGACATCGTCTTCGACGGCGACGGCAACCTGTACCTCTCGACCGGAGACGACACGAACCCGTTCGAGTCAGACGGCTACTCGCCGATCGACGAGCGCGTGGGCCGCAACCCGGCGTTCGACGCGCAGCGGACGGCGGCGAACACGAATGACCTGCGCGGCAAGATCCTGCGGATCACGCCGACGGAGGGCGGCGGCTACACGATCCCCGAGGGAAACCTCTTCGAGGACAACGACCCGCTGACCCGCCCAGAGATCTACCTGATGGGCCTCCGGAATCCGTTCCGGATCGAGTACAACGTCGAAGAGGGCGAGCTCTACGTGGCCGACTACTCCCCGGACGCCCAGACCGCGAATCCACTGCGCGGGCCGGCCGGCCAGGGCAAGTGGTTCATCGCCACCGAGCCCGGCAACTACGGTTGGCCTTATTGCGCGACGGCCGATCTGCCGTACGTCGACTACGACTTCGCCACGGGCTTGTCGGGGGCGTCGTTCGACTGCGACAACCCGGTCAACGAGTCGCCGCACAACACCGGGCTCACCGATCTGCCGCCGGTCACCCAGCCGCAGGTCTGGTACAGCTACGGACCGTCGGCGCAGTTCCCGGAGCTCGAGACCGGCGGCATCGGCCCGATGGCCGGCCCGGCGTACCAGTTCGACCGCAAGACGACGAACGGCCGCAACCCGACCGCGTGGCCGGAGTACTACGACAACGTCCCGCTCTTCTATGAGTGGACGCGCGACTACATCAAGGAGTTCCGGCTCGACGCGAGCCGGACCGAGGTGGCCGATATCAACGATGTGCTCGCGTCGTTCGACCTCCAGAACCCGATCGACGTCGAGTTCGGCCCGGACGGCTCGTTGTACGTGCTCAACTACGGCAACGGGTTCTTCGGCCAGAACCAGCCCGGCGCTGAGCTCGTCCGGATCGACTACCTGGGTGCCACCGGCAACTTCGCTCCGACCGTGAGCATCGAGGCCGACACCACGAACGGGCTCGCTCCGCTCGCGGTCAACTTCACGAGCGACGTAAGCGACCCCGAGAACCAGAGGCTCCGCTACGAGTGGGACTTCAACGCGGACGGCAAGGTCGACTCGCGCGCGGCGAACCCGACCTACACGTTCACCGAGAACGGCGTGTTCAACGCGACGCTCAAGGTGACCGACCAGGGTGGGCGCTCCGGGAGCGACTACGTGACGATCATCGTCGGCAACACGCCACCGGTCGTGGAGTTCGTCACTCCGCAGGACGGCGACACGTTCGCCTTCGGCGACGCGGTGCCGTTCGAGGTCAGCGTGACGGACGACCAGCCGGTCGACTGCTCGCGCGTGCAGGTGACCTACATCCTGGGTCACGACACGCACGGGCACCCGCTGACGACGGCGTTCGGCTGCACCGGCACGATCCAGACCACGTCCGGCGGGCATGACCCCGGCGCGGACCTCAGCGGCGTCTTCGTCGCCGAGTACACCGACGACCCGGGCGACGGTCTGCCGCCGCTCACGGGCTCGGACGAGGTGGTCCTCGAGCCGACCCCTTAGCGCTGCGATCCGGGGGCGCCGCCGCGGCGGCGCCCCCGGGTCTTCGGCGCTGCCGACGATCCAGCCCCCGGGCTCGTTGACGAGCAGTTCGAGACCGAGGCGCGTAAAGGGCAGACGACGCTCAACCCGGGGGCCGATCGGGCGCTCTGTCGCGGCCCATAGCACTCCCGGAGGCGGGGCCGGCGGCCGGGGACGGCTTCGCGTCCGCGCCGGGAGTGGAACCACCGGTGGGCGCCGGCGCCGGCGGGGTCACAGCGCGATCCTGCGGGGGAGCCGGGCGCTCACGCTCCGGTGGGGCGGCCGGCGTCGCGGACTTGCCTGGAGTGGCGGAAGCCGGCGGCGGTGGCTGCCCGTTCGCCCTCGGCGGTGCGGCGGGCGCGGGGCGCCGCACCGGAACGGGAGGCCCCTTCGGCGGTGTCGCCGGGGAGACCGGCCTCTGCGGCGCGGGAGGGCGATTCCCGCTCGGCGGCGTAGGCGGATCCGGGTGGGTTGGCGGCGCGGGCTCCCTCCCGCCCGGCCGCGACGCTGAGTCGCCGGGCTGCGACCCGTCCGAGGGTGTGATCGGCGCGCGCTTGTCGTCGCCGTTCACACTCTCTTTCCCGCTGTCCGGGAACCGCGGCGCCGCAGAAGGCATGCCCGTGTCGTTCCCCTCGGTCTGCGGGAGCCGATCGCCGGCCGGCATGCCGGCACCCGGACCTGCGCTCGAATGATCTCGCGCCCGCGCGGAGGCGGTTGGCTCGGCGTCGGCGTCCCCTGCCGCTGCGTGTGCGGGCGCCGTCGCGCCGCTGGCCGCCGACAGGGCCGCAGGTGAGAACGCTCGCGACGGGTCGCCGCCGTCGAGCGACGAGGTCACAGCCACGGCCACTGCGGTGACCGGGACCGCCACCGCGGCGAGCGGGGCGGCCACGGTGGCCAGCACCGTGGCCGTCAGCCCGCTGCCGCTCACGCTCCCCACGCTCATCGCGACGCCCGCTCCGCCCCCTGAGCCGGGCAACCCACCGAGTACGGCACGCTTCAGCCCCACGAGCGCGGCCAGGGGATGCAGCAGCCTCAACCGGCGGCGCTCCCCGCGGATCTCGTCGCGGAACGCCCGGCAGCCCGGGCAATCGCGGATGTGGCGGCGGAGCGAGGCGCGCCGCAATGCGCCACCGCGGAGCGTCGCGAGCTGCTCACGGATCTCGACGCACGGCGTCTCCCGGGCGGCGCGGCCGGCGGCGAGCGAGGACCGCGCCTGGAACACGAGCGCCTTCACCTTCTCACGCGGGCACGCGAGTTGCCGCGCGATCTCCTCGTACGGGATGCCACCGAGCTCGGCGAGCACGATGGCGGTGCGCTGGGCGTCCGGCAACCGCGCCACGTCGGTCAGGAGCGCACGCAAATCCTCGCGCGTCGTCACGTCGGCGAACAGGTCGTCAGTGGCCGCCTCGGCCGGCTCCCCGCCAGGGCGCTCGCGCCGAGCGCGCAACATGGCGAGACAGCGGTGGCGGGCGATCGCGTACAGCCAGGGACGCAGCGCGCGCGGAGTATCGGCACGCACGAGCTCGCTATAGGCGGTCAGAAACGTCTGCTGCATCGCGTCCTCGGCCTCGTCCGGGGACGTGAGCATGTGCCGGCAGAACGCGAGCACGGGCTCCCGGTGACGCTCGAACAGTGTCTCGAAGGCCGGCCCGGAGCCGGCTTGGACCTGCTCGGCGAGCCGCCGATCCGAAGCTAGCCGCAGGGCGGCGGGCCACGCGTCACGGACGCGGGGGGTGATTGCGCCCTCGGCGCTCATCGTTCCAGAGCATCCCGCACGGAGCCCCGAGAAGCTAGACCCGGAACGCTTCGATGGTCTCGCGCGAGCGGGCGCGAGGTTTGACGCCGCCGATTCCTGGAAAATATGACTGGCCGGGCCTGGAGATCGGGACCTACGTTCGCTACCTGATCACTGGGCCCGGCACTCTTAAGGTGCGCGCCGGGCGGCACGGTTGGCCTCATGCGCCCGCCCGACGCTCGTGTGGACGGCCCGGAACGATTACTCGACCCAGTCCGGCGTTGTCGGACAAATCAGGGGTTGACATCTTGTGCGCCGAGGTGAGAGGGTCGGGCCAGCGAACGTAGGAGGCTGGCTTACATGCGAAGCCGGCGAAGTTGGGCGCGTCGCGCCCAGACAATCGGCTCTGCCACTGCTTACTGGCGCAAGCGTCGGGGGCAGCTGGCACGCGCACCGCCGGCCTGGTTGCTCAGGCGACGTGTCAGAGCTCCCGGATGACGCTGCCACGCACCCGATAAAGGTGCGAACAGGGCCGTCGTGCGCAGCTGACGACTTCACATCGCCGATATTGCGATCCATATGAGTTGGCACGGTGTCGACGGATTCGTCGCCAGGTGTGAAAGCACGCGCCGCGACGAGCTGGTCACTGGGTCGCAACCCGGCGCATCACTCCACGTAAGTGTCACACCTTTCACCGGACAAGGGCCGTCGGTTACCCCTGCCCGCAGAACGAACCCTGCGCGCTGTCCGCGTAGTTGGGGGAACGAGAAAGAGAGACGGCATGAAACATCTAATTCTCGAACTTTTGGGAGGATGGCGGCGAAGGTCACTGATTGCGGGCACGCTCGCGGTCGTGGCCGGCGGAGTTTTTGCTATCTCCGCGATGGGCGTGCACAACACCGGGGCGTTCGAGCTTGAGGGGAACGCAACCAACGACCCGGCTGTAGCCGGCGACGACTGGGATAATGTCTGTCGCGCGGTCTTGGGTACCAACTGCTCCACGACCACCGGCGTGGGTGCCGCGAACACGGCGGTCTCGTGGGTATCGGAGCCGAACCTCGACGCTACGATCTTCACCGGCGGCGGCTCCAAGGACCCGAAGGACATCGACGAGTGGGCGTGGAAGGACGGCGCCGGCGGGCTGCCCGCCAAGGACAACCTGCTGCACGGCTTCGCCGCGCGCTACTCGCTCCCGTCCACCGGAACGACGGGCACGTGTCCTACCCCTGTCGGCGTTCCGACCTGCGAGATGCTGTTCTTCGGCTCGGACCGCTGGGACAACAGCGGTGATGCTACGCAGGGGTTCTGGTTCTTCCAGGACGACAATGTTGGATTGGGCAGCAACAGCATTGGCGGCGGCACCGGCTTCACGGGCCTACATGAGAACGGCGACCTGCTGGCGCTCACCGACTTCAGCAACGGCGGCGGCACGTCGACGATCTTCGTCTACGAGTGGGACGACACCTGCCCGAGCAAGGCGAACAACAACCCGCAGCCCGGCCAATGCGGGGACACCAACCTCCGGCTGCTCGCGAGCTCCACCAACGCCAACTGCGCGGGACCGCACGGCAATTTCTGCGGAATCGTCAACTCGGGCACGATCACGATGCCGTGGTCGTTCACGGACAAGAGCAATACGCCCAACAACGGGGCCCTGAATGGGGAGTTCTTCGAGGGCGGCATCAACCTGTCACAGCTGGGGCTTGGCGGCACGTGCTTCGCCAACTTTGCCTCCGAGTCACGGGCCTCGACCTCGACGGATGCGACGCTGAAGGACTTCGTCCTGGCCGAATTCGCCCCGTGCGAAGCAGAAATGACGACCCAGGTGTCGGACGACTCCGTCATCCCGGGCGAGCCCGTCCACGACACGGCGACTGTGGTTGGCAGCAACCCGGCGATCACCCCGACCGGAACCGTCACGTTCTTCATGTGCACGTTCGGGGCGAATAGCACCGACCTCTGCGACGACAGCGACGCCGCCCATGAAGGCGTGTCGATCGGGACCGGCACCCTGAGCGGCATGGGCGCTACGGCCTCGGCCGACTCTCCGGCCGTGAACACGGCGGCGAGTCCGCTCACCCCCGGACGCTACTGCTTCCGGGCCGAGTGGCCGGGAGACGCGAACTACCCGCAGGATCCGTCGCCGCTCGTGCATTTCGAGGGTCCCGAGTGCTTCACGGTGGCGAAGCTCCCATCGAACACGGTCACGACTCCCGTCGACGGGAGCGGGACACCGACGTCCACGATCACGCTGGGTAGCTCGATCTTCGACAGGGCGGTCGTGACGGGCGAGGCGGCCGGCGGCGACCCGCTCGGCGACGTGAACTTCTTCGTGTGCGGCCCGATCGCGGCTCCGGCAACCTGCACCACGGGCGGCACTGCGGTCCAGGGCAACCCGAAGTCACTTGTCTCCGACGGAGTTGCCGACACGTTCACCTCGAGCGCGACGTCGGGTGAGTTCACGCCCACCGCGGTCGGGCGGTACTGCTTCCGCGCTGAGTACCTCGGAAGCAACATCTACCTCCCGTCCAGCGACAGCGGCGCGAACGAGTGCTTCACGGTGACCGACACGACGGCGACCGCCACGCACCAGGTCTGGCTGCCGAACGACCAGGCCACGATCACGTCGGCGCACGGCGCGCCGATCAGCGGCACGCTCTCGTTCACGCTGCACGCAGGTGGCGACTGCACGGGAACTGTGCTGCGCCCGGCCGAGACGTTCACGCTGGACGGCGCGGCGTCACCGGTGAACCGGTCCACCACCAACCAGACGGTGACGGTTGAGCAGACCGCGACCGTGTCCTGGGAGGTTGTGTTCACGAGCACCAACCCGTTCGTGTCGGGATCGTCGAGGTGCGAGACGACCAGCCTCACGATCACGAACTGACCTAAGACGCGTCGCGCTCTGCGAGGGTGGAGCGCTTCGCGAAGCGAGGGGCCCCGTCGAAACGGGGCCCCTCGCCGGGTCGGCCATCCTCGGCCCAGGTCCTGCTCTCAAGCCGACCGGTCAGACGACGACGTCGAGGTGGCGTGAAGTCAGGCCGTCGCGGGTGTAGGCGGTCCAGGCTCGGGCGAGTCGTGCGACTCCCTCGCCGAGCGTGTCCTCGGCCTGGCCGAACGGCACGCGGATGAAGTCGTCGAAGCCGCCGATCGCGGACATGACCGGCCCCGGCGCGACCGAGACCTCGTGCAGCGCGGCCGTGTGGGCGAAATCGGTCGCGCTGCCGGCGGGGAGCTTGACCCACAGGGCCGCGCCGCCGCTGGGTCGGAGCCAGCGCCAGGACGGCAGGCGGTCGCGGAGGAGGCGTTCGAGGAGCGCGAGCCGGTCCGTGAGCTCCTGCCGGCGGGCCTCCTTGATCGGTCCGGCGTTCGCCAGCAAGTCGACGGCGACGGCCTGGCTGAGCAGCGAGCCGCCGAGGTCGGCGACCGCCTTCAGGCGACCCAGCTGACCGATCGTCGCCTCCGGCGCGCGCACCCAGCCGACGCGCAGGCCGCTCCAGAACAGCTTGCTCACGGAGCCGATCGTCAGCACCGGCGCCCGCCGCGCGAAGGCGGCGATCGGCGGCGGCGGCTCGCCGGCGAGCGACAGCTCGGCGAGCGTGAGGTCCTCGATCACCGGGGTGCCGGTCATCTCGCTCAGCCGGGCGACCTCGCGGCGGGCGTCCGCCGGCATGACCGCGCCGGTCGGGTTGTGGTACGTGGGCATCAGGTACACGGCGCGGACCGCGTTGCGGGCGAGGGTCGACGCGAGGACGGGGATGTCGGCGCCCGCCTCGTGCGTCGGGACGGTGAGGATCCGCGCACGGGCAGTGGAGGCGGCGTCGATCGCGCCCGGGAACGTCGGATCCTCGACGAGGAGCAGCTCGTTGGGCCGCAGGTAGTACGCCATCACGAGGCTGATCGCCTGCTGCGCGCCGGCCGTGACGAGGAGCCGGCGCTCGTCGGTGGGCAGGCCGAGCGACGTCAGGTGGGCGGCGACGGCGCGGCGGAGCGGCGGGTAGCCGAGCGGGTGATAGCCGTGATCGCGTGCGAGCCCGCCGACGTCGAGGTCTTTCACGGCGCGATCGAGCGCGTCGCGCACCGTCTCGCACGGCGGTGCCAGCGTGCCCATCAGGTCGATCGTGTCGGCCGACGCCTCGGACAGCTTGCGGAAGAAGACGTTGCGCTGGAGCGAGGTGGTCAGCTCCGCGGCATGGCTGCTCACGAACGCCGCGTCGGAGCCCGCGATCTCGGTCCCGCGCCCCTGCCGCCGGTGCACGAGCCCCTGCTCGCCCAGCACCCGGTACGCGGCGACCACGGTTCCGCGCCCGATGCCCAGCTCCCCCGCCAGCGCCCGCTCGGGCGGCAGGCGCGTCCCGCCGAGCAGCGCGCCCGCCTCGATGCCCGCCGACAGGGCGGCGGCCAGCCGTGTGTAGAGCGGTCCGTCGCCGTCCCGCCAGCCTTCTAGCGCCAGGCGGAGATCAGAGCCAATTCCGACATGATTGGACCCGTTCATTGGATCTATTTTGCCGCCATGAGCGAGGAAGAGGTCTCGGGTGGGCTCGGCGCGTCGATGACGGGGATGAGACGGCATGAAGCTGCCGCCTGACCGCCTCAACGCCTGGTTGAACGAGCATCACTTCGCGACGCCACCGGTCGCGTACGACCTCGCCGCCAGCACCGGCCCCGTCTGGTCCCTGAACGAGCTGCTGGGCGGAGAGCCGCTGCCCGACCTCGAGCTGTCGTACCTGCACAGCAAGGGCGGCCTCGAGCTGCGCGAGGCGATCGCCGGCATGGCCGGCGTCGAGCCTCACCAGGTGCAGATCACGACCGGCGCGGCCGAGGCGCTGTGGATCCTGTTCATGCTCGCCGCCGAGCCCGGCGCGAACGCGGTCGTCCCGGCACGACCGTGCTTCCCGACCTTCCAGGAAGCGCCGAGAGCGCTCGGCATGGAGGTCCGCTCGTACACGACCGAGCCGGCCGACCTCGTCGACCGCAACACCCGCCTGATCCTCGTCAACCGTCCGCACAACCCGACCGGCGCCGTGATGTCCGACGCCGACCTCGACCGGCTCCACACCCTCGCGACCGACCGCGGGATCCAGCTGGTCGTGGACGAGGTGTTCCACCCCATCTACCACGTCCCCGCCCCCTCCTCCGCGTCCCGGCTGCCGGGCGCGACCGTGGTGGGCGACTTCTCGAAGGCCCTCTGCCTGAGCGGCCTCCGCCTCGGCTGGATCGTCGAGCGCGACCCCGATCGCCTCGCGCAGTACGAGCACGCCCGCTCCTATTTCACGGTGTCGAGCGCAGCCGTCAGCGAGCGGCTGGCGCTGATCGCGCTCGCCCACCGCGAGCGCATCTACGCCCGCGGCCGCGAGACCGCCGCCCGCAACCTCGCGCTGCTCGGCGCCTTCCTCGCCGAGCACCGCGAGCGCTTCGACTGGGTCCCGCCGCACGGCGGCTTCACCGCGTTCCCGTGGCTGCGCTCCGGCGAGTCCTCCCGCCCGCTGTGCACCGCGGCGGTGACGGCCGGGGTCCTCCTCGCCCCCGGCGACTGCTTCGGCACGCCCGCGCATTTCCGGGTCGGCCTGGGGGCCACGGAGGACGGCTTCGCAGACGCCCTCGAGCGCCTCGACGCGGTCATGGCCGGCGTCACCTGAGCCTGAATCCATCCGCGACATCCAGGCCGACTGGCAGACGGTGCTCGCGGAGCTCAAGCAGGGCGGCGCCGTGCTCCTCGAGTCAGGCGGCAGTGAGGCGTTCCTCGGCGTGCTCACACGCGACGCGGAAATGATCGGCGACGCCGAGATCGCAGCTGGTCGAGAACGGGCACCTCCCGCCGCTCGAAGAGCTGCTGGCGATGGACGACCGCGGCGAGCTGCCGTAGCCGCACGCGTTCGACCAGGCCACCGGGCGACACTGCCGGTGATGAGCGACGCCAGTCGCGACGTCTAGTGGACCGTGGTCGTGGCCGGAGCACGCGTAAACGGAGCGGACCTGTGGTACGAGCTCGAGGGCTCCGGTCCGCCGCCGGTCCTGGTTCATGCCGGCGGAACCGACGCGCGCATGTGGGACGAGCAATACCCGCGGCTCGCGGAGCGGTTCTCGGTACTTCGCTTCGACGCGCGCGGCCACGGTCGCTCTTCGCTACCCGCAGGATCGAGCTCGCTCGTCGACGACCTCATCCGCCTCATGGATGCTGTGGGCCTCGAAGCGGCGACGTCGGTGGGGCTGTCGACGGGTGCGCGGGTCGCGGTGGAGACCGCGCTCGAGCATCCGCGGCGAGCCTCCGCCCTCGTACTGGCATCGCCCGTGCTCCGCGACCAGCCCCGGCCGCCGGAGGTCTGTCGTTTCGCGGCTGATGTGGACGGACTATTCGAGCGCGGCGACATCGAGGCGGCGATGCCGAGGGAACCGCGGGGCGGACTGGAGGTCCTGAGCGCGTCCATGCGCGCGCCCCGCATCCCATATAACGCTGCGGAACCCGTTTAGTTGCACTGATGTGCGCCCCTCGCCGGATGCGTATCTGGCACCGCCTGGCGGGAACAGCCGCGCGTGCGCGTACACCTCGCCCGGGCGACGATCGCTGAGGGCCGCTTTCGGTTCGCCGCTCCCGGTCCGGGACACCCGGGCGCGAGGCCAGACGCGCAGGCGCCGTCTCGCCCGAGTCGCGGTACAGCAGCGGCCACCGCCGCCGCAAGGGCCGCGCTTTCAGCGCGCCGGCGAAGCCCTGCACCGGGCGGGGAGGCCGGCGCTCGCCGCCGCCTCCGCGGCGCGGCCAAGCGGACTCGTGCTGTGCATGTTCCGCCCCGGCACACACCGACCGGGCGGGATCGAGCCGATCCCGCCGCCCGAGCGCGTCGACGAGCCGCCGGCGCCTCCGCGTGGCATGACGACCTGGACCGCGGGTCCTCGGCGGTCTGCGCGGCTCCCGCTGGATGGCCGCCCGCCTCGAAGCTTACGCGGACAGCGGCGGGAATCGGCCGCCGGAACGGCGGGCGCCGCGCGTGCGCAATGCACCAGCGTCGTCGGGCTGATCTACGCGGCACTGCTGGCCTGCGACCTTCAGCGCGGTCAGACCGGATCGACTGGACACCGCGTGAGCAAGGCCGCTACCGGCATCACCCGTCCTGAACTGGGATTGACGCGACATTGGACGCGATGGCATGACAAGCGAAGACGTCGTGGTCGGTACCGTCGACTCACGTCTCCGGGGAACGCCCTTCTGGCGTTGCTGCGCCTTCGAGTGCCAGGCGAACCAGATCGGAGTTCGGACGGCGGAGATCGACGGCGGCACGTTAGCTTCGCGACGCTCTCGTTCACCGTGGTGGTGCCCTAGAGGTAAGACCGAGGAGGTTGTTCCCGGTCAGCTGCGCGAGTCGGCTGGCCGGGGGCTGGTGGCTGAGGGCGCCATGTGGTCGTCGGTAGTTGTAGTGCTCGAGCCAGACGCACAGCGCGGCGGTGCGCTGAACGCCCGACCGCGGATGAGTATCTGGCCCGCGAGGATCCGCGGCGCACCGAGTTCATCGGCGGAGCCGTGGTCGTGAACGAACCGACCGTGTTGCACCAGCGTCGTCGGGCTGATCTACGCGGCACTGGCTGGCCTGGACCCAGGCGGCGCCGGATCGCGGCACGGTGAGCCTGCCGCTCGACGTACGCGTCGACGAGACGACCGTGCTCGCGCCGGACGTGCTGTGGTTCGCGCGCGCCATCGATCTTGGGGCGCCGCGCGGTCAGAGGGCGACCGTGTCGATCTCCAGGAAGGCGCCGACCTCCCCGTCCCACCGGCGCTCGACGAACGCCACGTGCTCAGGGTGCTCGTTGTAGGCCTGGTACGCAGACGCGTCCGCGAACTCCATAGTGAGCCCGTACCGGTACTCGTTCTTCGGGCTCACCTGACGCATCAGCTCGAACGCCTCGACGCCCGGTATCGCCGCAAGACGCCCGATCGCGGCCAGCAGGTCGGCCTCCTCGCCGGAACCCTCGGCGTGGGTCGGCGTGAAGACGACGGAGTGGCGGACGCGGCCGTTCGCGAGCATGGTCATGGCACGGATCGTCACACATCCCTCGTGGATCTCGCGCCGACTGCCGGTCCGCGAGATTCCCAACCGAGCGCGGATTTCATCACCCACATGGTGGCCCGTCGGCCCGTCGCGTTGCATGGTCTCTCCTGACCCGCCCCCGGGTCGCTCCACTCGCAGTCTTTACAACCTCGTCGATGAGCACAACCGCACCCGGATGAGTCGCGACGCGGGCACCTGCCACCTCACGGCGTGGGGATCAACCCAGGCATAGCCGCGCGCACGTCTTCGAGGAAGCGCTCGGCCGCCGGGTGCGACGTGTCGCCGACCGCGTAGCGGAGCGTACGGGCACGCGGCTCGGGCCGGAGCCGGCGGATCGCCACGTCGGGGCGGCGCGCGGTCAGCGCGAGCGTCGGAATCAAACCCACGAGACCGTGCGTCGCCACCAGCCCCTGCATCGCGTTGTAGTCGTGGGTCTGGAGCGGGCTGAAAGCGGGCGTGAAGCCGGCCGCGCGGCAGAGCTCGACGAGCGGCCACACGGACGGGCAGCCGTCCCCGCCGACCCACTGCTCGGCGGCGAGCTCCTCGACCGCGATCTCCGACTGTGCCGCGAGCCGGTGGGCGGCGGGCAGGCACAGCAGCATCGGGTCCTCGCCGATCAGGCTGCCCGGGCCGCCCGGCTCGAACTCGTACACGACCGCGGCGTGAACCTCTCCGGCCGCGAGCAGCTCGCGTGCCTGCGGCGGCTCGGCGTCGACGACCTGCACGGTCCACTCCGGATGCGTGGCGGCGAAGCTGCGGGCCGCGAGCGCGATGATCGTGGCCGTGGCAGTCGGAAACGCCGCCACCCGGAGGCGCGTGTGGCCGTTGCCCGCCAGGGCATCGAGCGCGTGCTTGGCCTTCGCCAGCTCGCCGAGCGCGACGTCGGCGTGGCGCACGAGCAGCATGCCGGCGTCCGTGAGCGCCGCGCCGCGCGGGCCGCGCCGCACGAGCGGCATGCCCGTCTCGCGCTCGAGCCGCGCGATCTGCTGGGAGATCGCGGACGGCGTGTAGTCGAGCGCGAACGCAGCCGCGCGGAACGATCCGCGCGAGGCGACCTCGGAGAGCATCCGCAGGCGCGTCAGGTTCACACCTGGACATGCACCGACGCGCGCATGCGTGCCGAATGCGGCGCACGGACAGGGTCGCTACCCGTCCGCGTGGTTCGTGGGGCGAGCCGCGGCGCGATCCGGGGTGTTAAACGATCCTCACCACAGCGGTCACGAGGTGCACTAACCGCCCGGCCGGGGAGTTGTCACGGTCGCCGCGCAACCCCCGAGAGGAGTGGATGATGCGAGCGGTCGTGGTGGTGTCGGTCCTTGCCCTGGCCCTGGCGGCGTGCGGCGACGACGAGCCGACCGGGCAGAGCGAAGGTGACGGTGGCGGGAAGTCGCTCACCGTGTACTCGTCGCTGCCGCTGCAGGGCGCGCAGCGGCCGCAGACCACGGACATGGTGAAGGGCATCGAGCTCGCGCTCGAGCAGGCCGGCAGCCGGGTGGGCGACTTCCAGATCCGGTACGAGTCGCTCGACGACTCGACCGCGCAGGCCGGCTCGTGGACGCCTGAGGCCACCACGTCGAACGCGCGCAAGGCGGCCCAGGACGACTCGACCGCGATCTACATCGGCGAGTTCAACTCCGGCGCGTCGGCGATCTCGATCCCGGTCCTCAACGAGGCAGGCGTCCCCCAGATCAGCCCGGCCAACACCGCCGTGGGCCTGACGTCCGACGAGCCGGGCGCCGCCCCCGGCGAGCCGGACAAGTACTACCCCAGCGGCCGGCGCACCTACGCGCGCATCGTCCCCAAGGACACGATCCAGGGCGCCGCGCTCGCGACCGTCATGAAGGAGGACGGCTGCACCAAGGTGCAGATGACCAACGACAAGGAGGTCTACGGCGCCGGTCTGGCCACCAACATCCAGTCGGCGGCCGACGAGCAGGGCCTCGAGATCATCGCCAACGACCCGATCGACAAGAACGCGCCGAACTACCGGTCGCTCGCCTCGAAGGCGGCGGACGCCGGCGCCGACTGCTTCATCTTCTCCGGCATCACCGCCAACAACGCGGTCCAGCTCTACAAGGACTTCGAGGCGGCGTTGCCGGACGCGAAGCTGTACGGGCCGGACGGCGTGGCCGAGGCGGGGTTCGTCGACCCCAAGGAGGGCGGCATCCCGCCGGACGTCGCGGCCAAGGTGAACCTGACGGTGGCGACGCTGTCGCCCGATGACTACCCGCCCGACGGCCAGGAGTTCTTCGAGAGCTTCAAGCAGAAGTACAACGAGCCGAACCCGAACCCGTATGCGATCTACGGCTACGAGGCGATGCGGATGGCGCTCGACGCGATCGAGCGCTCCGAGACCGGCGAGAAGGAGGACATCCTGGCGGCCCTGTTCGAGACCAAGGACCGCGAGAGCGTGCTCGGGACCTACTCGATCGACGAGAACGGCGACACCACGCTGACCGACTACGGGCTCTACAACGTCGAGGACGGCGAGCTGGTGTTCGACCGCACGATCAAGGCCAAGGCCGGCTGACCCGGCCCACGCGCCCGGGCGGCCGCGGAATGCGGCCGCCCGGGCGGCATGCTTAGGCCGGCGCGGCGACCTCGGTCACCTGCATGAGCCGGAGATGGTTGCCGGACGGGTCGCGGAACGACGAGTCGATGCCGTACGGGCGCTCCTCCGGTGCGTCGACGAACTCGACCCCGCGGCCCTTGAGCTCGTCGTAGGAGGCGTGGACATCGTCCGTGGTGAGGAAGACCGTCCCTGCCGCGCCCTTCGCCATCAGCTCCTTGACCTTCTCGGCGGTGTCGTTGTCGAACACGGGCGGGCCCGGGATCGCCATCAGCGCGATCGAGACGTCCGGCTGGCCGACCGGCCCGACCGCGAGCCACCGGAAGTTGCCGAGCTCTGGGAGCGTGACGTCGGACCGCACCTCGAAGCCGAGCTTCTGCGTGTAGAAGGCGTACGCATCATCCTGGTCGTGCACCCACAGCTGGGCGTTGGCGATCTTGATCATCGGGGTCCTCCTGGGGAGTCGTGAGGGACGACCCGCAAGCTAGTCGGGAGCGCCGTTGCTGTCTTCTCGAAACGTGCGGTTCTGGGGCCGGGCGTGGAAGCGGATGATGCAGGCGGGCACCCGCGCGTAGTTCGTGGCGGGTGGGTACTTGGCGCGGTACGCGGTCGGCGACACGCCGTAGGTGCGGGTGAAGCTGGTGGTGAACGAGCCGACGCTCTGGAGGCCGACCGAGAAGCAGACGTCGGCCACCGACCGGTCCGTCGTGCGCAGCAGCGCCGCCGCCCGTTCCATCCGGCGCGTCAGCAGATAGGCGTGCGGGGACTCGCCGAACGCGCGCCGGAACTCGCGGCTGAAGTGGGCGCGCGAGAGACCGGCCGCGCCGGCCAGGTCGTCGACGTCGAGCGGCTCGAAGTAGCGGGCGTCGGCGAGATCCTTGGCCTTCAGCAGATGGCGGGCGGGCGGGACGAAGGCCATACCCACGAGTATGGCTTCGCGGCGCGAGGCCGGCGTCGGTGACAGCGCCGTGATTCGAGCCGGGATCGCCCTGGTCGGGGTTCAGCACGGCATGGGCGGCGCGAAATACGGCAATTCGGCGGATGCGACGGCATCGTCCCGGCCGTACCGTCGGCACCGACCCGAACCTCGAAGGAGAGTACGCATGGACCTATACGTGATTCGCCGGCGCGACGCATGGGCTTCGCCGCCTGAGCTCGAGGCAGCTGCCGAGCGCTCGACCGCCGAAGGCGACAAGCCCGATTCGGGCGTCCGCTGGATTCGCAGCTATGTGGTCGCGGAAGACAGCGGCCGGCTCGGCACGGTCTGCATCTACCAGGCGGAGAGCCCCGAAGCGATCAGGGCTCACGCCGACGCCGCCGGCATGCCGGCGGACGAAATCGTGCCGATCGCGGACACGGTCATCGTTCGCCCCGACCCCGAGCCCGTCGCGGTTTGACCCCTTCTCCGCCGGCGGTCCTCCTGGGCCGCCGGCGGTCCTAAGCTTCGCGCATGGCTGCCCGCAGCGTTCTCGTCGGGCGTAGCGACGAGCGAAGCCGGCTCGAGGAGGCGCTGCGGCAGGCGCGCCTGGGAAGCGGCTCGCTCGTGCTGGTGGCAGGCGATGCCGGAGTCGGGAAGACCCGCCTCGTCGACCACGTCGCCGGCGAATCGGGGGCACCCGTGTTGTGGGGGCGGGCGCGCCAGGGCGCCGCAACGCCATACGGACCGGTCGTGTCCGCTCTGCGCTCCCTGCTGCGGGTGGACCCTCAGGGCCTGGACGAGTGCGGCCCGCTGCGGGACCAGCTGGCGCTGATCCTGCCGGAACTCGGTGAGCCGGCTGCGGAGACCGATCGCCCGACGCTGTTCGAGGCCGTGCGCACCGCCCTGGCGCACTTTGCCCGTCGGGAAACCGCCGTCCTCGTGCTCGACGACCTCCAATGGTCCGACGAGGCCACCCTCGAGCTCCTGCCGGCACTCGCCGAGTCCGTGGATGAGCTGCAGCTGGTGGTCTTCGCCACCTATCGCTCCGACGGCCTGCCGCGCGATCACCCTCTGCGCCGCGTCAGGCACGAGCTGCGGCGAACCGGGCGCCTGACCGAGGTCACGGTCCCACCGCTGAGCCCACCCGAAACGGCGGAGCTGCTCACGCATCTGTTGGAGCAGCCCCCGGCCCCGTCGCTCGTCCGGGCGATCCACGACCGGACCCGGGGCGTCACCTTCTTCGTCGAGGAGCTCGCGCAGGCGTTGTCGCTCACCAATGCCGTCGTGGCGGGCCGGCGCGGGCTGGAGCTCGCCGGCGGCGGCCAGGTGTCGGTGCCCGACACCGTCCGCGATGCCGTGCTCATCGGCGTATCGGACCTCTCGGCCGCGGGCCGGACGGCGGCCGAGGTCGCCGCGGTCGCCGGGGAGGAGTTCGACCTTGCCGTCGTGGCGGGCACGTCCAGCTCTGCAGGGCTGGCCGAGCTCCTGAGGCGCGAGCTCGTCACGGAGGCCGCCTCCGGCCGGGGAGCCTTCAGGCACGCGCTGACGCGCGAGGCGCTGTACGCCGACGTGCCCTGGACGGATCGTCGTCGCCTTCACGTGACGCTCGCGGAGGCGCTGGAGACGAGCGGCGGGGCGAGCATCGAGGTCGCGGGTCACTGGCTCGCGGCCCGTGAGGAGACGCGCGCCCGCGCGTGGTTGCTCGACGCGGCTCGAGCCTCCCGGCGCGTGCACGCTCACCGCGACGTGGCTCGCGCTCTTCGTCAGGCGCTCGAGCTGTGGCCCGGCGGCGAGGCCCCGGATCTCCGCATCGGGGCGCTCGAGTCGTACGCCCACAGCGCCGAGCTCTCGGGCGAGCTGGCCGAGGCGGCGCGGGCATGGCGCGAGATCTGCTCGATCCGGGCCGAGGACGGCAACCGCATGGCGTGCGCACAGGCTCAGCGCCGGCTGGCCGCGGTGCACGAGCTCAGATCTGACCGGGACGCGGCGTTCGCAGCCCGCAATGCGGCCGCCGAGGCGTTCTCGGCGGAGGACTGCCTCGCCGAGGCAGCGGTCGAGCGGCTGGCGCTGGCCAACTACATGCGCGCCGGCGCGAACTACTCGGCGAGCAGCGACCTGGCGCTCACGGCCGCGACTGACGCGGGGCGGGCCGGCCGGCCCGACCTGCGCCTGCGCGCGCTCGGGCTCCAGGGCGTGGCCCAGGCCAAGGGCGGCGACTACGAGCTAGGCCTCGCCACCGTGCGCGAGGGCTTGGCCCAGGCGCTCGAGCACGATCTCACCGAAGTGTCGGCCGATCTCTATCAGCGCCTGAGCATGGTGCTCTACGACGCCGGCGACTACCTGGGGGCGAACGACATGCTCGATCGGGCTCTCGCGCTGTGCCCGACCGGCGACGAGCGCCCATACGAGGCTTGCGTCACGTGCCTGGTCTACGTATTGCGCGAGCGCGGGCAGTGGACCGATGCCGTGCGGCTCGGCCGGGAGCTCATCGACTCGGGCACGGCGGTCTGGGTGGCGGAGGGTCTTGTGGGGTCGATCTACGGACTCCAGGGCAGGCTCACCTCCAGCCGCCGGCTGCTCATGTCGTCCCTGGCCGCGGCCTCGCGGCTCGGGCATTTCAACACGACCGTGGACGCCACGGCGGCTCTGGCACGCGTGGATGCCGCCGAGGGCGAGGTCGAAGCCGCGGCCGACGGCTGCCGTTCGCTTCTGGCCCGCTGGAGGAGCAGCGAAGACCACCATTACGCCATCAAGGGGCTGCGCTTCGGAGCGGCGTTCAGCGCCCGCCGCGGCGACCTCCACGAAGCTCACCGTTACGCGGAGTCGCTCACGGAGATCGCGTCCGAGACAGGCCATCCCGACGCGATCGCCGCTCTCGGCCACGCCATCGGCGAGTTGGCGCTGGCGAATGGAGACCCCGAGTCGGCGGCGGAGCAGCTGGGTCGCGCGGTGGCTGTCCATCGGGATCTCGATCTGCCGTTCGCCCGCGCCGAGATCGAGCTCCGGGCCGGCGTGGCGCTGGCGGCGGCCGGCGAGCGCGAGCCTGCACTCGACCTGCTGACGGACGCCTACCGCACCGCGCGAAAGCTCGGTGCGCGGCCGCTGGCCGCCGAGGCCACCCGCGAGTTGGCGGCCCTCGGCGAATCCGTGGCCGGGCGGCTCGGGCCCAGGGCAGCCGCGCAAGCCGACGGGTCCGGCCTTACACGCCGCGAGCTGGAGGTCGTCCGGCTCGTGGCCGTGGGGCGAACCAACCGCGAGATCGCCACCGAGCTCTTCCTGAGCCCGCGCACCGTGGACATGCACATACGGAACATCCTCCGCAAGCTCGACTGCCGCTCACGCGTGGAGGCCGCGCACCGCGCCGGCGAGCTCGATCTCCTGGCCTGAGCGAGCTCGGGCTCGTCGGGGTACGTGCGCGGTCACGCCTGCGCGTCGGAATGCTGGTCGGTGTCCCCCAGCGCCGAGTCGTCGTCCGAAGGGGCGGCGGGTGGAACGTCGGCCGACCCGCCGCTGCCGCCCTCTGCGCCCGGCTCGTCGGGCTGGTCCTCCGGTTTCTTGCGCCGTGGCTTGTCATCGTCCATCTCGACTCCTTTTTCTCGTGCGCTCGTAAGGTTGTCAGCTGGGAGCGGGCGGCTCGAGCGGTCCGGTTCGCCACGGGTCGTCGGTCGCGAGCAGGTTGCGAGCGTCCTGGCGCCCCGCCGCGATCGCCTCGCTGATGAACTGCGGCTGGAAGAACAGGTAGGACAGCAGCTCGGCGTGCGCGGGCGAGGCGCCGCCGAGCAGGCGCGTGAGCAGCGTGACGTCGGGCGTGCGCACGCTTGCCAGCGGACCTGCGAAGTGCCGCGCGTAGACGTCGGCGACGATGCGGCCCAGCCGCCCGGCGTCGCGCGGGCCGGCGAACAGGTAGGGCACGGCGCGGTACGGCTGCGCGCTCTCGGGTCCGAGCCTCTCGGCGAGCAGGTTGATCTTGCCCAGGTTGCGCAGGTCCTGGATGAGCGGATCCACCAGGGTCGCCAGTACGAGCTCGAGCATGCCGTCCGCGAAATCCGGGCTCGCGCGCCCGCCCTCGGCCGGCTCGAGCTCGGGGCCGGGGAAGGGGGCGTGCGTGGCGACCACGACGACGCGGTCGACGCCGAGATCGAGGGCCGGCTTGATCGGCGTATTGAGCCGCGTGCCGCCGTCGAAGAACCAGTCCCCACCGGTCTCACCTCCCACCCGCACGGAGCTGAAGAAGACCGGTATCGCCGCCGACGCCAGCACATGCTCGTCGCCCAGCGGCCCCGGCAGATAGTCCACGAGCGTCGCGTCCGGCACGGGCGTCTCCTCACGCGCCTGGACGAAGACGACCGCACGCTCGGTGGCGGCGCTCGTCGCCACGACCGCCAGCGCGTCGACGCTGCCGGCCTGCAGGTTCGCCCCCACCGACTCCCAGTCCAGCCACTCGCGCACGGTGCGCCGCAGCGGCGAGGCATCCAGGAACGACTCGAGCCGCACGACGGGCACGCCGGCGAACTCGGCCACATAG
Organism: uncultured Solirubrobacteraceae bacterium; assembly: GCA_963849695.1. Lineage (GTDB taxonomy): Bacteria > Actinomycetota > Thermoleophilia > Solirubrobacterales > Solirubrobacteraceae > DASSUW01. The sequence goes on from CAWKIT010000015.1 coordinate 27,869, forward strand.
CGCAGCAGGGTCCGTGGCGACTGGTACCGCAGGATCGGCCGGATCACCCGCTCCTGCGTGACCGCGCCCCAGCGGGCGAGAAGCTGGTCGGCCGCCTCGCGCGCGGGCCGGTGCGCGACCGAGGCCAGAAATGCCGCCGTCAGCGCCCCCACGCTCGTACCCACCAGCACGGTCGGGCGCTCGCCGCGCTCCTCGAGCCACGGCAGCAGCTCCGCCAGCACCCCCGCTTCATACGCGCCACGCGCGCCGCCGCCGGCGAGCACAAGTCCGACCGTCACTCCCGCAGATGATGCCGACCGCCGTCGGCGCGGGATCGGCTCATCTCTTTCGCGCCGTCTTGGCTTCCGTCGGCTTGAGGCGGACCCAGAGCTGGCTCTGCCCGGTCGGGCCGGCCACGTCCCTGACATCGACGTAGGACTGGGCGCGGACGAGCTCGCCGAGCTTGGTGTGGCCGTAGTCTCGAGGATCGAACGCCGCGTGACCCTTGATCAGATAGGACCCGACCTCGGCGAGATTGGACCAGCCGTCGTCCTTGGACGTGCCGCTGATGGCCGTCGACAGGATCCGCTTGAGGTCGGGCGGCGGCGGTGGCGGCTCGTCTTCGGATGCCGGCTGGGCCGCCGGCTGCGGCTCCTCGCTCAGGAGGTCGAGGTAGATGAACCGATCACAGGCCGCGACGAAAGCCTCAGGCGTGGTGCGGCGCCCGAGCCCGTAAACGGTCATCCCCGCTTCGCGCAGCCTGGTCGCCAGCCGAGTGAAGTCGCTGTCGCTGGAGACGATGACGAAGCCCTCCAGGTTGCCTGCGTAAAGGAGGTCCATCGCGTCGATGATCAGCGCGGAGTCGGTCGAGTTCTTTCCGCGCGTGTACGCGAACTGCTGCATCGGCTGGATCGCGTGGCCCAGCAACTCCTCCTTCCAGCGCGCGAGGTGCGACGTCGTCCAGTCGCCGTACGCGCGCTTGACCGTCGGCGTTCCGTACTTGGCGATCTCCTCGAGCAGCTCGGTGGTCACGCTCGCCGTCGAGTTGTCCGCGTCGATGAGCACGGCGAGTCGCGTTGCGTCGGCGGTGGTCACGCCTGCATCATCGCGGAAGCCAACAGGGGAATAGCGGCGAAGCTGTGGCGTCGTTGGCTGGAAACACCCCCCGGAAAAGGCCAGCCATGTATCGCAGCAACGCATTCAGTCGTCCTCGCCGCGCCTTCAGCGCGGTGCGCGCCGCCCATCGCCGGAGCTCACAGACGTGGGTCAGGCGCATGGAAGGGCCGGCGCTTCCCGACCCGAGCCGTCATCGCTAGCGGCGATCGGCACCACCGATACCGGGTCGGATTCGGCAGCCGGTCGGCTTGAGCGGCACGAAGACGTGGCCCGGCCCAGTCGGACCGGGCACGTCTCGTGTGCCTACCGGGTGCGGGCCGCGTCGGCGTTCGGAATGACCGGCGGGGGCCAGGCGACCGAGGCGTAACCGGGGATCGGGGTGCAGTCGACGCCGCCGGGCGGGTTGTAGGTCGACCGTATCCACTGAGGCAGATACTGGAATGCCCCGGTGAGCGTGTTGGTGCTGGTGAGGTTGTCGGTGAGCGACTTACTCGGCACCGTCACGTTCTTGTAGGGGGAGTCGCTGAAGCCGCCGTTGCTGATGTTGTAGACGTTGGAGAACGTCCACACCTCCGTCGTGTCAGTCGAGTAGACGGCGTGCAGCTGGTTGCCGTCGAGCGCTTTCGCCCAGATCGCGACAGGCCCGCTCGACCAGCCCGCGCAGTAATACGTCTTGACGTCGTTGGCCGTGGGCGGGCTCTGGCCGATAGCCCTTGAGGTTCCAGACGCCCCACGTCGGCGGGAGAAGCGCGGCGTAGCTGGACGCGCGGCTGGTGGCGTTGAGGGCGGTGATGCTCTCGCTCAGCGTGCTTCCCTCGGTCCAGCTCCATGCCGGGTCTGTGCCCACCGAGACGCCGACGGTCTGCAGCTTGCCGGCGTCCGACACGAGGATGGCGCCGAGCTGGTCGAGCGCCTCGACGTAGGAGACCTGCTGGTCGGCCAGCTGATGGTCGAGATCGTCGACCTCGTCTTCGAGCGTGTCGGAGGAGTCGCCGTTGGTCTCGGACGCGGTGTCCGTTGCGAACTCGCCGCTGGCCGAGACCAGCCCGAGCGCCACGCCGGCGTCGTCCTCTCCGACCGCGAAGGCGACAGCCCCCGCAAGGTCGGTGACGTCGAGGAACATCCCCAGGAAGTCGAAGCTGGTGCCCTTGGTGGGCGGCGGCTCCACTTCTGCCGAGATCTCGTTGTAGACGTCCTCGACGTTGAGCGGCTGGGACTGCTGGTCGACGACGAACGGGTACTGCAGGTTGGCGATCAGCGAGCGGGTGCTCTCGACCCAGTCGAACTCGTTCAGCAGTTGCTTCTTCACGGCGTCGAAGTTCGGCCCGCAGGCCGCCGTGTCGGTGCAGGTCAACGACGACAGGAGCGCCGCCTTGGAGGCGAAGTCGACGTTGCCGTTGGTGTAGCCCGACCGGACGTCGGCGGGCAGGCTCAGCGCGGTCGCGATGTAGGCGACGGCCGGGTCGCCGACGTAGGACCACGGCGTCGGGTCCTGGTAGATGGTGCTGTAGAGGTCGAGGTTGGTCTGCCCGTACGGGTCGCCGGCGGACGGGGTGTAGAGCGAGTCGCGATCGCGGCTCAGCACGGCCCGCAGGCGGCCTGTCTGCCCGCTCGACACCATCGAGCTGGACTCGGTCGCCGTCCCGTGCCAGGGGGGATCGTCCGCCACCCCGACCATGGCATACGGGATGCCGCCGGTGCTGGCCGCCTTGAACAGCTCCGGCGTGCCGCCGAACCAGTCGATATAGGGATACATGGTGTCGGTGCTCGACGGCAGGATGCCGTTGCCGACGCTCTGGATCACGACGACCTTCTGGTCGTCGACCGAGTTCGGCACCAGCTGCCGCCCCACCTGGAGGTAGCCCGAGGGCACATAGCTCACCGCGTCTTCCATCTGGGTGACCGTGGTGGCCGTCACATGGTTGATGGGTGCGAGCGTGGTGCGATCCAGGGTCACCACGTTGAACCCGTTGACGCCGGGCGTGGGTGGGAAGGTCTGGTCCCCGACCCGGATGACGCACTGCGCCGGGCCCCCGCTGTCGCAGGTGTCGACCTGCTCGAACTGATCGTCACCGGCGACGATGACATAGCTGCTGATGCCGCCGGTCTGCGCCGGGACGCCCTTGGTGAGGTACCCGGTGATGCGCCCTTCGCCCGACCGGCTCTGGGCCGCTGTCGCCCGCCATGCCTGCCCGGGGGACATCCCCGGGACGCCGGCGATGCTGAACGAGCCGATGGCCGCCGTCGCGCGATTGACCCAGCCGGTCTTGGTCGCGCTGTTGCTGTCGCAGACGTCGGTCTGCCCGGCCCAACACGTCTGGTCCAGTTGCCAGTAGCCGGGGAACGACCCGCCGATGTAGCCGAGGGCCGTGTTCAGGGCGGCGAGGTCCGAGTAATCGATGGCGGACTGGGTCGCCGGGTGGGTGACGAACACGAGCATCGTCTCATCCAGGGTCTCGAGGAAGCTGCCCAGCGCCGAGATGCCGGCGCTGGTGGTGTCGAATCCATCCTGCGCCAGGATTTCCAAGCTGGCCCGGTCGAACACGTTGACCTGCAGCCCGGCGGAAACCGGCTCCGGCAGACATCGAGGGCACGACTTGATCACATAACGGCTGTCGCCGATGGCCAGCGCCGGCGGGACTCCATCGTCGATGGTGTTCAGCGGTACGAGCAGGCTCGAATACGTGGCCGTGACGGTCAGCGTGGCGGAGCTCGCCTCCGCGCCGGTGCCGACCGTGACCCGGATCCGGTACCTGCCGGGCACGTCGGGAGTGAAGGTCGCGCGCCGGCCGCGCGGCGAGATCGTGCTCCGGCTGTTGAGCGGCCGGCGGCGCAGCGACCAGCGCATCGTCGTCCGGGCCAGTCGGCCAGTGACGACCCGAGACGAGCCGGCATCGAGACGTACCCGCCGACCGACACGTGCGGCGCCGCGCAACCGGAGGCCGGCGAGGTTGCGTCGCCGGTCGAGCTCGAACGCCCTGCGTACAGCCTGCGCCCGGCCGTCGCGCATCACCACGCGCACGCTGAGCGTGTTGCGCCCCCGGCGCAGCCCGTTCGCCGCGGACAGCTCCAGGCGCCTGGAGCGGTCCCCCGCGACCCGCTGGGACAGCGCCGTTTTCACACTGCTGCCGTTGAGAGCGATCGACAGGCTCGACACGCCGGACGGGGGCACACGCAACCGCGGGGTCACCGCGGCCCGGGTCGCGATCGGCGATAGCCGGACCAGGCGTGCGCTCGGGTACGTCACGGTGAACTGCGACACCGCGTTCACAGGGACCTTGGCACGGCGCCTCGTGGCCTCGACGCGCAGCCGGTTGACGCCAGGACGCAGGCCGTCGGCGGCCGACAGCCGCGCGACGAGCACGCGGCCGTGCCGCGCGCCGCGACGAGACCTTCCGTCCGTTCAGTCGCAGCGAGACCCGTCGCAGGTTGCGGCCCACCCGGACCCGCGCAGGAACCGCGGCCGAGCGCGCCGCACGCAAGCGGGTCGTCGCGATCACCGAGCCGGGGCCCGGGGTGACGATTTTCAACGCCGACCCCGCCGGTACCTGGCGCGGAGCCTCCGCCGCCGCAAAGCCTTCACCGGCCGAGGCGAGGCCGAGCCCGAGCGCCACGGCGAGCGTGGCACCACCGACACGATGGCGCAGTCGTGAGATGGTCACGGTACCTCTCCCCTCATAGCGGCGGACGATCCGGGCCCGGCGGATCGCACCTGCCGGTGGGGCACGTGCGGCGTCAGGTCCGTGTACTCGGTGTGCGAGTCGACTTGCTTTCCGGCCAGGAGCCGGATGATCGAAATGCCCGCGTAGCACTGCGCGCGGCCGGTAGGGGCGCCACCGTCGCGGGCGGCCGGCGCGGTGGTGGTCGCCCGCCACCGCGTCACGACCCGGTCCTCCTCGGCGATCTGGTCCTCGATCTTGACGTGTAGGTCGGGATGGGCCCGGCGGCGGCCGACGACGAGCCGGCGCAGACCGTGTGGCCCGAGGACTCTGCCGGCGAGGCAAGGGATGCGGCCCACGTAGTCGTCGGCCACCAGCTCGTCGATCATCTCGACGCGTCCCTCGTTCCAGACCGCCTCGATGAACAGTCGAACCTTTCGCTTGTTGAGGTCGGTCACGCCGGTCACCGGTCGGCACCATGAGCGGGCGCGGTCGCGGGCGCAAGGGAGGATCCCCGAGGGTTTCCCCGTGGATTTCGGCCGCGCGTGTATCGTCGCCAGGGTGCCGCCCAGGACGGTCGCAGCGCTACTCGAGCGCGAGCGTGAGCTGGCGATTTGCAGCGAAGGGTTCGTCCGCGCTCGCGCCGGTGAGGGCGCGCTCATCCTGATCGAAGGGCCGGCCGGGGTCGGCAAGACCGAGCTGTCGCGCGAGGCGCGTGCGGCGGCCGGGCACGCCGGCCTGATGCCGCTGGAGGCGAGGGGCTCGGAGCTCGAGCAGCCGTTCGCGTTCGGCGTGGTACGCCAGCTGCTCGAGCCCGTGATCGCCGCCGGCCCCGATCCGTTCGCCGGCGCGGCCGGCCCCGCGGCGCGCCTATTCGAGCGCGACGAGCGTCAGGCGTGGGCGGCCGACGCGGGGGGCTTCGAAGCGCTCCACAGCCTCTACTGGCTCGTGGTCAATCTCGCCGATCGGGCCCCGCTGCTGGTCCTGGTCGATGACTGCCACTGGGTCGACCACGACTCCCTGCGGTTCCTCTCCTACCTGGCGCAACGCATCGAGGGGTTGCCGGTCGCCATGCTGCTCGCCGGACGGCCACCGGCGGACGAGCCCGGGTCGGTGTGGGGGCAGGTGGCGTCGCGTGCTGCCGCTGTCGTGCTGTATCCCCGGCCGCTCAGCCAGTCCGCCGCAGTGGCGCTCACGCGGGAGCGCCTGGGCGCGGACGCGGAGGACACGTTCTGCCGCGCATGCCATACGGCGACCGGCGGCAACCCGTTGTTCCTGCGCGAGCTGCTCACCGCTCTCGAAGCGGCCGGGATCGAGCCGTCGGCCGCCGCCGCCGGCGATATCCAGGCGGTCGGCCCGGCGGCCGTGCGCCGCTTCGTGCTGCATCGGCTCGCCACGCTCGGCGCGCCGGCGAACGAACTGGCCAGAGCCGTCGCCGTCCTGGGCGACGACACCGAGCTGCAGCTCGCCGGTCAGGTGTCAGGGCTCGACGAGGACGCCGCCGCCGCAGCGGCGGACGACCTCGTCCGGGCCGACATCTTCGTCCGGCAAACGCGCCTGGGGTTCGTCCATCCCATCGTGCGCGCCGCGCTCTACGAGGATCTCGCGCCGGGCGAGCGGCAGGCGCGGCACGCGGCGGCGGCAGAGGCGCTGACCGCGACCGGAGCATCGCCCGAGCGAGTCACCGCTCACCTGCTGCTGACCGGCGCGACCGGGGACCCGGGCAGGGTCGAGGCGCTCAGGGCGGCCGCCACCGCGGCCGCGCGCCGGGGCGCCCCGGGCGCCGCGGCCGAGCGGCTCCGCCGCGCGCTCGCAGAGTCGCCGGCCGAGCAGCAGCGCGGCGAGATCCTGGCCGAGCTCGGCCGCTACGAGGTCTACGCGATGCAGTTCGAGGCGGCCGAGGAGCATCTGCGCGCCGCATTGGCCTCGGGCGCGGATCTGACGACCCGAGCCGGCGCGGCGTCCATGTTGGGGCGCTGCGCGATCGTGTCGGGTGGCCGCTCGGCGGAGGCCGCCGTCGACGCGCTGGCCTCGCTCGGCGAGGAGCTCCGGCCGCTCGACCCGGAGCGCTCGCTCGAGCTGAAGTCCGAGCTGTTGATCGTCACGACCGGGGTCGTGCCGCTGCGCGCCCGCCGCAGTGAGCACCTCCAGCCCTTCGCCGAGCAGGCGCGCGGCCATCCCGGCTTCGAGGCGGTCGCGCGGATCCATGAGGCCCAGGAGCGGCTCGCCGCGGGAGGCTCGGCCGTGACGGCCGCCGAGGAGGTGCAGGCCGCGCTCACAACCGGTCTCCCCCCGTCCGCCGCGGGGGGCGCCGGCTTCCTGGCGCTGATTACGCTCCGGCTCGGGGAGCGACACGACCTGGCCTTGCGATTGCTCGACGTCGCGCTGGAGAGCGCGCGCCGTGAGGGCCACGCCGCGCGCCAAGGGGTCGTCCACGGGCAGCGCGCCGCGATCGCGCTCGCGCAGGGCGCGCTCAAGGACGCCCAAGTCGAAGCCGAGACGGGTCTGCGGCTCGTCGACGAACGGCACTTCGCCGTGCTGCAGCTGCTCGCCGTGGCGATCGTCGTCGACATCGAGCGCGGCGCGCTGGAGGCCGCGGCCGAGCTGGCGGCGAGGGCCGAGGCGCTGGGGATCGCCGAGGATCGCTTGTACATCGCCGAGTTCCTGATCGCCCGCGGGCGGCTGCGGATCGCCAAGGGCGACGTCGAGGCGGGCGTCGCGGACCTGCTGTGGTGTGGCCGGCGGCTCGAGACGCTCCGCGTGTCATGGCCGAGCGAGTGGCAGGCGTACGCGGCGCCGGCGCTCGCCGTGCTGGGCGAGAAGGAGGCCGCCGCCCGGCTCGCCCGCGAGCACCTGGCCATGGCCCGGCGCGACGGCGCGCCCGGGATGCTGGGACGGTCACTGCGCGCCGCCGCGGCGGCGATCGGCGGCGATGAAGGGCCGGCGCTGCTGCAGGAGGCCGTGTCGGTGCTCGAGGCGAGCGACGCGCGGCTCGAACTGGCGTACGCGCTCGCCGATCTCGGCGCAGCCCTGAGCCGCGCCCAGCGACGTCGCGAAGGCCGCGACGCGCAGCGACGGGCGATGCAGCTCGCCGACGACTGCGGCGCCGTCGCGCTGGCCGAACGGGCCCGGGCCGAGCTGCAGGCGGGACCGGGGCGCCGCGCGCGGATGGAGCTGACCGGGCCGCAGGCGCTGACGGCGGCGGAATGGCGCGTGTGCCGTCAGGCGGTCGACGGGCACACGAACCGCGAGGTCGCCCAGGCGCTGTTCGTGACCGAGAAGACGGTCGAGCGTCATCTCAGCAGCGCGTACCACAAGCTCGGAATCCGCTCCCGGTTCCAGCTCGCGGAGGCCATCGACGACCGCGTCGGCGTGCCGCAAAAACCGTAGGGGAAACACGCGGGTCCCCCCTCTTGCGGGCGGTCGTGGTCGCGCAGACGATTGCGGCCGAATGATGGTGACCAAGGGGAAGGCCTCATGACCAAGGCGTTGTTCCATCTCGGCCGGTTCTGCGTCCGGCACCGCTGGATCGTGCTGGCCGTCTGGCTGCTCATCTTCGTCGGGCTCGCGCATTGGTCGCGCGCGCTCGGGCCGAACGTCAGCGACAACCTCACGCTGCCCGGCACCGACAGCAACTCGGCGACCGACCTGTTGGAGCAGCGGTTCCCGTCGCAGGCGAACGGCATGAACCCCGTCGTCCTGCGGGCGCCGGACGGCAAAAAGATCAGCGCGGCGAAGTTCAAGACGCCGATCGACGACACGGTCAAGGCGTTCAAGGCCGATCCGGACATCCGCAGCGCGAGCAGCCCCCTGGCGAGCGGGAGCTCCGGTCAGCTGTCGAAGAACGAGTCGATCGGCTACGTCGCGCTGAACCTGCGCCCGAGCTCGAGCGATCTCACGCTGGACGATGCCAACCGGATCGTCGCGCTCGCCGACCCGGCGCGCCACGCCGGCCTCGAGGTCGGCTTCGGCGGCTATCTCGGCCAGAAGGTCTCCAAGCCGGACACGCACTCCAGCGAGATCATCGGCCTCGGCATGGCGGTGATCGTCCTGCTGTTCACGTTCGGCACGGTCGTGGCCATGGGCCTGCCGATCTTCACGGCGATCATCGGGCTGGTCTGCGGGCTCTCGATCATCACCGTGCTCAGCCACGTCGCCACCGTGCCGACGGTCGCGCCGACCCTGGCGACGATGATCGGCCTCGGAGTCGGGATCGACTACGCGCTCTTCATCGTCACACGGCACCTCCAGCAACGAGGGGCCGGGATCGAGACGCGAGAATCGATCGCGCGCGCGGTGGCCTCCTCCGGCGGCGCCGTCGTGTTCGCGGGCTCCACGGTGATGGTCGCGCTGCTGTCGCTCGCCGTGGTCGGCATTCCGCTGGTCACCACGCTCGGGTACACGTCTGCCATGGTCGTCGCAGTCGCCGTGCTCGGAGCGATCACGCTGCTGCCCGCGGTCCTGGGACTCGTCGGCGACGGGATCGACAGGCTCCGGATCCCGATGCCGCATGGCAAAGCCGACGATCATCCGCACGGCTGGCTGCGCTGGGGCGGCTTCGTCGCCCGTCACCCGGTGCCGTGCGCGCTGGTCGCGATCGTCGTGCTGGCGGTCCTCGCGCTGCCGACGCTCGATCTCTACCTGGGCCAGCAGGACAACCGCGCGATGCCCGAGAGCACCGACGCGCGGCGTGCTTCCGACGGGATGACGGCCGGCTTCGGCGCAGGCACCAACGGCCCGCTCCTGGTCAGCGTCGACATGTCGCGCAAACCGGCCAAGGCCGACCAGGCGAACCTCAACAAGCTCTCCAATCAGGAGCAGGACCAGAAGGACAAGGCCAACCAGCAGGCAGCTCAGCAGGAGCAGCAGATCGCCGCCCAGCTCGAGGCGCAGGGCATGCCGCCTGCGCAGGCGCAGGCGGAGGCTCAGTCCCAGGTCCAGCCGCAGCTCGACAAGCAGATCAACAAGATCGAGCAGCAGTCGAAGACGCAGCGTCAGAAGCTCGATCAGACGGCCACCGATCCGCGTCTCCAGGACCTCAAGAAGGACATCGCCAAGGCGTCAGGCGTGAAGAAGGTCTCCGAGCCGCTCGTGAACTCGGACGGCACCGCTGCGGTGCTCAACGCCACGCCGACGACCGATCCCTCCGACCAGGCGACGGCGGATCTGGTCGACCGGTTGCGCGCCACCACGATCCCGAAGGCCGAGAAGGGCAATGACATGACGGTCAACATCGGCGGCCAGACCGCCGGCTATGTCGACCTCGCGTCCGAGATCAGCAGCCGCCTGATCCTCACGATCGCCGTCGTCGTCGCCCTGAGCTTCGTGCTGCTGCTGCTGGCGTTCCGCTCGATCGTCATCCCGCTCACAGCCGGGCTCATGAACCTCATCTCGATCGGCGCCGCGTTCGGCGTCGTCACCGCCGTGTTCGAGAAGGGGTGGGGCGCCGGCCTCGTCGGGCTCGAGGGCGAGGTGCCGATCGTCTCGTTCGTGCCGCTGATGATGTTCGCGATCCTGTTCGGGCTCTCGATGGACTACGAGGTGTTCCTGATGACCCACATCCGGGAGCACTGGCTCGCGAGCGGCGACAACAAGCGATCGGTCATCGCCGGCGTCGGCACCACCGGGCGCGTGATCACCTCGGCGGCGCTGATCATGGTGAGCGTGTTCTTCGCCTTCATCATCAACGGCGACCCCACGGTCAAGCAGTTCGGCGTCGGGATGGGCGTCGCCGTCGCGGTCGACGCGACCATCGTGCGCTGCCTGCTCGTGCCCGCGGTGATGGTGCTCGTCGGCAAGGCCAACTGGTGGTTCCCGCGCTGGCTCGACCGGCTCGTCCCGAACTTCTCGATCGAGGGCGAGCAGTGGTTCCGCGATCGTGACGCAGCGGCGGCGGCCGCGGCAGAGGAGAAGCCGGTGCCCGTGGCGGCGCAGTGAGGCCCTCCCCATCGGTGTGGCGGCGGGTCTGTCTCTCAGCGCACGATCGAGGGAGTGGCAGGGGACGGTCCGCGTCATGCCCTCGGCGGTGTGCGCAGGCGAGCAGCCGTCCTCCTTGCGCGCGCTTTCATCTCGTGCTTGCTCGGGATCCCTGACCGCAGGTAGGATCGCCGCACCGGTGGCAATCAATTGCGCTGTCCCGCGGCCGGGTGGCGCACCCAAGGAGGGTCATGCGGGACATGCAAGGAATGCCGGGCATGAAGACCGACGGCTCCATCCCCTACGAGGCGTCCCAGCACGCTTTCGTGATGGCCGGCAAGAAGACGCTGTTCCTCTGCCACCTCACGATGCTGCATATGGAGGAGCACGAGTTCGAGTTCGTGATCCGCGCCAGCCTCACGCCGGAGGCGCTCAAGGCCTGGCAGGCCGACCAGCGCCAGCACCCGGACGAGACGTACTTCCTCGGCAATGTCGAGTCCGATCTCATGACGATCCCGGACCTGGCGATCGGCGCACGCACGTCGTTCAGAGCATCGATCTGGGCCGGCATCCCCATCAAGCACACGTACAAGGTGTGGCCCTGGAAGGGAATCAAGCCGATCGTCGCGGACACGCCCGTCACCGTCGAGCGCGTCGTCGACTACCGGCACTTCGACCTGCAGCTGAATCCCGCGCAGACGCTGACCTACATGCTGTTCGGGTCCGGCGACGAGGCGCACCTGACCCACTACCAGACGCATGAGCCGGACTACGACGAGGTGGTGACGCTCTCGAAAGCGCCCCCTTGGCTCCCGGAGCCGCTGCTCGAGGCCGGCGTCCACGTGAACTTCCCCGCGCTGCCGCCGGCGCCGCCCGGCGCCCCGGTGTACTGCTCCTCGCCCCTGCTCAACCCTGCCTACAAGGTGCAGTACTGCGGCCAGCCGGCGACCTTCCCGCTCGACATAGACCGCAGTCTGTGGTTCAGCACCAAGGTCACCAACGCGAAGGACCCGTGTCAGACATGAGCGAGTTCCACGACGCACTCGACCGCCGGTTCCGGACCGACGACGGGCTCCGGCTCGACGTCCCGGGAGCCGACTCGCTGGCGACGTGGTTCCTCGGGCCGAAGGCCGAGAACGCGGACGTCCTCACGCGCCTGGCCGCCACGGCGCTGAAGGCTCACGCCGCGGATCGCCTCGCCTACGAGCCGAATGACCCGCTGTGGGTGACAGACGAGATCAAGAAGACGCCCGCCTACCGGGCCGGGGTGCAGCAGCTCGAGACGAGCCTGAACGACCTGCTCGAGCGGCTCCACGGATCGGTGCCCTTCTCGAGCTACCGCTACCAGGCACACATGCTGTGGGACGTCACGCTCCCGGCCGTGCTCGGCTACCTCGCGGCGATCCTCTACGACCAGAACAATGTGGCGGCGGAGGCCTCGCCGGTGACCACGCTGCTCGAGATGGAGGTCGGGCGCGACCTGTGCGCGATGCTCGGCTACACCGTCCCGCCCGTGGACGCCGTCCCGGACGCCTCGGGTCCGCCGGTGCCGTGGGGGCACATCACGTGCGATGGGAGCGTGGCCAACATCGAGTCGATGTGGGCGGCCCGCAACCTCAAGTACTTCCCGGTCGCGCTGGCCGCCGCGCTGAAGGGCGACGCCCGGCTGAAGGCGGCGCGCGGGCTCACGACGCGCCTGCCCGACGGCTCGAGCGCGCAACTCGTGAGCCTCGACGACTGGGGACTGCTGAACCTGGGCGCCGACGAGATCCTCGCCTACCCCACCGCGATCCAGACGCAGTTCGGCATCGACACCGCGACGCTCGAGGCGGTACTGCAGGACTACTCGATCCAGAACCTGGGCTTCGCGAGCTTTACGCCGGGCGTCGTGATCGTGCCGGGCAGCCGCCACTACTCGTGGCCCAAGGGCGCGGCGTTGCTCGGGCTCGGCTCGTCGAACCTCATCTCGATCCCCGTCGACCTCGACGCCAGGATGGACATCGCCCAGCTCCGCGAGGCGCTGGACCGCTGCCTGGGCAACAAGGTCCCGGTGATCCAGGTCGTGGCCGTCGCGGGCAGCACGGAGGAGAGCGCGGTCGACCCACTGGCCGACATCGTGGCGGTCCGGGAGGAGTACCGCGGCTCCGGGATGGAGTTCCCGATCCACGTCGACGCCGCCTGGGGCGGATACTTCGCTTCGATCCTGCGGCCGGCTCCGAGCGGCGATCCCGCACCCGAGGGTGACCCGCGCGACGTCCGGCAGTACACCCCGGCGATGACGATGAGCGCGTACGTCGAGACGCAGTACAAGGCGTTCGGCAGCGCCGACTCGATCACCATCGACCCGCACAAGGCGGGCTACATCCCATATCCGGCGGGCGGGCTCTGCTACCGCAACTCCGCGATGCGCAACCTCGTGGCGTTCACCGCGCCGGTCGTCTACCACGGCGGGGTGGATCCGACCGTGGGCGTCTACGGGGTCGAGGGATCCAAGCCCGGCGCCGCCGCAGCGGCCGTGTACCTCAGCCACCGGGTGATCAGCACCGATCAGAGCGGCTACGGCAAGATCCTCGGCCGGACGCTCTTCAACTCCAAGCGCCTGTACTCGGCGCTCGTCACGCTGCCGGAGGACGACGACACGTTCGTCATCGAGACGATCCAGCGGCTGCCCGCCGTGCGCGCGGGCGAACCGCCGGCCAAGGTTCAGGCCCAGCTGGAGAAGATCCGCACGCAGATCGCCGAGCGCACCAACGACGAGATCCTGGCCGACGCGGCGACCATGAAGCTGTTCCGCGAGCTCGGGTCCGACCAGAACATCGTCAGCTATGCGTTCAACTTCCTCGTCAACGGCAGGCGCAACCAGGACGTCGCCAAGCTGAACGCGCTCAACAACGCGATCTATACGAAGCTCAGCCTGAGCGCGGATCCCGAGAAGGTGCCCGACACGAAGATGTTCGTGACTTCGTCGGACCTGGACCCGGCCGTCTACGGCACCGAGATCGTCGAGGACTTCCGCGGCCGGCTCGGCGTGACCGGCTCGCCGGACACCCCGATCGCGTTCCTCATCTCGACCACCATGGACCCGTGGCTCACGGACACCGCCGCGGGGAACTTCATCCCGACGCTGATGCAGGTGCTGCGCGGCGCCGTGCTCGCCGCGGTCGCGGAGGTCCTGCCGGAACCGGCCCGCGTCGGAGCGTGACCACGGGAGCTGCACAGATGCCCGAGAACGAGGAACTCTGGTACACGATCTTCGCGACGGGTCACCCGGAGCTCGTGAAGCAGCACCGGCTGCACACGCGGCTGCCCTCGCCGCCGCGGTGCAAGCTGTGCCTTGTCCCGTTCAAGGGCCCCGGCGGGTTCGTGATGGGGCTCCGCGGCCGGCGTCCGTCGAACCGCAACCCGCGCTACTGCAGCAAGTGCGACCAGTTCATCCGCGCCTTCCCGGGCGGCGCCGAGGTGGAGATGTCGATGATCTTCGCGGACGTGAGGGGCTCGACGCCGCTCTCCGAGAGCATCAGCGCCACCGAGCTGAGCCGCCGCATGAACCAGTACTACGCCGCCGTCACGCACATACTGGTGGACACGGACGGCTTCATCATCGACGTGGTCGGCGACGAGGTCGTCGGCCTCTACCCCCCGGGCTTCTCGGGCCCCCATCCACGCCGAGCGCGCGCTCGAGGCCGCGCAGCGGCTCGTCGCGCTCGACCCGACGGAGTGCGGGCTGCCGTTCGGCGTCGGCGTCCACACCGGCGTAGTCCACATCGGGACGGTGATGGGCGCCGACGAGGGGATCGCCGACGTGCGCGCGATCGGCATGGAGGTCAACACCGTGGCGCGGCTCGGCTCGTCGGCGGGCGCAGGAGAGGCGCTGGTGAGCGACGCGACCTGGAAGGCTGTGCGAGAGGCGCCCGACGGCGTCGAGCGTCGCGAGCTCATGCTCAAGGGGCGCAGCGAGCCGTTCGGCGTGCGGGTCGTGCGCGCGCCGGCCGCGGTGGCCGCCGACGCGACGTAGCTCGAGCGTGACCCGCCCGCACGGCGACCGCGAGGGCGTCAGCCAGTGTGGGAGCGCGGACTGATGGCGACAAGTCGAGTAGTCTGGATTCTCCTTCATTTCGCCTAGGAGACGCTGATAGTGAGCCAGCCGGACACCCTCAGCACCCGCCGGTCGATCTACGACCTGGTCGAGGAGCGCGACAACGGCAGGCCTGAAGCGCTCGACGCCCTGATGACGGCATGGAAGGGGATTCAGGACCTCGACCCGGACGACCCGAACTCGTTCTTCGTGATCGGCGGTTTCCACGGCGAGCCCTTCCGAGGCGCGGGCACCACCGACGGGCAGACCTGGTGGGGCGGCTACTGCGAGCACGGCACCGTGCTCTTCCCGACCTGGCATCGCGCCTACCTGCACAGGCTGGAGAAGGCGCTGCAGAGCATCCCGGGCTGCGAGGGCGTGATGCAGCCCTTCTGGGACGAGTGCGATCCGCGGGCGCGCAAGGAGGGCGTGCCGGGCGTGTTCACCGACCCGACCTACACGTTCGCGGACGGCACAACGATCCCGAACCCGCTGAAGTCGTATTCGCTGCCCGTTGCGATCGACGACCAGGTCGCCAACGAGGTGACGGGCGACACCTCCGTGTACTCCAAGCCCGCGGGCTACTCGACGGTCCGCTACCCGCTCTCCGGGCTCGTGGGGAACCCGTGCGACACGGCCGTGACCGGGAAGCACAACGCCAAGTACACCGACGACGAGCAGAACACCAAGGACCTCAACGAAATCGTCGTCAAATGGCTCACAGCGAAGCCGTACAAGCCCACGCGGCCATGGGACCCGCAGGGCCTGGACTACGACAAGTTCCTCCTGTCGCTGCTGACCCCGGCTTACACGCTCTTCTCGAACACCACATCCCAGAATGCATGGAACGCCGCCCACACGAACGGGCCGCTCGTCTTCGCGCTCGAGAACCCGCACAACAACATCCATGTGGCGATCGGCGGTGTCGACATCCCGGGCTACTCGCGCTCGCTCCTCCCGGGCGCCAACGGCGACATGGGAGAGAACGACACCGCTGCCCTCGACCCGGTCTTCTTCTTCCACCACTCCTTCATCGACTACGTCTTCTGGACCTGGCAGCGCCGGCACGGCGCTACGCAGTGGTTCGACATCGACCCGGCCGACCCGGGCGCGATCGCCACGCCGCCGGGCGCCCAGACGCCGGCCGGGCGCGGCCAGAACGAGCAGCTGAGCATGGACTCGCCGCTGAACCCGTTCCGGACCGGCGAGGGGCCGGCCGGGCGCGCGATCACCTCGCGCGACGTCGTCGACATCGGCAACCTGGGCTACCAGTTCGGGCCGGGATCGCTCGACCAGTACGCCGATCCCACGGTGCCGATCCAGCCGCACGAGCCGGGCCCGGTCGTCCACGTGCGCGGCATCAACCGCGGCCGGATCGCCGGCTCGTTCGTGATCGTCGCCCACGCCGAGATCGGCGGCGAGAAGCAGCTGATCGGATACGAGGCGGTGCTCAGCCGCTGGCATGTGGCGGGCTGCGCCAACTGCCGGCTGCACCTCGAGTCGAAGGCCGCCTTCCCGGTCCCGCCGCACCTGCACGAACTGGCGAGCTCGCGACCCGAGGCGATCACCGCGTCAGTCCACACCCGCCGAGGGCTGCACGGCGGCGTGCCGATCCCGGTCGGCGCGCACGCCCTTGGCCCGGACGCCCCCTTCAAGGTGGAGCTCCACGCCTAGCTCCGCCACGCAGGTGGCATCCCATGACCCGCACCGGAAACGGCGACCGCGACACCCTCACCCTCTCGCTCAGGTCCTGACCCGGACGGAGTGGCCGAGGAAGTCCAGGACGGTGTCTGCGAACAGCTCGGGCGCACGGTGCAGGCAACCATGGCGCTGTCCGGCGAGCAGCGTCAGGCGGGCGTCGGGGAGACCGGCTGCCACCGCCTCCGCGTCGGCGCGAACCGAGGGGGCGCTCTCGGCGCCGGCCAGCACGAGCGTCGGCGCGGTCATGTCGGCGAAGCGCTCGGGCGCGAACCGGTACTCGTTCTCGACCCGGAGCTCGCGGTCGAGCACCGCCACGCCCGCCACCGACGCCGACCAGCTCGCAGCCCGATGATCCCGGGCCAGCTGAGCCGGCCCGTGGTGCTCGATCCCGGCAAGGACGACGTCGAGCGCCGCCTCCGGCCGTCGCGCGCGCACCAGCGCGTCCACGCGCTCGGCCAGACCGTCCGGGCTAATCGTCCGCCCGTCGCGCGGCACTCCCTCGTAGAGCACCAGCCCGCGGACCTTGGCGGCCGCACGCGCCGCCTCGAGCGCACACAGGGCACCGAAGGAATGCCCGATCAGATCGACCGGTCCCGGCACGGCCGCCACCACCGCGGCTACGTCCTCGTACTCGCACCGCGGCGCGTACCCGGGGGCGTCCTCGCTGTCGCCGTGGCCGCGACGGTCGAGCGCGTACACCGTGGCCCGGCGCTCGAGCAGTGGGCGCACCGTGCCGAACGCGTGCCGCCGGTCCGACAACGCCCCGTGCACGAGCACCAGCGACGGACCTGAGCCGCCCGCCTCGTAGGCGATCACGGTCCCGTCGAGGGAGGTAGTGCGAAGTACCGGAACCGGCGGCAGGCTACAACGACGACCGACCCGCCGTGAAGGACGACCCGCGCGAAATCGTCTCCAGGGACCATCGTGCAGTCCTCGAAAACCGTTGCACAGGCCTTGTCCGCGACAGCGGCCGCGCGCTGTACTTCGCGGTCGGGCTTTGCGCGCGGTTGCTCAGGCGGCGCTGCGGTTGGCGGCGGCGAGCGGCGTCATGCCCGGGTCCTGTTGCTTGGCCGCGATCTGCTCGGCGCGCGGCTGCTTGACGTTCCAGACGAGCCCGAGGCGCTCGAGGATGCGGATGACGGCGTAGGACGGGTCGATCTGGGTGCGCCGGAGGCCGTGGCGCGCCGAGGTCGGGAAGGCGTGGTGGCTGTGGTGCCAGCCTTCGCCGAGCGATACGAGCGCGACGAGCCAGTTGTCGCGGCTCTCGTCCGAGGTGGCGAAGGGCCGGCGGCCGTACATGTGGCAGATCGAGTTCACGCTCCAGGTGGCGTGATGGAGCAGGAACACGCGCACCAACCCCGCCCAGACGAAGGCGGTCAGGCCGGCGAGCACCGAGCCGCCCGAGAGCGCGAGCCCGGCGAGGAAGGGGATCACGAGCCCGAGTGCGACCCAGAGCGGGAACAGCTTGTCGACGCGACGGATGACAGGGTCTTTGCGCAGGTCCGGCGCGTAGCGCCGCGCGGAGGAGTGCTGGTCCTCGAACAGCCATCCCATGTGCGAGTGCCAGAGGCCCGTGAATACGCCCCGCCAGCCCTCACCCGAGTGCGTGTGGGGGCTGTGCGGATCGCCCTCCTCGTCGGTGAAGGTGTGATGGCGACGGTGGTCGGCGACCCAATGGATGACCGCGCCCTGCACAGACATCGAACCCAGGATCGCGAGCGTCGCGCGCAGCCATGGCTTGGCCTCGAAGGAGCGATGGGTGAGCATGCGATGGAAGCCGACGGTCACGCCGAGTCCGACGAGCACGTAGGCGACGGCCAGGATCAGAAGGTCGCGAGCGGTGACAGCGCCACCCCAAAGCAGCCACAACGCCGCCAGGAAGCCGGCAAAGGGCAGGACGACGGCGACGACGGTGATGCGGCGCTCGAGGGCCGAGGCGCTGGGATGTGGATCAGGTTGCGAGTTCACGCTTATAAGCATGCTCGAAGACCCGTCAGTTCAACCCGCCTCAGACCAAGGATTACAGCGTCGGATTTGGCATGAGGTTACAAACGGCGCCACCTTCACGTCTCATGCCTGACGCCAGCCCAGCGCGCGCCGGCCGCCGCCGGTCAACCGAGGGCCGCGCGCGGGTAGGCACACTGGGCCGATGGCCATCGAGTTCCAGGCGAGCTATCCCGGCACACCGCCGGCAGTCCGCGCGCGGCGCCGCGAGATGACCGGATGCCCACGCCGACACGCAAGGCCAGCTGAGAGTCACCGCCGCGAACGCCGGCCAGCCGTGCCACAACGACGAAAACGCGCCGGTCGACGAGACGCTCGCCTCCATCGGGCGGTAACGATCTTGCGCGCGATGAACACTCGGAGGATGCGCGCGCGGTGAGCGACGTCTCGCTGGCAGTCGGCGTCGGCCTCATCTGTGCGCTGCTGTCCGCGCTCGGAACGAATTTGGCGTTCCTCTTCAAGCACAGGGGGGCGGTTGCCGCTCCTGACGTCGACATGCGCCACCCGGTGCGCAGTGCAATCGATCTCTTTCGTTCCAAGTGGTGGAGCATCGGCTGGGGCGTGGCAGCGGTGGCGTTCGCGCTGCACGTTGCCGCGCTCAGCCTCGCCCCGATCTCGATCGCTCAGGCGGTGCTCGCGGGAGGTCTGGTCTTCCTCGCGGTGCTCGCCGAGCGCTTCTTCGGCTTCGAGCTGGGGCGTCGCCAGTGGATCGGGATCGGCCTGGTGGCGGTCTCGCTCATCGTGCTGACGCTGACAGGCGGCGGCGGAGGCGGGGGAGCCAACGCCGACTACTCCCTGGCCGGGATGATCATCTTCGAGGCCATCGCCGTCGGCCTGGGTCTTCTCCTCGTCTTCTCGCACCTGATCGAGCGCATCCGGGCGCAGCCCGGCGTGCTGCTCGGCATTGCCGCAGGGCTCGGGTTCGGGATCTCAGACGTGGCCATAAAGGCGCTCTCGGGGGAACTCGAAGTCGGACCGACCGGCCTCCTCAGCCCGTGGAGCGTGATCATCGTCACAGCTGCGGTCTTCTCGTTCTACGCCTCGGCTCGGAGCCTGCAGATCGGCGACGGCGTGGCGGTGATCGCCGTCACCTCGGTCGCCGCGAACCTCTCCACAATCCTCGCGGGGCTGGCGGTGTTCGGCGACCGCCTCGGCACCGACGCCGTGGTCGTAGGCGCGCGCCTTGCCGCGTTCGCCCTAATCGTCGCTGGCGCAGCGCTGATCCCAGCTCCCGTTCGCGCGGGCGAGGCGCTCGAGGCGTCAGCCGAGAAGACTGAAACCCCTACGCCAGTCACCCCCGAGCCGAACCGCCAGAACGTCACGGAGCGCGTCAGTTAGGCTCGTCAGCGGCCATGTCCTGCAGCGGCTGGCGCATGCAGGTGACGGGTCGCGGCGTAGCTGCCGCCTGCGTTGTCGTAGAGGACGACGTCGGCGTTGGGAAGCGCGGCGTCGCGGTCGACGACGACGACGTGCATGCGCGCGCGTCGTCGAGCAGCTTCCTGAGCGTCCCGTGGACGCCGCGCGAGGGCGCGAGGATGAGGCAGTAGGTTGTGCAGATGGGGCTCTTGCGACGTAGAGACGACGGACCCGAAGGCGCGCGGTATGTCATGCGCGAAAAGCTGCTGTCGATCGGGGACGATTTCTGGATCGAGAACGACCAGGGCGAACGCGCCTTCAAAGTCAACGGCAAGGCACTTCGCGTACGGCAGACCTTCGTCCTGGAGGACACCTCGGGAAACGAGGTGGCCCGCGTCCAGGAGCGCAAGCTCACCGTCCGCGACAAGGTCGCCATCGAACGCGACGGCGAGACCGCCGCCACCGTCCGCAAGGCCCTGGTCGGGATCCGAGATCGGTTCGCGATCGACATCAAGGACGGCGCCGATATGAAGGCGCGCGGCAACGTCGTCGACCACGAGTACGAGATCGAGCGCGACGGCGACACGGTCGCCACGATCTCGAAGAAGTGGTTTCGCGTGCGTGACTCATACGGCGTCGACGTCGCAGCAGGCGAGGACGTCCCGCTCGTCCTCGCGATCACCGTCGCCATCGACTCGCTGACGACCCGCGACTGAACAACTCGAGCCGGCGCGCGCGAGCTCGGGAGCACCCGTTCGAGGCTAGCCGCAGCCCCTGAGACGGTCAGCTGGGACGTAGGTGGAGCTCCTCGAGCCCGTACTGCGCGGCCAGACGCTCCGCAATCAGCGAGCGATGGCAGGCGTCCGGGTCGCGTTCCACGCACATCAGCGCCGTCGCCCGGTCGGTCGGAAACTCGGCTACAACGGCATCGAGGTCCGCGCGGTCCAGGATCTCCGCGATGTAGCGATCGCGGTACTCGCGCGCAAGCTGTGTGCGCGAACGCTTGCCGACTCCCTGCCGGTCGTCCTCGCGGTACTGAAGCTGGCGCAACTCGGTGGTGGGAGCCAGTTCCTTGCGGTGGCGGTACTCGATGTCAGCCTCGGCGAGCGCGGCCTGCAGCCGGGTGGAGTTCGCCCACGCGTACTCGCTGCCACGCACTCCGCGACGCTGGCGCACGTCCACCAACACGCCGACGCCGGCCTCGCGCAGACGCGCGAGGAACATCTCAGCCGTGAAGCCGTAAACGCCGATGGTGGCGACCGTCCGCACGCCCGGATCCTAAGGGGCTACCGCAGGCGCGGCGCACCGGGCGGCCGCGTGGTGACCCGTGCGCTACGCGGGGCTCATCGGCTGCCAGAGCTGGACGCGGTTGCCCTCCGGGTCCGAGAGCTGGGCGAACAGGCCGTTCGGGTACCGCTGCGGGTCGACGTCCACCGCCTCGCCTGCCGTTCGCAGCTGGGTGACGATCGCGTCCAGGTCATCGACGCGGAAGTTGATCATCCACGAGTGGTCGGGCGGCCCGATCATCGGGGCGTCGCGCGGGAACGGCGCGAACACGGTCACGCCGGCCTGCTGCTGCCAGGGCTGATCGTCGTAGCTGGCGGGCACCCCCGTCACGCCGAGCCGCTCCTCATACCAGGACGCGAGCGCCGCGGGGTCGTCCGAGCGGAAGAAGAACCCGCCGATGCCGGTTACGCGCTCCACGCCGGCAGCGTAACCGCCCGGCGCGTCGGGCGGGCGGCCGTCGCTCCCAGCGGGCTGGTCACTGCGGCAGGGTCGTGCCGCAATCGCAGCGATCCAGAGTCGCGGCGCGTCGGATACCGTCGCGCTTGTGAGATTCGTCGCCTCGTTTGCCGGTGCCTTCGCGACGCCGGCGGTCCCCGGCGCGGCGGTCGCCGACGAGCGCGGCACGGCGCGTGAGCTGCGGCGGATCGCCGCGCTGCCGCGGCGAACGCGGCCGCGGCTGCTACGCCGCCAGGGGCGCGAATTCAGGAGGTTCGAGCGGGGCTTCCGGCTCGCAAGCGTTCTGACGGTGTTTCTGCCGCCGTGACGAACGACAAGGCCGGCGAAGCCTTTGCGCTCGCGGCCGCGCAGGCCGTGGCACGTGAGCACGGCCTGGCCTATGAGCAGGCAGTGCGGATCGCCGCGGGCAGCAACGTGCTGGTGCATCTGAAGCCCGCGCCGGTTGTGGCGCGGGTCATGACCGGCACGGCGGTCTTGCACGATGACGTCGAGCAATGGCTGGCGCGCGAGCTGGCCGTCGGGGCTTTCGTGGCCGAGCGGAGTGACTTGGTGGTTCCGCCCAGCGACATCGTGCCGCCGGGTCCGCACGAGCGAGACGGGTTGTGGATGACGCTGTGGAAGTTCGTCCCCCACGACGCGCAGGCTCCGCCGCCCGAGCCACGGGAACTCGGCCGTTCGCTGCGGCGACTCCACGCAGCACTCGCTGACTTCCCGGGTGACCTGGCACCGCTCAGCGAGACGCGGGACTGGCTCGAGCGCCTGCTGGCCGAGCTGCGTCCATCGACCTCGTTGACGCGGCCGGACATCGAGTGGCTCCGCTCCAGGCTGGACGCACTGACCCCAGCGGTCTTCGAGAGCTCGTTGCCCGCTCAGGCTCTTCATGGCGACGCCTCGATGTCGAATCTGCTGCACACCGAGAGCGGTTTGGTCTGGAACGATCTCGAGGACGTATGCGCCGGCCCCGTCGTGTGGGACATCTCCGGGCTCGTGACGAGCGCCAGGGCTCGCGGGCAGAGCGCCACGTTCACAGAGGAGCTCCTCGCTGCCTACGGCGACCCGGGCGTCGAAGACATGGAGGCGTTCCTGGAGGCGCATGCTCTGTATGAGGTTGTCTGGCACGCGTTCGAGGGCCGACGCCGACCCCAGGCCATGAAGCGGGCGGCAGCCAGGCTGGCGCTCTGGCGCCAAGAGCGCACGGGCTGACATGCGACGGGTCGGCGGCGCGGCTTCACGGCTGAGCCTTGACCCCATCCGCGAGACTCGTGGCATGCGATTCCGCGAGAGCATCGAGTTCTGGGTCGAGGTCGGACGAAGGACTGACCGCCGAGTCGGGGCACGCCCTGCTGCGGCGCGTACTACCTATGGTGCGAGCAGTGTCGCGAGCATCGTGGCGCCGGATTTGCCTGTGATCTGGTAGTCGCCGGGCGGCAGCCGGCGCGCACGGCAACAACCAGGGTGGTGGAGATCGGCGGCCCGGCTGGACCGGGCGACCCAGCTGGAGGAGTGATCCGTGTCGAGAAGCTCCGACCGGCTCCGCTCACCAGGTGAAGGGCCACGACAGGCGCGGCCCACGAAATCAAGGAGACCCCATGCCGAAGTACCTGCTCCTAAAGCACTACCGCGGCGGCCCCGAGCCGCACCATCCCTTCCCCCCGATGGACCGGTGGGCCCCCGAGGACGTGGAGGCGCACTTCGCCTTCCTCAGGCACGTCGCCGAGCTGCTCAGGGAGAACGGCGAGTACGTCGACGGGCAGGCGCTCACGCCGGCGCAAACCTGGGTGCGCTACGGCGGCCCGGACGCCGCGCCGGTCACCACCGACGGCCCGCTGCCCGAGACCAGCGACCTCGTGGCGGGCTGGTACATGATCGACGTCGAGTCGCACGAGCGCGCAGTCGAGGTCGCGGCCTATATCTCCTCGGAGCCCGGCCCGGGCGGCGAGCCGCTGCACGAGTGGATCGACGTCCGGGAGGTCATGTCCAAGGCGCCCTCGGACGACTGACCCGGCGTGATCGACGAGCCGACGCGACGGCTGGACGAGGGCGCGCTGCGCGCTCTCGTCCCGCGGGTCCTCGCGGGCCTGGTCCGGCGGGGCGAGGACTTCGACGCCGCCGAGGACGCGCTGCAGGACGCGCTGCTGGAGGCGCTGCGGGTGTGGCCCGAGCACCCGCCGCGCGACCCGCGCGCGTGGCTGACCACGGTCGCGACCCGGCGGCTCGTCGACGCCCGCCGCAGCGAGGCCGCCCGTCACCGCCGCGAGGAGGCGACGTACGCCGAGCCGCGGCCCGCCGCCGCGGAGGAGGGCGACGACACCCTCTTCCTGCTCTTCTGCTGCTGCCACCCGGAGCTCGCGCCCGCCTCCCAGGTGGCGCTGACCCTGCGCGCCGTCGGCGGCCTCACCACCCAAGAGATCGCTGACGCCTTCTACGTGCCGGAGGCGACCATGGCGCAGCGGATCAGCCGGGCCAAGCGCGCCCTGCACGGGCGCCGCCTGGACCGGCCCGGCGACCTCGCCGTCGTGCTGCGCGTGCTCTACCTCGTCTACTCGGCCGGTCACGCGGGCCGGGTCGACCTGGCCGGCGAGGCGATCCGGCTCGCCCGCCAACTCACCCTCGCCACCGGGGAACCGGAGGCGCGGGGGCTGCTCGCGCTGATGCTCCTCAACCACGCACGCCTGCCGGCGCGGGTCGACACCGAGGGCCGGATCGTCACGCTCGACCGGCAGGACCGCGGGTTGTGGGACACGCGCGAGATCGCCGAGGGCGTGCGCGTCCTGCAGTCGGCGCTGGCCGTTCAGCGCCCCGGGCGCTACCAGGTCGAGGCCGCCATCGCCGCCCTGCACGACGACGCGGCAAGCGCCGAGGAGACCGACTGGCCGCAGATCCTCGCCTGGTACGACGACCTCATCGCCCTCACCGACGACCCGGTGCGCCAGGACCCGGCCGCGGTTCTCGGGCGCGCGGTCGCGGTCGGCCACGTCCTCGGCGCCGCCGCCGGGCTGCGCGAGACCGACCGGCTGCGCGACGTGATCGGCGACCGATACCGCTGGCACGCCGTCCGCGGCCACCTGCACGAGCTGGGCGGCGACATGCCCGCCGCCGCCACGGCCTACGCCGAGGCCGCCCGCCGGGCCACGAACATGGCCGAGCGCGACCACCTGGTCCGCCAGGCCGCCCGCACGCGGGCCGCCAGGCGTGACGAGGGCCCGCCGACGGCGGGCCCTCGGTGACGACTCCGGCAGACGTTCAGGTCGCCGGCCGGGTGGGCTCGGGACCGTTTCGCCGCAAGTGGGGTACGTACACCTGCGCCGACTGCGGGACGACCAGCATCCCGCCGCGCGACGGGGACTCGTGCAACAAAGAAATCCGAGGAACGTCGAATCCGCGCGTCCCCGTTCGACTGATTGGTATAGGAGGCTCTCAGAGGGAGACCCGACACCGAAGGAGAATCGAGATGGGAAAGCTGATCGCGACCACGCAGGCCACCGTCGACGGCGTGATAGACCCGGTCGGCGAGTGGGTGCAGCCGGACGGAGGCCACGGCGACTACTCGTTCGAGCGTCAGGCTGGATCGAGCGGGCTGGTGCTGGGCCGCAAGACCTACGAGGGGCTGGCGGGATACTGGCCGAGCCAGTCGGGCAAGTGGGCGGACATGGTCAACCCGCTGCCGAAGTACGTCGGTTCCAACACCCTGTCCGGCGACCTCGAGTGGAACGCGACCCTGCTCGAGGGTGACCTCGAGGACTCGGTCCCGGAGCTCAAG
This sequence comes from uncultured Solirubrobacteraceae bacterium, assembly GCA_963849695.1. Taxonomy (GTDB): domain Bacteria; phylum Actinomycetota; class Thermoleophilia; order Solirubrobacterales; family Solirubrobacteraceae; genus DASSUW01. The sequence goes on from CAWKIT010000015.1 coordinate 53,178, forward strand.
GACGAGGTCGACGGTGACCTGTTCATGCACGGGAGCGGCGAGTTCGCGTACGCCCTGGCCGAGAAGGGCCTGATCGACGTGTACGAGGTCTACGTGAACCCGCTCGTCTGGGGCGAGGGAAACGTCCACGTGCTCGGCGACAGGGGAACTGTCCGGATGGAGCTCGACGACGTGAAGCGGTTCGACTCCGGAGTGGTCCTTCTCACCTACCTCGCGGCGTCCTGACCGCGAGGCGCGGCCTTCAGCGACGTGGCGTCCGCCAGCGTCCCGACGGTTGGCTTTCGGTCTGGACGGTCAGCGAGCGTTGGGCCATCGGTTCGGTGGCTCCCGGTGGGCCGGGCAACGCGAGAGCGCGAGCACAGCACCAGAGGGTTTGCGGGTGAAGTGAACTGCCGACCCGGGCTCGTCGGGTTGGCCCGCGATTCTTGGAAGCAATCCGCTCGAATTGCTACGACTCGGGAAGAGTCGCGCCGCGAACCGCCGACGCCCGCGGAGGCCGCCCTGCGGGCGGCCTCGGCGGTGAGCAGGGTCAGGCGGCGGGCGCGTCGGTGGGCATCAGCACCCAGAGAGGGAGGTAGAGCAACGGCGTGAGTACCAGCACGCCGACGATCGCCGCCACACGTGCGACGAGCAGGTTGACGCCGTAGCGACGTGCGAAGCCGGCGGTCACGCCGGCGATCAGCCTGCCCTCGCGCGGGCGCGTGAGACGGTTCTGCGCAAACCAGGCGCGGGCGCCGTCGAGCGAGTTCTCGTAGGGGGCGTCGTGTGTGGTCATGGTCGGGCTCCTTGCTTCCGGCTCAAGGCCGGCTCGTTTTCATGTCAGGCAAGGATCTCGTCGCGCGGCGGTCGCGTCATGCATGGCACCCCGTGAACGCGGGTGCGGCTACCGGAGCCACCCGGTGCGATTTCGCCGTGCGGCAAGGTGGGCTGCCGCACCCGTAAGGGTTCGTTAGGGACGCACTTGCGTAGTAACTCACCGGCGGCGTACGCGGAGGCCGGCGACGGTATGGCCGGTGCCGGGCCCGGCTTGCGGGACGCTTACCGGTCGAGCTCAGCCGATGTGCGCCAGCACGTTGACGATCGTGCCGCCTGGATCTTCGACGAAGAAGCGGCGAACGCCCCACGGCTCGTCGGTCAGTGGGTAGACGACCCGCAATCCTCGTCTGACGACCTCGTCGTGCGCGGCATCGACTGCCGCGGGGTCACCGACGTCGACACCGAAGCTCGGCTTCGGACCCTGCATCTCCTGAGCGCCGATGATGAGCTCAGCCGTGGCGTTGTCGGGCGATCGGAGGTCAAGGACCGGATCTTCCATGGCGACCTGCATCCCGAGAACCTCGACGTAGAACTCCCGAGACGCACTGATCTCATGCCCGCCGGCGTAGGCGACGATCCTCCTCACGGCCATGGGAAGAACGGTAGCCAGCTCCTGGCCGCGCGGCTTGTCTTCCAATCCGATGGTCTAACCGGACACCGCTCGCTTTCGTCGCGGTACGAATGCGAGCGTTCCGCTCGAGCTTCTGCCGGCCCTCGCTCGGACGAGACCCAGCTCGCCAGATCCATCTCGCTCGACGCTCGCTCCGGTAGAGCGAAGCAGGAGTCTGCGCGGGCGATCGGCGCGCTCGGAGGTCGTCCCGAGCAAGCGTCCGACCAGGCTCACCGGAGACGACCCTGACCTCTGCACTATTCGCTTCCTAGAAGCTCTGCACTTTTCGGTTCCTGTTGACAGACAGTCCGCACATCACCGCTGCTTTTCACGGATGCGGAAGCGACACGCCCTCCGCTCGGCCGCCGCCGGCCGCTTGCTCCTCGTCCGGAGCAGGCGCGTCTGAGCGCCACTGGAGACGCCCGCTCTCCCATGCCAAGCGGGAGCACCGTGAGGCTCGCATTGACCGGCGCTGACACGCCTTGACCCCAGCCGCGGGCTCCCGGAAGTCAGCGCGATCCGGTCGGACCTGGGCTGATCTGTTACCGGCAACCGATGACTCAGGCTCCGTGGCCCGACGCACAGGTGCGGTTGGCTCGTCAGGCGCGGGCGCCGGTTTCCGACGCCTCTCCCGCCGCCACCGCCTCGGGCATCGTCTCCACCTTGAGCCGACCGTCACGCAGGTCGACTCGCACGCGCTGGCCGGGTTCGATCTCGCCCGCGAGCAGCCGTTCCGAGAGCTCGTCCTCCAATAGCCGCTGGATGGCTCTGCGCAGCGGGCGCGCCCCGTACTGCGGGTCGAAGCCGGCGTTCGCCAGGTACTGGACCGCATCGTCCGATACCTCTAGCTCCACACTCTGGGCATGCATTCGCCGCGCGACCCGGTCGAGCAGCAGCCGCGTGATCTGCGCCAGCTGATCTCGGTCAAGCGAGCGGAACACGATGATCTCGTCGATCCGGTTGAGCAGCTCCGGCCTGAAGCTCTGCCGCAGCAGGTCCATCAGCTCGTCTTTCAGCTCCTCGAACGGCTCGTTGCGCCGTGCGTGCGCCTGGATGCGGTCGGCCCCCAGGTTCGAGGTCATGATCACGACCGTGTGCCGGAAGTCGACGGTGCGGCCCTGGCCGTCGGTGAGGCGTCCGTCATCGAGCAGCTGCAGGAGGATGTTGAAGACGTCGGCATGCGCTTTTTCGATCTCGTCGAGCAGCAGCACCGAGTAGGGGCGCCGGCGCACGGTCTCGGTGAGCTGACCGGCATCCTCGTAGCCGACGTAGCCCGGGGGCGCGCCGACCAGGCGCGACACTGTGTGGCGCTCCTGGAACTCGCTCATGTCGAACCGGAGCATCGCGTCCTCGTCGCCGAACAGCGTTTCGGCGAGCGCCCGCGCGAGCTCGGTCTTGCCGACGCCGGTTGGCCCGAGGAAGAGGAACGAGCCGACCGGCCGGTTCGGATCGCCGAGCCCGGCGCGCGCGCGCCGGACCGCGCGGGCGACCGCCCCGACGGCCTCGTCCTGCCCGACCACGCGCTCGTGGATCTGCGCCTCGAGGCCGAGCAGCCGCTCGCGCTCTTCCTGAGTCAGCTGTGCGACCGGGATCCCGGTCCGGCGCGACACGACCTCGGCGATGTCGTCGGCGAGCACCTCGGCCGCACGCTCGCGTCCGCCGGAGCGGCTCTCGTCCAGCCCCTCGCGCAGCCCCTCGATCTGCCCCTTCAGCGTGTTCGCCCGCTCGTAGTCCTCCGCCGCGACGGCCTGATCGCGCTCACGCTCGTGGCGCGCCATGTCCTCCTCGAGCGCGCGGCGGTCCGCCGGCTTGGTCTTCGCGCGGAGACGCACCCGCGCCGCGCCCTGGTCGATCAGGTCGATCGCCTTGTCCGGGAGGAAGCGATCCGTGATGTAGCGGTCCGACAGCTCCGCCGCCGCCACCAGGGCCTCCGGGCTGATCCGGACGCGGTGGTAGGCCTCGTAGCGGTCGCGCAGTCCGCTCAGGATCTCGATCGTCTCCTCGACCGACGGCTCGTCGATCAGCACGGGCTGGAAGCGGCGCTCGAGCGCGGCGTCCTTCTCGATGTTGCGCCGGTACTCGTCGACTGTCGTGGCGCCGATCACGCGAAGGTCGCCGCGTGCCAGCGATGGCTTCAACATGTTGGAAGCGTCCATCGAGCCTTCGGCCGCCCCCGCTCCCACGACCGTGTGCAGCTCGTCGATGAACAGGATGAGGTCGTCGCCATGGTCGGTCACCTCATCGATCACCGACTTGAGGCGGTCCTCGAACTCGCCGCGGTACTTCGTGCCCGCGACCATGCCGGCCAGGTCGAGGACCACCAGCCGCTTGCCCGCGAGCGTCTCAGGCACCTCATCGTTGACGATCCGCTGGGCGATGCCCTCCGCGATCGCCGTCTTTCCCACGCCCGGGTCGCCGATCAGCACAGGGTTGTTCTTCGTGCGCCGCGAGAGGATCTCGATCGTCTCTTCGATCTCGTCGGCGCGCCCGATCACCGGATCCAGCTTGCCCTGGCGGGCCGCTTCGGTGAGGTCGCGGCTGTACTCGTCGAGCGTCTTCGTCTGGCCGGCGCGGCCTCCCGCCCTCATCAGTAGGCGTGACGCCGCGGATCACGGCAGCGCGGAGCGCCGTGTGCGACAGGCCAAAGCGCGCCAGGAGACGCCCGGCATCCGACTCCGTGTCCCGCGCCAGCGCCAGCAGCACGTGCTCGGGTCCCAGATACGACGAGTTCAGCTCGCGCATCTCGTCGTACGCCCGCAGCAACGCGGCCTTGGCCTCGGGCGAGAGCGACGGCGCCACGTCCGTCCGTCCCCCGCGCTCTGCCTCATCTTCGACCTGCGCCGCGATCGCGGCGGGATCACCGTCGGCGTGGCGGACTAGCTGCGCGACGAGGGCGTCCTGCATCGCCGCCCACAGCAGATGCTCGGTGTCGAGATCGAGGGAGCCCCACTCGAGCGCCAGCTGCGCCGCGCGCTGTAAAAGCTCGCGCGTCGCATCCGAGAAGAACTGCGTGATGTCGACCTGCTCGACTGCCCGGCGCGCGGGCGGCGCGGAAGTTCGCGCGCCGGTAGGGCTCGTGGCCCCCTCGATGCCAAATGGCCGGTCGAAGAACTCCGAGAAGAACTCGTCGAACAGGCTGCCCCGGCGGCGTCGAAAGTCGCCGAAAGGATCGTTCGTCGCCATGTCATACCTCCTGGCGCACGCGTTTTGGTGCCGTGAATCGGCCAATCCGTGCCTACCCGGAACCTAGGCCACGAACCCCTGTCTGTTGGACTCGCCGAGCGCGGACTCGACGCTCTGGCTGTCGCGCTCGCTGGCTCGCTCGACGCGGTAGCCGTAAGCGGCCTCCCGCACGGCTTCGTCGCTCTCAAGGCCGGCGCCCAGCCCACCCGCGATCGTCGCGAGCGAGCTTGCCATCCAGGCCAGGGCCGCGTAGTCGCCGAGGCCGGCGTCGTGACCGAGTGCCTCGCCCAGCACCCTGGCGTCTATTAGCACCGCAGCTGCCCCGATGGTGAGCGCAAACAGCGCCGCATACAGCGACGCGGCTCCGAGCAGCAGCGTCAGCGTCGTAGCCGCGTTAAAAAGGACTGTCTGCTGACGGCTCCCTCGACCCTGCCGCGCCTCCCACAGGCGGTGCGCGACGATCAGCCAGACGACGGTCGCGCCGACCGACAGCACGCTGAAGACCAGGAGGCGAAGCCAATTCAGGGCATCCGCCAGCACCCAAAGGTCCGAGGTAACGAGCGCGAAGACGACCGCCGCTGCGGCGGCCGCCAGCGCCCGCGAGAGCCGAACGATCAGGCGCCAGGGCCGGTTGGCGCGGACCATGCCGGCTAACAGCCGCACGTTCCCGCGCACCACCGCAGCGACGAAGCGCAGATCGACGTCGTCGTCGGGCGGTTCGACCGCGCGGATCGGGGCCGCCAAAGAGGCGATCCGATGGCTGACGCGCGCGCGTCGCCTCGGGCCACGCTCGCCGAGCTCGAGGCTCTCACCGACCAGTCCGTCGACGAGCCGGATGACCGCGTCGCGCGCGCGACGGCGAGTCTGGACCGCCCCGAGGGCGGGCAGCGAGATCAGTGCCACCCCATGCGTGGCACTGGCGTCCGCGACGACAGGACGTGTTCCGATCCGCAACGGAGCGTCAGTGATGCAGACGGCCATATCCCAGCCGGCGCGGAGCAAGCGCGCACGCGCGAAATCGATGGCCTCGACACCCTGACTCATGTCCGCCACCGCGGGGTCGGTCCGGACTGGGACGCGCCACGAGACCGCGTCGGACACGCGGTCCGCCAGCAGCCCGGGCAGGTCTTCAGCCAGCGCTTCGGCGACCTCCACAGGCCGCCCCGGAGCGGCCAGGAGGCCCAACACCAGCTCGTCGCGATCCGACAACGCCACGGTCGGCGACGTTACCTGTCCGATGCCCTACCGCCGATGGCTGTTTCTCTGAGCGAGGAGCAACGCTGCTGACCTTCGTGCGCCAGGCCGAAGCGCGAGAGCCGCTCGCAGCACTCGTCGAGTGGGATTAGCGAGACTCAGGCTCCGGGGTGGCATACCTATGTTGGGGGACCAGGTGCGGAGCTGACGATCGCCATCGGTGCGCCAGATGTCGATCCGATGAAGCCCTGCCGGACTCGCACCGGCGGCCCGTTCCCTATCCGCTGCGAGCGGGGCGTCACGCGGGGGACCTCCCACGCGAGGTCGGAGCAGACCCGCTCGGCCAGCGCGCGCGGCAGATCCTCGACAAGCTGCCCCGCGAGCCGTTCGCGGTGCCGCGGTCGACCATGCGCCAGTGGCGCCCGTATGCCGATGCGCCGGCCCCGGCGCAGGCTTCACACCGCGCCGGCCTTACACCGGCGCGAACCGGGGTAGATGCAGGGTCATGAGGGTCCTGGATCGATCGCCGGCGAGCCCCAACGACCGTGCGCGGACGATGCGCGTCGGACTGGTTACAGCGCCTGAGCTGCCGGCGCAGATCGCCGTCGACCTCGCCGAGCAGCTGCCGGAGCTGCTCGACCGCCACCACGACGGCCGCTGGCGCGTAGCGCTCGCGGACGAGCCCTTGCTCGCGGGCCGTGAGAGCGTCGAGGAGATCCTCGACGCGGGTTGCCAGGCGCGCAGCGCCGAAGGCTGGGACGCCGCGATCTGCCTCACCGACGTCCCCCTGCGCGACGGGGCGCGGCCGCTCGTCGCCGCCGTCGACAGAGACGAGAAGATCGCCGTCGTGAACATCCCCGCGTTCGGTGCGACGCTACTGAAGCCCCGCGTGCGCAAGGCGGCCGTCGCACTGATCGCCGACATCGCCCAGGAGACGCTCGAGGGGCCCAACCAGCTCGAGGGGCGCCGGCCCACGGAGGTCCTCACGCCCATCCGCCGCGAGACGGCCCCCGACGCGCGCGCGGAAGTCCGCTACGTCATGCCGGCAGGGCTCGGGCATATCCGCCTGCTGAGCGGGATGGTGCGAGCCAACCGCCCGTGGCGCGCGTTCAGCGGGCTGTCGAGCGCGGTGGTGGCGGCCTTCGGAACGGGCGCGTACGCGCTCCTGAGCACGTCGATCTGGCAGCTCAGCGGCCAGCTGGGCTGGCCGCGACTCGGCGCCATCATGCTCTGCGCCGTCACCGCGATGGTCGCATGGCTGATCATCGGCCACGGCCTCTGGGAGAAGGCCGAAAACGGCAAGCGTCCCAAGGACGCAGCGCTCTACAACGCCGCGACCGCGCTCACGCTGGGCGTCGCGGTGCTCTGCGGCTACGCAGCGATGTTCGTGCTTCTCTTCGGCGTCGCAGCGCTGCTCATAGAAGGCGGTGTCTTCAAAGACAACGCCGGCCACGCCGCAGGGATCGGCGCATACGCGGCGCTCGCCTGGCTCGGCGCGGCAATCGGCACGGTCGCCGGCGCACTCGGCTCGAAGCTCGAGAACATCGACGAGGTACGCCACGCGACCTACGGGCACAACCAGTGCCGGCGCCGAGAATCGGCCGGCAGCGAGCGCTGACGCGACCGAGAAGGCGGAGCACAGGTAGGCAGCGCCATAAGATCCGATGCTGCTGAGAGTCATTGGGCTCAGCGACGGCAGAATCGAACCCTCGGTCGCACGGTCACCGGTAGAACGGTTTCAAAGAGCTTCCCGTCCGACCTGGACCTGAGTCGCTTCACCCCACCGACGGACCGGCATGAAAGCTCGCGCCTGGACTGTTCGACCGGGAGGAACCATGCGACAGCGGGCAGGTGCTCGAACCAAGAAGAAGCGACCTGATGGCCAGCGGCTATGGGCCCATCGCTACCGACCAGCCGGACGCGATTCGAAACGCCTGCAGCGCGGCGGGTTCACGAGCGCGGGGGCGGCGCGCGCAGCGCTCGAGCACGCGATCGTGGACATCGCTTCGCCGTCCCTGGTGACCTCAGTAGCGGCGAATACCGTCTAGCTGCAGGACGTTCCCGTCAAGCCCTCTGCCGGACTCGAACCCGCGACCGTTCCTTACCATCAGGGCGACTTCGTGTCGCGCTCGGCCTCAGCTCCGGTCGGTCGCACCGACTCACGGCGGTCGACCGTGGCCGCCCAGCTCCCGAGTAGGTTCAGTGCCTCCTCGTGGCGGGAGCCGGGTTCGGCGGCGTAGGTGAAGAGCGTGAGCCCAGTGTCGGCGGCGATGTCGAGGCGGTTGAAGCTGAGGCTGAGGTCGCCGACGACGGGGTGGTGGAAGTGCTTGACCGCGGTGGCGTGGAAGCGGACGTTGTGGGCGGCCCAGTGGGTGCGGAACGCCTCGCTTTGCGTGGCGAGCTCGCCGACGAGATCTGAGAGGTCGCGGTCGTGCGGGTCGCGGCCGGCCGCTGAGCGCAGGATCGCGGCGGTCTCGCGGGCGGCGCGGTCCCAGTCGGCGTAGAACGTTTCGGCGCGCGGGTCGAGGAAGACGAAGCGCGCGTGGTTGGCCGGCCGCGCGGGTGCGGCGTACAGCTCGGAGAACAGCGCGCGTGCGAGGTGGTTGGTGGCGAGGATGTCGAGGCGGTCGTTGCCCACGTACGCGGCGGCGCCGGTGATCGCGTCGAGCGTCCACTGGATCTCCGGTCGGATGCGTGGCTTGGCTTGGCGCCGGCGCGGGCGTGTCCCGGCCGGCTGGGCGGCGCGGGCGAGGTCGAAGAGGTGGGCGCGCTCGGCGTCGTCGAGCTGGAGCGCCCGGGCCAGTGCCTGAAGCACGCCCTCGGAGGCGCCGCTCATGTCTCCGCGTTCCAGGCGCGTGTAGTAGGGAACGCTCACGCCGGCCAGGACCGCGACCTCTTCGCGGCGCAGTCCGGGAACGCGACGAGCGCCGTACGTCGGCAGTCCGGCCTGCTCGGGCGTGAGCCGGGCGCGGCGGGAGGTCAGAAACTCACGGATCTCGGTCTTGGTCTCCACGAAAACCAGCCTAGACGCGGCGACGCGCGCTTGGGGGACCCTGCCAGTAGCTCTCTTGACAGGGACTCCCACCTTCGCCGGATCCGCGCTTTGCTGGCGGCATGACCACCGAGAAGAAGACCTGGCTCATCACCGGCGCCGGCCGCGGAATGGGCGTCGACATCGCCAAGGCCGTGCTCGCCGCCGGCCACAACGTCGTGGCCACCGGCCGCAACCCCGACGCCGTCGCCGAGTCCCTCGGCGACGCGGACCACCTGCTCGTCGCCGTGCTCGACGTCACCAGCACGCAGGACGCCGAGGCGGCGGTCAAGGCCGCGGTCGACCGCTTCGGCGGCATCGACGTGCTCGTCAACAACGCCGCCAGCTTCTACGCGGGCTTCTTCGAGGAACTCACGCCCGAGCAGATGGACCAGCAGATCACCACGAGCCTGATCGGCCCGATGAACGTCACCCGCGCCGTCCTGCCCGTCATGCGCAAGCAGCGCTCCGGGCACGTCGTGACGATCTCCTCCTCCGCGGGCTTCGCGGGCTTTGAGTACGGCACCGCCTACGCCGCGTCGAAGTTCGGCGTCGACGGGTGGATGGAGTCGCTCGCCCCCGAGATCGAGCCCTTCGGCATCCACACGACGGTCGTCAACCCCGGGTTCTTCCGCACCGAGCTACTCACCAAGGACTCGACGAACTACGCCCCCGCGTCGATCGAGGACTACAGCGAGCGCAACGCCGCCCAGCGCGAGTTCTGGGACGCCATGAACGGCAAGCAGCGCGGCGACCCCGCCAAGCTCGCCCACGCGCTGCTGACCATCACCGACCAGCAGCAGCCGCCGTTCCGCTTCATCGCCGGCGCCGACGCAATCGCGCAGGCCGAGGACAAGCTCGCCGAACGGCGGCGGCAGATCGACGCCTACCGTGACCTGTCGTCGTCGCTCGCGCTCGACGAGGTCGCCCTATGAGCACCGATCAGCCCACCGCCCGCGTCGCGGTCATCACCGGCGCTTCCTCGGGCATCGGCGAGGCAACCGCCCGAGCCCTGGCCGCCGACGGCCATCGGGTCGCGCTGCTCGCTCGCCGCGCCGACCGCATCCAGGCCCTGGCCGACGAGCTCGGTCACGGCGCGATCGCCATCCGGGCCGACATCACCGACCGCGAATCGGTCGTCGCGGCGGCCGACCGCGTCCAGCAGGAGCTCGGGTGCGCCGACATCCTCGTCAACAACGCCGGCGTCATGCTGACCGCGCCCTTCAGCTCCGATCAGCGCGAAGAGCACCGGCGCGTGGTCGAACCAACCTGCTCGGCGCCATGACCGCCACCAAGGTCTTCCTCGACCAGCTCCACGATGGCGGCGGCGACCTCGTGAACATCTCCTCGGTCGCCGGTCGCGTCGCGCCCGCGGCCTTCGCCGCCTACGCGGCGACCAAATGGGGCATCAACGGCTGGTCAGAAGCCCTGCGCGTCGAGCTCCAACCCGACATCCGCGTGACCGTCATCGAACCCGGAGCCATCACGACCGAACTCACCGATCACATCACCGACCCCGCCAGCAAACGAGCCAACAAGACAGCGACGGCCGAGATGGGCATCCCCGCACGGGACATCGCCGACATCATCGCCTTCGCCGTCGCTCGGCCGCAGCGCGTGACGCTCAACGAGATCCTCGTACGCCCCACCGCGCGAGCCATGTAAGCGAACACGGGCGGCGACGCACGACTTCAACGCACAGAGCGACGGCTGCTGCGTACGAATCTGAGCAGCAGCCGACACGAGGAGCGCGAACCTGCTGGCTCCTCCCGTCTCCACGGATGCGGGCGCCTCCGCCCGGACGCAACCACGCCCGCTCGGGACGACCAGCAGGAGCGCAGGGTGACACTCCTGCCTCTCGGCAAAAGGAGCTGTCTTGGCGCACGGGTTCGACCGTTCGCTCGCTGCTGGGAAGGACGAATACGAGCAGTCGGCCTCGCGCCGCCGGGTTGCATGGAAAGCGCAAGCGAGCCGGCCGTCGCGTTCGAGTGCGTCGGGTCGGTCGGCACTGCGAAGGACGGGCCGGCCCTGTGTGCGGGTCAGCCCTGGGGTCGTTGACGGAGGTGGCGCCGGGCTGCGGTGCTCAGTGGACTTGGATCGCGAGTTTGCCTTGGGTGTGGGTGCCGGCGAGCGCCGTGAGCGCTTCGGGCGCTTGTGCGAGGTCGTAGGTCGCGTGCACGGGGATGCGTAGGTTGCCGTCGGCGAGCAGCGCCGCGAGGCGTTGCAGGTTCTCGGGGGTGGGTGAGGCCATCACGTTGGTGCGGCCGGGGCCGTCACCGGCGGCGCCGTTGGGTGAGGCGGCGCGGGCGTCGGGCTTGAGCGCGCCGTCGAACGCGCCGGCGGCGAAGGAGACGAGGTCCAGTAGTGCGTCGACGCCGTCGGGGTGGCGCTCGCGCACGAGTTCGACGATGTCGCCGTCGCGTCGCACGAGCTCGCTGACGCCGAGGTCTCGCAGGTATTGCTCGTCCTCGGGCAGGCCGGGGGCGATGACGGTGGCGCCGGCGCGCGCGGCGAGCTGGACGGCGAGGCTGCCGACGCCGCCGGTGGCGCCGACCACGAGCAGCACGTCGCCCTCGGAGAGGTCGAGGGCGTCGATGGCGGCGAGGGCGGTGATGCCCGACAGCGGTGCGGCGCCGGCGGTGGCGAGGTCGATGCCGGCGGGCGCGGGCGCGATCGAGCGCTCTTCGGTGAGCGTGATCAGTTCGGCCCAGGCGCCGTCGTGCACAGTCGGGTTGGCGTGCAGCACGTACCCGTAGACCGCGTCGCCGGCGCGGTAGCGGTTGACGGCGGGACCGGCCTGCTCGACCACGCCGGCGTAGTCGCGTCCGAGGGTGACGGGGTACTGGTGCTCGAACATGCCAGTGATCATCCCGGCGGCGATCACGTTGTCGACCGGGTTCACCGAGGAGGCGTGGACGCGCACGAGCACCTCGTTGTCGGCCGGGGCGGGCGCGGGCAGGTCTTCGCGCACGGCGGGCGGGGTCTCGGGGCTGTCGATGGTGACGGTTCGCATGGTGGGTCTCCTTAGCGGCGGACGAGGCGGCCGCGGACGATCAGCTTGCTGGGGACGCGCAGGATGCCGAGCGGGCTCCAGGTCATGCCCAGCTCGCGCTGGTCGGCGTGCGTGACGGCCTCGATCTGAAGCTCGCCGTCGTTCTCGCGCACGGTCGCGTCGAGCTCCAGCGGGATCTGCCGGCCTGCGGCGTGAAGCTGGCCGCGGACGCTGAGCTTGTCGCCGTCGAGGGTGGCGCTGTCGGAGCTAAAGCGGACCTGCGGGTGGCGCTCGACGTCGAAGAAGTCGCCCGCGCGCAAATGCTTGTCGCGCATGGCCATCTTGGTGTTCAGGCTGGCGGCCTGGATCGTCAGCTCGACGGCCGGCGTCGCGTTCAGGTCCAGCGTGCCGTCGTAGTCCGCGAAGTCGCCCTTGACGGTCATCACGCCGTAGAAGTGGCGCACGTGGAACTCGACGCTCGAACGCGCCGGATCAAGCCGCCAGGCGCCGTCGGTGATCGGCGCGGCGGCGGCCGGGGACATCGTAGGGGTGATCTGCTCAGTGGTGCTCATGGTGGTTGGCTCCTGGAAAGGGTCAGGGCGTATCGGTGTTCATACAGTGCGGACAATAATATAGCACTCTCAATGATCATAGCTGCTACAGTATTTGCGTGATCCCAGCAGGCCGACATCCCCATGACCGCTCCCCTTGATCCAACGACCGCTACCACCAGCGTGCTTGAAGAGCACTTCTCAAGCCCTGGCCTGCTGCTGGCGCTGCTCGGGCAGGAAGCGATGCGGCGGCTGCGCGCCGCGCACACCGCCCACAATCTCAAGCCGCGGCAGTTCCAGATCCTCGGCCTGCTGCACGACCACGGCGGCCTGAGCCAGCGTGAGCTCGGCCGGACAACGGGCGTGGACCCGAGCATCCTCGTCACGCTGCTGAACCCGCTCGAAGCCGACGAACTGGTCGCCCGCGAGCGCGACCCCGCCGACCGCCGCCGCCACCTCGTCACTCTCACAGCGGCCGGAGAACGACAGCTCGCCAGCGCGTCGCGCGCCCAGCAGCAGGCCGAGGACGCCCTGTTCTCCTCGCTTGACGATGACCAGCGGGAGCACCTGCGGGCACTGCTGCTCGTGCTCCACGACGGACTCGCCACCGACCCCGAGCGGGCCTGCACCGCCGAAACCGTGGCCGGGCGGTGAAGCTCACCGTGTTCGGCGCCACCAGCGTCGTCGGCCGCGAACTCGTCCGCCAGGCGCTCGCGGCCGGTCGGCACGTCAAGCGTATGTCCGCAACCCCGCCAAGCTCAACCGCGCCCACCCCGAGCTGACCGGATCGTCGGCGAGCTCACCGACGCCGCGGCCGTCGACGTCGCGTTGGATCAGCCGCTTGCCATGCCATCCCTGAGAGTGCGAGGATCTCTCGGTCGATCGACGAGAGGAGACGTTTGTGTTCGTCCGCGTGGTGCGGTTCACCGATGTGACTGCGGAGCGGGTGGAGTCGCTCGTCGCCAGGATCGACGAGACCGGACCTCCCCCCGGGGTGTCGATCAAGAAACTCCAACTGGTGTTCGACGAGGCGCAGGGCTCAGCCGTCGTTCTCCAGTGGTTCGACAGCGAGGAGGACTTGCGGGCCGGGGCCGAGGCCTTCGCCGCGATGGATCCGTCAGAGACACCGGGCAGCCGCGCCTCGGTGGACACCGGCGAGCTCAAGGTCGATCGCGAGCCCTAGGCCGCGGCCGTGACCATCAAGCATGAGGACGGATCCGAGGTCGAGATCGGTCCGGGCGAGGCGTACGTCATCGAGCCCGGCGGATCCGAGGTCGAGATCGGTCCGGGCGAGGCGTACGTCATCGAGCCCGCCCACGACGCGTGGGTGGTCGGCGACGAGAGGTTCGTCGGGTTCGAGTTCGAGTCGCGAGCGGCGGAGGAATACGCGAAGGGCTGAACCGAGCGTGCCGCTGGCGCGCTGGCCTGACTGTCGCAACGGACGAGGAGCGGGGGTGTTTGCTTGAGGTCCAGCTTGCCGGTCGTAGGTTCGATCCGTGAGCTAGAGGGCGAGCATCGCCGCCGCGACTTCACCGGCGGCCGCATCGGGGATCGCGGTCGCGGCCTGTTCGAGCACGAGCAGTCGGGCGCCGGGGATCTCGCGCGCGATCGCTTCGCCGTTGCCGACAGGGAAGAACGGGTCGCGGCGGCCGTGCACCACGAGCGCGGGGATCGCGAGCTCGGGCAGGCGCTTGCGCCAGCGCGGCTTGCAGTCGAGTTTGGCGAACACCGTGCCCATCTGGTTGGCCATCTGCACGGCGGGGTCCGTGCCCGGCGTGCGGTCCCAGATGCGTTCGGCGGTCGCGCGCGCGGCGGCGGGGTCGTTGCCGAGGATCTCCGCGCCTGCGGCGGCGAACTCGGCCACTGCGGCGCGGTCGGCCCAATCGGGCATCGAGCGCGAGAACAGTCGCTTCATGGTCGCGGCGTCGTGGTCGGGCAGGTCGTCGTCGACCGGGCCCGGAGCGACGGGCCGCGTCCCTGCGAGGGTGAGCGCCGAGAACGCGGCCGGGTGCTCGAGCGCGGCGACCTGGGCGACCATCCCGCTCACGGCGATGCCCGCCAGGTGCGCCGGCCGGTCGTCGAGTTCGCGGGCCAGGGCCGCGGCGTCGGCGGCAAGATCGCGCAGTGTGTACGCGGGAGCCTTGGAACTGACGGTGGTCGAGGCGCCGGAATCGCGCAGGTCATAGCGCACGACGTGACGCCCGCCGCTTGCGAGCGCCTCGCACAGCGCGTCGGGCCACGAGAGCATGGTCGTACCGCCGGCGAGTAGAACCAGCGGCGCCGCCGCGTCGCCGAAGTGCTCGACCCCGAGCGTGACGCCGTTCGCGTCGACCGTGGCCATCACGCACCATCCACGAACGTGTAGCTGCGCTGGACCCGGCCGTCCGCGGTGAGGACGAGCACGTTGAGCCCGACTGCGGCCGTCGAGCCGTCGTCGGCGACCGCCTCCCGGGTCGGGGAACTGGAGCTGCACATCGCCGAGCCTCTGGGCATCGTCTGGCGCAGCGGAAGGCTGAGCCTTCGGAACCGACCCAGTGTTCGTCGGACGTCTTGCCGCGCGCGCTGGAGCACGCTGTGGGCGTCCGGCGGTGACCTCGAGTGCCTGGCCGCCCCCCGCCAGACGGCGGCGATGCTCGGGAGGCACGGCGCGCGATCGCGCGCCTCTCCTGGGGCGGCTCGGAGGAGTCCTGTGATCCGTCCGCCGTCCAGAGCTCGGCGGTCATCCGCCGGCGCCGGACGGCGACCGGGCTCGTCCAGAGCGCCATGTATCGAGCCGCCGCTGCTCCGCCGCCTTGGCACGGGTCTCGGGGAACTGGATTGCTTTGCTCAGTCTCGCGTGTCTCCCTGCCGTGCGGCGTGGTGCCGGCCTGGCGCATGACGGCGACGATCTCCTCGACGGTCGGTGGATCGGCGGGATACCTGCGGCCCTTGTTGCGCGGCGGTCGGCCGGAGTGAAAGCCCGGCATCGTGGCCGGCGATCGGCGACGGCCGGCGGCATCGAGCAGCACGTTCGGCATGACGCGCTCCTGACGATCGGGAGCGCTCAGCCTGGCCCGCCGCTCGGCATGGAAAGCACAAGCAGCCCGCGTCGGTTCATTGGCGCGATCGCTTAGGGCTTCGGCACCAGGATCTGCGCCAGGGCTCCGCTCTGGAACCGTTCCTCCTCAACGACGTCGAGCTTCAAGTGCTCCTTCAGTTCGGCGAAAGGGCTGCGGCCCGCGCCGATCGCAATCGGGACCGTGGTCAGCTGGTACTCGTCGACGAGGCCCAAGCGGGTCAGCGACTTGGCGAAGTCGGGGCCGCCGTGGACCAGGACCGTCCCTTCGTCGTCGCGAGTCTTCAGCTCTGCGATCTCTGCGACCAGATCGCCGCCGAAGATCTCGGCCGGGCCCCACTCCGCCTTCTCCAGAGTGCGCGAGAAGACAGCCTTCGGCTTCTCGTTCATTGCGGTTGCGATCGGCCCCTCGGACGCTGCCCAGTGCGGCCCCATGATCTCGTAGCTGCGGCGCCCCATCGCGTGAACGCCAGCCTCGTCGAGCGCGCGGCGGTTCCACTCACCCGAGTCGTCGCCGAACCATTCGAACATCCATTCATGCGTGCCATCGGGGCTGGTGACGAACCCGTCGAGGGACATCACCATCTTGAGAACGACTTTTCGATCGGTCATGTCGGTAGAGACCCAACGGCTTCTAGAGACTCATCGCCCATCGATGAATCCCGGAAAGGAGTGCGGGGCCGAAGGCTGACAGCGCCCTACGTCGTGCTTGGAGAGGATGCACGGTCAGGCGGCGATCGCCGGCTCTAAGGCTTCGTCGGCGGCGACTTCCGCTTCGTCGTGCCGAGCATCGCGGTTGGCGCGTCGGAAGCGTCCTCGAAGGGCATGTGCGAGCGCCCGCGTCGCGGGCAGCGCGAAGTATAAGTCCGGCATGGCAGGGCATCGGATCTACAGGACGAGCGTCGCGAGCGTCTACCCGCACTACGTCAGCAAGGTCGAGAGGAAAGGCCGGACGAAGGAGGAGGTTGACGAGATCCTGTGCTGGCTGACCGGCTACGGCGCGAGCGAGCTCGGCGCGCAGCTGGAGCAAGGCACGGACTTCGAGAGGTTCTTCGCCGAGGCTCCTGCGTTGAATCCGTCGCGGAAGCTCATCACCGGCGTGATCTGCGGCGTCCGCGTAGAGGAGATCGGGGACCCGCTCATGCAGGAGATCCGCTACCTCGACAAGCTCGTCGACGAGCTTGCCCGAGGCAAGGCGATGGAGAAGATCCTCCGCACGCTGTGATCCGGCGCCGCAACTGTTGGTCGACCCGGGAGCATCGCCTGGCGCTCATGCCTTGGACGAATAGGAATAGCGCGGCGAGAAGGCAGCGGCAGCGCCTGCTCGGCGGCTAGGGCAACCGGCCAACCCCGGTGGTCGTGTCGGGGTCATACCAGCCGACACGTCCACCCCCGGCCCAGGAGGCCCCCCGATGTCCAGCAAGAAGCACGCCGCCGCGCTTGCAGTCGTGATCGCGACCGCACTCGTCCCGCCGATCGCCGCGCAGGCGGCCGAGGCCGGCGTCCCGCCCATCGTCCCGCTCGAGCTCTGTCACCCCAAGTGGGTACTGCCGCCCAACACGACGCAGATCGCGGACCAGCAGCCCTCCGGGCGCGACCAGACCGGCGGCACCGGCCCCGCCGGATGGCAGACCGTCGCACACGACGACATGACGTACGACGGCTGCTAGGACTCACCGCCGGTCACCGGTCGCTCACACCGGTGGCCGGCGGGAGCCGTTCAGCCTGCGCTTCGCGAGCGACACCCCGCCGAACTCGTGACCGGAGCGCCGGCCGTCATGCGCGAGCTGTCGCACGACGAGCTCCGCGATCTCCTCGGAACGCAGGAGAGCTGGCGGCCGGCGGTTCGGAGGGTCGGCGGGAGACCATCTTCGAGGCCATCGAAAACGAGTCCGAGCGACGAGAGTCCGCCGAGCGCGAGGCGAGTCGTGCGCTCGTCCTATCGGCCCGGCCAGTAGCGCTCGTCGGGCGCCGGGGTACGCTGGAGCAGCGCGTACAGCTCCGGGCAGTTGCCGCCCGGATGGCCCCCTACGCCGAAGCGGCACGACGTCTTGAACCCCTTCGCGGGGTCGGACAGGTGGATCGTCGCGTTGACCTCGTCGATCCAGACGGCGAAGCGGTTGCAGTCCAGAGGCTGGAGCGTGTAGTCGTTCGGGTTGCACCGTCCGCCGCTGGATAGCCGCACGTAGTACTGCGACGTGTTGGTGGTGAGCTCGAGCGGAAACCAGTACCGGTCCATGAGCTCCATCATCTCCTTGGGCTGGTTCCGCGGGATCATCCTGGTGCGCGAGAACAGCGTCTGGGCCTGTGCGGCCGTGGCGGGGCCCCAGCCGGTGAGGGGCAGCTTGGCTGCGGCGGCCCTCAGCTGGGCCCACCCGTCCTCCCAGCCCACGGCCATGTTCGCGCACGCCGGGCCCTTGTCCGCCAGCGGCAGTGAGCCGTCGAGGTAGTTGGAGCACTGAATGCCCGACTGTCCGGGACGGGCGCTGATCGCCCTCCCGAGCAGGACCTGCTCCGGGTCCTTCGCCTGCCACATCACTCCCGGGGTGTTCTCCAGCCCGTCGGCCTGGACGACCGTCTCCTTGGGCACCGCCTGGATCGTGGCGAGGTAGGCGATCTCGTCATGGAGGTCGCCGCTGTCCGGGATGACCGGCTCACCCGTCGCGCTCACCCAATCCTTCAGCGCCTGATCGTTGTCGAAGCCGAGGTACAGCTTCACGGCGTTGAGCAGGGTCGTCGTGGGCCTCGCCGGGCTGATGTGGGTCTCCCAGCGGACGATCAGGTTGAACGCGTACGTCTGGTACTGGAGCACGAACTCGGCGAAGTTCCGCAGCTGCTTCGAGTTGTCCGGCGTCATGAAGTGCCGGGAGCGGGAGAGCAGGTTCTGCCCGGCGTGGTAGTAGGCCGAGTCGGTCTGCGCCTTGAGGATCGCGTTGCGGAACACGTTGTTGACGCGCTGGAACCCGCGCACGATCTCGTTCATGTTGGCCCGGATGTCCTGCGTCCTCGTATCGGCCAGCTCCTGGCTGAAGTCGGGGGCGCCGGCGAGCTTGTTGTTCACGATGTCGTCGAAGTAGCCCTGGGTGGCGGCGATCTTGCCCGCTAGGTCCTGCAGGGGCGCGATCGAGTTCGCGAACGCGAGCCCTTCGAGATCGTCCTCCAGCCGCTGGAAGCCCTCCCCCAGTTCGTCGTGGATCCGGTTGAGGATGTTCTGGATGTCGTTGAGCTGCGTCTGCATCTTCTGGACGGCCTCGAGGATCTTCGTATCCGTGTCCTGCTCGTTGGACGCCCACTTGTAGAAGTCGTAGGCGAAGGTGCCGATCGACTTCACGGCCATGAGTGCGTCCTTCGCGGTCGTGAGCATCTTCACGGCGCTGGTGAGGCTTGGCGGGATCACGAAGCCGGTGGCGCGGAAGGCAACCGGCTTGTCCTCTCGGATCAGATCGTCCACATAGCTCTGCACGCCGTCATGCTCTCCGGCCTCGCGCATGAACGCGAGACCGTTGAAGTCGGGGGTGACGCTGCGCAGCGCCCGGCCGGTCGGGTCGTCCGACTCGAGCTTGAGCAGGCGCCTCGTCATCCGCTCGGCGGCCGCGAGCGAGCGGTTCGGGTACTTGATCCTGTAGGCCGCGATCACCGTCGTCACCGGATCGACGTGGACGGTGCGGTCGAGGCTCGGACGGCGCACGAACGCCTGGAGCGAGCCCCTCACCTTCCGGCGCTTGAGCTTGCCTCCCCGGGCGACCACCCGCACGAGCTTCGGCCGGCCGGCAACGACGAGGTGGAAGAACCCGTTCACGTTGGTCCGCGCGGCGGATCGCTTCGTGCGCAGCTGCAGCGGCCTACCCGAAGGCCCATACACGCTCATGCGCGCGCCGCCGACCGGTGCGCCGGCGGAGACGTAGCCGACCACGGGAGTGGTGCGGGTCTTGGCCTGGGCAGCCCCCGCCGCACCGAGCAGCAGCACCACGGCGACAGGGACCGGCAGACAGCGCCACCGCCATCCGGCAGATGTGGGCGTGGACCGCGACATGGGCTGACGGCCTCCTGGCTCGGGGGTCGAGCCGGCGCCGGCCATGGGCGGCGCGCCGGCTGAGTGCTCTGGCGCCAGCATCTGCGGGCGGCCCCCGGGCCGCACCGTGGCCACCCCCTGACGTACCCCCGGGACTTACGCGGAGGCGTGGTCCGCGAGCGCGCCGGGCAGCGCGGTGCGGGTGGAGATGCCGAGCTTGCGGTAGATGTTGGTGAGGTGCCCTTCGACCGTTCTGGGCGTGACGTAGAGGGTCTGCGCGATGTCGCGGGTGGTGTGTCCTTCCGCGGCGAGATCGGCGATCCGCCGCTCGCTCGGGGTGAGCGACCCGGGTCCGCTCAGCGCTTCGCGGCGAGGGCGGCCGCCGGCGGCGTAGAGCTCGGTCTTCGCCGTCTCGGCGAGCGCCGCCGCACCGCAGCGATTCGCCAGCTCCAGGCCCCGTCCCAGCGGCTCGCGCGCATCGGAGCGCCGCCCGCCGCGCCGCATGGCGGAGCCGAGTGCGACGAGCGCCTTCGCGTGCTCGAGACGAGCCGGCGATGCCTCGGCGACGGCCACGGCCTCGCGCAGCACCTCGAGACCGTCGTCCTGGCGGAGCGTGCCCAGCAGCCGCAGCGTGCGCGCGAGTGCCCCCGGCGCCCCCCACCGCTGTGCCGCGTCCAGCTCCGCACCGAGCAGCGCGAGCGCCTCGTCGTGCCGGTCCAGACCGTCGAGCGCGAGCGCCTTGAGCGAGCGCCACGGGGCCCAGGCGGGGTTGTCGACCCCGCGCAGGCGCGCGTGGTAGCCGTCGGCGGCGGCGTGCGCCTCCTCCCAGCGGGCCTCGGCGAGCAGGAGCTCGATCTCGCTGCGGCGCACCAGGCCGTCGCCGTCGGACCGCGGATTGGGGCGTCCGCGGCCGGCCAGCGCCGTCCGAGCACCGTCGAGGTCGCCGCGCTCGATCAGCGTCCGGGCGAGGAACCCGGCGCCGTAGGCGAGCGACGGGCCGTTGTCGCCGAACCCCTCCTGCAGCTGCTCGCTCGCCTCGCGCAGCGAGGTCTCGGCCTCGCCGAGCTCGCCGCGCTGGAGCCACGTCCATCCGTGCCAGAGATTCACGGAGCAGACGTAGGGCTGTGAGCCGAGCCGGCGGGCCACGCTCATCGCCTCCTCCCACACGCGCAGCGCCTCGTCATGGTCGGCCAGGCCGAGCACCGCGCCGGCGACGGCAGCGCCGAAGCCCGGATCGCGGGCGATCAGGGACCCGTCGGCGAGCACCGCGAGCACGAACTCCGAGCACTCCTGCGCGGTGCCGTCGCCGAGCGCCCAGTCCCACGCGGCCACGGCGGCGAGCATCTTCGCGCCCAGACGGTCGGGGACGCCGGCGGCGCGCACGCTCGCCAGCCGCGCCGCCCGGGCCGGCACCTCGGCGCCGCCGAAGAAGGCCGCGTACAGCTCGACCGCCTCGAGCGCCCGTCGCTGATCGGCGTGTGCCCCCTGGAGCTCCGCCACTGCGCGCTGCGCCACCGCGACGGCCTCCTGGGCCGGCCTCGTCCACAGCAGCGAGCGCGCGAGCACGTCGGCGGCCAGCGCCCGCTGCAGCGGATTCTCGAGGTGGTCGCGCACCTCACGCAGGCGTTCGGCGGACGCTGCGGAGTCGACGCGCGCCTCGGCAGCGCCGAGCTCCCACAACAGCCGCACGCGATCCTCGCCCGCCGTGCCCTCCTCCAGCGCGCGCCGCAGGTAGGACACCGCGCTCTCGGCGTCCCCGCGACGCATCGCCAGCAGCCCGGCTTCGCGCAGGACGCCGGCGACCCATGGATCGGCGCGCGACGGCACCAGCAGCAGGTGGCTGGCCACGACCTCGGGCGCAACGCCCAGCGCGGCGAGCACCTCGGCGGCGCGCTGGTGTCGCAGCTCGCGTTCGGCCACCGACAGCTCGTGGTAGACGGCATCGCGCACCAGGGCGTGGACGAAGCCGAGCGGGGCCTCGGCCCGGAGGATCTCCGCGGCCACTAGAGCGCGCGTGGCGTCGGCCGTCCCGCTCTCGTCGAGGCCCGCCAGCGCCGCCGTCGCCGGCAGGCTCGCGCCGTCGCCGAGCAGCGCGACCGCCCGCGCGACCGCGACGGCATCCGAGGACAGCCGCGAGAGCCGCAGCAGCACCGTGCGCGACACGGCGCGGGGCCCGACCTCGCGGATCGCGTCCGCATGCGCGGCGTCGGGCCGGACGTTCTCGGCCTGCATCGTCTTGACGAGCTCCTGCAGCAACAGCGGATTGCCGCCGGTCGCGCGATGGCAGGCCGCGCAGAACGGGCGATCGGCATCCTCCGCCAGGCGGTCGCGGACCAGCTCGACGGCCCCATCCTCGGTCAGCGCCGACGGCCGGATCGAGACCGCGGCGGGGTCTTCGGCGATGTCCAGGACGAGCCTCGACTCCGCGTCGGCGCCGTCCATGCGCGCGGCGGTCGCCACCAGCACCCTGAGCCCCTCGAGCCGGCGCTCGAGGTACGCGATGTAACGCAGCGACGCGCGATCGCACCACTGCAGATCGTCGATCGACAGGCACAACGGACCGTCGGCCGCGAGGTTGGCCGTCAGCCAGAACAATCCGTGCAGCACCCCGAACGATCCGGGGCCGACCGCACCATCGTCCTCGGGCGGCGCGAACACCCGCCCCGCCGCCTCGGCCGAGCCGCTCAGCCAGCGCTCCCGGCCGCCGGCGTCCAGCAACAGCGACTCGAACAGCTGCCGCACGACGCCGTAGGAGAGCTCCCGCTCGAGGTCGCTGCCACGCGCCGTGAGGACGCGGAACCCCGAGGCCCTGGCGGTCTCACGGGCTCTGGCCAGGAGGCTGGTCTTCCCGATCCCGGCCGGCCCTTCGAGCAGTGCGAGGACGGCATCGCCCCCCAGCGCGCCTTGCACCATCCGGTCGAGCACCTCGAGCTCGCGCTCGCGCTCATACAGCCCGCGGCCGTCGTTCACACCGCTCGCAAGCGTCCGTTCCGCGTCCTCACCGGCCGATCATCTCCGGACGCCCGCGCGCTTGCAAACCCTCCTATACGACCGGGCCGGCCGGGCCGGGGCTAGGCCCCGTTGCCGGGCGGGTCCGGCATGTTCTGGCATGTCCAGTAGCCATACGGGTCACCTGATGGCCGTGTCTGCTGGAGCACCCTCGGGAAGACGCGGAAGTTCTCCGGCGAGTAGAACTGGAGCTTGTAGAACCCGATCCCATCCGACGCGCGATGCCGGGGGCTCCGGAACAGCCTGTCGGTCAGCCGTTGGGCCGGGGCCGGGACGTGCGCGTCGTTCAGCGAGCCGGTCGCCCTCGTGGCTCCGACGGCCATCAGGTGCTCGGCATAGCTCTGACCGCCCGTGCGGATCAGGTACGGCACCTCGG
Source organism: uncultured Solirubrobacteraceae bacterium (assembly GCA_963849695.1). GTDB lineage: Bacteria > Actinomycetota > Thermoleophilia > Solirubrobacterales > Solirubrobacteraceae > DASSUW01. Next base: position 76,007 of record CAWKIT010000015.1, read on the forward strand.
CGCCGGTATCGGTGTGCTGGAACAGGTTCTTGTCGAAGAGGACGCGCGGCCTGCTCCGGCAGGTCCAATCCCTGGCGCGCGCGACGCCGGTCCCGAGGTCGTAGAGGAACGGGTACGCCACCGGAATCAGGGCCTGGTAGATCGTCTGCTTCGTCGCGAGCTCCAGCTGCTGCGTGGCCTCGTCGATGTTCAGGCGCCACTTCGGGTCGCTCGCTGCGAGGCGGGCGACATCGCGCATCTTGGTCCAGTCGCTCATGACGATCTGCGCCTCGATGGTGAAGTAGGACGAGACGTGCCGATAGCGATCGGCCAGCTCGACGCCCAGGTCCGTGGCCCGCTGCTGCACCGCCGGGCCGATCAGGTCCGGCCTGCCGTCGCGGGTGGTGAGGTAGCCGGCGAGCCCGAACGCGGCGCCGAGGCCGCTGGCGGCAGTGCCGACGCCGGGACTGACGAAGCTCGCCCCGGCACCGAAGAGGTTGACCGCGAAGCTGATGATGTTCAGCGCGTGCGAGGTCGCATTGTTGACCGCCGGCGGCTGGACGTCCCGCTGGATCTCCGCCGAGATCGCGGCGATGTTGACGAGCGCGGATAGCCCTGCTCCGTTCCTGAACGCCCCCTGAAGCCCGCTGGGGCCGAAGTAGGCCTCGACGCGGTTGCGGGCGTCGACCTCGGTCTGGATCTGCGTGCGGACCTCTTGGCACTCGGCGTTGGTGAACGGAGCACCCGGCTTCGCGGCGGCGGCTTCGCACGCCTCCTTGGCCCGCTCTCCCAGAGCGCTGAGGATCGTGGCCCAGCTCGTCGCGTCGAACCGCTCGTAGTACTTCTTGCGCACGTCGCAGGTTGGCGCGTCGAACGCGCACACGCCCATGATGATCGGATCGTCCGAGTCCGGATCGGGGGCGCGGGCGAGGAACTGCTCCGCGGCTGCCTCGCCGGGCGCCGTGAACCGCCGGAAGCCTCCACCCGCGACGGTGGGCCGGTTCACGATGTGCATCAGATCGAAGTTGATGCTGCCGGTCGGATCGGCGAGGAGCGGCAGATACTGGTCGTCACGGCCGCGGGCCAGCAGCCCGCGCAGCTTGCCGTCCGTCGTCTCGCCGGTCAGCGACTGGCTGGACTCGGCGGCCGGGGTGCCCGTCGCGGCGCGCCCGACGAGGGCGTACCGCCCCTGGTGGCGCTGGTCCGCCCTGCCCTGGTTGAGCTGGGCGAAGATCTGGGTGTTCCCCCCGAGCGTCTCGATCGACGCCTCCGCCGACTGCCACGCGGCCCGCTGGCCCTTCGGCCTGCCGAAGGCCTGCAGCAGCACGAGCACCCTGCCGCTGACGTTGTCGCCCGACACGGCGGCGTTGAGCTGGCCGGCCATCTGGTCTTGAGCGGCCGTCTCCGATCCGTTGGCGAGGTTCGTCACGAAGAGGCGCTGGGCGATCGGTGCGAGCGTCTGGCTGTTCAGCGTCACCATCCAGAATCCGGACGAGCCGTCGCCGGGCACGGCGCTCGTGTAGGTGTCGGCGCCGACCGTCGTCGTGATCTGCCCGCTCGCGGTGCTCGCATCGGTGCTGAACTCGACCTGGTCGGTCCGGACGAACTCGAAGACGGCGCTCGCTCGGCCGTTCAGGCGCAGAAAGCCGGACATGTTCGAGACGTCCATCCGCGGGAAGCACTGGCAGCCGCGGTACACGGCCGACACCATGGCCGAGCCCCTCGGCGAGCCCGGGACGCCGACGATCGACAGCGGCAACGGGAGGTCGGTGCGGGCACTGAGGTCGGCCGCCCCGAGCTTGGCGAGCAGCGGTCTCACCGCGGCGGGGATCCCTTGCAGCCGCGAGATGTTGACGACCATCAGATAGGTCGTGATCGGCTGGTCGTACTCGTTCGCCAGGTCCGTGACGGTCTTCAACGACGCCGGGCCGTAGTACGCGTTGCCCGAGGCGACCCGCTCGAGCGTCTCGCGATTGAAGACCGCCCAGGTGATGAACGGGATGTTCGGGCAGAGGTCGTCGTCGCAGGTCGTGCGCGGGACCGGCGCACCGTTCACCCTGATCGTCCCGTGGGTGTCCGCCGTCTCCAGCCGCCAACCGATCGGCGGCACGTCGGCCCGCACGGTGACCGTGACCGTGTCGGCCGACGACGCGCCGCCGGCGCGGACCCTGTCGCGGATCCGGTACGTGCCTGGAGCCGTCGCGACGAACGAGGGGGTCGCAGTGTCCGCTTGCCCGAGCTCGGCGCCGGCCCCGCCACGTGGCGCGCCGACGATCGCCCAACGGTACGTGCGGGCGCCGCGTGCCCCCGCCGCGCGGCCGCGAAGCTCGATGTGGTCGCCTGCACCGACGATGCGGTCGCGCCCAGCTCCCGCGATCACCCCGCGCAGCCGGAACGTGGTGCTCTCGGCGTCGCGCACGGCCGACCTCCCGGAACGGCTCGTCCGATAGGCGCGCACGACGAGCCGGTTGCGGCCGGGCCGCACCCCGTCGTTGGCGCCGAGTGACCCGACGTAGCGCCGACCCTCCGGCCGGAAGGCATGGGCGACCCGACGGCCGTTGAGCCAGGCGCGGAGCGTGGCGCCGTCGCCCACGCGCGCCGTGACACGGACGGGCGCCCTGGCTTTGCCGACGTCGGGATCGGTCAGCCTCAACAGCTCGGGCGCCCGGCGGGCGACGATGACCGCGACGCGATCGAAGTCCTCGGAGCGCCCGGTCCGGACGAACAGGTGGTTCACCCCTGGACGCAGACCGCGTCCGCGTCGGAGCGTCGCGCGGTAGGTCCCAGCCGAGCCTCGGAAGAAGCGCGTGATGTCGCGCCCGTTGACCGAGATCCGCAGGGCCTGTAGCCGCTCGCGTGACCGAATCACGACGCGGACGCGACCGCGAACACCGACGACGTGATTCGCGCGCGGGCTCGTGATCTTCGTCAGCTGGCGCTCGGCGGCGGCCGATGCGGTCGCAGGCGCGACGGCAACCGCCATCATGCCGATAAGGCCGATCGCTCCGAGCAGCCGCCGCATCATCTGCTTCCTCCTTCGCCGCCTGGGTCATCGCCGGCGGCCGGCGCACGGGGCGCGACCGCCGGGTCCGGGATCGGGCCCAGCAGTCCGTCGAGCGCTCCGATCAATCCGAGCCATCCGGAGAACGGCCGCGACTGCCGGACGCCGTCACCCACCTCGCCCTGGATCTGGTCCTCGGCGAGGCTCACGTCGATTGCGATGTGCAGCCGCTGGACGCTCACGGCGATAGCGTGCGTCCGCGGCCCGTGCCGCGCACCGTGGCAACCTCCTGACGTACCCCCCAGGATTTGGCCGGATCGCGGCTCGCGCGCCGGCGACGCGACGGGTGCGAGCGAGAACGAGAACCCGATCGCAGTCCTTCCCGCAAGGCCCGGAGTAGCCCTGCGGGAAGCAGCGCCCGCCGTCTTAGCGTGGATTCAGGCTCAGTACCACTTGCCCTTCGCAAAGCCACCAAACGCGACCAGACCCACCAGCGCGATGATCAGCCCGATCCAGAGGCTCCACACGACCATCAGCACGATGCCGACGATCACGAGAATGCCGCCGAGTCCGATACCCCCGGTGTTGCCGGCTGTTCGATCTCCTGCCATGTAATCCTCCTGGCGTCGTATGGACGCGGTCGCGTGAGCTGCGCTGCCGACCTGAGACATCGCACTCTTCTCCGTATCCGGTCTCCCTCCTCCGTCGTATGAGCAGGGCTGTCGGATTTGTCGAGATCGTCTGCTGCGTTCGAGCGTCGGCTCGAGCCGCCGTGGCAGGAGCGCCTGATCAGCCGCCGGCGTGACGTACCACGGTGGGTCCGGGCTGCCGAGCACCGCGCACGGGCATTGCCGCGTCGACCCCCGGTGGTCGCGATGGTTTCGCCGCTGGCGAGCGCGGAGCTATAGGCGTCCGGGCCGATGTTTGACGGTGACCTCGACGCGGCGGTTCTTGGCACGGCCGGCAGCCGTCGCGTTCGAGGCGATTGCCTCGGAGTCTCCACGACCGGCGAGTCTCTGGCTCGCGGCAACGCCGAGCGCGTCGCACATGACCGCGGCTCGGGTCGAGCTGAGGCGCGACGTGGTGACCGTGCTGCCGCGCACGTTCGCGTCGTGGCCGACGCACCGGATGCCCACCACTGCGATGAGCTTGCCGCGCAGGCTGCGCACGAAGCTCCGGCCGCGCGCCGTCAGGATCGCCCGTTCGGGCATCCAGGCCCCGGCCGGGGTCGTGAAGTGCTCGCGCCGGAGCAGCGCGCGCGTGCGGGCGGTCACCCTGCGGGTGCCGCCGCTCGTGATGCCGCGTGCCCGCACCCGGGCGCGGACCCCGCCGAGGCGGCGCTCGAGCAGCGCCCGTCCGTGCCCGGTCAGCTCGAGCGTGACCGTCAGCCTGCGCCGCCCGGCTCCGTCGCGCGAAGCGCTGCCCTCGGCAAGGACGCGCCCGCCCGCCAGCAGCCGGACGCGACATGCCCTGATGCGCCCGCTGCGCATGCGGCAGCGCGCGCGGCTGCCTGAGTCGCCGAAGACCGACGGGCGCGGCACGCGCAGCCGCATGACGGCGTCCGGCGGCGGCGGACTCGTCGCCGGCTCGGCGGGCGGCACAGTGGGTGAGGCCGGCGTCGGGGTTGGCGGCGGACTGGGCTCGGTGGGCGGATCGGCGGGATCGACCACGGCCGACCCCTGGCGCGCGTTGCCGCCGACGGCGCTGCGCGGGGCGCCCACGATGATCGTCGATACGAACCCCAACGATGAGCCGAACCGCTCGCCCGCGGCACCGCCGGCTGCGCCCAAGTGGACGGCCTGGCCGCCCCCGAAGGCCCCGAACCCGTAGATCGCGCCCTGGTCTGCGCTGGCGCCGACGTCCTCGAACGGAGCACCGATCACCATCGCACTTCCCCAGATCGCCACGGAATGCCCGAACCGGTCGCCCGCCGCACCGGCGGCGGCCAGCAGCTTCTCTGTCTGCTCGCGCAGCCGCGGCGCCCGTGAGCGCGAACTCGTAGACCGCCCCCTGGTCCGCCTTGACGACGCTCGGATCGAAGCGCGAGGCGACATCGGCCTGAGGGGCGCCGGCGACGATGGCGCTGTCGATCGCCACCGACGCGCCGAGCAAGTCGGCCGCGGCGCCATCGGACGCCGTCAGCTTGGCCGTCTCGGTGCGCGCCGCCGCGCCGGTCGCCGCAAACGTATAGACGGCGCCCTGGTCGACGTCGGCGCCGACGTCGGCCTCGGGGGCGCCGGCCACGATCGTGTCCTCCTCGATCGCTACCGACCCGCCGAGGCTGTCGGACGCGGCACCGTCGGAGGCAGTCAGCTTGGCCGTCTCGCTCCGCATGCCACGATCAAACAGGTCGAACGTGTAGACGGCGCCTTGATCGGCATTGCCGCCTACGGCGGCGCCAACGGCCCCGGCGACGACCGTTTCGGTCTCCCCATCGGCATCGACCGACCAGCCGAGGATGTCGCCCGCGGCTCCGTCGGAAGCGGTCAGCATCGCCGCCTGGGTCCACGTCGCCGGTGTCGCACGCGCGAACGTGTAGACGGCGCCCGAACCGGCAGCCCCGGGAGCGCCGACGACGATCCTGGTCTGTGTGACCGCCACCGACCAGCCGAGGTTGTCACCCGCGACGGCGCCGGACGCGGTCAACTTGGCGGTTTGCGTCCATTCGTCGCCGACCTGCGTGAAGACGTAGGCGGCGCCCCTACCATCATCCGCGAACGGCGCGCCCACGACGGCCGTAGTGCCCTCCACCACCACGGAATGGCCGAACTCGTCGCCCGCGGCGCCGTCGGCCGCCGTGAGCCGCCGCTCCTGCGCCACGGCCGCCGGCATCCACGCCAACCCGGCCACGAGCGACCCCGCCACCGCAAACGCGCAACGGACGCCACCAAGTTTCTTCACGACACACTCCTCTCATCCGCGCCGACCGATGAAGGAGACAGCGCGGAAGAGCGATACTAGTGCCACGCCGCGGCCGCCGTCTGACCCGGCTCACTCGAACAGTCTCGAGCGGATGCGTCGAGTGGCCGACGGTGAAGATGCGGCCCCGCCGGCCACCATGGTCGGCGGGGCTGCTGGAACCTGTACTCAGCTTCCGATCCCGGAGCGCTCGGCCGCGCGCTCGATCCGGTCGGCGGCCCGGCGGTCGATCAGCCGCTTGTGGCGCGCCTCGTCGAGCACCCGGTCGACATGCCGCAGGAACGCTCGCCGGCTCGTCCTCGGCTGCTCGTCCGCGATGCGGTCGTTGATCGAACAGCCGATCCGGTCGGTCCGGTTGGGCACGCCGCTGCGCGTCGCGGCGCCTGAGCGATGAGTTCCCGCGTGGTGCGATGGTCCTACGGACATGACTGATCGAGATCCCATGCTCAAGCCGTTCGACGCGTTGCTCGGCACGTGGACCACCGAGGCGACCCACCCGCGGTTCGACGGCGTCGTGCCGGGCAGCGTCACATTCGAGTGGCTGGAGGGCGGGCGGTTCCTCATCCAGCGCTCTCACAACGACCACGAGTCGTTCCCCGACAGCATCTCCGTTATCGGCGCACCCGAGGCCGGCGACGGACTGGTCATGGAGTACTTCGACTCGCGCGGCGTCCGTCGGACCTACGGGGTCTCGCTCGACGGCGGCGTGCTGCGCATCTGGCGCGACCAGCCCGGATTCGACCAGCGCTTCTCCGCGAAGCTCGGGCACGACGCCTTCGAGGGCCAATGGCAGCTCGCCGAGACCCAGGGCGACTGGCGGGACGACGTGAAGGTCACCTACCGCCGCCGCTGAGGGCGAGCCAAGCCGATTGTAGGCGGAAGACGCCAGTTCGATCAGCCGAGCGCCCGCAGCCCCGGGGAGCGCGCAGCGCAGCGATCGTTGAATCAGACCCCGGGCCACGAACGCTGTCGGAGGCCGTAGGCGTTCTCCCGGGGTCGGTATTCCGATCGCGACGTCTCTAGGACTGTGGTTCCCTGGCCGCCCGGTGCTGCGCCTCCCTGACGCATCGCATCCATGGAGCGGCGGCCGGCTGACCGAACAGGCTAGCCGGGCGGGCCCGGCCCCGGCAGGCCGCTCAGGCCTTCATACCGCTCAAAGAGATCCCGCGGATGAACTGGCGCTGGAAGACAATGAACACCACGCGCCGGCCCGCGTCATCACGCGGACCAGCGGGCCTTCGCGCACGCCGAATCGTCCGATCTGGGTGAGGCGGTCCCGGCTCGGTTGCGTGAGTCTCGCCGGCGCGCGACACGGACAAGCGACTCCTGGAGGCACGGTGGCTGTGGACACACCTGCGCAGGCGGCTCCCGAGATCATCGAGGCGAACCAGGCTGTGCGGCTGCGGTTGCCGTTCGCGGACGCCGAGGACTTCGACGAGGCGCGGCGCGGATGGATCGGCTCCCTGTCGGATCCGGTGATCCGCGCGACGGACGGACGTGTCGTCTGGGACGCCGCCGCGTACGAGTTCCTGGACGGCGAGTGCCCGGCGACGGTGAACCCGAGCCTGTGGCGGCAGAGCCGGCTCGCGGCGATCCATGGCCTGTTCGAGGTCGCCGACGGGATCTACCAGGTGCGCGGGCTCGATCTGTCGGTCATGACGATCGTCGAGGGCGACACCGGCGTGCTGGTGATCGACCCGCTGATCTCGACCGAGTGCGCGGCGGCGGCGCTGGCGCTCTACCGCGAGCATCGCGGCGAGCGGCCGGTCACCGGGCTGCTGTACACGCACAGCCACGTCGACCACTTCGGCGGCGCACGCGGCGTCGTCTCGCCCGGCGATGTGGCGTCCGGCCGCGTGCCCGTGCTCGCCCCCGACGGGTTCCTCGCGCACGCGGTCAGCGAGAACGTCTACGCGGGCGGAGCGATGACCCGCCGCGCCACGTACATGTACGGCGCGCTGCTGCCCAAGGGCGCCGCCGGGCAGGTGGGAGCGGGGCTGGGCCAGACGACGTCGACCGGCACCGTGACGCTGATCCCGCCGACGGTCGACATCACCCGCACCGGCCAGGAGGAGACGGTCGACGGCATCCACATGGTGTTCCAGCTCGCGCCCAACACCGAGGCGCCGGCCGAGATGCACTTCCTGTTCCCCGAGCGGCGCGCGCTGTGCATCGCCGAGAACGCCACCCACAACCTGCACAACATCCTCACCCTGCGCGGCGCCCTCGTCCGCGATCCGCACGGCTGGGCGTCCTACCTCGACGAGGCGATCGGCATGTTCGCCTCCGGCAGCGACGTGATGTTCGCCCAGCATCACTGGCCCCGCTGGGGGACCGACCGGATCGTCGACTTCCTCGCCAAGCAGCGCGACCTCTACGGCTACATCCACGATCAAGCGCTGCGGCTGCTCAACAAGGGCTACGTCCCCGCCGAGATCGCCGAGCGGCTGGAGCTGCCGCCCAGCCTCGAGCGCGAGTGGCACTGCCGCGGCTACTACGGCTCGCTCAACCACAACCTCAAGGCCGTCTACCAGCGCTACCTCGGCTGGTTCGACGGCAATCCCGCCCACCTGTGGCCTCATCCGCCCGAGGCCGCGGGCGAGCGGTACGTGGCGCTCGCCGGGGGCGCCGGACGCCCTGCTCGCCCACGCGGGCGCCGCGTTCGCGCGAGGCGACTTCCGCTGGGTCGCCGAGGTCGTCAACCACCTCGTGTTCGCCGATCCCGGCAACACCGACGCCAAGGACCTCCAGGCGCGGGCCCTCGAACAGCTCGCATACGGGGCCGAGAACGGAACCTGGCGCAACTTCTTCCTCATGGGCGCCCACGAGCTGCGGCACGGCCCCGGCGGGACCGCGGCCGGGATCCCGTCCGACTTCATCGCCAACCTCACGAACGAGCAGCTCTTCGACGCGCTCGCGATCCAGATCGACGGGCCGCGCGCCGGCGACCGCCACATCACCCTGCACTGGCGGTTCACCGACACCGGCAACGAGCACTCCCTGACCCTCCAGCACGGGGTCCTGACCCACCGCCGCGGCGCCCCCGCCGGGCCGATCGACGCCACCGTGAGCGTCCCGCGCAGCGCGCTGAACGACGTGATCGCCGGCGCCGCCACGGTCGACCAGCTCGTCGCGTCCGGGCGGCTGGCCGTCGAGGGCGATCAGGCCAAGCTCGGCGAACTGCTCGGCCTGCTAGACCCGCCCGACCCCAACTTCGCCATCGTCACGCCGTGACGGCGCTACGTCACTCGCTCTCCTCGTCCGTGTCCCCGAACGAGCCGATCCGGTCGTCTTCAGGTTCCGTCTCCTCGCCTTCCGCGAACGAGCCGGCGTGCTCGTCGCGCGGCTCCTTCTCTTCGCCCTCTGCGAACGAACCGACGTGCTCGTCGCGCGGCAGGGTCTCCTCGCCCTCGGCGAAGTCGCCGCCCTGTGGCTCATCTCGACGATTCTCCATGGCTCCTCCGGTCGGTTGTCGGTGAGTGGCTACACGTATTGTTCCCGACGCGCAGCGCATTGAGCCACCTGGATCGGATGAGACCGCCGCATCGCGGCCTTCCGTGAGGCTGGAAGCGCTCTGGCACGACCTGGAGTGCGGCGCGTATGACCTCGACCTGCCGTTCTGGCGGCGGCTGGCCGAGCGGGCGCCCGGGCCCGTGCTCGACGTGGGGGCGGGAACCGGTCGCGTCACGCTCGACCTCGCAGACCGCGGGGTGACGGTCGTCGCGCTCGACGCGGACCCGTCGCTGGCGGAGACGCTCCGGGAGCGCGCGGCCGGACTGCCGGTCGAGGTCGTCGTCGCGGACGCGCGCGAGTTCGCCCTCGGCCGGCGGTTCTCGCTCGTGCTCGTCCCGATGCAGACTCTGCAACTGCTGGGCGGCGCCGACGGGCGCGCGGCATTCCTGCGCTGCACGTTGGATCATCTCGAGCCGGGCGGGCTGCTGGCCGCCGCATTGTCGGACGCCGCGGACTCCTTCGACGACGAGCACGCGACGCCGCCCCCGCCGCAGGCGTGCGAGCTGGACGGCGTCCGCTACGCGAGTCATCTCCTCGCGGTGACGCACGAGGACGGGCGCGCGGCGCTCCACCGCGTGCGCGAGATCAGCGGGCGCGGGCGGACGACGGAGTACGAGGACGTGGTGGTACGGCTGGACCGGGTATCCGCCGACGAGGTTGCGGCCCAAGCGCGCGAACTCGGGTTCCTCGACGAGCCCCACGCGCTCATACCGGAGACCGACGAATACCTCGGCTCGACGGTGGTGATGCTCCGCGCGCCGTTCAGCGTCGCGCCCGGTGGACGAACGAATCCCACGCGATATACCGGTGTCGTGACATCCGGGCGACTCCGTGGCGATGCCGAAGCGCTCCCTGAATGGCCTCCGGGCACGGTCGCCGTGCTCTCGACCGGTGGCGGCCGTCCGCACGCGATCCCTGTCTCGACCGCCGTGCGCGCCGATTCGCGGACCATCTTGCTCGCCCTGGCGCGCCGGCGCGAGTCGCTCGCCCGGCTGCGCGAGGAGCCTCGCTGTGCGCTGACGGTGATGGCCGACGGTGACATCGCCTGCACGGCCCACGGCCGTGCGACGATCGTGGAGGAACCGATGACGGTGTCCGACCGCGTGGCCGCGGTGCGCATCGACGTCGACGCGATCCAGGAGCACGGCCAGGACACCTTCGAAATCGACAAGGGGGTGCGCTGGCACTGGACCGACGCGGAAGCCGAGCGGCACGACGCCGAGATCCGTGCCGCGCTGAGCCGCATCACCCCGTGAGCGAGCGGAGCAACCGGAGCGTGGATGCGGGAACCCGTTGTCAGTCCCGGAGGGGGAGCTTCTTACTCACTCTCCACGCGTGCCGGTCTCAAGTACTCACCCGAGGTGGCCGGGCGCCGGTGGTTGTACCCGCACTTCGCGAGACGAACCACGACGGTCAGGCTCCGGACCGACAGGGCGTCAGCCCAGCCGGAGCCACTCACCGGTCGAGGGCACGCCGTCGGCGTCGACCGCGAAGGCCATGTACCAGCCGGGCGGAGCGAGGGTCCGGCGGCGTGGCAGGCGGAGGCGAATCTGTTCGGGCCCCGTGACGTCGAACGGCACGTCCAGCAGCCGCTGGTCGCTGTTGAACGCGTGCGTGGTGGCGCCGGCGCGGATCAGGTTGACCTCGCGCAGCGCCGCAGCCTCGGGCGTGGACGCGGTGAGCGTGGCGCCGTAGCCGGCGCGGTCGCGCGCGAGTGAGAGCCCCGGCCGGGGGCCCCGGAACAGGTACGGCGGGGAGAACACCTCGATCCGCAGCTCGTCGGCGCGCGGGCGTGGGTTCGAGCCGGCGGTGATGACGCGGCCGTCGGGAGTGAGCAGGGCGATCGAGTGGTACAGGCGCGGGACGCGCGACCTCGCCGCCTCGGTCCAGCGGCGCGTGCGCGGGTCGTAGATCTCGGCGTGCAGCGCCGCCTCGACCCGGTGCTCCTCGACCCGCGCGCCCCCGTTGGCGAGCACCGTGCGGTCGGGCAGCAGCGTCGCATTGAGGTGCATTCGGGCGTGGTGCAGTGACGCCGCCCGCGCGTAGCGTGGCGCGTCCGCCGACAGGTCGACGATCGCGGCGCTGTCCGTGGCCACATGCGGCGCCCTCAGATCCTCGCGTTCGCCGTGCTCGTGGATGTCCGCCCCGCCGCCCCCGATGACCATCACGCGCTGGTCCTGAGCCGGCCCGAGCATGACGCTGGCCGACTGGTTGCGCAGGTCGGCGGCAGGCAGCCCCGGCACGACCGTGGTGCGGCCGTTGGAGAGCCTCCAGAGCTGCGGCCGGGCGCCGCGGTTGCCGCTCATCTGGCCACCCGAGTAGAAGACGCGCCCGTCGGCCATCAGGAACAGGTGCGCGTACCACGGCAGCAGCCCGGGCGAGCGCAGGTTTCTCCAGCCGCCGCCCGTCTCGTAGACCTCCGGCACGCGGTCGAGCGTGCCGTCGGCTCCCCGGCCGGACACCGAGATCGCGCGCCCGTCGCCGAGCGTGATCAGCGTCGGGTACCAGCGCGGCCGAAGCATTCGCCGCACGCGGCTCCACTTGCGCGTCTCCGGGTTGAAAGTGAGCGCGTCGCGAAGGCCGCGGAACGGGCCGTAACGGCTGGTGCCGCCGGCCGCCAGCAGCCGCCCGCCGGCAAGGAACGACTGGCCGGCGCAGAACAGGTCGATCGGCGTGCGCGGCGCCGTGAAGCGGGCGCGCGGGTACTGCCAGACGCGCGTCCGGTAGCGCTGCGCCTCGTGATCGTTCCGGTCGGCGCCGGAGCCGGCGAAGAACAGCACGTCGCCGGTGTGCAGCAGCGCCGCATGGACGGCGAGGATCTGGGAGTCGAAGTCGAGTACGCGCCAGGCGCCGATGTCCGGCGCCTGTGCGATGTCGAGCTCGACCGGCGCGGCGTGGACGCGCCCGGCGGCGACCGCGACCAGCACGGCACCGGGCGCGAAGGCAGCCGACACACCGGGCGCTTCCGGCAGGTCCGGCAGCTCGGTCCACGGCCCCCAGCCGCCCGCCGCCCGGCCGGAGTCGTCGAGTCCCCAACCGACCGTGTGCGCGCCGCCGCTCAGCACGAGCAGCTCGGGGCGGCCGTCGCCGTCGAGGTCCGCCACCGCCGCGCCGAGGTCGGCGGCCGGGCGCCAGTCCGGGATCGCCGTCCAGTCGGTCCACCGCTCGACGCCGCCGTCGGCGCCGAGGCCGAAGCCGACGCGGTAGTGCCCGGCCACGACCGCGATCAGCTCCGGGCGCCCGTCGCCGTCGAGATCGGCGACCGCCACGTCGCCGCCCCCGCCCGGCGGCTTCGGGATCGCGCGCCAGCGGCTCCAGCCGCCGCTCACGGCGCCGTCCTCGCCGAGATCGCGCCCGACGCGATAGTGGCCGCCGCTGAGCGCGATCGCCGCCCGCCGGCCCTCCAGCTCCGCGACCGCCAGGCCGGCGGTCGCCGCGCCCCGCCAGCCCGGGATGTCGTGCCACGGCCCCCAGCCGTCGGCTCCGAGCGCGCGGGCGAGGCGGTACCGGCCGCCGGCCAGCACCACGAGGTCGCGGCCCGCGACCGCCGCGCCGACGGCGTCCCCCGCCGGCCAGTCCGGGATCGGCGCCATGCGGGGCACCCTAATCACCTCTTCGTGCGGCGGCTACCAGCGGTCCGGCTTCAGGGTCGGGCCGACGATGTGGCCGCCGCCCGCGGCGTGATGGTCGTGCCCGGTCTCGTGCGTGAAGTGCCCGACGTACCACAGGACGACGTTGGCGCCCACGAGCGACTCGCCGTTCACGAACGCGTCGAGGTGGGCGCGGGTCGAGGTCGCCACCGCGCCGTCGTCGATCTGGTTGGAGCGGTAGCGCAGAGCCCACAGGTCGCCGACGCCGTAGTTGTCGGCCTCGCCGTCGTTGTTGCCCGGCGTCAGCACGTAGCCCGCGTCGTCGCCCTGGCTGCGCACCCGCCAGCGCCGCTTGCGGCCAGGGTTGCGGCTGCGGCGGACCTCGTGGCCCAGCGTGTGCCACTTGCCGTCGTGACCCGCGAGCGGCGGGTCGTTGTGCTCGAGCACGACGTCGTCGCCGGCGCCGCCGATGTCGAAGTCGAGCCGCCAGTAGGCGTGATGGTGGTGCGTGTTGCACACACAGGAGTCGCTGACCGCGTCGAACCCGAAGCGCGCCTTGATGGTCCCGTCGGCATGCAGGCGCCAGCGGCTGACGTAGCGGTACCAGCCCGCCGCGAGCTCGCTGACGAGCACGACCTCCTGGCCGTCGACGTAGACCGCCACGCCGGCGAAGTTGCCCTGGTCGCTGCGCGACTCGAGGATCGTCTCGGCGGGCTGCGGGCAGAGCCGGAAGCCGGGCGCGACCGCGGCGCCCTGCGCCTTGAAGCGGCTCTCCTCGTTCTGCCAGTCGCGGTACGGGCCGCAGGCGTTCTGGTCATAGCGGACGTTGAGGATCGGTACGTGCGCGCGGCGAAGAACGCGCCGGCCGCGATAGGCGACGCCCCGCAGCTCGACGCCTGAGCCCATGTCGCCCGACGAGGCGGCGGGCCGGACGGCGATCAGCCGCCACAGCCGCTCGCCGTCCTGGGTGACGGTGATGCGAGCGGCGCCGGCGCGTGATGTCACGGTCCCCTGGCCGGCGTTCGGAATGCCGCAGCGCCGTGCCTCCGCCCGCGAGGTGGGCGGCGCCTTGGAGTCGTAGCGCACGACCTCGCGGCGGCCGAGCCGGACGCCGACGATCTCATGCCCCTCGTCGCCGTTCGCGGGTGCGAGGCCGATGGTCACGACGCGCTCGACGCGGCCGTCCGGCAGCTCCTCGCCGGCCAGCGGCGGCATCGAGCGGTACGGGACCAGGCGGCCGTCGCGCACCGCCGGGCCGAGCTCGGCGTGCTCGCGCACGACGTCGACCGCGGCCTCCAGCTCGTCGGCGCCGGGCAGCGGCTGGCGCGAGGTCTCGACGACCCGGGTCGGGGCGCCGCCGTCGAGCGGCACGTCGACGAGCACCGCCCGCTCCTGTTCGTAGTCGTACAGAGCCGCCCGCACGGCCTCGGGCGGCACCGGCTCGGCGCCGGCGTCGAGCGGCCTCAGTCCGACGAGCCGCGCGCCCTCGCGCACGGCCGCCTGCGCCGCCTCGGCAACCCGATCGGGATCGGGCCCCCACGGCTCCACCTTCACTTCGAGCGGTCCGGGCATGGAGGCGATCCTCCAGCAGCCGGGACTCAGGGTCAACCCCGAGTAGTGAGGATCAGCCGACCTGGGGGCCGCCGAGCTGCGCGCGCAGCGTGGCGATCTCGGTGACGGCGAGGCCGACGTAGATGTTGCGCGAGGCGTCGATGTCGTTCTGGAGGTCGGTCATGTAGAGCTCGTTGCCGCCCAGGCCTGCCTCGACCGCGTCGAGGCGCTCGGCCTCCAGGCTGCGGAGCTTCGTGAGTGCGTCGAGGGTGGCGGTCATGGGCGACAGAGTCACACCGCGAGGGGCCGGCTCCAAGGCGGGCAGACCCGCGTCCTCGAGGTGGCGATCCAGCATGTGGGGGTACGGTCAGCCCCCCGACCCCTCGCGCCAGCGCAGCCTCAGCCGGTCGGGCTCGACCGACACGATCTCGACTGCCTCCCGGCGGCCCGGCGCCGCGGTCGGCCTGTCGGCCGGGCCGGGGCCGTAGACGAGCAGCTCGCCACCGGGCCGGAACTCGATCCCGCGCCGGCCGCGCGCCGGCGGGATGTCGGCGTCCGACGGGCGGTAGACCCGCACGTCGCCCTCGTCCTCCTCGCGCACGTGCACCCAGCGCCGGAGCAGCTCGTCCGGCCACTCGCTCATCGCCCGCAAGCCTACTTGCGCCGCGTCCGGGGGCCGGACTAGGGTCGGCGCCAGCGATCAAGGAGGCCCCGATGGCGGACGACGAGGCACCGACCCGCCGGTACTGCGCGGCAAGCGAGGTTCACCGTCAGCTGCTGTCCGTCGACCCGGACTACCGGGAGGCGCGGCAGCAGATCGAGAACGAGACCGACGCCGACCAGGCGCGCGGGTTCGCCGCCGCGGCGCGGCGCACGCGCACGATCCCGACCGTCGTCCACGTGGTCTACCGGACCGAGCGCCAGAACATCTCCAACGCCCAGATCAACAGCCAGATCCGCATCCTCAACGAGGACTTCCGCAAGAAGAACGCCGATCGCACGAAGGTCCCGGACGTCTTCGAGCCCCTGCACACCGACTGCCGCATCCAGTTCCGGATCGCCGACAAGGACGTCTTCGGCAACGCCGCCTCGGGCATCACGCGCACGCGCACGAGCGTGCCATCGTTCAGCTTCGACGACGGCGTGAAGTCGAGCCGCAGCGGCGGCGCCGACCCGTGGCCGGCGCGCCGCTACCTCAACATCTGGGTCTGCAACCTCGGTGAGGGCCTGCTCGGCTACGCGCAGTTCCCGGGCGGCCCGTGGGCGACCGACGGCCTCGTGATCCTGCACACCGCGTTCGGCGACACCGGCACGGCGCGGCCGCCGTTCGACAAGGGCCGCACGACCACCCACGAGGTCGGCCACTGGCTCAACCTGTTCCACATCTGGGGCGACGACGGGAGCGGGTGCCGCGGCACAGACCACGTGCCGGACACGCCGAACCAGGCGAGCGAGAACTACGGCGAGCCGACGTTCCCGCACATCTCGTGCAACAACGGCCCGAACGGCGACCTGTTCATGGACTACATGGACTACGTCGACGACCGCGCGATGTTCATGTTCACCACCGGCCAGGCGACCCGCATGAACGGCGCGCTCAACGGCTGGCGCAAGAAGCTGTTCGAGAGCATGCCGCGGTTCCCGGGCGTGCTCGCCCCGGGCGCGCGCCGCCGGCCCGCGGTCAAGAAGGTGCAGGAGGAGCTGCGCGACCGCTGGGACCACCCGGACCTGCTCGCCGACGGGATCTACGGCGAGCAGACCGAGCGGATCGTCCGCACCTTCCAGCGCCGTCGCCACGGGCCGCCGTGGAAGCTGCGCGACAGCGGCAAGGTCGACAAGAAGACCTGGGCGGCGATCTTCGCCTAACCCGCGCGGCCGCCGAAAGCCAAGGGTTTGCCATCGATCCGGAGGCTCGGCTAGTCTCGCCTCTAGCCCAAGGAGGCGGGACGCTTGGCATCCCCCGATGTGACCATCGAACTGTGTGGCCATCTCTCGGTCAGCGTCGATGGACGCGGACGTGAGGGAGACCTTCCCGGTCGGCAGGGCCGGCTCGCCCTTGCCCATCTTGCGCTCAACCGCAGCCGCGCGGTCACGCGCGAGCGCCTGATCGCCGCCCTGTGGGGCGACGACGCCTCCGCCGGGCACGGTCAGGCGCTCAACGTCGTCCTCTCCAAGCTGCGGCGCGCGCTCGGGCCCGAGGTGCTCGAGAACGCCGGCGAGCGCGCCGTCCAGCTCACCCCCGCCGCCACCGTCGACCTGGACGCCGCCCAACCCGCGCTCGACACCGCCTTCGCGGCCCGCGACCGGGGCGACTGGCCGGCCGTGGTCGAGTGCGCCGGACAGGTCGCCGCCCTCGCCGACGCCGGGCTGCTGCCCGGCTACGAGGCGCCGTGGCTCGAGGAGCCGCGGCGGCGTCTGGAGGAGCTCGGCCTGCAGGCGCGCGAGCTGCGCGCCGACGCCGGCCTTGCGGTGGGCGGCGCCGAGCTCGCGCACGCCGAGCGGGCGGCCCAGGAGCTGGTCGAGCTGGCGCCCTTCCGCGAGAGCGGCTACCTGCTGCTGATGCGCGTGCGCGAGGCGCAGGGCAACCTCGTCGAGGCGCTGCGCGTACATGAGCGGTTGCGCACGCTGCTGCGCGACGAGCTCGGCGTTGCGCCCGGGCCGCAGGTCCAGGCCGAGTTCGACCGGCTGCTGAATGCCGAGCGGGCTGAGCCCGCGCCGACTCCCGCCGCCCCGCCCCCCGCTCCGCAGCTCGACGCCGCCCCCGCCTTCTTCGCCACCCGCAGCGGCGCTGCGTTCGTCGGCCGCCGGTCGGAGCTCGAGCGGCTGCGCGGATACCTCGAGCGCGCGATCGAGGGCAGCCGCCAGCTCGTGTTGCTCGAGGGCGAGCCGGGCATCGGCAAGACGCGCCTCGCGCTGCAGTTCATGGAGGCCTGCGAGGCCGGAGACGCGCTGGCGCTCTACGGCCGCTGCGACGCCGAGACGCTGGTGCCCTACCAGCCGTTCGTCGAGGCGCTGCGGGGCTACCTCGCGCGCGCGCCGGAGCAGGTCGCGCACTGGAGCACGCAGTACGGCGCCGAGCTCGGCCGCGTGATCCCGGAGGTGGCCGCCACCGGCGAGCCGGCCGGCGGCGAGGACGAAGAGCGCTACCGGCTGTTCGAAGCGGTCTCCGAGGTCCTGAACGACATCGCCCGCAGCCGGCCCGTGCTGCTCGTCCTCGACGATCTGCATTGGGCCGACAAGCCGACGCTGCTGATGCTCCGCCAGCTCGTGCGCGCGGCCGGCGAGTCGCCGCTGCTGATCGTGGCCACGATCCGCGACACCGAGCGCCCCGCCCCGCTCGTCGACATGCTCGTGCAGCTCCGCCGCGAGCACTTCTTCGAGCGGATCGAGCTGTCGGGGCTCGACGAGTCGGACTCCAGCGCGCTGATCGGCGGGTTCGGCCCCCAGGGCATCCCCGCGCACGTCAACCGCGCGCTGTGGGAGGAGACCCGGGGCAACCCGTTCTTCCTCGAGGAGATGATCCGCCACCTCGGCAGCGCGACCCTCACGCCCGACAGCAACGGCTGGCCGCTGGAGCTGCCCGAAGGCATCCGCGAGGTGATCGGCCGGCGGCTGGCGACGCTGTCCGAGCGCGCGAGCACGGTGCTGACCACCGCCGCGGTGATGGGCCGGGAGTTCCGCGTCGAGGTGCTCGAGGCCGTCGGCACGCTCGACGAGGACGAGCTCGACGAGGTGATCGAGGAGAGCGTGGACGCGCACGTGATCGCCGAGGTGCCCGGCACGTACGGTCGCTGCTCGTTCACGCACGCGCTGATCCGTCAGACCCTGTACGACGGCCTCACGGCGACGCGGCGCGCCCGGCTGCACCTGCGCGTCGGCGAGGCGCTCGAGCGGATCGAAACGGGCAAGGCCGACGCGCCGCTGGCCGAGCTCGCCTACCACTTCTCGCTCGCGCCGCCCGCCCGCGGCGCGCCGAAGGCGGTCGAATACGCCGAACGCGCCGCCGGCAGCGCCGCTGCCGCGCTCGCGTACGAGGAGGCGGCGCGGCTGTACGAGGTGGCGCTGCGGGCGCTCGAGCAGGCGCCGGGCGACGCCGAGCGCCGCTGCCGGCTGCTGCTCGGCTGCGGCGACGCCCAGAACAAGGCCGGCGACACGCGCGACGCGCGGGCCACGTTCCGCGAGGCGGCCGAGGTCGCGCGCGCGCTCGGTTCCGCGCGCCTGCTCGCCCAGGCCGCACTCGGGTTCGGCGCGCCGGGCCAGATGACGGGCGGGATCATCGACGAGGACCTGGTGGCGCTGCTCGCGGAGGCGCTCGCCGCCGTCGGGACCGACGACCCGGCGCTGCGCGCCCGCCTGCTGGCGCGGCTGGCAATCGAGCTGAGCTTCTCCGGGGCGCGCGAGCGCCGCGAGGAGCTCAGCGGCGAGGCGGTCGAGCTCGCGCGCCAGGTCGGCGACACGCGCGGGCTCGGCTTCGCGCTCGTCGCCCGCCACTGGTCGCTGTGGGGGCCGGGCAACGTGCAGGACCGGCTGCAGGCTGCGAACGACCTGCTGGGCCTGGCCGAGAGCTCGGGCGACGAGCGGCTCGCGCTCGCCGGCCACCGCTGGCGGATGATCGACCTGCTCGAGCTCGGCGACATCGACGCCGTCGACATCGAGATCGACGCATACGCGCAGATCGCCGCCCGTAAGCGGCGGCTGGCGGACCAGCTGTACGTGCACATCTACCGCGCGATGCGGCTGCTGCTGGCGGGCGATTTCGAGCAGGTCGAGGCGGAGGGCTGGGCGGCCGTGGCACTCGGCAACCGCATACAGGACCCCAACACCGGCAACGCCACGCTGCTGCAGGCGTGCACGATGCGGCGCGAGCTCGGCGGCCTCGAGCGGCTCGAGGGGCCGGTGCGGGCGTACAGCGAGCGGTTCGCGTCGATCCCCGGCTGGCGCTGCGTGCTCGCGCACCTGCTCGCCGAGACCGGCCGCGTCGACGAGGCGCGGGCGATCCTCGACGACTTCGCGGCCTCGGGCTTCGAGGGCATCCCACTCGACGGCATCTGGCTCGGCGCCGTCGCCTACCTTGCCGAGACCGCGGCCGCGATCGGCGATCCGACGCACGCGGCCGCGCTGCACGACATGCTCCAGCCATACGCGGACCGCAACGTGGCGGTCGGGTTGTCGGCGACGTGCACGGGCTCGGCCGCCCGCCACCTCGGCCTGCTGGCGGGCCTGCTCGGGCGCCGCACGCCCGCGATCGCCTATTTCGAGACCGCGCTGGCGATCAACGAGCGGATGCGCGCGCGGCCGTGGGTGGCGCGCACGCAGATCGAGTTCGCGCGGCTGCTGTCAGAGGAGATGAACGGCCGCGACCGCGCCGCCGAGCTGCTCGAAGCCGGGCTCGCCGAGGGTCAGCAGCTCGGCATGCCGCGACTCGTCGAGCTCGGCGAGCAGGTCCGCGCGGGCGCCGCGGTCACGCCGCCGGCCTGAGCACCGCCGCGGGCCGCTCCGCGACCGTCGCGATCGCGGCATCGCAGCGCGCGCGGCGGACGGGGTTGTCGATCGTGCCCGCGATCGCCCGGGCCTCCGCCACACGGGCGTGCGGGTCGTCCTCCAGCAGGGCCAGCCCGACGGCGGCGCGCACGCCGGCCTCGGCACCGGTGATCGTCGCGCCCCAGGCGATGTCGAGGATTCGCTCGTGGTGCCCTTCGACGGCGTCGGCGGCGGCCTCGAAGCGGGCGCGAGCGAGGCTGCGGTCGCCGATCGCGAGGTCGACCTCGCCGAGCAGGAGCGCCGCGACGGTCGCCGTCGGCTCGTACCCCGCGGCCGCCCGCAGGTGGCGGAGCGCCTCGTCGTGCTCGCCGAGCCCCTGGCGCGACCTTCCGGCCCACAGGCGCGACCACGCCCAGCCTTCCGGGTTGCGCACGTCGAACAGCAGCGCGGCCTGCTCGAACTCGCCGGCCGCCGCCTCGAAGCCGCCGCGCCGCGCCGCCTCGTCCTGGTTGTCGCGCGCGATGTTCCAGCGCGAGAACGCGATCCTCCAGTGCAGGTGCGGGTCGTTCGGCGCCAGGCGGAGCGCCCGCTGCCAGGCGCCGAGCGCCTCCTCGAACTGCCGCAGCGCGAAGTGAGCCTTGCCGAGCTCACGGTGCGCCGCGGCGTCGAGCGGGCTCTGGAACTGGCCCGTCGCGGCCGCCTGCAGAGCCTCCCCCGGCCGGCCGAGCTCGCGCAGCGTGCGGGCGTGCGCGATGTGCACGCCGTGCTCGACGATCCCCGCCGGCCGGTGCTGCTCGAGCAGAGCGCCCAGCTCGCGGTACTCGGCCTCCGCCTCGCGCCAGCGCTCGTGGCGGCCGAGCGCGTCTGCGAGCGCGAGCTGGACCTGCTCGCGCTCCCATTCGCGACCGGCGCCGAAGCGAGCCTTGAGCGCGCCGAGCGCCGCGACGTCACGGCTCTCCGTCGCCGCCCGCAGCTCGGGCCAGAGCGAGCGGATGGCCCGGATGCGCTCGGCGCCACCGTGGTCGGCCAGCCGCCGATAGGTGCGCTCGAGCGCCGTCAGCGTGCTGTCCCGCAGCATCAACATGGCCGACGACTCGTACGGCCGCAGCGTCCGGCGGTAGACGAGGGCGAGGTCGTCGAGCGCCTCGCCGGCAACCGAGCGCGCCGCGGCCGGCCGCCAGTCCTCACCGTCGGCGAACGCACTCGCGAGGCTGGCCGCGTAGGCCGGGTTCCCGGGGTCGATCCGCGACGCCGCGGCGTAGGCGTCGCGCGCGCGGCCGGGCCGGCCGAGGCGCTCGAGCAGGTCGCCGTACGCGCGCAGCGTCGCCGCCTTGGTATCGCCGGTCGCGAGCTCACATGCCTGCGCGTGCAGGCGATCGGCGCGTGCGAGGCGCTCGCCGCGCCGGCGGCCCTGCTCGGCGCGAACGCAGTTGACGTCCGCGAGGTTGCGCAGCGCCGTCGCGAGGTTCGCCTTTGCGGCGGGCACGGGATCCGGCCCGGCCGGTGGGCCGGCGCGCTTCGCGAACTCCGCCTTGCGGAGCCGGCGCCGCGCGACCTCGACCGCGATCCGGTGGCTCGCCTCGCTCGCCTGGGTCTGGCCGAGGCCGAGCAGCGCCATGCCGCGCAGGTCGTGCGCTTGCGCGTGGCCGGGCTCGAGCTCGATCACGCGCGTGCAGAGCTTGACGATCTCGACGAGCCCGTCGACGTCGAGGTCCTCGGTGCGGGTGAAGCGGTGGACGGCGAGCGCGTACACGGGACCGGTGCGGTCGCGGTCGAGCGCCGAGGCGCGCTCGAACGCGGTGCGCGCCGCCACGAGGCGGCCGTGGTAGGCGTCGAGCGGGCTGGTGTGCTCCGAGCACTCCGCCGCCGCCCGCTCGGTGTCCGCCAGCAGGCTGTAGACGACGCCGAGGTTGTAGAGCGCGAGGTCGAACCGCCGGTCCTCGGCGATCGCCCCGAGCAGCTTGTCCTCGGCGCGCCTGAGGTTCGTCAGCCGGTGGCTGTCCGAGAGCAGCTCGAGGTACTCGTTGAAGGCGCGGATCGCCTTCCAGCGGATCGTGCCGCCGAGCGAGAGGTCGTTGAAGACACGGACCGCGAGCTCCGCCAGCATCGCGTCGACCTCGGTCCCGGCGACCGCCCAGTGTTGCGGGCGGGCTCCGCCGACGAGCTCCAGCCTCAGGGTCATGCCGCCGGCGCCCGCGTGGTCGAGCGTGCCGCGCAGGCGCGGCCCGCGCGCCAGACGGCCGAGGATCGAGGCGAGCGTGCCGATCGGGAGCTGGATGCCGATGATCGGAATCGTCGCCTTGGTGGCGACGACGTCGTCGAGCGTGGCGCCGAGGTCGTCAGCGCTGACCGACAGGAACTGGCCGAGCTCGACGCCGGGCCTGAGGTCCTCCATCGCCTTCACGCCCACCGACAGCGGGCTCGAGTCGCTCTCGCTGACGCCGTCGTAGAGAGCGCGGATGCGGCTCAGCTCGTCGAGCAGGCGCCCCGCCACCCGCTCGTCGTCGCCGCCGGCGACGGCGATCTCCTCGACCACGATCCGCCTGCGGCCCTTGATCACCCACCACAGCGCCGTCACCGCCGCCCAGGCGATGAGCGCGTTCTGCGCGCTCCACATCCGGCCGATCGATCCGTCGCCCGCCTGCAGGGCCTCCCAGACCGAGTCCGGGACCAGCCCGAGCGCCAGGTTGAGCAACGCCGGCAACAGCAGCAGCACGAGGCTGACGGCCGCCAGGGTGGACGCGAACCGGCCGGTGCCGCGGGTGATCCGGCGCTGGAGGCTGCCTCCGGCGCGGACCGCGAGCAGCCCGGCGCGGTCGAAGGCATCGCCGAGCCACGGAAGTCGCTTCGTCATGGCGCCAACCTCTACGGTCAGAGTTTCGGCCGTCTTGGCGCCGCCTTGGCGGGCGCTTGTAGGACGAATGGCCACGAACGGGCACGTTTCGCGTCCTGTTCGCTACACAGTAGGGGTGAACGCAGGGACTTCCGACATAGATGCGGCCGTCGACGCGCTGCGCTCGCGGCTGCCCGAGCCGCTCGCCCCGCTCGCGGATCTCGCCTACAACTACCGCTGGTCCTGGACGCCCGGCGGCCCCGAGCTGCTCGCCTCCGTCGATCCCCGGCGGTGGGAGCTTTGCCTCGGAAACCCGGTCCGCCTGCTCGAGGAGACCGCGCCGGCGCGGCTCGCCGAGCTCGCGCGCGACGACGCTTTCCTGACGCGGCTCACCGCCCTTCATGACGCCGTCAGCGCGGCGTTGGCCGAGCCGCTGCTCGACGAGCCCGTGAGCGAAGACCGGCCCGCCGCCTTCTTCTGCGCCGAGTACGCGATCCACAAGTCGCTGCCGGTGTACTCGGGCGGCCTCGGCGTCCTCGCCGGCGACATCCTCAAGGAGGCGTCCGACATGGGGCTGCCGCTGGTCGCGGTCGGCCTCATGTACCGCCACGGCTACTTCCGCCAGCGGATCGACGGGTCGGGCTGGCAGCACGAGTACTGGGTCGAGACCGACCCCGACCGCGTGCCCGCCGCCCTGATCTGCGGCGACGACGAGCGGCCGCTGTGCATCCAGGTCCCGATCGGCGAGCGGACGGTGGTCGCCCAGGTGTGGCGCGTGAACGTGGGCCGCGTGCCGCTGCTCCTGCTCGACGCCGACCGGCCGGAGAACGACCTCACCGACCGCTGGATCACCTCGCGCCTGTACGTCGGCGACCCCGGCGTGCGGCTCAGCCAGTACACGCTGCTCGGCGTCGGCGGCGTGCGCGCGCTCCACGCCCTCGGCATCGACCCCGCCGTCCTGCATCTCAATGAGGGCCACGCCGCCATGGCCTGCCTGGAGCTGGCCCGCGCCGAGCGCGAGCGCACCGGCGCCTCGGTCGAGGACGCGTTCGAGGCCGTGCGCCAGCGGACCGTGTTCACCACCCACACGCCGGTACCGGCAGGCAACGACACCTATCCGGCCACCCAGATGTCCGAGACGCTGGCCGGCATCGCGGACGAGATGGGAGTCGACGCCGAGTCGCTGGTGCGGCGCGGCCGCACGCACCCCGACGAGGGCGCGGAGCCGTTCGGTGTCACCCAGTTCGCGCTGCGCTCGAGCCGGATCGCCAACGGCGTCAGCGCCCGCCACGGCGAGGTCGCGCGCGAGATGTGGCACGAGCTGTGGCCGGACCGGGTGGTCGATGACGTGCCGATCACGCACGTGACGAACGGCGCCCACATCCCGACCTGGATCGGCGGCCCGATGCGCGAGCTGCTCGACCGCCACCTCGGCGAGCGCTGGCCCGAGCGCGCCGTCGACCCGGCGACGTGGGAGCCGGTCGACGAGATCCCGTCCTCGGAGCTGTGGGCGGCTCGCGCCGCCCAGCGCAGCGACCTGATCGACGTCGTGCGTGAGCGCAGCGTCGGCGACCGCTTGGGCCGCGGCGACACCGCCGAGTACGTGCGTGCGGCGGCGGACGCGCT
>CAWKIT010000016.1:0-546351 GCA_963849695.1 uncultured Solirubrobacteraceae bacterium
CGCCTCGGTCATCCCGGGGACCGCTCGCACGGCCTCGGCTGCCGACCACCCTTGGAACACCACGAGGTCGACGACCTTCTGGTGATCCGGTCGCATCCTCGCCATCACGCGCTCGATCGCGTCGCGGACCTCGACCTCGCCGGTCTCCGGGTCGGCGACGGGCTCGGGAAGCTGGTCGGCGGGCTTCATGCGGCCGGGGCCGCGGCGGTAGAAGTCCGCGATCGCGCGCTGGGTGATCGTGTTCAGCCAGGACCGGAACTCGCCGACGGAGTTGCCCTCGAAGGCTGACGCGATGGCGTCGGCGACCACGTCGCCAGTCAGGTCCTCAACGTACGCGGACGGGAGCTTCATCTGGATCCGGCGCTCGACGTTCCGCCAGTGGCCGTAGACGAGGATCGCGAGGGCGCGCGCGGCGGACGGATGGCCGTTGGTCCGCGCCTCGCGCATGTACGCGATCAGCGCGTCGTCATCGAGGCGCTGGAGCGCGGCGTCGTCGCGGGGTCGGAACAACGGATCGTCAGTCGTGGTTGCAGTGGTGAACCTGACCTGACCGTAACCGGTCGTCACGAAACCGGGCACCAGCGAGAACTCGGCCGTCAGGCGGCTCGCGGCAGCGGCGACTGAGCGGGCATGGAGCTCGAGACCACGCTTGACGTCGACCTTGTAGCAGTCGAGACCGCCGAACACGTCGAAGTTCTGATCGATCTCGCGACGGCCACGGGCGCGCACGCCGTACGCCTCGTGGTCCGCCCGGCGGACACCGTCCCGGCGTTCACGCTCTGGGACGACCTGCCCGTCCGCGGCGTCGACGACGGCGTGATCGTGGAGCTCGGCGACCTCCACGCCGGCGAGCGCCGGCAGGTCCTGCTCGGCTTCGAGGTCCCAGGCTTGTGCGGGCTGGGCGTCGCGGGCATCTGTGAACTCGAGCTCCGGTGGGTCGATGCCCCGTCGACGATCGAGAACGTCGTGATGCTGGCGGTCGACGTCAACGTCGGAGCCGGCGACGCCGCCGCGGCCGGCAGGTCATGACTCCTGCCTGAGCGGGCTTCGAGGACGGTCCCTCTCCTCGCGGCGGTCGAGCGCCTCGCGTCCTGACGGTCATCGGCAAGGCCGCCGGTACCGTTCGTCCCGGCATGACAGACGAGCGCGGCGAGAAGGAGAGGCGCCGGGCCGCCCGCAAGCAGCTGGGCGAGTACCACGAGCGCGAGCTGCTGGCGCTGCTGGAGCGGGTGCGCGACGGATTCGCGCGGCTCGATGCCGGCGAGCTCGACGCCTTCGAACTCGACGAGCTGATCCACCGCTACAAGCGCTCGGCGAAGGAGCTGTGGAAGTTCTGCAGCCTCAATCGCCCGGAATCCGCCGTGTGGATGCTCGAAGACGCTCGGGAGCAGGGCGACGAGCTCGACTGGTGGGCCGCCGGTGAGCCGCGACGGCGCCGGTGAGTCGTGAGACTGCACCAACTGTGTGACAAATCACGCATGGCGGCCGGAGGGCGGCCGGAGCTGTGGCAAGTTGGCGCTCATGTCCGCGACGAATGGAGAAGTGACTGCCGCCGACCGGGCCGCGCTGCTGCAGGAAGGCATCGTCGTCCTGGAGACCGAGGGAACGGGCGGGTCGCTGCGGCTGGGGGTCGCCGGTGTGGACGAGGAACGCGTTCGCGAGACGGTGGCTCACCGATTTGGTGATGATGCCGAGGTCGATTGGCTCGGCGAGCTGCCCCGGCGGCTCCAACCGCTTCGCTGTCTAGGACACATGGAGCGCGAGCCCGGGCGGCTGCAACTGCGGTTCGCGCTGTGCGGCGACGAGCACATGGTCGACGAGATCGCGATCGCCGAAGACGATTCGACGGTCGTCGTGTTCGCGACGGTGTGCACCTCCGTCGCCGCCGAGACCGGCGAGTGGTGGGAGGGGCCGTGGCACGTGTATCTCGAGCAGCCGCTCGGCGACCGGACCGTGATCGACGGCACTCGCGGCCGCCCGGTGCCCTACAAGAACGTGTGGGCCGAGCTCGAGGCGGAGGACGCTAGGGCTGAGCGGCGACGGGGCGCTCGGTCGCGACGACGTGGAGGGTCGGGCTGCCGGTGAGGTCCTCGACGCGATGTGGGGAGCGAGGCCGAGCCAGCGGGACAGGTGGCGCGGCTGGGTTGCGATGATCAGCTAATCAAGAGTTTCGGCGCGGACGCCCGACTAGACTCGCGGCCGCATGTCAGTCCGCCCGGGAGCGATCCTCCTGTCGGAGGTGATCGGCGCGCTGTCCTACGCGCTCGACATCACGGAGGGAGAGCCGCCCGGCCACGCGGCGCGGTCGTGCATGGTCGGGATGCGGCTCGCCGAGGAGCTGCGGCTGGATGCCGCGACCCGGTCGGACCTCTTCTACGCGCTGCTGCTCAAGGACGCCGGCTGCACCGCGAACGCCGCGCGGATGGCGGCGCTGTTCGGAGCCGACGACCACCAGGCCAAGCACAGCGCCAAGCGCATCGACTGGGCGAGGCCCTTCCCGGCGTTCGTGTGGTCGGTGAAGACGGTTGCGCCCGGGCGCTCGCCGCGTGCGCGGCTGGACCGCCTGCTCGCCATCAAGGACGAGGGCGAGGTGACGCGCTCGCTGATGCAGGCGCGGTGCGACCGCGGGGCCGAGATCGCGCTCATGATCGGCTTGTCGCACGAGACGGCCGAGGCGATCCGCACGCTCGACGAGCACTGGGACGGGCGCGGCCAGCCATTCGGGCTCGCCGGCGACCAGATCCCGCTGCTCGGCCGGATCCTGTGCCTGGCGCAGACCGTGGAGATCTTCCACGCCGAGGGCGGCGTCGATGCCGCCTATTCAGTCGCAACCGGGCGCTCGCGCGGCTGGTTCGACCCCGGCTTGGTGGAGGCGCTCGAGGCATTTCGGGAGGACGCCGGCTTCTGGGCCTCGCTCGCCGAGCCCGACGTCACCCAGTGGGAGCCGGAGGACCAGGTGCTCGCGGTCGACGACGATCGGCTGCTGCAGATCGCCGGCGCCTTCGGCGCGATCGTCGACATGAAGTCCCCCTGGACGTCCGAACACTCGGACCGGACGAGCGTGGTCGCGACGGGGATGGGAGCGGTGCTCGGGTTCGACACCGACGAGATCGAGGACCTACGCTACGTCGCGCTGCTGCACGACATCGGCAAGCTGGCCATCTCCAGCCGCATCCTCGACAAGCCCACGCGGCTCACCGACGCCGAGTACGCGCGCGTGAAGGAGCACCCGCTGTTCACGCAGTGGGTCCTCGAGCGGGTGAGCTGCTTCGAGCCGCTCGCGCCGGTCGCCGCAGCTCACCACGAGCGCCTGGACGGCAGCGGCTACCCACGCGGGCTGGTGGCCGACGACCTGACGATGCCGATGCGCGTGCTCGCGCTGGCGGACGTGTACGACGCGCTCACGTCCGACCGGCCGTATCGCCGGGGACTGGACGCGGAGGACGCGCTCGATCTCATCCGACTCGACGTGCCGAGCCGGTTGGATGCCTACGCCTTCGCCGCTCTCGAGGCGCTGCTCGCAGAGACGTCACGCTGATCCGTCGGCAGAGTCGTCCTCCCACGAGCGCTCGTCGGGGCCCACCGGCTGGCCGTACTCCGGGCACGCCTCGTTGCGGCACTCCCAGTCGTGCTCGGGGCCGCCGAGCGCCTCGCTGGCCGGCTGCCCGCAGGTCGGGCACACGGGGGGTGAGCTCACGACGCCGTTTGTACAACACCTCACCGACCGGTGGGCGTGGGATCATCGGTCACGTGTCCGATCCCGATGCGGATCGTGAGCCGGGCCGGCTCGCCGAGCTGCGGGTCTCGGCTCGCGGATGGCACGGCGTCCAGCTCGCGGTCATCGGCTTCATCGGGCTCTGCGGCGTGCTCCAGGAAGGCCGGCCCGACAACCCGTGGTGGCTGCAGGTGTGGGCCGGGGTGCTGGCGCTCGTCGCGCTCGCGCTCGCCGTCATCGCCACGTTCCTCGTCGCGCTCGTCGCCTGGCCGCTGTACGGCGGTCGTAAGCCCGAGCTCACCGAAGACCCGGCGACCCTTCGGCGCGAGGGCCGGCGGCTCAAGCAGGGCTTGCTCCTGACCTTCGCCGCGCTCGCGGCGCTCGCCCTCGGCACCGCGAGCGGCTGGTGGCCGCAGGAGGACGGCGACGGAGGCGGCGGCGACCTCGTCGCGGTCGAGGCCACGAACGGCGAGCGCGTCTGCGGCGTGCTCCAGGAGTCGAACCCGGGCAGCGTCGGCGTCTCGGTCGAGGGCAACCCCGTGGTCGTCTCGCTCCAGGACGTCGCCGCGGTGGCGCCCGTCGACAGCTGCTAAGCTCACTCGGCCGGCAGGATGATCCAGAGAACCAGGTAGATCAGGATCTGCGGGCCGGGCAGCAGGCAGGAGAGCACGAACAGCACCCGCACCTGCCACGCCTTGAGGCCGAACCGGCGGGCGAGCGCCGCGCAGACGCCGGCGATCATGCGTCCGCTGCTGGGTCGAACCAACGCAGTCGATTTGGCCATCGCCCGAGCCTAGCGCTTTTGCAACCCAGGAAAGGGCTTTCGCGCGTTGCTTGACAAAGCCAAAACCCGGTCGTAGTTTTCGACGCGGGTTTTCGCCTGCGGGTGCGAAAGCGGGAGGCAGATGCCGGACTCAGAAGCTGGCGTCGCGGCGGGCGCGACGCCGACCAATGCCCAGGCAAGGGGGGCAACGATATGAGCTCAGTGCCGAGACGCGCGCGGCGCCTGGCGGCGCTCGTGCTCGCGACGGCCGCGGCCGCTACGGCCGCTGTGATCGCGGGCGACGCGCCCGGCGGCGGCGGCGCTACGGCGCGCGCGGCGGCCAACGTGACGATCACCGCTCGGGACTTCTTCTGGAGCCCTGACACGGTGGCGATCCAGGTCGGGGACACCGTGACCTGGACCAACACGCAGGGCTTCCACAACGTCCTGCTCGGTGATTCCCGGCTCAACCAGCCGGGGTTCCCGAGCGATCCGGCGTGGAACCCGCCGCCGCAGCAGACCTTCAACGAGCCGGGCAGCTACACGTTCATCTGCGAGGTCCATCCCGGCATGACGGGGACGGTCAACGTCGGGGGCGGTGAGCCCACCCCGACGCCGACTCCGACGCCGACGCCGACCCCGGCGGTGCCGCCGCCCGGCGGTGCGCCCGCGGACACGACCGCGCCGTCGATCAGCGGCCTCACCGTGTCCGGCTTGAACTCCCGTGTCCAGGTACGCCTCACCGTCGATGAGCGCGCGACCGTGAACGTCCGCTTCGTCACCGAGGGCGACGTCACGACGATGCGCCGGCAGGTCGAGTCCGGCACCTGGACGCTGGAACGCCCGCTCGCGACCGGCCGCTACTCCTACGAGCTGTGGGCGGTCGACGCGATGGGCAACCGTTCGTCGACCTACCCCGGGGAGGTGAGGGTCAGTGGCTAGCATCACGCCGCCCGAGCGGCTCCTGACGCGGCGGATCGCGCTCGAGCGCGGCTTCGCCTCGGTCGCTGCGCTGTGCCTGCTCCCGGCAGCAGCGCGGAACTCCACCGCCGTCCGCACGATCTCCACTGCCGTTGCGGCGGCCGTCGACCCGTACCAGGTCGACCTCCAGCTGCCGCCGACGTTGGTACCGGTCTCCAGCAGCGGCACCGAAGATCGCTACGAGCTCACGATCCGCGAGGGGCGGACCGAGATCATCCCCGGCACATTGACGCCGGTCTACGGCTACGACGGCGTCTATCCCGGACCGACGATCCGTGCCCGGAAGGGCCGCACGGCGGTGGTCCGGGTGACGAACGGGCTGACTTTCAACCAGAACATCCACCTGCACGGCGGGATCGTGCCGGCCGCCGTCGACGGCCACCCGATGCAGCTGATCGCGCCCGGGGGCTCGTTCACGTACACGTACCCGAACATCCAGGACGCGGCGACGCTGTGGTACCACGACCACGCACACGGCCTGTCGGCGCGGACGATGTTCTACGGCCTGGCCGGCTTCTACATCGTCGAGGACGACCTCGAGAGCTCACTCCAGCTCCCGAGCGGCGACTTCGATGTGCCGCTCGTGATCCAGGACCGTGCGTTCAACGAGGACGGGTCGCTGCTCTACACCGAGAACGTCGACGAGGGCTTCCTCGGCGACACGATCGTCGTCAACGGCTCGGTGTCGCCGCGGTTCCCGGTCAAGAAGGCGCTCTACCGGCTGCGCTTCCTGAACGCCTCGAACGCGCGCGAATATAGGCTCGCGCTGTCCAACGGCGCTCCGCTGGTCCAGGTCGCGGGCGACGGCGGGCTTCTGGAGGCGCCGGTCAGCCGCACCGCCGTGCCGCTCGCGCCGGCCGAGCGGGTCGACGTCGTCGTCGACTTCCGGCGCCTGCGCACCGGCGCCCAGGTCGAGCTGCGCAATACGCTCGGCAGCGGCGGAACCGAGGCCGTACTCCGGTTCGACGTGACCGGTCGCAGCGCCAATTCGGGCCGCGTGCCGGCACAGCTGCGGCCGCGCGAGGCGATCTCCGCACCGGTCGCCACCCGCCGCTGGGATCTGATGTTCTCGACCGCCGGGGCGCCGGAGTGGCAGATCTCGGGCGCCGGCTTCGACATGGACCGGATCGACGCGCGCGCTCAGCTCGGCACGACCGAGCGCTGGCAATTCGTCAACGGCTCGCACCGGCCGCACCCGATGCACATCCACGGCGTCCACTTCCGGGTGCTCGACCGCACGAATGGCGCGGTCCATCCCGGCGATCGCGCGTGGAAGGACACGGTGATGGTGGCCGTCGACGAGACCGTGATCGTGCAGCCGCGGTTCGCGCCGTACCCCGGCCGGTTCGTGTTCCACTGCCACAACCTGGAGCATCAGGAGAAGGCGATGATGCTCCAGCTCGAGGTCGTGTGAGCGAACGCGGGGCCGGCCGCCGGCCGGCCCCGCGAATCGTTCAGTTGCGGATCTCGCGCGCGGGCGCGAGCTTCCAGGCCGTCGCGCCGTCGTTGGTCGCCGCGACCTGGCAGTACACGAGCTTGCCGACGTCATCGCCGGTGACCGTGTACCTGCGGCCCTCGCCGACCTTCAGCGGGCCGCGGTACGGCAACGGCAGCGACCCGAACTGCGGATCGGCCGGCGCGTTGAAGCTGCCGAGGTCCTCCTGAGCGGGCGCGTTGTAGTGCACGTGCCCAGGCCCGATCTGGTTGCTGCGGAACCACGTGTAGTCGTAGTCGAGCTGACCTCCGCGGCTCCACTCGCCGCGGTCGCAGCTCAGCTCCATGCCGACCTTGCCGGAGCCGCCGACGTCGGGTGGCTCGGTGTTGCGCGGGATGTCGCCCTCGCCGAGCTGCTTGACCTGGATCTCGCGATAGAAGATCCGGTCGGTGCCGCCGTGGGTCTGGAGCCCGAAGTAGCCGCGCGGGAACTGGCGCGCCGGGGTCGGCGGGTCGCCGTTGCGCGAGGCCAGCCGCGGCTGGCTGTTGTCGAACTGGTTGATGACGTTTCCGTCGACCAGGACCGTGTACTGCTGGCCCACCATCCGGATCTCCATCGAGTGCCAGACGCCCTGCTCCTGGCGCTCGTAGTTCCGCGCCTGCCTCGCGTTGATGTTCGCAAAGCCGTACATCGAGCCGGTCTTGACCGCGTCGCTGCCGGGGATCTGGAGCGCCTCGTTGATCTGGATCTCGTGGCCGCAGTAGACCGACAGCCAGTGCTGGTGGTTGTTGGCGTTGGAGCCGTTGACCGCCGGCCCGGTGCCCGCCAGGTTGGTGACGTTGTTGGGGCCGTTGCGGGCGCAATAGGCGCCCTCGTAGCGGTACGGCGGCGGGAACGGCAGGTCGCCGCCCGGCCAGTCATACGTCGTCGACGGCGCGGGCGCCGGCAGGCCGCAGAACGATGGCGCCGCGCCGGGGCACAGGTCGTAGTTGTAGCCCGTCGGCTTCTGGGCCAGGACCTCAGCCGTGGTGCCGACGTAGCGTGGCTCCGGGAAGCGGACCATCACGCCGCCGTTCGGCGTGGCGCCCGCCGGCCACATGTATTGGAGCTTGACTACGACGTCGCCGAGCGCGCGGACCGGATACCACTTCATGCCGAAGCCCGACGTGTTCGGATTCATCGCTCCGAGCGCCGGATCGAGCGTGACGGCAGTGGCGCCGTTGGCCGAAAGCCACTTGTCGAACGAGGCGTCGGAGCCGGTCGCCGTGCCGTCGAATATGTACTCGAACCCCGGCTCAGGTGGCGGGGCCGTGTACTGCGCGTGCGCCGACGGTGCGAGCGCGAGCATGACGAGCGCTGTCAGCGCTATGCGGTGTTTCATGGGGCCTCCCTCCCTAGTGCCGCATCGCGACGAAGCATACGCGTTTCGCCCTCGGGAACCAAAAGTGCTTGACACGGGCGCGGAAAGGTGAAACTTTGGGAGGTCGACAGGCGGAACTCCGCATCGTCCGGCTTACTCGGGAGGGAGCGCGGGATGCTGAAGCGGTGGATGTACACGTTCGCGGCTGCGTTGACAGGGGCGCTGATGGCCGCGGGTCCGGCGCAGGCACAGACCCCACGGGTGCTCGTGTTCCATCCGGGCACGGCCGGACACCCCGAGGTCGCTGCCGGGATCCAGGCGATCGACCAGATCAGCCGCACGGGCGGCTTCCGGGTCACCGCCACAACGCTGGCGGGGGACTTCACCGGCACCAACCTCGCGCGCTATCGCGGGGTCGTGTTCCTGAACACCGCGGGCAACCGCCTGAACGGTGAGCAGGAGGGCGCGCTGGCCGACTTCATGGAGCGAGGCGGCGGCTTCGTCGGGATCGGCACCGCCGCCGAGAGCGAGCCGGGAAGCGCCCTGCTCGACGACCTGATCGGGGCGCGGCCGGACCCGTCGAGCCCGGCCGGGGCGACGACGCGGACGCTGGTGGCCGGGCGACCGCGTGCACCCGTCTACGCGCGGCCTGCCGCTCGAGCTCAACCGCACCGACGTCTGGTACCGCTGGCAGACGCGGCCGACCGGCACCGTCCACACGGTCGCGCGCTGGCGCGCGCTCGCCGACCCGGCGGGCGACGGCACGTCCACCGGCGGGACCGACCATCCGATCTCGTGGTGCCGCGACGTCCGCGGCGGGCGGTCGTTCTTCACCGGCATGGGCCGCACGGCGGACGGCTACAGCGACCAGCGCTTCCGCACCCACCTGCTGGGCGCGATCCAGTGGGCGACCGGCCTGGTGCGCAGCAACTGCAAGGCGACGATCAACGCCAACTACACGGGCACTCGCGTGGTCTCCGGCGGGCCCGTCGACACCGGCCTCGCCACCAGCGGCGAGTCGCACGGCCTCACCATCGCGCCCAACGGCTGGGTGATCTACATCGGCCGCGGCGACTGCCGGACTGACGCCGAGCGCGGCGCGCTGGTCGACCTGCCGGCGCTCGGGCGGATCCTCGACCACTCCGACCCGAACGTCGGCATCGGCTGCGGCAACGTGCACGTGTGGGACCCGGAGGCCTTCGACGGGACCGTCAACAGCGGCGTGACGCGCGCCGGCGTGCTCGCCGTCTACGGCGACGGCGGCCAGGGCGGGGAGCGCACGAACCAGGCCAACCACAAGCTCGAGTACGGCCTGCTCGGCATCACCGTCGCGCCGGACTTCACGCAGACCGGCCACGTCTACATGCAGTACTTCCCCAGCTTCAACCCGAACAGCTCGCCGCCGGGGCTGCCGTTCGAGCGCCGCGTGTCGAAGATCTCGCGGCCGCGGATCTCGCGGTTCACGATGGACCTCGCGACCAAGCAGCTCGACCTCGACTCCGAGGTGCGGATCTTCGAGTACGACGCCCAGATCTTCAGCTGCTGCCACGTCGGCGGCGGCATGGGCTTCGACTCCGCGGGCAACCTCTACGTGACCACCGGCGACACCAACTCGTCGCAGGGCACGGGCGGCTACTCCGGCAACAACCAGCCGCCGACGTGCCCGACCGGGCCGGACACCGAGGCCTCGAGCGCGCACTGCGGCAGCGCCGCGTACTCGTACCAGGACGCGCGCCGGACCGCGGGCAACACCAACGACTACAACGCCAAGATGCTGCGGTTCAAGCCGGCCACGATCCCGGAGGGCATCCAGCCACCGGTCGGTGAGGGCACGACGTACACGATCCCGGGCGCCGGCGCGCCGAACGGGCCGAACCTGTTCAGCGGCACCGAGGGCGGCGGCGGCCTGACGAAGCGGGAGATCTTCGCGATGGGCCTGCGCAACCCGTCGCGGCTGTCGATCGACACGGAGACCGACACGGTCTACACGGCGTGGGTCGGTCCCGACGCCGGCCGGCCGAGCGCCACGGACGGTCCGTCCACGTACGAGAACGCGGCCCAGATCACCGGCGCGGGCAACTACGGCTGGCCGTTCTGCATGGGCAACAAGCAGGCGTATCGCGACCGGATCGC
The DNA here is from genome assembly GCA_963849695.1 of uncultured Solirubrobacteraceae bacterium. Lineage (GTDB taxonomy): Bacteria > Actinomycetota > Thermoleophilia > Solirubrobacterales > Solirubrobacteraceae > DASSUW01. The sequence goes on from CAWKIT010000016.1 coordinate 10,388, forward strand.
CGACGGCACGCAACGCACGACCAACGGCCCCGGCTACGTGCCCGGTGGCCCGGCGGCCGGCGGCACCGACGGCTGGTACGACTGCGACAACCTCGTCAACGACTCGACCCGCAACACCGGCCTGACCGTGCTGCCGCACGAGACGGGCACGGGGCGCGACGCCGGGGCGATGCGGGGGGCCAACGTCTGGTACAGCCGCGGCAACCCGGACAACGACGGCAACCCGCAGACGAACACCAACAACGGCTGCCCGGAGTTCCCGCGGGCGCGCGGCGTCGACGGCGCGCCGGACTACGGCGCGGTGCCGCGGCAGCTGTGCCCCTACGCGACCGCCAACGGCGCGACGGTCATGAACGGCCCGCTCTACCGTTACGACGAGGACGCGGCGGACGATTCGGTCCGCTGGCCGGAGTACTGGGACGGCCGCTGGTTCCTGCACAACCACGGCGGCGCGAGCATCAAGCACGGCCTTCTGCTCGATCCGGCGACCGACCAGGACGGCGGCCAGCCGGTGTACGCCGACAGCCTGCGCAACACGCTGAGCTGGCAGGGCAACTACATGGACTCGAAGTTCGGCCCTGACGGCGCCCTGTACGTACAGGTCTATGACGGGTTCTTCCGCGCGAACCCGAACGTCGGGCTCTACCGCTACGACTACACCGGGGGGCCCGACACGCCCGGCCCCGACCCGCAGGCGACACAGACGGGCACGCGCAGGATTGCGTTCTCGACCGGGGCGTCGGGCGGCGTCTCCTACCGGTGGGACTTCGGCGACGGCGGGAGGTCGACGGCCGAGTCCGGGACCTACAGCTACCGCGCCGCCGGCACGTACGACGTCACCCTGACCGTCACCTACGCCGACGGCGAGCAGGCGTCGGAGACGCTCTCGGTCTCCGTCTCGTAACGCCCCCGCGTGGCGCCCACCGCTCATGCGGTGGGCGCCTGGGGGTTGCGACACTCGCAGGATGCTCCTGCGACCCGACGGCGACGGCGTGATCGCGATCGGCCAGCCCGCGCACGCGTGGCTGTCCGGCCAGCTCGCGCGCGCGTGGGGGAGCGAGCGGCTCGGCGCGGTCGAGCCGTGGGAGGAAGTGTGCCTGGCCGCCGAGCAGCACGACGTCGGGATGACGGAGTGGGAGCGGCGACCGACCTTCAATCCGCGCACGGGCCTGCCGCGGTCGTTCATGGAGCTCGAGCTCGACGAGCACCTCGAGATCTGGTGGCGCGCCGCGCCTTTGGTTCTGCCCCAGAGCCGCTACGCCGCCGTGCTGGTCTCCATGCACGGCACCGCGCTGTACGAGCGGCGCAACCTCGAGCGGCTCCCGGAGTCGGACGTCGAGCGCGTGCAGGCGTTCCTGGCCGGGCAGCGCGAGCTGCAGGAGCACCTGCTTGCCGGCCTCCGAGCCGATCCGGCCACCGCCACGTTTGCCTCCGGCGACGTCGTCCGCCGCAACCAGCGCCTGGTCTGGACCTGGGACTCCCTCTCGCTCGGCCTCCTGCTGGGGTGGGCGCCGTTCGAGCTGAAGTCCGTGCCGGCCGCCGAGGGCGAGGTCGACATCGCGGTATCGGACATCACCCTCGATCCCTGGCCGTTCGCCGCCCCGGAGCTCACGGTGCGCTGCGAGGGCCGTCGCCTGGCGGGCGGCTTCACCGACGAGGAGGCGATGCGCGACGGGCTCGCAGCCGCGCCGTGGGTCACGATCGAGGTGACGCTCCGGGCTGCAGCGCCGTGACGTACCTGCAGTGCGGGCAGCGCCTGACGGTCGTGCGGACGCCACTTGCTGCGAAGTGAAAGCGCTCTCCGGCGATGAACACGCCGTGCCGGGGGGATCGGGCCGTCACGCCGGAGCGGTCGTCGTGTGCTCGATCGCCGCGAGTGCGAGCTGCTCGTCGAGCTCGCCGGGCAGGCCGCTGACGCCGACCGCGCCGACCCGCCGGCCGTCCTGGAACACGGCCACGCCGCCGAGAAAGAAGGTAAAGAACGGATCGAAGCTCGCTCGCTCGACCGGATCGGCGCGCGCCTTGTCGGCGAGCTCGCGCGTCGACGTCGCGTCGCTGCGTGCGGCCGTGTAGGCCTTGCGCTGCGCGTTCACCCGAGTGTCCGGCGCGGCGCCGTCCATCGTCGCCGCCGCGATCAGCTCACCGTGCGTGTCGGCGACGAACACCGAGACGGGATCGGAGGCATTCTCCACCACGTCGTTGACGATCGCCAGAGCCCTGGCCAGATGCATTCGGCGAGCATACGCACCCCGCGGCGTGTTCACTCTCGCACTGGGGTGCCGTCGCTCGGCGGTGAGTAGGACGTCGTGCCGGCGGCAGCGTTGGCGGTGACCAGGTCGAGATCGGGCATGCGGGGCCCGAGCAACGGGTGTCCCTCGCCGAGGTCGCATTGGATGTCCAGACCGGAGAACATCCCGGCGAGCTGCTTGCGCGGCTCGTGCATGCTCACCAGCTCGGCCACGACGTACGCTGATCGAGAACCTCGATCGTGCGTGCGTGCAGACCGCCTGCGCGCGAGCCCTCGATGTCCTGGCTCGTTCGCCGCTTGCGAGGTTCGTCGTGTGTCAGAGGCGCAGTCCGACGGCTACCGACCCCGCAGGCCGTGATGCGCCGCAAGCATGGCGTAGAAGTCGTCGAACATCAGCCGCACATCGAGTGACGGTGACAACAGCACGTGAACGAGCTGGAACAACCCGTCGGGGTCACCGCTGTAGTCGTTGTCGCTGATGACGCGATACCGGGGACCCGCCGGCGGCAGGAAGAGGTTCTTCGTGGCGCCGGCCGTGCCGCTCTGGCCCTCCTCGGAGGCGGACGCCGCCGCCTGGCCGACGGATCCCACCGTGGCCGCCGCGGCCAGCGCGCTGGCCCGACCGACGACTGTCGCCTGATGGTTTCGCCCATGCTGGCCCTCCTGCGCTACCTGCGGTTGTCCCCCCGAGCGCCGAACTGTGACACACGGCGCACCCTCTACCTCGGTGATCGACGTGATGCGGTCGATGATGTCAGGAGATGCGGGCGATCATCGGCCGGTCCCCTCTCGCGGTGCGGTGAGGAACTCGATGACGATACGAGTGTCGATGCCGCCGTGTCCGGTGCCGGGCAGGACGGCGAGCTGGGCGTCGGGCAATCCCTTGAAAAGCGCGAGGGTGTGCGCTGGGCGAATCTCTTCGTCGCGGTCGCCGACCATCACCAGCGCAGGCCCGCGGTAGCCGGCCAGGTCGGCTTCGGTGAGCGTCGGCTCCTCGCGGTGCATGCGGTCGAGCTTGGCCTTGACGACAGGGAAGTGCTCGCGCCCCTGCGGTGCGACGGCGCCCCAGTAGTCGACAAAGAACGCGACCGTCTCCTCGTCGAGCTCGACGGCGCCCGGCGTCCAGCCGTCATGATGGAAAACGCCGGCGCTGAAGACGAGCCGGCGCACCAGGTCCGGGCGCTTGAGCGCGACCAAGAGAGCAACGGGCGCGCCGTCTGAGTGCCCGAGCAGGCACGCGGGTCCACCGACGACCCGCTCGAGGAACGCGATCGTCTCCTCCGCCATGACCTCATAAGTGATCGGCCCGTCGACATCGGGCGTGCGGCCGTGGCCTCGACGGTCCGGGCGAAACACCCGGAACTGCTCCGCGAGCGTGGGCACGTACTCCTCAAATGCGCGTGAGTCCGCAAGCCCCGGATGCAGCAGCACCAGCGGCTCGCCGTCACCATCCTCCTCGTAATAGGTGTGGGCCTCACCGAGCTGGACATAGGCCGACATGCCGTCAGTCCTCTTCCGCGTGCGTGGAGGTCGGAACGATCGGCGCGCTGCGAATACGGCGGTGCCAGAGCGCTGCACTGCCGCCGCCGACCTCGAGCAGCGCGGCGACGTCCTCGACCGAACGCGCCATAGCGTACGGCCGGGCGCGGCGAGTGTAGGCAATGGTGGTGCCGTCGGCGGAGCGGACGGTCGCGCTCGAAGAGCTGATCATGCAGTTGATGACCCGTTCGTTACCCGAAACTCATCGGGGGCTGACCGGGCCCCCGGTAACGCTCCGCTGACCGATCGGCCGCACGCCCCGCACGCGCGGCGGCCGCGGCCGATGCGGCGTATGCAGCCGTGCGCGCTGAGACTGCACGACGGACTCGGCCGGCGGGAGGCTCGTGGCCGGATCGGCAGGTGAGTACGATGTTACACTGGTGATCGTCCGGAGACGACGGATGAGCGAGATCCTGCTTTCGGCAGCGAAGGTCCGGCAGCCCGACCGTCCCGCAGCCGCGACCCGAGTTTACGAATCGCAACGCTAGGACTATGGTGCTGTGCTCGAGATCGTGACCGAGCGGCTGGTGCTGCGACCACTTCAGCTCGGCGATGCGCCCGCCTTCGCCGCCTACCGCAGCGACCCCGACGTCGCGCGCTACCAGTCGTGGGATACGGCGTACTCGACGGCTGACGCGGAACGGCTCGTCGCCGCGCAGCGAGATGTCGCCCTCGGCGACCCAGGGCCGTGGCTGCAGCTGGCAGCCGTCGACCGGGTGAGCCGTGCGCTCTGCGGCGACTGCGCGGTGCGGGTCGCGATCGAACAGCCGCAGACCGCCGAGGTGGGCGTCACCTTCGCGCCCGCAACGCAGGGGAGCGGGTTGGCGACGGAGGCGCTCGGCGCCGTGGTGACGCGGTTGTTCGAGCGGCACGGCGTCCATCGCGTCTTCGCCCAGGCCGACGACCGCAACCTTCCCGTCCACCGCCTTCTCGAACGGCTCGGCTTCCGGTGCGAGGCACGTCTGGTCGAGGCCGACTGGTTCAAGGGCGAGTGGACCACGCTTCGCATCTACGCGTGCCTGCGCCGAGAGTGGAGAGCATCGCCCTGATACGCACAGCGCCCGCCACGACGGGCGGGCGCTGTGAGTGCGGTTGCCCTGAGGATCAGGCAGGAGCGGGCGCCGCCTCCGCCTCGTGCTCGAACTTCGGCAGCCAGCTGAGGCGCTTGGGCAGGTACCAGTTGCGCGCGCCGAGCAGCTTCATGCCGGCCGGCAGCAGGACGCCGCGGATGATGGTGGCGTCGATGAGGATCGCGACGGCGAGGCCGACGCCGATCTGCTTGGCCAGCTGGTCGCTCGCCAGCGAGAAGGAGCCGAAGACCGCGACCATCACGAGCGCCGCGCTGGTCACGACGCCGGCGGTGCTCTTGATGCCGTGGGCGACCGCGTCGTCGTTGCTCATGCCGCGGTCCACGGCCTCGCGGATGCGGCTCACGATGAACACGTGGTAGTCCATCGAGAGGCCGAACAGGATCACGAACAGGAACAGCGGGATCCACGGGGCGATGCCGCCGACCGACTGGAAGTCGAGCAGCTTCTCACCGTGCCCGTCCTGGAACACGAGCACGAGGATGCCGTACGCCGCGCCGACCGACAGCAGGTTGAGGACGATCGCCTTGATCGGCACCACGATCGAGCGGAACGTGACCAGCAGCAGGAGGAACGCGAGGCCGAGCACGAAGGCGAACACGAGCGGGGCACGCGACGTCAGGTTGTCGATGAAGTCCTTCGAGCCGGCGGTCATGCCGGTCACGGCGACCTCGGCGCCGGTGAGCTTGCCGACGGTGCCCGGAATCACATCGCTGCGCAGGACCTCGAGCGAGCGCTCGGACGCGGCGTCGGTGCCGCTGCCCTCGATCGAGAGGGCGACGACGGCGACGGTCTTGTCGGGGCTGATCTCGACGGCGGAGGGCTCGGAGAGCCGGCCGGTGGCCAGGGCACGGTCGTGCAGCTGCTGGATCGCGGCCTGGACCGGCGCGGCGGTGACGTCCTCGGCCTTGATCACGGTCGTGGCCGGAACGGCGCCGCCCGGAAAGGCCGCCTGGAGGCGATCGTAGGTCTGGATCACCGGCTGGCTGCGCGAGTAGCCGTCGTAGCCCGGGTCCTTGAACTGGATGCCGAGCGCGGGGATGGAGAGGGCGATGAGCAGGCCGCCGGCGATCACCGTCGACACGAGCGGGCGCTCGAGGACGCGGGTGAGGATGGCGCCCCAGACGCGTGACTCGCCCTTGGCCTGATGGCGGCGCTTGGTGACGTAGGGAACGCGGCCCTTCTCCAGCCAGTTCTTCTGGCCGAGGAACGAGAGCATCGCGGGCAGGAAGGTCATCGACCCGAGCACGGCGACCGCGACGACGAGCATCGTGCCGATGCCGAAGCCGACGAAGATCGGATTGCCGGCCAACAGCAGCCCGGCCATCGCCGTCATCACGGTGAGGCCCGAGATGAGCACCGCGCGGCCAGACGTCGCGGCGGCGATCTCGACCGCGGCCTCGGCGGAACGCCCGCGGTCGCGCTCCTCCATCATCCGGCGCGAGTAGAACATGGCGTAGTCGACACCGACGGCGAGGCCGATGATCACCACGAGCTCGGCCACGTCGGACGGGAGCGCGTAGAGCCGGCTGACCGGGCCGAGCAGGCCGACCGTGGCCGCGACAGCGGTGGCGCCGAGCACGAGCGGGAGGCCCGCGGCGACCAGCGCGCCGAACGCGGCCACCAGGATGATCAGCAGCAGACCGTACGAGATCGTCTCAGCCTTCTTGCCGTCCTTCGCGTCCTGGGCGGCGATCTCCTTGGCGGCCGAGGCGTCGCCGAACTGCTCGACACGCACGCCGGGGTGGGCGCTCTGGACGGCGGCCACGGCGGCGAGCGGCTTCTCGACCAGCTGCTCGACTTGGTCGTCCGTGCCGCCCATGTCGAAGTTCACGAGGACCGAGCGGCCGTCCTCGGAGACGAGCGGGGTCTCGATCCCGGTGATGCCCTCGATCCGCTCCAGGCGACTCACGACGTCCCGCACGGCCGTGGTGACCTGAGGATCGCCCGCGGTCACCGAGCCCTTGCCCTGCACGAGCACCTGCTCGCCGGCCTGGTCGGGGAAGCCCGCCGCCTCGACGATCATGTCGCCGCGCTTGGACTCGCCGCTGCCCGTCGCCGAGTCTTCGAGGTCGTTCTGGCCGACCTTCCCGCCGACGACGGTTGCAAGGACGACGAACAGGATCCAGCCGAGGATGGCCGTCTTGCGGTGCTTGGCGCTCCATCGACCTGCGCGTGCTGCCGGGTTACGAGACTGCATCTGGGCCTCCTCGGGAGGGGTTCGTACGCTGTACGAAGCAGACTATTAGTACGCTGTACGAACGCGCAAGTGAGGTAAACCGAACCGCCTATGACGAGCCAGCCAGCCACCGAGCCGCGAGCGCGCCTGAGCAAGGAGCGCGTTTTGAAGACCGCCGTGGCGCTCGCCGACCGCGAGGGCCTCGAGTCGCTGTCGATGCGCAAGCTCGCCGACGAGCTCGGCTCAGGGGCGATGTCCCTCTACCACTACGTGCCCAACAAGGAGCAGCTCCTCGACGGCATCGTCGACATCGTCTTCAGCGAGATCGAGCCGCCGCCGACCGACGTCGACTGGAAGACGGCCATGCGGAAGCGGGCGATCTCCACCCGCGAAGCCCTCCGGCGGCACCCCTGGGCGATCGGCCTGATGGAGGGACGCACGAACCACGGGCCCGCGAACCTCAGGCTCCACGACGCGGTGCTCGGGTGTCTGCGCGCGGCCGGCTTCTCGCTGGAGATGACCGTCCACGCGTACTCGGTCCAGGACGCCTTCATCTACGGGTTCGCGCTGCAGGAGCAGGACATGTCGCCCGAGAGCGCGGACGACTTCGCGGTGGAGGCGCAACGGCAGATGCGCGATTACGAGGCCGTGCTGGCGGAGTACCCCCACCTCGTCGAGGTGGTCGGTGGCCACGTCGCGAAGGCTGGCTACGACTACGCCACCGAGTTCCTGTTCGGACTCGACCTGATACTCGCCGGCCTCGACGGGCTCAGAGACGCCTGACGACGGGCGGTGGCTATCCGGTTAGGATCGACGCAGCGGTCCCCCGGCCGACACGTCGTCGAACCGAGAGAGGGAGGCGGGTGAGAGCGATGCGAGCGCGGCTGGTGGCGTCGATGTTCGTGGCGACGGTGTTGCTGGCTGTCGGAATCAGTGCGCCGGCGGGCGCGCAGACGCCGAGCGCGAGGCTTGATGTCGCGTTCGAGCCGGGTTTCCCAGATCCTCCGGTGCTCAACCTGCTCTACCGCTATGTCGTCGACGTGGGCAACAACGGCGGCGTGCCGCTCGACAATCTCGAGATCATCGACACGCTGCCGGTCGAGCTGACCCTCTCGCGGGTGACGACCGGCAGCTTACACCGGCCTCTCCGACTTCGCCGCGGGCGAGGGGGTGCGCGTCAGCTACGAGAAGAACACCGCTCCCGGGGTCTTCACGCTGTGGGGGAGCTCGCCGAACACGACGACCAATACGAATCTCACCGCTCCGCCGCCCGGTCTGGGCGCGGGTGAGTACATCACGCGCGTGCGATGGCAATACGGGCAGGCGGCGCCGGGCATGCGGGCAACTGCGCGGCCGTCGCTGGAGGGGCGGGTGACGAATCCCGACAATGCCGGCGGCCCGGTCGCCGTCGGCGACACGATCGACAACTGCGCGACGCTCACCGCGATGTACACGGCCGGCGGGACGTCCGTGGGCACGGCCGCCTGCTGGAGGTTCGCGCTGATCGCCGGCCCCGCGATCATGCTCCTGGCGCCGGACTCGACGCCGCTCGGAACGTCGACTCAAGCGACCGCGATTCTCAGCGGCGGCGATCCGACCGGTTCGATCACCTTCCGGGTGTTCGCGGCGAACGACAGCATGTGCACGACAGCGCTCACCACGCAGGATCCTGTCTCGATCGACGGCATCGGCGCCTATCCGAGCGGCGTCTTCACGGCCGGCGCGGCCGGCGCGTACAAGTGGGTGGCGCGGTACGGCGGCGATGCCCTGCACGCCGCGAGCCCCACCGGTTGCAACGATCCGGCCGGAGCGTTCGCGGTCGTGGCGCCGCCGACGCTGTCCGCGGCCTTCGGCGCCGAGGAGATCGGCGTCGGTGAGTCGACGGCGCTGACCTTCACGATCGCCAACCCGCCGGCGAACACCGTCGCGCTGACCGGAGTCGCACTCGAAAACACGCTGCCGGCCGGCCTGGTTGTCGCGTCACCGAACGGCGTGAGCGGGAGTTGCGGTGCCGGCACGATCACCGCCGGCCCGGGCTCGCAGAGCGTGAGCCTCGTCGGCGGCACGATCCCCATCGGCTCCAGTTGCAGCTTCACGGTGCTGGTCACCGGCTCGGCTCCGGGCTCGGTGACGAACACCACGGGCGCCGTGCAGTCGGGCAACGGCGGCGCCGGCGAACCCGTGTCGGCCTCCCTCACGGTGCGCGCGGCGCCGGGCGCCGCCGGACCCCGCCGACCACCACGCAGCCTTCCCCGCTGCCGCGCCGGCTCAGCGCGCAGGAGCTGGCGTCCTCCTGCTCGCCCGCGGACCTCGTACTGCTCTCGCTGACCAAGGTCGGGCGCCGCGTGCGGTTCCGCGGCGTGGCAGATCCGCAGGACGCCGGGCAGCGGGTCAGGATCCGGGGCGTCGTCCGTCAGCAGAGCGGACATTCGGTGGTGGCACAGTCGACCGTGCGGCCGGACGGGTCATTCGAAGCGACCGGAAGGCTTCCGGACCGGAGAAGTACCACCAGGACGCGCTACTACGCCCAGCTCGGCGACCGGAGGTCGGCGGCGGTCAAGCTCACGCGGCGACTCACCGCGCGCCTGACGGCGAGCACCGACGCCGTCACGATCAGCGGGCGCGTCACGCCGCCGCTCGCCAAGCCGATCCGGCGGGTCCGCGTCACGCGGCTGACGAGCTGCGCCGCGGGCCACGAGGTCGTCGCGCGCGTCAAGCCCGACGCGCGCGGCCGCTTCCACGTCACACTCCCGCGCGCGCCCGGCGCCGCCCCGGCGCTCTATCTCGCGCAGACCCGGGTCCGGAGCGCGCTGGGACGCACGTTGCGGACGTACAGCAACGTCCTGATGACGGAATGACGTTGTGCGGTTGGCTCTCCGTGGTCACCCTTCGCGCCGTGCGGGCGTGCTGCAGGCTGTCGGAGCCTTGAAGTCATGCGCGTCTGATGAGTCGCTTGCGCCATTGGCGCACTGCGACGCCCCCTCGGTGACGGGGATGGACGGCGGGCTGCCGTTCTTGAACAGGGTCGCGAGCAGTATCCGCACCGGCGTGTCCCCGCGGTTGGCGCCGAAGTGCACGGCGCTCGGTGGTTCGACCACCCACTCGCCGGCCTGGACCCGGCCCGTCTGGCCCGCGCTCACTCGCCGCACGACCTGCGGGTCCTGGTCTGCGGCGCCGCGATAGACGGTCACGACGCCGGTCATCACCGTGTAGGTCAGCGTGCCTTTCTGGATGTAGGCGATCTGAGTCCCGGGGTGCCGGTGCAGCCCCAGTCGCGTGTGGGCCGGAATCGTCACGCGGGACAGCCCGAGCGTCCGCCCGGGGCCCCCCGCCGGATCGACCTTCTGCGCCAGCGCGGTCCGCGTCGCCTGCGCGGGGGCCTGGCGCATCGCGCCCGCGGCGTAGCCACACGCAGCAGTCATCAGCAACAGCACGGCGCCTGTGAGCAGCGCTCGTGGCGGGTGGGACAGCACGATGAGCCTCCTTGGTCACGCGGACGATGGCGTCCCAGGGATTGTCCGCCTCCCGGCAAGCCGGCCGGACCGTGATCAGCAAGTCGCCGGTCAGGCCGTCGATGACGCGGACGAGCGGACCGTCTAGCGGCAGCAGTCGTCCTGGCAGGTCTGGCCGTCGATCGCAAAGCCGTCGAGCGGCGAGCCGACGCAGCAGCCGTCGCCGCGCCAGGCCTCGGCGCCCTCCTTCACGGCGACCGCGGCGATCAGCAGGCCCACCACGGGGTCGAGCCACCATGCGCCCGCGATCGCGTTGCCGGCCAGGCCGATCAGCAGCGCGCCGGCAAGGTAGGCGCAGAGCACGTTCTGGCGGCCTTCGCCCTTGGTGGCGGCCGAGCCGATCTGGTCGGCGATGCGCTGCTTGGCGACGCCGAGCAGCGGCATGGTGATCAGGCTCCAGACGGCGAGCGCCATGCCGAGCACGCTGACGTCAGGGTGCTCGGCGCCGGCGAGCGCCCGCACGGACTCGAACGCGACGTACGGGGCGAGCAGGAAGAACTGGATGGCGACGAGTCGCTGGGCGCGGTGCTCGGCCGACTGGGACATCACGCGCGAGCCGGTGAAGCGCCAGATGATGATCACGCTGGCAAAGCCCTCGATCGCGGAGTCGAGGCCAAAGCCGACGAGCGCGATCGAGCCGGCCATGATGCCGGCGACGAGCGCCACGACTCCCTCGACGCTCATCGCGCCGAGCGAGAGCCACGAGAGCAGCCGCACCCGACCGGCGAGCCGGCGGTACCGCTCGGGCGAGATCGTCGCGACCGGCCGTGCCCCGTCTCGGATTGCGGCCGGTGCGGCGAGCGGAAGCTCGACGGGCGCGCTCATGCGCTCAAGCGTACGGACATGACTGCATCGGTCTTCCCGCGACGACCTCATCGCGGCCATGACGCAGTCCCCGGCGCGACCGCCGACGGCGTCGTGGGTGGAGCGTCCGTGGGTCGTTACAGCGACGTGCGCGCGACTCGTTCGCGCATCGTCGCCCGCAGGCTCGTGGCGATCGCCGGCATGCGCTTCTCGATCGACTTGAACTCGCGCGTGAACATCGCGACGAGGGTCATCGGCGTCGTGGCGACCACCGAAGCCGTGCGGGCGCCGGTGACGAGCACGCCGATCTCGCCGACCACGTCGCCCTGCCCGACGGACGCGATCACCTCTCCGTTCTTCTGCACCTCGGCCTCGCCCGCTTCGATCACGAAGAACTCGTAGGCGTTGTCGCCCTGCGCGGCGAGCGTCGTGCCCGGCCCCACTGAGACCTCGCGCAAGCATTCAGCGACCTCGGCCCGCTCGCCGTCGTCGAGATCGCTGAACAGCGGCAGTTTCGCAATTCGTTCCGGATCCATGTGCCCGCTCCTCGATGCAGCTTTTGCGCGAGCCTGCCGCTCCCGGACCCGCCGAGCGTGAAGAACGTGTGAACCGGTGCCGCTCGGTCTGCCACTGTCAGGGCATGGATACGGACGTTGTGGTGATCGGTGGCGGCAGCGCAGGCCTGCAGGCGGCGCTGACGCTCGGCCGGATGCGATTCCGTCGCGGGCGTCTACGCGGCCGGCGACCTCGTGTCCGAGGCGCCCGCCGTCGTCCAGGCGCTCGCCACGGGCCAGCGCGCGGCGGTCGGCGTCACGCGAGACCTCACCGCTGACGACCCTGCGATCAGGCCGGGACGGCGGACCGCAGAGGCGGGAAGTCGCTGAGGAGGTCGGCCGCGTGGACCTGGAACAGATCCACCGCGTCGGGTATGCCGCGGAAGCGCCACGCACCGAGGCTGCGCAGGCTGACGCCGTCCGGGAGTGACTCCGCGACCGCCTTGCGCACGGCCGACGACACGATGATCTGGCCGCCGTGCGCGGCGAAGCAGATGCGTGCGGCGGCGTGGACGGAGAGGCCGACGTAGCCGGTATCGGTCAATGCGGGGCGGCCGCCGTGCAGGCCGATCCGCAGCCGCACCTCGTTGCCGTCGGGCCAACCGCCTTGGCGCATGGCGCGCTGGATCGCCACCGAGGCCTCGATTGCCGCCGGAGCGCGTTCGAAGACGACGAAGAGGTCGTCGCCGCGGGCGGAGACCTCACGACCGTGCGCATGCCGTACGGCGGTGCGAACCCGACGGCGGACATCGGCGAGCACCGACGCGTATCGATCACCGAGGCGTGCGAGCAGGTCGGTCGAGCCCTCGAGATCGGTCAGCAGGAACGTGACATGCCCTTGGGGCAGGTTCCGCTCGGGTCGCAGCTGCGCGCTGATGAAGCCGACCGGCATGATCCCGTGCTTCTGGGCTGCTCTGAGCAGGCGGTTGCGCGCCCGGTCTCGGGCGGCCTCGTCCTCGAACGCCACCTGACCGAACCGCGCCAGGGCGTTGCGGACGTGCGCCGGGTCGTGGATCGGCAGCCTCCGGCGCCCGGCCGCGTCGACGTACGCAAAGGCGCTGTCGGGAAGCTCCGCGCGCTCCTTTGCGCTGAGCCGTGCCATCACCCGAAGAACTCGGCCCCGCGGCGCTCCATCTCCTCCGGAGGGACGTCCTCGATCACCTGGCTGAGCATCCACTGGTGGCCGAACGGGTCGCGCAGCCGGCCGCCGCGCTCACCGTAGAACTGGTCGGCGAGCGGGTAGACGACCTCGGCGCCGGCCGCCAGCGCGCGCTCCCAGGCGGCGTCGACGTCCTCCCAGTACGTCGCCATGATCGCGGTGACCGTGCCCGCGGAGCTCGGCGATCGCGCTTCGTCGCTCTCGCCGGTGAGCATCACCACCGAATCGCCGATCCGCACCTCGGCGTGGATCAGCTCGCCGCCCGGACCGGTGAACCGCTCGCCCACCTCCTCCGCGCCGAACGCGCGCACGTAGAACTCGATCGCGGCCGCGCCGTCGCTCACGACGAGCCGCGGCGTGACGGTGTGCAGGTGCTCGGGGATGGGCTTCGGTGTCGTCATCGCGACCGCATGATTGCGAACATCGTCACGTGCAGCCCGCGCGCTTTCGCCTGGCCGAGGTGGTGGCGGCCATCTCGCTGGCGACCGACCTGGGCATGGGCCAGCCGCTGCAGCACGCGCTGCGCACCTGCGTGATCGCGACCCGCCTCGCGGAGGAGGCCGACGTGCCGGTACGCGACCGGCCGGTCGTCTACTACACGGCGCTCCTCCGCTATCTCGGCTGCACCGCCGACGCGCACATGATGAGCACGGTGGTGGGTGACGAGATCGCCGCGCGCGCGGCGTTCGCGACGACCGATCCGGCGAGCACGCGCGACCAGCTGCGCTGGCTCGCGCGCCATGCGACCGGGGCGGTCACGTTCGCGGGAGCGGTCACGGAGAGCCCGCGCGAGGTGTACGCCACCGCGTGCGAGGTCGGACGCCGGCTGGCCGCGCGGCTCGGGCTCGCCGACGACGTCCAGCAGGCGCTCCTGCAGGCGTTCGAGCGCTGGGACGGCAAGGGCTTCCCGGCCGGGCTGCCGGGAGACCGCATCGGCGTCGGCTCGCGGATCGTCGCGATCGCGCGCGATGCCGAGGTGTTCCACCGCGCCGGCGGCACCCGCGCGGCGGTCGACGTCGTCGCCGCGCGCGCGGGGGCGGCGTACGACCCGGAGCTCGCGCGAGCGTTCTGCGAGTCCGCGCCGGCCCTGCTGGCGGAGCCGGACTCCGCCTGGGACGCCGCGCTGGCTGCCGAGCCCGCCCCGCGCCGCGAGTTGACCGAGCTCGACGACATCTGCCGCGCGATCGCCGACTTCGCCGACCTCAAGACGCCGTGGACGATCGGCCACTCGACCGGCGTCGCCGAGCTGGCCGAGGCAGCCGGCTGGCGGCTCGGCCTCGACGACGAAGCGGTCACCACCCTGCGGCGAGCGGCGCTGGTGCACGACCTCGGCCGCGTCGGCGTGCCGAACTCGATCTGGGAGCGGCCCGGCCCGCTCGATGCCCGCGAGCGCGAGCGCGTGCGGCTGCACCCGTACCTGACCGAGCGCGTGCTCGCGCACGCGCCGGCGCTGGCGCCGCTGGCCGCGATCGCCGGCCTCCACCACGAGCGGCTCGACGGCTCCGGCTACCACCGCGGCTGCCACGCCGCCTCGCTGCCGACCACCGCGCGCGTGCTGGCCGCGGCCGACGTCTACCACGCCCTCACCGAGCCGCGGCCGCACCGGCCGGCGCGCACGCCCGAGCACGCTGCGGACACGATCAAGCGCGAGGTCGCGGCGGGGCGGCTCGACGCCGACGCCGCCGAGGCGGTCCTGCACGCGGGCGGGCAGCGCGAGCACATCGACCGCCCGCGGCCGGCGGGACTGACCGAGCGCGAGACCGAGGTGCTGCGCCTGCTCGCGCGCGGGAACACCAACCGGTCGATCGCGCGCGAGCTCTCGATCGCGGCGAAGACCGTCGGCCATCACGTCGAGCACATCTACGCGAAGACCGGCTGCTCGACCCGCGCCGCGGCGTCGCTGTTCGCCTCCGAGCACGACCTGCTGTGACATGGGGCACCTGCCCCATTCCGCGCCGCCCGGCGGCCGCCTACCGTCGCGGGCATGCTCAAGCTCGACGTCGAGGACTCCGGACAGGGCGAGCCGGTCGTGTTCGTCCACGGCTCGTGGGGAGACCTGAACAGCTGGCGCGCGCTGGTCGCCGAGCTGCCCGGGTACCGGCTGATCCGCTATTCCCGCCGCGGCCACAGCGGCAGCGAGTGCCCGCCCGGCCAGGGCCTGATCGAGGACGACGTCGGCGACCTGGCGGCGATCGTCGAGACCGTCGGCGCCGCGCATGTGGTCGGCAACTCGCTCGGCGCCGAGATCGCGCTGCGGCTGGCGATCGCGCGGCCCGAGCTCGTGCGCTCGCTCGCGCTGCACGAGCCGGGGTTCTGGAGCCTCGCGCCCGACGACCCCGCCGTGCGCGAGATCCGACACGGCCTCGAGCCGGCGACCGAGCTGCTCGAGGCCGGGGCGGTGGAGGAGGGGACGAGAGAGTTCGCCGCCTGGGTGTTCGGGCCCGGCGCCTGGGAGGAGGCGGTGCCGGACGAGCTGAAGCGGGTGATGTTCGCCAACGCCCTGACGTTCTTGGACGAGGAGCGCGCCCCCGACAACGGGCTCGTCGACGCCACGCGGCTGCACGACGTCATCGTGCCGACCCTGCTCACCACCGGCGAGGACAGCCACGCCGCGTTCGGAGTCATCACCCAGCGGCTGGCCGCCGGCCTGCCGTACACCGAGCAAGAGACGATTGCCGACGCCGGCCACGTGCCGCACCGCTCGCACCCGCAGGAGTACGCGGCGCTGCTGTTGAGCTTCTGGCGTACTACTACACGCGCCGGATCCGCGCCTGCCGCTGCCAGCCCGAGCAGGAGTGCCGGCTCCAGGAGGAGTACGAGCTCCAGTGGGAGTGCCGGCTCCGGTGGGAGTGCCGGCTGCGCAGGCTGAACCAGACGATCAGGCCCACGAGCCACCAGGCGGCGGTGAAGGCGAAGGCGACCATGAGCGCGGCCACGACCACGAGCAGGACCGCGATCCGAACTGCCATCGCCAGCACCAGCCCGCCGGCCGGCACCGCGGGCCGGCTGCGCGGCACCGGACGAGGGGGCAGGTCCCCGACCAGACGGTCGAGCTCCCCGTAGGTGCGCGCCCGGAGGGCGGTGTGCAGCCGCTCCTCCAGCTCGTGCGGCTCGAGCCGGCCCTCGACGGCGGCCTGCCGAAGGCGCTCGGCGACCGCGTCGCGGTCGGCGTCCGATGCCCGAAGCGAGGAGGACCTGGCCATCTCCCGGAAACCCTACTGGGTCAGCCGCTCGGCGATGCGGTCGAAGAACTTGCCCCACCCGGCGCCGGCGGCCTTGACCTGCTCCTCCGGCATCGGCCCGCGCTGCTCGAACCGCATCTCGGTCCGGCCGTCGCCGAGGTCCACGAGGTCGACCGTGATCAGGTGGTAGTCCGCCGCAGGTGGCGGCACGTCGGTGATCGTGAACACGACGCGCGACGGCTCCACCACCTCGTGGTATTCCCCGTGCCAGAGGATCTCGCCGCGGTCGGCCAGCATCGTCAGCCGCCACCCACCGCCCTCGCGTACGTCCATCTCGACCGACGACAGCGGGACCTCGGATTGCGCGCCGCCGAACCAGTCCGCGAACCGCTCGGGCTCGGTCCACTCGCGCCAGAGCCGCTCGGGCGAGGCGTCGAAGACTCTGACGATGTTGATCGCTCGCTCATCCATCGCTCAGCCGGGCGGAGAGCGCATCGAAGCTGTCCGACCAGAAGCGACGGTACTGCTCCAGCCACGAGACCGCCTCGCCGAGGGGAGCGCCGGCGAGCCGCGCAGGCCGTAGCTGGGCGCGCCGGCCGCGCACCACCAGCCCCGCCTGCTCGAGCACCTTCAGGTGCATCGAGATCGCCTGGAGCGACATGGGGAACGGCTCGGCGAGCTCGCTCACCGTTACCTCGCCGTCGGCCGCGAGCCGGTCGAGAATCGCCCGCCGCGTCGGATCCGCGAGCGCGGCGAACGTGCTGCTGAGCTGGTCGGCAGACATCCCCAAGTCCTCAATTGATAACTTGAATATACCCAGCTCCCCGGATCGAACACAGGAGGACCGCGCATGGGCAGGATCGTGGTGACCGAATTCATGTCTCTCGACGGCGTCGTGGAGGACCCCGGCGGCAGCGAGGACTTCGACTACGGCGGCTGGAGCTTCGAGTTCGAGCGCGGCGACGACGGCAACGAGTTCAAGACCGTCGAGACGATGCAGGCGGCCGCGATGCTGCTCGGCCGCGTCACCTACGAGGGCTTCGCCGAGGCCTGGCCGGAGCGCAGCGGCGAGTTCGCGGACAAGTTCAACACGATGCCGAAGTACGTCGTGTCCTCGACGCTGAAGGACCCGGCCTGGGCCAACACCACGGTCATCGGCCGCGACGAGATCGCCGGCGTCAAGCAGCGGCAGGACGGCGACCTGATCGTCCACGGCAGCATCTCGCTGGTCCAGTCCCTGCTCGACGACGACCTGGTCGACGAGCTGCGCCTGATGGTGTTCCCCGTCGTCCTCGGCAAGGGCAAGTCGCTGTGGGGATCGACCAGCGACAAGAAGACCTTCAAGCTGACCGACGCGCGCACCGTCGGCGAGGGCGTCCAGACCCTCATCCTGCAGAAGTAGCTCACAGCGACCAAGGAGGCAGCCAATGGGAGCCATCCACGTGCACGAGTTCATGAGCGCCGACGGCGTGATCGACGCGCCGACGTGGACGTTCGACTACGGCTTCGACGACAAGATGGGCGAGCTCCTCACCGCGGTCACCGGCCGGTGCGAGGGCATCCTGCTCGGGCGCAACACCTTCGAGATGTTCGAGCCGGCGTGGTCGACGCGCACGGTCGAGGACGACCCCGGGGCGCCGTTCTTCAACGACACCACCAAGTACGTCGTATCCGGGACGCTCACGGACCCGACGTGGCGGAACTCAGAGGTGATCGGGGCCTACGACCCCGACCGGATCCGGAGCCTGAAGGACGAGGTCGGCGATCTCTACGTGAGCGGCAGCATCACGCTGGTCCGCGCATGCTCGACGACGGCCTGATCGACGAGCTGCACCTGTTCGTCTACCCGCTCACCCTCGGCGCCGGGCCGCGGCTCTTCCCCGACGATGCGGAGCCGCGCAAGTTCACGCTCGGCGCCTCGGAGACGTACGAGAACCAGGTCGTCTACCTGAACTACCGGCCACAGGCCTAGCTCGCCGGCGGCGGGCCCGAGCGCAGGATGATCGTCGTCTCGGTGTCCGCCGCGCCCGCGCGCAGCCGCAGCGTCCGCAGCAGCACGTCCAGCTCCGCGGTGTCCCGGCAGGACACCCGGAGCTGGTAGTCGGGCGAGCCGGCGAGGTGCAGCACCTCGGTGACGGGCTCGAGCCGGGAGACGGCGGTGGCGAAGGCGTCGGAGTCGGTGCCCGCCGCGAGCGTCACGCCGACGAGCGCCTCGAGCTGGCGGCCGCCGGCGGCGGGATCGACGAGCGCCGCGAAGCCGGTGATCACGCCGGGCCTGCCGCAGGCGGCGCACGCGGTCCGCGGCGGCGTTTGCGGAGAGCCCTACGGCGGCGCCGAGATCGCGCCACGACAGCCGCCCGTCCTCACGGAGCAGCCTGAGGATCTCGCTGTCGACCGCGTCCATCGCCGCGATTGTCGCAGCACCACGCCGCTCCTCCTTGCGAACGCGCTTGAAAGGACCGAAAACGACGGGCATGAACACGCTCGCGCTCGGCTTCGGATTCGGCTTCGTCGTCGCCCTTCAGATCGGGCCGATGTCGCTGTGGCTCGTTCGCTCCACGCTCGCCGCCGGCTGGCGCGTCGGGCTGGCGATCGGCGCCGGCATCGCGGTGATCGACGCCGGCTACGCCGCCGCCGGCGCGGCGGGAGCGGCGCCGCTGCTGACGATCGGCCCGCTGGAGACGCTGCTCGGGCTGCTCGGCGCTGCCGTGATGGTCTACCTCGGGGCGCGGACCCTCGCCGCGGCGCTCAAGGAGCCCGACAACCACGACATCGGCCACGCCGCGACGCCCCGCCGCGCCTTCCTCACCTCGCTCGCGGGCACCGCCTCGAACCCGCTGACGATCGCCTCGTGGGCCGCCGTCTTCGCGGCCGCCGGCGCCGCCGGCGCCCACAGCCCGGTGCTGCTCGTCGCCGGCGTCGGCCTCGGCAGCCTCGCCTGGGTCAGCCTGCTCGCCACCGGCACCGCCGGCGCCGGCCGCGCGGTCGGCCCGCGCGTGATCCGCACCGCAGACCTCATTGCCGGCACCGCGATGCTGCTCTTCGCGGTCGCCCTCGGCGCCGGCGTCGCGTAGTGGCCCGCTGCGGTTGGGCGCGGTGGGCCCAGCGAACTGCGGCTGGGTGGGGAAGCGGCGACGCCGTCGGCGCTGCTGGTCCCGAGCGGCCGCGACGAACCCGTTGTGGATTTCTACAACGGAACCGGCAAATCGGGCCGCCGAGCGCGCGGAAATCGCCGCCGACGGCGCTCGGAAGGGCCCTCGGACCTCTGGACCAACCATTTGGCAGCGGTTCGAGGTGAGCTGTGCTGGCCTACTGTCGATATACGACACCCAGCTGGCACAGCGCCTCATTGGAGATTTTCACAACGCCCGCGCCCGGCCGCGCGGGCCGCTCGCCGCTTCCCCACCCAGCCGCAGTTGGCCGGCGTCGCCACCACCACACGACCTCGCCCCGGCACCCCAGCGCGCCCGGCTCAGCCCGCCAGCTCGACCAGCTCGTCCAGCGCCGCGCCGATGTCCGCGGCGAGCTCGTCGGCGTCGGGCAGCACGGCCGGATCGGAGGAGATCCCGAAGCAGGCGTTGCCGGCGACGGTGACGACCCCGATCGAGAGCGCGTGGCGGGCGCCGAGCGGGATCGCCGGATGGACCTCGCGCAGCCGGCAGCCGCGCAGATAGCGCGTCACCGCGGGGCCGGGAACGCTCGAGACCGTGAGGTTGAACAGGCGCGGGTGCGCGAACGCGTGCGCGAGCGTGCGCTGGACCGGCGGCGGGGTGAGCGCCAGCACGCGGAAGGCGGTGTCGAGGTCGTCGGCCTCGCCGTCGCGGCGGCGCTGCGCCGTGGTGCGGTGGACGGCCATGAGCCGCTCGCCGGGGTCGGGCTCGTCGCACGGCAACGGCACGAACACGAACGAGATGCGGTTGCCGGCGGCGGCGTCGTCGCTCGAGCGCACGTCGGCGGGCACCATCGCCTTCAGGGCCTGCGGGGTCTCGCCGCGGCGGGCCGCGAAGCTCCGCAGCGCGCCCGCGCAGGTGGCGAGCACGACGTCGTTCGGCGTCACCCGGAAGCGCCGCCGCACCCTACGCAGGTCGTCGAGCGGGCGCGTGACGCGGACATGGTGGCGGCGCGGCGAGCCGGGGCGGTTGAGCGGCGACCCGGGGGCGGGCGGGAGCACCGTGTGAGCCAGCAGCCTCGCCCCGCCCACCACCGTCTTCGGCCGCAGCTTGAGCGGCGCGGCCAGCAGCGAGGCGGCCTCGCCGGTCCGGTCGGCGATCGCCCGCCCCAGCCGCTGGCCCGGCGTGGGGACGGGCGCCGGCGACCACTCGGGGGCGTCCGGATCCGGCGCGTCGGGATCGGCATCGAGCAGCAGGTTGCCGAGCTCGACCACGGCGGCGCCGTCGACCATGCAGTGGTGCGCCTTTCCCACCAGCGCGAGGTCGTCCGTGACCCACATCTCCCACAGCGGCCGGTCGCGCTCGAGCGGGACCGACAGCACCTCGTCGACCAAGCCGTCCAGATCCACGTCGCCGACCGCGTGCAGGTGCCGGGCCGCGTCGAACTCCGGGTCGTCGACCCACACCGGCTCGTGCACCCCGAGCGGCACTTCGGCCAGACGCTGCCGGTAGCGGTGGGCGTGCTCCATCCGCGCTGCCACGTGCCCGGCGAGCTCCTCCGCGGTCGGGCGCCGGCCGCGCTCGGGCGGGTCGAAGCGCGCGAGCCAGCCGACGTGCATCGGCATCGTCGGGCGCTCGACGGAGAGGAACGCGGCATCGAGGGCTGACAGTCGCTCGGACATCAGGCGTGGAACTCTGTCAGCCGGTCGGCCTCCTGCTTCAGCTCCCTGCGCGTCGCCGCGTCGAGCCGTCCGAACGGCTCGAGCCGGACCGCGCCGCCCTCGTGCCGCCACGTGCCGGCAACGCGGCCGTCGACCAGGAAGGTCGGAAACGAGTGCGGGTTGCGGCTGGAGAAGATCCGCGGCCGGTGCTCCTCCGGCAGCACGCCGGTACGACGCGCGTGGACGAGCAGCGTCGCGTCCCAGGTCGGCAGGAAGCGGGGCGGCGCCGGGGTCTCGGGGTCGGGCAGCGGCGCGCGCGGGAGATCGAGCAGCTCCTCGCCGTCCTCGGCCCGGAAGCGGCGCAGCCGCATGCCGTCGAGCAGCGGGCGCAGCTCCGCCGGCGGCAGGCCGGTGAAGCTCGCGACGTCCTTGCGCGCGGCCGGCCCGAACCCGGCCAGGTAGCGGCGCACGAGGTGCACGGCGGGGTCGGCGATCGCGGGCGGGTCGCCGACCCAGTCCTCGGCGGCGGCGTACAGGTCGGCGCGGCGGCGCTCCCAGGTGCCGGACGGCGGCACGCGCACGAGATCGATCCAGGCGTTGATCGCGTTGGCCCGCGGCTTGCCGACAAGCTGCTCGAGCTCCTTGCGGCTGACCGTCCCGTCGAGCGCGCTCCGGAGCCTGCGCGCCGCGCCGGCCATCGCCCGCGGGCTCGCCCTGTCCGGCGCGGCGCGCTGCCAGCTCTCGCGGCGCGCGGCGCGCGTGGCCAGCGCGAACGGCCAGTAGTCGCCCTTCGACACGAGGTGGATGGTGCTGCGCATGAGCGTTCCCTGCACGACCGATCGGCGCTCGAGCGCCGCGGTCAGCGCGCCGCGCTCGAAGCCGTCGAGCCGCGACCACAGGCCGACGTACATCGACGGCGCGTACTGCGCCTGGATCCCGCCTGTCCGCTCCAGCGCCCGCGGCAGCGGCGTCCGGGCGCGCTCGAGCAGCAGCTGGCGGGCCAGCAGCGCGCGGTTGAGCTCAGACTCGGTCAGCGTCCGCACTGCGCGGCCGCTGCGATCATGTCGACGCAGCAGTCGAGGTCGATCTCGGTGGTGTCGATCGCCAGGTGGTAGTGGCGGAGGTCGTTCGGGTCGGCGCCGTAGAAGTGGTGCACGTACGCCTCGCGCGCGCGGTCGTTGTCGGCCAGCCGCCGCGCGGCCTCCTCGGGTGTGAGCCCCTCGAGCGCGGCCGCCCGCTCGGTGCGCCGCTCGGGCGGGCCGTGCAGCCGCACGTGCAGCGCGCGCGGGGTGCCGCGCAGCACCAGCGCCGCGGCGCGGCCCAGGAACACGCCGCCCTCGCGCCCCGCCTGCTCGCGGATCACCTGCTCGGTGGCGTCGCGATAGGCGGTCTCGTCGACGATCTCGTGCTCGAGGAACGGGCGCGCGCCGAACGCCAGGCCGGCCGGCGCCAGCACTCGGATGAAGCGCTCGAACACGCTGCCGGCGGTCTCGTCGTGGCGCACCGCCTCGGCGAGCGGGACGGCCAGTCGCTGGGCCACCTCGTTCGGGATCGCGCGGTCGACGAACGGGACCTCGAGGCGCTCGGCGAGCCGCGGGCCGACGTACGCGCCGCCCGCCCCATAGGGCGCCGAGATCGTGACGACCACGCCCGCGATGTTACGCGCACGACCCCGCGAGCAGAATGGTCCCGGTTCCGATGCAGCCGACGTTCTTCGCCACGCCCGCCGAGTTCCGCGCCTGGCTCGAGCGCCGTCACGCGGACCGTCGCGAGCTGCTGGTCGGCTTCTACAAGAAGCGCTCCGGCCGGCCCAGCATCACCTGGCCGGAGTCGGTCGACGAGGCGCTGTGCTTCGGGTGGATCGACGGCGTGCGCCGGAGCCTCGGGGAGGAGGCGTACACGATCCGCTTCTCACCGCGTCAGGCGCGCAGCACCTGGAGCGCGGTCAATGTCCGGCGCGCGCGCGAGCTGATCGCGGAGGGGCGGATGACGCCCGCGGGCCTGGCCGCGTTCGAGGCGCGCGGCGAGGACCGCACCGCGATCTACTCCTACGAGCAGCGCCGCGCGGCTACGCTCGACGCCGATCAGGAGCAGCGCTTCCGGGCGGAGGCGGGGGCGTGGGCGTGGTTCCAGGCGCGCCCGCCGTCGTACCGGCGGGCGGCGATCCACTGGGTGACGAGCGCCAAGCGGCCCGAGACCCGGGAGCGGCGTCTGCGGACGCTGATCGAGGACTCTGCCGCCGGCCGCCCGATCGGTCCGCTCTCCCGGTGATCCGCCGGCACGCCGACCGCCCGCTGCTGCGGGTGCTCAGCCCGGTGCTGCGGCGGGCGTTGCGCTGGAACCATGCCGGGGCGACAGCCCGGGCGCGGGAGGGGCTTGAGCGTTACGCCCGAGCTGCCGCCGCTCGAGTGCCCACCACAGCTCGATGAGGTCGACGGGGCGCCGGAGGCTGGTGCCCGTGACCTCCTCGAACCGCCGCAGCCGGTGTCGCAGGGTGTTCGGGTGGACGTGCAGCTCCTTGGCCGTCTCCTCGATCCGCATGTCCTGCTCGAAGAAGGCACGCAGGGTGTCCTCGAGCTCGGCGCCGAGCCGGCCGAGCGCGGCGAGCGGCTCGAGGTGGCGGTCGGTGAAGGCGGCGCCGAGCGCCTCGTCGGAGAGGATCGCCGGGCGGATCGAGAGGTCGGCGAGGCCGAAGGTTCCCTCCTGCCCGAAGGCGAGCGCGGTCTGGAGCGCGCGGCTGGCCTGCGCGAAGGCGCCGGGCAGCGCCGCGAGCCGGGCGGGTGGGCCGACGCCCACCACCACGCCGGGCAGCGCGGGCGCGGATCCGGAGGAGAGGCCGACGAGATCGCGGTCGAGCGCGGTGGTCAGCACAGCAGTCAGGCGGCGCGGCGGGCCGCCGCCGCCGAGCGTCCGGGCGCGGAAGGCGACGTACTCGCGCTCGGGGTCGAGGCCGTAGCCGGCCGACTCGCGCGAGAGCTCGGTGGCGTCGATCGTCCCCAGGAGCACGGCGAGCACGAAGGCGTCGCGGCGCTGCTGCTCCTCGCGCGCGAGCTGGAGCTCGACCTCGCGATGCGCCTGACCGACCACCTCCATCACCGCGTCACCCCACAGCCACAGCGTCTCGCTGAAGGCGAGCACGCTGGTGACGCTGGTGCCGCGCTCGCGCGCCAGCTCCCCGAACCGCGACCACACGGCGGTGATCGAGATCCGGTAGGCGTGCAGGACGGCGTCGACGGTCAGGCCCTGCTCGGCCCGCTCGCGCCCGACCGCGGCCGCGCGCTCGAGCTCGTCGCGGGTCGGCGGGCGCAGATCCCTGAGCGCGGCCAGCGCGCGGCTGACGTTGCCTCGCACCGCGCCCGCCAGCGTCGACGCCGGGAGCCTGCGGAAGTCCGGCACCTCGGCGCGGATCCGGACGACGATCGCGTCGACCAGCGCGTCGAGCTCGGCCTCGATCTCCCCGACGAGCTTGCCGACGGCGTCCGGCACGCCCCGAATCTACCGCGCTGTCGAAACGCCAGGAGGGAAGAGCGGCGGCCGCTTCGGAGTCATGTGTATAGACGAAGACCAGAGGAGGGCCATCATGGCCACCACCGTGCAGCGAGCTCCGCTCGACCCGTCCGATCCTGCCTACCGCGGCCAGGCGGTGTACACCACGCGCACCCTACGGGCCTACGACGCGGTCGTGGTCAAGCTCTCGAACTCGCTGGTCTGGCGCTGCCCGGCGCGCGACATCCTCGCCCAGTACGACCGGCACGTGTCCGCCGCGCACCTCGACGTCGGGCCGGGGACCGGCTACTACCTCGACCGCTGTCGCTTCCCCGCGGACGCTCCGGCGATCACGCTCCTCGACGCCAACCTCGACGTCCTGCGGTATGCCGCCCGCCGCCTCGAGCGCTACGGACCGGCCACGAGGGCCGCCGACGTCCTCAAGCCGATCGACCTCGAGCCGGCGTCATTCCGATCCGTCGCCCTGAGCTACGTGCTCCACTGCCTGCCCGGATCCCTCGCCGCCAAGGCCGCCGCGTTCGACAACGTGATCCGGCTGCTCGTTCCGGGCGGCGTGGTATTCGGGACGACGATCCTCGGCACCGGCGTCGAGCACACCCGGCTCGCGCGCACGCTCATGCACGCCTACAACCGCAAGGGCATCTTCTCGAACCTCGACGACGACCGGAGCGCGTTGGAGCACTGCCTTGCCGATCGCTTCGATCGCTACGAGCTCGAGGTCTCCGGCAGCGTCGCGCTCTTCGCCGGTTGGATCGCGTAGGCGACGCAGATCACGCCGTGGCGGTGCGGCCATGCCCCGCGGGGATCAGCAACGCGGCGGCGGCGACCAGCGCGAAGGCGGCGATCTGGACGATCAGCAGCACGGTCTCGCCGGACAGGGCGTCGCCGAAGACGAGGATGCCGCCGAGGATGCAGGTGACGTTGGCGGCGGTCGACGTGCAGGCGATCACCGGCACCGCCTCGCCGGCCTGGAAGCCGCGGGCGGAGGCGAGGAAGGCGAGGACGGAGCCGGCGGCGGCGACGGTCAGCCACGGCGAGCCGAGGACGGCGAGCACGCCGGACCCGGCCGCGTTGGTGAGCGCCTTGACGGCCACGTCGGAGACGCCGAACAGGACGCCGGCGGCCGCGCCGAGCACGGCGCCGTGGTGATGCGACGGCGTGCCGAGCCGCGGGGCGGCGACGAGCGTGATGCCGAGCGCGAGCATCCCGGCCTCGAACGCGATCAGCATCGGCGCGGCGAACGCGCCGTGGTCGCCGCCGGGCGACGGCAGCGTGGCCACCAGCAGGAGCAGGCCGGCGGCGGTCATGCCGACGCCGATCCACTGGCGGCGCGGCACGACGCAGCCGAACAGGCGATCACCGAGGACCGCGACCACGATCACGCCGGTCGAGAGCACGGCCTGCACGATCGACAGCGGCGCCATCGCCAGCGCGGCGACGTGAAGCAGAAAGGCGCCGGCGGCGATCGCCATCCCGGCCGCGAACCACTTCGAGCGCAGCAGCGCCCTGGCGCTGGCCAGCGGCCGCCGCATGTCGACCGTCGGCGCCGCGTTCGCGCCGCGATGCTTGCAAAGAAATGCCAGCTGCGTGATCACCGCGCACGCCAGTGCGAGCGCGATCCCCAGATTCACCGTCAAGACTGCTCCTCCGTCGCTTCGGAACCCGAGGGGAAGACTCGCGTGCGGAGGCCGCCACCGCATCGGCCGGGCGACCAACGAATAGGGGCGCTCGTTGGAGATTTTCACAACGGCCGGTCCCGCCACTACCATCGCGCGCCGATGGCGATCCCGGTCGAAGCGCGTGACGGCGAGGCGCTGGTGTGGACCGACGGCGCGTGCAGCGGCAACCCCGGCCCGGGCGGCTGGGCGGCGATCGTGGTCCCGCCGCACGGGGCGCAGCCGGTCGAGCTGTCGGGCGGCGCTCCGCACACGACCAACAACCGGATGGAGTACACGGCCGCGCTCGAGGGCCTGCGGACGCTGCCCGCCGGCAGCCGAGCGTGCGTGGTCACCGACTCGCTGCTGATGTTGAAGTCGATGACGATCTGGATCGGCGGCTGGAAGCGGCGCGGGTGGAAGACCGCCGGCGGCGCCCCGGTCAAGAACCAGGACCTGGTGCTCGCGCTCGAGGTAGAGATCGCGCGCCACGCCGCCGTGCGCTGGCAGTGGGTCAAGGGCCATGCGGACCACGCGCTCAACGACCGCGCCGACCTGCTGGCCGTCGCGGCCGCGCGGGCGGCGGCCGCGTAACGGCGGGTTCGTAGCATGGGCGGCATGGCCGCCCTCACCGTCGAGATCTGGTCGGACGTCGTGTGTCCGTGGTGCTACGTCGGCAAGCGCCGGTTCGAGAAGGCGCTCGCCGCCTTCGAGCACCGCGACGAGGTCGAGGTCGTCTGGCGCAGCTTCGAGCTCGATCCGTATGCCGCGCCTGCGCGCGAGGGCTCGCCCGCCGAGCACCTCGCGCGCAAGTACGGCATGAGCGTCGAGCAGGCCGAGGACATGAACACGCAGATGACCGCACTGGCGGCGGGCGAGGGGCTCGAGTACCACCTCGACCGTACGCGCGGCGGCAACAGCTTCCACGCCCACCGCCTGATCCACCTTGCCGCCGAGCAGGGCAAGCAGGACGAAATGCAGGAGCGGCTCTTCAGCGCGTATTTCACCGAGGGCGAGGCGACCGGCGAGCTCGAGACCCTCGACCGGCTCGCCACCGAGCTCGGCCTCGACCCGTCGGGCCTCGACGGCAACGCCTACGCCGACGCCGTCCGCGCCGACGAGGAGCTCGCGGCGCGGATCGGCATCCGGGGCGTGCCCTACTTCGTGCTCGACCGCCGCTACGGCGTCTCGGGCGCGCAGCCCTCCGAGCTGCTGGTGCAGGCGCTCGAGAAGGGGTGGGAAGCGCGGGTCGCAGCGACCTGATGCTCCTCAGCGTCCTCGACCAGTCGCCCGTGCCCGAGGGCTCGACCGGCCCGCAGGCGCTGCAGAACACGCTCGACCTCGCACGGCTCGCCGACCGGCTCGGCTACCACCGCTACTGGCTCGCCGAGCACCACGGGCTGTCGCTGGCCGGCCCCGCGCCGGAGGTCCTGGCCGGCCCGGTGGCCTCTGCCACCGAGCGGATCCGAGTGGGCAGCGGCGGCGTGATGCTGCCGCACTACTCGCCATTGAAGGTGGCCGAGAGCTTCAGCCTGCTGGCGGGCCTGTATCCGGGCAGGATCGACCTGGCGCTGGGCCGCGCCTCCGGCACGGATCCGCTGACCACGTATGCGCTCCAGCGCGACCGCCGCGAGGTGGCGCCCGACGACTTCCCGCAGCAGCTCGCCGAGCTGCTCGCCCACTACGACGGCACCTTCCCGGACGACCACCCGTTCGCCAAGCTCGGCGGCTCGCTGCCCGGCAACCCCGAGCGGCCCGAGATCTGGCTGCTGGGCTCCTCCGCGCAGAGCTCGATCTGGGCCGCGCAGCTCGACCTCCCGTACGCGTTCGCCGACTTCATCAACCCGCACGGCGCCGACATCACGAGGTCCTACCGCGAGACGGCCACCGACCCGCGCACCGCGATCGGCGTGTGGGCGATCGCGGCCGACACCGACGAGGAGGCGGAGCGGCTGGCGGCCTCGATCGCGATGTCGTTCGCGATGCTCCGCCGCGGCCGGCCGATCCCGGTGCCGCCGCCCGAGAAGGCGGTCAGGTTCCTCGCCCAGCACGGCGACCCGGGCTCCGGACGCCGGCGCATCGTCGGCTCACCAGACACGGTCCGCCGCGGGATCGAGGATGCCGCCGCCGAGTACGGCGCCGACGAGGTGATCGTGGTCACGATCACGCACGACCACGGCGCCCGCCGCCGCTCGTACGAGCTGATCGCCGAGGCGTTCGGCCTCGGCCAACCCCGGGCGCGCGCGGCATGACCGCCGCCGATCACGCTCCCCGGCAGCACTACGGCGTGACGCTCGCGCTGCTGACCGTGGCCGGGGTCTCGTTCGCGGTCATGCAGACGCTCGTCGTGCCCGCGTTGCCGTTCTTCCAGCGCGAGTTCGACACGACTGCGAGCTGGGCGACCTGGATCGCGACCGGC
Organism: uncultured Solirubrobacteraceae bacterium; assembly: GCA_963849695.1. GTDB lineage: Bacteria > Actinomycetota > Thermoleophilia > Solirubrobacterales > Solirubrobacteraceae > DASSUW01. The sequence goes on from CAWKIT010000016.1 coordinate 39,005, forward strand.
TTCCTGCTCAGCTCGTCGGTGCTCACGCCGATCCTCGGCAAGCTCGGCGACAGCTACGGCAAGAAGCGCATGCTGGTGATCTCGCTCGGCATCTTCGGCGTCGCCTCGCTCGGTGCGGCGGCCGCCTGGAGCCTGCCGTCGCTGATCTTCTTCCGCGTCGTGCAGGGCGCCGGTGCGGCGGTGTTCCCGCTCAGCTTCGGGATCATCCGGGACGAGTTCCCGCCCGAGAAGATCGGGCTCGGGATCGGGACGGTCAGCTCGGTGTTCGGCGCCGGCGGCGGGATCGGGCTGGTGCTCAGCGGCGTGATCATCGAGCACCTGACGTGGCACTGGCTGTTCCTGATCGGCGCGATCCCGGTGCTGGCCTCGACCGTGCTGCTCGCCCTGTTCGTGCCCGAGTCGCCGGTCAAGTTCCCCACGAAGCCCGACTACCTCGGCGGCCTCACGCTGTCGCTCGCGCTCGCGTCGCTGCTGATCGCGATCAGCGAAGGCACGAACTGGGGCTGGACGTCGGCCGGCGTGCTCACCCTGCTCGTCTTCGCCGCCGTGATGTTCACGCTGTGGGTCTCGGTCGAGCGGCGCGTGCCAGAGCCACTCGTCGACCTGCGGACGTTCGCCCGCCGCGAGATGGCGGCCACCAACGTCACCACGCTGCTGATGGGCTTCTCGATGTTCTCGACCTTCATCCTGCTGCCGAACTTCGTGCAGATCCCGCTCGGGCTGCCACCGGAGCTCGCGGCCCAGCTCGACTACGGCTTCAGCGCGACGCCGATCGAGGTCGGGCTGTTCTTCGTGCCGTCGTCGGTGGCGATGATGATCACCGGCCCGCTGGCGGGCGCGCTCGGGATGCGGATCGGCAACGAGCGGACGCTGCGGATCGGGATCGGCTTCCTGGTGCTGGCGCTGGTGCTGCTCGCGACCGTCCACGACGCCCCGTGGACGATCTACGCCTGGATGGTGTTCATGGGGATCGGCCTCGCCTTCAGCTTCGCCGCGCTGGGGACGCTGGTGATCCAGTACTCGCGGCCCGGCGAGACCGGCGTGGCAAGCGGGATGAACACGATCATGCGCACGATCGGGGCCGCGCTCGGCTCACAGGTGGCGGCCGCGATCATCTCCGCCAACACGCTCCCCGGCACGGACATCCCGGTCGAGCGTGGGTTCACCATCGCCTTCACGGTCGGCGCCGTCGGCGCGATGGTCGCGCTGATCCCGACCTTCCTGCTCTCGCGCCGCGCGACGCCGCGCCCCGTGCCGGAGGCGGTCTGAAGCGCAGCGCCGGCATCCTCCTGCACCGCGTGCGCGACGGCGCGCGCGAGGTGCTGCTGGTGCATCCCGGCGGCCCGTTCTGGGCGAAGAAGGACGCCGGCGCGTGGTCGATCCCCAAGGGCGAGTACGGCGACGGCGAAGAGCCGCGCGCCTGCGCGGCGCGCGAGTTCGAGGAGGAGCTCGGCACGCCGCTGCCGCCCGAGGCCGAGCTGGCCGAGCTCGGCACGGTCAAGCTGCGCAGCGGCAAGGAGATCGTGGCGTTCGGAGTGGCCGGCGACCTCGATGCCGACGCGATCCGCAGCAACAGCTTCACGCTCGAGTGGCCGCCGCGGTCGGGGCGGATGCGCGAGTTCCCGGAGGTCGACCGCGCCGGCTGGTTCGGCCTCGACGAGGCGCGCGAGAAGCTCAATCCTGCGCAGGCCGCGCTGCTCGACCGGCTGTAGTACGGGCTACCCCACCGGGAAGACCCGTGCCAGCCCGTCTTCAGTTGGCCAGGTGGCTACATGTGACCCGGAGGCCCGGGATGGGACCTTACCCGTGCCATGAACGAGACCCTCCGTGAACTCGACCACCGCCACAGCGACCGCATCGACGTCTGGCTGCTCTGGCGCGAGGACGACAACCAGGTGCTGGTGTCCGTCAACGACGAGAAGACCGGCGATCAGTTCACGATCGAGGTCCGCGAAGGCGAGCGCCCCCTGGATGTCTTCAACCATCCGTACGCCTACGCCGCCTGGCACGGCGTCGAGATCAGCGCCGAGCCGAAGCGCCGCCTCGCCGTCAGCGACGGCATCCTTTAGCTGATTGGTTCCGCGCCTCGTTGAGGGGCGGCGGGTCCGGCGAACCCCGGCTGGGAGGGAGCGCCGCGCGCTCGCCGCTCGCCGATCCCGGTGTCAGGATCGTGCGCCTGAGTTGACACGACCGCCCCCCGGCTCGTATGAATGGGCCAGGTCAATCGAGGGGGCTCGTAATGGCACGGAAGGTCATGAGGTCGGTTCTGCTGGTCGTCTTGGCGCTCGCGGCGTGGCCCGCGGCCGCGCCGGCAGCGGAGCCACCCTGGTGCGGCACACCGGAGGCGGACTACTCGGCGGACGTGCTGCCCGACGGCACGGACCCGGCCGACCCAGCGGGCAGCTTCCCGCACATCCCGCACTACGCGGTCGGCTGCACGCTCGAGGACATCGAGGACCGGAGCCGCGGCCGGATGGACGTCCGCGTGATCGGCGAGTCCTCGCTCGGCCGCGACATGTACGGCGTCGTCATCAACCGGATGCGGACGTGGCAGGAGCGGCGCGCGTACAAGAACTGGCTCAAGGTTCGCAAGGTGGCGGTCGACAGCCCGCGCACCGCGATCAGGCTGTTTCGCAGGATGGGCGACGACGTCAAGGTCCCGATCCTCGTCCAGGGCAGCATCCACGGCGACGAGTTCGAGGGCGTGGACTCGAACATGGAGGTGATCGAGAAGTACGCCACCACGCCGTACGGCAGCGATCCGCAGGTCGACGAGATCCTCAGCAACTCGATCCTCGTCTTCAACGTGATCCAGAACCCGGACGGCCGCGTCTTCGGCGTCCGCCAGAACGCCAACGGGTTCGACCTCAACCGCGACTACATGACCCAGTCGCAGCCCGAGACGCTCCACTCGATCCGGTGGATGCAGCGCTGGCTGGCGCCCGAGATGCTGGACCTGCACGGCTACACGACCCCGACGCTGATCGAGGCCACCACCAAGCCGCACAACCCGAGCATCGAATACGACATGTGGCTGAAGTGGAACCAGCCCCGGATCGACGCCAACGAGGCCGCGCTCGACGCGATCGGCCAGGACGTCCAGCGGCCGATCAACGACTGGTGCCCTGAGTCCACTCCCAACAACGACCGCTCGTGCGACAACGGCGTCACGCCCGGTCCCGACGTCGCCGAGGGCTGGGACGACTGGGGGCCGTTCTACGCCCCGATGTACCACCAGCACATCGGCCTCGACTCCTCCACGGTCGAGACGTGCAGCCAGGTGAATCGCCCGGCGAACGCCTGGTGGCGCCCGTGCGGCGGCCGCGTGGGGGCCCGCAACATCCACACCACCGTCCAGGAGTCGACGTTCGAGTTCGTCGTCGACAACCGCGAGGACATGCTCGGCGACATGCTCGAGGTCTACCGCCGCGGCGACGAGGACGCGCCGCGGCCGGAGTGCTGCCCGCCGCCGTTCGATCCCGAGTTCCACAACTGGATGCTCGACTACCCGCAGGCGTACGTGATCCCGGTCGGCGACGGCCAGCGCAGCGACGCCGAGGCCAACCGCCTCGTCGAGTGGCTGCTGTTCAACGAGATCGAGGTCGACGAGCTCGAGCGCGACTACCGCTTCGGCTCGCAGACCTTCGAGAAGGGCTCGTACGTCGTCTGGATGGCGCAGACGCGGCGCGGGCTCGCCGACACCGCGCTCAGCCTCGGCGTCGACATCTCGGACCGCATCCAGCGCCTCTACGCGCCGCCGGCGGCGTGGAGCCACGGCTACCTGTGGGGTGCCGACACGGTGACGATCCCGGACGGCGCGCGGTTCTCGCCGAGGACCGACGAGATCCGGCGGCCGAACCGGCTGAAGGGCTCGGTGCCGCGCGGGAGGGTCGAGGGCTACACGCTCCAGATCGACTCGCCGACCGCGGTCCGGGCGCTCAACGCGCTCGTGCGCGCCGGCGCCGACGTGTCGCTGGCGACGGCGGCGTTCAGCGGCGGCCCGGCGGGCACGGCGGTGTTCGGAGCCGACCGCGGCACGCGGCGGGCGATCGAGGACGCCGCGCGCGAGTTCGGCCTGGACTTCGGCCGGCTCGGCTCCGGTGCGCTGCCGACCCTCAAGCCGATCGAGCGAGTGCCGCGCATCGTGGTGATGAGCTCGTTCGGCGACCCGCCGGCAGGGAGCACGATCCAGAACCCGCGCGTCGATCAGAGCGTCTGGGTGCTGCGTCGAGCTCGGCTTCGATGTCGAGCCGACGAGCCTGTCCGCAGCTCAACAACGCCCCCACGAACCCGCTGCTGGGCTACGACATCCTGTTCAACACCAGCGGCTTCCCGGCGGCGACCAACAACCAGGGTCAGCCGATCAACGTCGTCGCTCGCCAGCGGATCCCGCAGTTCTTCGCCGCGGGCGGCGACTACATCGGCGGCCAGCTCGGCGGCGCGACGTTGCTGGCCGACGCCGGCCAGGCGCCCGGCCTGACCGGGGACAACGCCGCGGGGAACGGCCGCAGCGGCATCGTGTACTGGGACAACACCGGCGGCGCCAACAGCGTGATCACCGGCGCCATGCCCGCCCGCGACACCGCGATCGTCGACCCGCCGACCTGGCTCACCGGCCTGCCGGCGGGCTGGAGCGTGGACGCGCGGCTGCCGTCGACCGGGTTCTTCGCAGCCGGGATGTGGCCGGCCGACCAGTGGAAGACGGCACCCGGCTCGGTGATCATCGCCCACGGTGCGAACGCGACGTCGCGGATGGTCCTGTTCGCCAACAACCCGCTGTACCGCGCCGACCCGGAGCGCGAGTGGCCGATGGTGGCCACCGCGGCCTACTGGGCGCACAACTAGGCATTCGTGCGGCGCCGGCCCCGTCCGCGGGGCCGGCGCTCACGGCCAAGGCGACGAAGAACCCCGCCGGCCGCGGCGAGGACGCGCCTCACGGCTGGATGACGGTCACCCCCCGCTGCGCGAAGTCACCCATCGCCGCCAGCTCCGCGCCCGCCTCCTCGAGGCCGATCGTGCGCCCGATCAGGCGCGCCGGCTCGACGGCGCCCGACGCGATCAGGCGCAGCAGCGCGTCGTAGCGGCCGACCGCCATCCCGTGCACGCCGCGCAGCTCGAGCTCGTAGCCGATCACGCGGTCGATCGGGAGCGCGGCGTTGCGGTCGTCCTCCAGCATCAGCCCGACCTGCACGTGGCGGCCGCGCTTGCGCAGGCCGAGGATCGAGGCGCGGCAGGTCGCCAGGCTGCCGAGCGCGTCGAGCGAGACGTGGGCGCCGCCGCCGGTCAGCTCGACCACCGCCCCCGCCGGGTCGCCGGCGCGCGCATCGACGGTCTCGGCCGCGCCCAGCGAGCGCGCGAGCGACAGCGTGTCGGGGTCGACGTCGACCGCCACCACGGCCGCGCCGAGCGCCGAGGCGATCATCACCGCCGACAGGCCGACGCCGCCGCAGCCGTGCACGGCGACCCAGTCGCCCGCCGCGACGCGGCCGTGCTCGGTCACGGCCGCGAAGGCGGTCATGAACCGGCAGCCCAGGCTCGCGGCCTCGACGAACCCGAGCGACTCGGGCAGCCGCACGAGGTTCAGATCCGCCCGCGGGAGCGCGACGAGCTCGGCGAACGAGCCCCAGGCCGTGAAGCCCGGCTGGAAGTCGACGTCGCAGATCTGCGTCCAGCCCTGGCGGCACGGCTCGCAGCGCCCGCAGCCGCAGCAGAACGGCACCGTGACGCGGTCGCCGACCGCGAAGGCGCGCACCTCCGGGCCGGCAGCCGCCACCACGCCCGCCAGCTCGTGGCCGGGCACGTGCGGGAGCGAGATCGCCGGGTCGTGGCCCATCCAGCCGTGCCAGTCGCTGCGGCAGACGCCGGTCGCCGTCACGGAGACGACCACGCCGTCGGCGGGCGGCTCGGGGTCCGGCACCGTCTCGAGGCGCAGCGGAGCGCCGAATGAGCGCATGACGGCCGCTCTCATGGGACTGTGAGATGGGTCACGGCAACCACCGGGCCATGTGAAACCGGACGGGACATGCTGACTATCAATAGGTGATGATCCGTCCGTCCACAGCCTTCGCGCGTGCCGGCGGCGCCGTGACCATGGCGCGGCTGCGCCTGCGCGGCAACATGCTGCCGATCGTTCAGAACGCGATCGCGGCCGTCGCCGCGTGGTCGCTGGCGGTCGCGCTGCTGCCCGACCCGCGGCCCGCGTTCGCGGCGATCGCGGCCGTGATCGCCGTCGGCGTCACCACCGGCGAGCGCACCGGCCGCGCGCTCCAGCTCGTCGGCGGCGTGATCCTCGGCATCACCGTCGCCTCGCTGCTGATCTCGGTGATCGGCACCGGCGCCTGGCAGATCGGGGTCCTGGTCGTGCTCGCGATGGCGACCGCGACGGCGGTCGGCGGCGGCGAGTTGCTGGTCGTCGAGTCCGCCGTGTCGGCGGTCCTGCTCGTCGCGCTCGACCCCGGCAGCGCCGACGGGTTCACCGTGGACCGGATCCTCGAGGGCGCGATCGGCGGCGCCGTCGCGCTCGCGGTCAGCTCGTTCCTGTTCCCGCCCGACCCGGCGCTGGCCCCCGGCCGCGCCGCCCAGACGATGTTCGTCGAGCTCGGCCGCGCGCTCGAGCGGATCGCGCATGCGCTCGAGGCCCGCGACCCCGGCTCCGCCGAGCGCGCGCTGGTCGACGCGCGCGCGATCGACGACCTGATCCGCTCGGTCGCGGAGGAGGTCACCACCGGCCGCGACACCGCGCGGTACACACCGCCGCGGCGCTCCTCGCGCGTCGTGCTCGAACGCTTCGCCCGCAGCCTCCCACAGGTCGACTATGCCGTCCGCAACACGCGCGTGCTCGCCCGCCACGTGGTCAGTCTCCTGCGCGACGACGAGCACGTGCCGGACGCTCTGCCGGCCGCCGTGCGCGACCTCTCGAACGCCGTGTGGGAGCTGGCCGCCTCATACGACGCGCCCTCGCACTCCGAGCGCGCCCGCCGCCTGGCTGTCCAGGCCGCCGTCGGAGCCGGCGCGATCCCGGAGACGAGCAGCGACCTCGTGCTGGTCCGCGGCCAGATCCGCTCGGCCGCGGCCGATCTCGTGCGCGCCGCCGAGCTGATCGCCGACGACCGCACGGCGCCCGACGAGCGGCCCACCGAAGAGCTGCTGGCCCACCCGACGGTCGCGTAGACGTAACCGCCTCACCGGCGAGTGCGTGAGGAGCCTCCCTTGCGCGTCTAGGATCCGCGCCGATGGTGTTGGTCGCGGAACCCGCCCGACCTCCGCTGCGCCTGGCCACCTGGCACGCGGGCGACGGCGACCGGGTGCGGATCACGCCGCTGTACCGCAGCCCGCTCGTCTCGATGGGGACGTTCTGGTGCGCGCCCGACGACGTCCGCTGGTCGCTCGAGAACTTCGTCGGCGAGGTCGCCCACATCGTGTTCCCGACCATGCCGGTGTGGATCGGCACCCAGAGTCACGAGCTCGGGCTCGCAGGCCCCAACCACGCGGTGTTCTTCAACGCCGGCGACGTGTTCCGCCGCCGCCGCTTCCACGACCACGGCGACCGCAACGACTTCATCGTCGTCGGCCAGGACACGCTCGACGAGTGGGTGCACGAGGCGCGCTTCCCCGGCCTGCTCGGCAAGCTGCCGCCGCGCCCGTACCTGACCGTCCGGGCGATCGCCCGCGCGCTCGCCAACGGCGGTGACGGGCTGCTGGTGGAGGAGGCGCTGCTGCGGCTCGGCCACGCCACCGTGGCCGGCGCCTTCCGGCCCGAGCAGTGGGCGTCGCGCCGCCGACGGCGTCCACCGCCCCTCGTCGAGGACGCCAAGGCGGTGCTGTGCGCGCGCTTCACCGAGCACCTCACGCTCGAGGAGCTCGGCCGCGCCGTCAACGTGTCGCCCTTCCACCTCGCCCGCTCGTTCCGGCGCCACACCGGCTTCACGCTCCACGAGTACCGCGTCAACCTGCGCCTGAAGGCGGCGCTGGAGCGGCTCGCGGCGGGCGACGAGGACGTCGCCGTGATCGCCCGCGCCGTCGGCTTCTCGAGCCACAGCCACCTGACCGCGACGTTCCACCGCGCGTTCGGCATCCCGCCGTCGTGCGTCCGCAAGCGCTCGCTGCCGCCGTACGCCTAGACTTCGCCTCGTGGGAGACGAGGTTGCCGCCACCGTCTTCACCGGCGAGGACCGCAAGCGCTACCGCGAGAAGGTCAAGCGCTGCCTCGACGTGTTCGCGCGCATGCTGGCGGAGGCGCGCTTCGACGCCGATCGCCGCTCGATCGGGCTCGAGATCGAGCTGAACATCACCGAGGAGACCGGCGACCCCGCGCTGGCGAACCAGCACGTGCTGGACATGATCGCCGACTCCGCGTGGCAGACCGAGCTCGCCCAGTTCAACATCGAGATCAACATCCCGCCGCACACCCTCGAAGGCAGCGTGCTCAGCGATCTCGAGACCGAAGTGCGGGCGAGCCTCAACCATGCCGAGGAGGGCGCGCAGAAGGCGCACACCCGGCTGCTCATGGTGGGCATCATGGCGACGCTCAGCGAGGCGCTGCTCAACGGCTCGGTGCTCACCGCCAACCCACGCTACGCGCTGCTCAACGAGCAGATCTTCGCCGCCCGCGGGGAGGACCTGCACCTGGCGATCGACGGCGTCGAGCGCCTGTCGGTCTACGCCGACACGATCGCGCCCGAGGCCGCCTGCACGAGCGTGCAGCTGCACCAGCTCGTCGACCCCACCGTCTTCGCCCGCCACTGGAACGCCGCCCAGTGCATCGCCGGCATCCAGCTCGCCGTGGGCGCCAACTCGCCGTTCTTCTTCGGGCGCGAGCTGTGGCGCGAGTCCCGGATCGCCGTGTTCGAGCAGACGACCGATACCCGCTCGGAGGAGCTCAAGGCTCAGGGCGTGCGCCCGCGCGTGTGGTTCGGCGAGCGCTGGATCACGTCGATCTTCGACCTGTTCGAGGAGAACGTCCGCTTCTTCACGTCGCTGCTGCCGGTCTGTGAGCAGGAGGACCCGGTCGAGGTGATCGAGCGCGGCGACACCCCGCGGCTGCAGGAGCTGCGCCTGCACAACGGCACGATCTACCGCTGGAACCGGCCGATCTACGACGTCGTGCGCGGCCGGCCGCACCTGCGCGTCGAGAACCGGGTGCTTCCGGCGGGGCCGACCGTCGTCGACACGATCGCGAACGCGGCGCTCTACTACGGCCTCGTCCGCGTGCTGGCCGACGACGACCGCCCGCTGTGGACGCAGATGTCGTTCTCCGCCGCCGAGGACAACTTCCATGCGGGCGCGCGCGACGGGATCGACGCCCGCGTCTACTGGCCGCATGTGGGCCAGGTGCCGGCCGCCGAGCTCGTGCTGCGCAAGCTGCTGCCGATGGCGCACGACGGTCTCGAGCGGTGGGGGATCGACGCCGCCGACCGCGACCGCCTGCTCGGGATCATCGAGCGCCGGTGCGTCGAGGGACGCAACGGCGCCTCGTGGCAGGCGGCGACCTTCCACCGCCTGTACGAGCGGCTCGACCGCGCCGACGCGCTGCGCGAGATGACCGTGCGCTATCGCGAGCTGATGCACACGAACGAGCCCGTCCACACCTGGCCGCTCGACTGACAGTCCTGGCCGTCCTCCTCCTGCTCGCGGGCTGCGGCGAGGAGGAGCGCGAGCAGCGGCCGGCGCCCGACGGCATGCGCGTCGAGGTCGTCGCCGAGGGCTTCGAGGTGCCGTGGGAGATCGCGTGGCTCCCCGACGGGCGCGCGCTGATCACCGAGCGGCCGGGGCGGATCCGGATGCTCGACGGCACGCTCGTCGCCGAGGTCCCGGTGAGCGCGCTCGGCGAGGGCGGCCTGATGGGGCTGGCGCTCGACCCCGAGTTCGAGACGCCGGCCGTTCGTGTACCTGTACTTCACGACCGACGCGAGGGCCTCCAGCTCGAGCGCTGGCGGTTCGAGGACGACCGGCTGACGCGCGAGGCGAGCCTGATCGACGGCGTGATCGAGGCAGGCGCGATCCACGACTCGGGCCGGATCGCGTTCGGCCCCGACCGCGCTCTCTACGTCGCCACCGGCGACGCCGGCAACCCGGAGCTCGCCCAGGATCCCGGCTCGCTGAACGGCAAGTACCTGCGGCTGACCGACTACCGCGGCGGGCCGGCGGAGCCGGAGATCGTCTCGCTCGGGCACCGCAACCCGCAGGGCTTCGACTGGCAGCCCGACACGGAGCGGCTGTTCTCGACCGAGCACGGCCCGTCCGGCGACGACGAGATCAACGAGATCGTCGAAGGAGAGAACTACGGCTGGCCGGCGGTCACCGGCGAGGATCACGGCGACTTCGAGGCGCCGCTGAAGGTCTACGACCCCTCGGTGGCGCCGTCGGGCGCGACGTTCTGGCGCGGGGAGTTCTGGTTCGCGACGCTGCGCGGCGAGTCGCTGCGGCGCGTGGAGCTCGACGGCGGCTCCGAGCAGGTGCTGCTGGAGGGCGAGTACGGGCGGCTGCGCACGGTGCGCGTGGGACCGGACGACGCGCTCTACGTGCTCACCAGCAACCGCGACGGGCGCGGCTCTCCCGCAGAGAGCGACGACCGGGTTCTACGGCTGACCGCGCCGTAGGGAATGATGTCGGCAGGATGAGCGAGCCAACCGTCGCGGTCGACGCGCTCGAGACGTTCGTGGAGCTGCTCGCGGGCGCGGACGTGGACAGCCAGACCGACGACTTCTATAGCCGCCTGTGCGAGGCCACCTGCCGCGTGGCGTCGATGGACCGCGCGGTGATCTTCCGCTACGACGACGCGCGGCGGCGCGTGCACGCGGCAGGCGCCTACGGGATCGACCTCAACGTGTTCGAGAACGCGCACCTGACCGTCGAGTCCGCCCCGATCGCGCGGCAGGCGCTCGAGGAGGACCGCGTGATCGAGGTGCGCGACGACGACACGCCGGAGGTGCCGGAGGAGTACCGCGACCTGCTGCGCGAGGCGACGCTGGTGTGCACGCCGATGTCGGCGGCGGGGCGGTGGCTGGGCGTGATCCTGTCCGATCGCGGCGCCGGCTCGAAGGCCTTGAGCGACAGCGAGCGGCAGGCGCTGTGGGCGCTCGGCAAGACCGCCGCGCTCGCCACGCACGCGCGCCTGGCCACCAACCAGCACGCGCGGGCGCGGATGCTGCAGGAGCGGATCGACCTCGCGCGCGAGGTGCACGAGGGCGTGATCCAGCGCCTGTTCGGGGTCCAGCTCGTGTTCTCCAGCCAGGCCGAGCTGTCGGACGAGGCCCGCCAGCGGATCGCGGCCGAGCTCCAGGCCGCGCTGTTCGACCTTCGCCGCGCTCTGCAGCGTCCGCTCGGCCGGGTCGCTCCCGAGACGCACACGACGCTGCTCGAGGAGATCGGCCGCCTGCGGCGCGAGCACCGCGACCTCGCGATCCGGCTCACGCCCGGCTCCGAGCACGTGCGGGTGCCGCCGCGGCTCGAGCCGCTCGCGCAGTCGGTGCTCGCCGAGGCGGTGCGCAACGCGCACAAGCATGCGCAGCCCTCGCGAGTGGAGGTGACGCTCGACCGCACCGACGGGACACTCACTCTGGAGGTGGCGAACGACGGCGTGTCGGGGCGGCCGAAGTCGACCGGGATGGGGCTGCGGCTGGCCGCGCTGGAGGCGCTGCAGGTGGGCGGGATCGTGGAGTTCGGAGAGCGCGAGCCGGGGACGTGGCGAGTGCGACTGGCGGTGCCGCTCTGACCGCGCCTGACGTCAACCCCAGCCGCCTCGGCGCGGGCGGCAGCGGCGAGCGCCGCCTGCGCGTGCTGATCGTCGACGACCACGAGGTCGTGCACTGGGGGTTCCGGCTGATGCTCGGCGAGCAGCCGTGGGTCGAGCGCTGCGTGAGCGCACGCAACTCGGACGAGGCGGTCGCTCTCGCGCGCCGGTACGAGCCGCACGTCGCGCTGGTGGACCTGTTCGTCGGCCAGGAGTCGGGGGCGGAGATCTGCGAACGGCTGCGCTCGATCTCGCCGCACACGAACGTGCTGATGATCTCCGGCGCCGGGCGGATCTCGCCCAACGCCGCACGCGCGGCGGGCGCGGCCGGGTTCATCTCCAAGGACTGGCCGGCGGCCGACATCGCCGGCGCGGTGCGGATGGTCGGGCTCGGCATGACCGTGTTCCGCCCGCACGAGGCGCCCCAGGGCCCGCCGCTGAGCGACCGCGAGCGCGAGGTGCTGGAGGCGATCGCCTCGGGCGCCACCAACCGCGAGATCGCCGGCACGCTGTATCTGTCGCCGCACACGATCAAGGAGCACACCTCGACCCTGTATCGCAAGCTGGGGGTGCGGAACCGGGCCGAGGCGGTGCAGAAGGCGCAGCGCCTGGGCCTGATCTCGTAGCGCGCGGTCGACGAACTTCAACTGCGCTGGGTAAGGAAGGCGGATGGGCCGGCGTGCCCGAACCACATGCGTTAGGCCCCGGAAACCGGGCGTAACCGCATGTGGTTGGCGGCGATCACCGGAGAACGCCCCGGATCCCGGCCGCGCGGTTGGCTCCCACTTTCCCTACCCAGCGCAGTTGAAGTTCGTCCCGCCGCGGCGCCGAAGTTCGGCCGCCACGGCGCGCCCGGGGGGACGCGCACCCCCCGGCCGGGGGGTTCGGGGGTCCGGATGCTGTGACCTCGGATACCCCGTGGACAAGTTCTATGTGTGAGCTTGACCATCGACCCTTCTGCCCCGGTCGCGCTTTTCCCTGGCCAGGGCAGCCAGACACCGGACATGCGAGACCTCGTCGCGGAGCGCGCGCCCGAGCTGCTCGAGCGCTGCGCAGCGCTCGTGGGTGAGGATCCGTTCCCGCGCGCCGGCGAGTCGACCCGCTTCCAGCAGCCCGCCATCTTCTGCGCCAGCCTCGCCGGCTGGGACGCCCTCGGCCTCGACCCCGCGGCCGCCGCCGGCCACTCGCTGGGCGAGCTCGCCGCGCTCGCCGCCGCCGGCGTGCTCGAGCGCGACGACGCGCTCGACCTCGTCGTGCTGCGCGGCAAGCTGATGGCCGAGGCCGACGACTCCGGCTCGATGCTGGCGCTCGTGGGCGCCGGCCTCCAGGACGCCGAGGCCGTCGCCGCCGAAGCGGGCGTCACCGTCGCCAACGACAACGCGCCCGGCCAGGTCGTCCTCTCCGGCAACCGCGACGCGCTCGAGAAGGCCGAGGAGGCCGCGCGCGAGCGCGGCAAGCGCGCGCTGCCGCTCGACGTCGCCGGCGCCTTCCACTCGCCGAGCATGGAGCCGGCCGTCGACCCGTTCCGCAAGGCGCTCGACGAGACCGAGATCCACGAGGCCGCCTTCACCGTCTTCAGCTGCGCCTCCACCGAGCCGTTCGAGGACGTCCGCGCCGAGCTGGCCGCCGCGCTCACCAGGCCGGTGCGCTGGCGCGAGACCGTGCTCGCCCTCCACGAGGCCGGCGGCCGCCGCTTCGTCGAGGTCGGGCCCGGCAAGGTGCTCGCCCGCCTCGGCAAGCGCATCCTGCCCGACTGCCCCGTCGAGACCCCGGCCGAGGAGCTGGCCCATGCGTAGCGCCGAGCTTCCCGCCGACCTCGCCACGATCGCCCGCGAGGCGACCCGCAACGGCTCCCAGCTGGCGCCGGCGCGCACCGCGCGGATCATCGGCCTCGGCCACCAGGTCCCGCCGGAGGTCGTGCCGAACGCCGACATCGCACCGCGCATCGGCGTCGACGACGCCTGGATCCAGAAGCGCACCGGCATCAAGTCGCGCCGCCGCGCGGCCGACCACGAGACGCTGGCCGACTACGCCACGATCGCCGGCCGCCGCGCGCTCCAGGACGCCGGCGTCGACCCGCGCGACGTCGACCTCGTTCTGGTGGCGACGATGACGCCCGACGACCTCACGCCGAACGCCGGTCCGGTCGTGGCCGCCGCGCTCGGCGCCACGAACGCCGGCGCGCTCGACATCGGCGCCGCCTGCTCCGGCTGGCTCGCCGCCCTCCGGCTCGCCGCCGGCCAGGTCGAGAGCGGCCGGGCCGAGCGCGTGCTCGTGATCGGCGCCGAGCTCCTGACCCGGATCACCGACTTCGACGACCCGAAGACCGCCGCGCTGTTCGGCGACGGCGCCGCCGCCGTGCTGGTCGGCGCCGAGGGCGAGGGCGACATCGGGCCGATCGTGCTGGCCGCCGACGGCGAGCTGGCCGACCGCATCACCGCCGACCACGACGCGCGGGTGCTGCGGATGGACGGCCACTCGACCTACCAGGTGGCGGTCAAGCGCCTCAGCGAGGTCACCGTCGCCGCCGTCGCGCGCGCCGGCCTCGAGCTCGAGGACATCGACCTCTTCGTCTACCACCAGGCCAACGGCCGCATCATCCGCGCCGTCGGCGAGCGGCTCGACCTCGAGCCCGCGCGCGTGGCCGACTACGTCGCCCACATGGCCAACACCTCGGCCGCCTCGATCCCGCTCACGCTGTCGCTGCTGCGCGAGGACGGGCGGCTGCGCCCCGGCCAGAAGGTCCTGATCGCCGCCATCGGCGCGGGCTTCACGTGGGGCGCCGGCGTCATCGAATGGGGTGCCTCCTAAGTGAGCCGCCCCGAGAACGCCACCGCTCTCGTGACCGGCGCCTCGAAGGGCATCGGCGCCGCGATCGCCAAGGCGCTGGGCGCCGACGGCTGGAACGTCGCGGTCAACTACCGCTCCGACGAGGAGGGCGCCGACGCCACCGTGAAGGCGATCGAGGAGGCCGGCGGCAAGGCCAAGGCCTTCCACGCCGACGTCTCCAACGGCGCCCCCGACGAGCTGTTCAAGCAGGTCGAGCAGGAGCTCGGCCCAGTGATCGCGCTCGTCAACAACGCCGGCGTGACCGCCGACGGGCTCGCCATCCAGATGGACGACGAGGCGTGGGACAAGGTGATCGGCACCAACCTCACCGCCGCCTTCCGCCTCACCCGCCGCGCCATGCGCCCGATGATCAAGGCCCGCTACGGGCGGATCGTCAACGTGGCGTCGGTCGTCGGGCCGCGCGCCAATGCCGGCCAGTCCAACTACGCCGCGGCCAAGGCCGGCCTGATCGGCATGACCAAGACCGTCGCCGCCGAGGTCGCGCGGCGCGGAGTGACCGTCAACGCGGTCGCACCAGGCTTCATCGAGACCGAAATGACCAAGGACATCCCCGACGCCGTGATCGAGGCGATCCCGGCCCGGCGCGTCGGCGCGCCGGAGGACGTGGCCGCCGCCGTGCGGTTCCTCGCGTCCGACGACGCCGCCTACGTGACGGGAACGACCCTGTTCGTCGACGGCGGAATGTCCGCCTGACAAAGGAGAAATCAATGGCTGCAACCGTCACCCCCGATGCCGTCGAGAAGACCGTCGTCGAGGCGCTCCCGCAGTTCGGCGTGGATGAGTCGCAGATCAGCCGCGACGCCACGTTCGAGGAGCTCGACGTCGACTCGCTCGACCTCGCCGAGCTCTCCCAGATCATCGAGGACGAGTACGGCGTCCAGCTCAAGGGCGACGACGTCGGCAAGATCAAGACCGTCGGCGACGCGATCGACCTGGTGGTGAGCCGCGCAGGATGAATCGCGAGATCGTCGTCACCGGCGTCGGCGCCGTCACCCCGCTCGGGGTCGGCGCGCGCACGCTCTATGAACGCTGGCGGGCCGGCGAGTCCGGCATCCAGGACGGCAAGGGTGCGGCGACCGAGTTCGACCCGACCGAGCATCTGACCGTCAAGCAGGCGCGCCGCGCGGACCGCTTCTCGCAGTTCGCCATGGTCGCCTCCGACGAGGCGCTCGAGGAGGCCGGCTGGAAGGACGAGCTGCCTTACGACGCCGACCGCGTCGCGACGCTGATCGGCACCGGCATCGGCGGCATCGGCACGCTCGAGGAGAACCACAAGAAGATGCTCGAAAAGGGCCCGAAGGCGGTCTCGCCGCTCTCGATCCCGCTGTTGATGGGCAACTCCGCCTCCGCCGCCGTCTCGATGCGCCACGGGCTCCGCGGGCATTCCTTCGCGACGCTGTCCGCCTGTGCGGCCGGCGCGCACGCGATCGGCACCGCCGCCCGCATGATCCAGACCGGCGACGCCGACGCCGTCGTCACCGGCGGCTCCGAGGCCGCGCTCACCCCGCTCGCCACCGCCGCCTTCGCGGCGCTCGACGCGCTGTCCGACAAGGGCATCTCGCGCCCGTTCGACGCTGAGCGCGACGGCTTCGTGATGGGCGAGGGCGCCGCGGTGCTCGTGCTCGAGGACGGCGACCGCGCGCGCGAGCGCGGGGCGACCATCCTCGCCCGGCTGGCCGGCTACGGCGCCAGCTCGGACTCCTACCACCTGACCGCCCCCGAGAAGGACGGCGGCGGCGCGATCAAGGCGATGACGCAGGCGCTGCGCGACGCGGGCTACGGCCCGCAGGACGTGGTCTACGTCAACGCCCACGGCACCTCGACCCCGCTCAACGACCGGGCCGAGACGATCGCGATCAAGAAGGTGCTCGGCAACGACGTGCCGGTGTCGTCGCTGAAGTCGGCCATCGGCCATCTGCTCGGCGCCGCCGGCGCCGTCGAGGCCGTGGCCACGATCCTGGCGATGCGCGACCGGATCGCGCCGCCCACCCTCAACTACGAGCACCCGGACGAGGGGCTCGATCTCGACTACGTCCCGAACGAGGCGCGCGAACTGGACATCAACGGCAAGAAGGCCGTGGCGCTGTCCAACGCGTTCGGCTTCGGCGGGCACAACGCCGTGCTCTGCCTGGAGGTTGCATGACCGTCGAGATGATCCGCTCCGAGGAGCGGCTCTCACCCGCTGAGCGGCTGGAGGCGCTCTGCGACCGCGGGTCGCTGACCCTGCTGCGCTCCGACGTGCGCTCGCGCAGGATGGGCGAGAAGGCGCGGCCCGGTGACGGCGTGATCGCCGGCGCCGGCCGCGTCGACGGGCGTCCGGTGTTCTGCTACGCGCAGGACCCGTCGTACCTCGGCGGCTCGCTCGGCGAGCAGCACGCCGATTCGATCGTGAAGGTGCTGCGGCTCGCCGGCCGCGCCGGCGCCCCGGTGGTGGGCTTCATCGAGTCCGGCGGCGCGCGCATGCAGGAGGGCACGGCGGCGCTCGCGGGCTACGCGCGGATCTTCCGCGAGCACGTCGCGCTGAGCGGCAGGATCCCGCAGATCTCGGTGATCTGCGGCGCCTCGGCCGGCGGCGGCTCCTACTCGCCCGCCCTGACCGACTTCGTGATCATGACCGAGCGGGCGAACATGTTCCTGACCGGCCCCGCGGTGGTGCGCGAGGTGATGGGCGAGGACGTCGACGCCTTCGAGCTCGGCGGGCCGAAGGTGCACGAGCGCAACGGCGTCGCGCACTTCGTCGCCTCGACCGACGCCGACGCCGCCCTGCTCGCGCGCGACCTGCTCGACCATCTGCCCGCCAACTCCGGCGAGCGCGCCCCCCGGTGGCGCCCGGTCGGCCCGGTCGGCTACGGCGCCGGCGAGCCGGTGCCCGACGACGGGCGGCGCGTGTACGACGTGCGCGACGTCATCCGCGGCGTCGTCGACGGCGGCCGGCTGCTCGAGTGGGCTCCGAAGTGGGCCAAGAACATCGTCTGTGGCTTCGCCCGCCTGGACGGCCGCCCGGTCGGCGTGATCGCCAACCAGCCGAAGTACCTGGGCGGCGTGCTCGACTCCGAGTCGGCGTCCAAGGGCGCCCGCTTCGTGCGCACCTGCAACGCGTTCGGCCTCCCGCTCGTGGTGCTGGTCGACACCCCGGGCTTCCTGCCGGGGACGCGCCAGGAGCAGTCGGGCGTCATCCGGCACGGCGCCAAGCTCGTGCACGCGTTCGCCGAGGCGACCGTGCCCAAGGTCACCGTCGTCCTGCGCAAGGCGTTCGGCGGCGCGTTCATCGCCATGAACGCGCGCGACCTCGGCGCCGACTACACGTTCGCGTGGCCGCAGGCCCAGCTCGGCGTGATGGGCGCCAAGCAGGCGGTGACGATCGTCAACCGGCGCGACATCGCGGCCGCCGACGACCCGGCCGGCGCGCGCGACGCGTTCGCCGACGAGTACGCCGCCGAGCACCTGAGCGCGAGCACCGCCGCCGCCGAGGGCTACATCGACGAGGTGATCCTGCCGGGCGACACGCGCCGCCGGCTGACCGAGGCGCTGTCGACGCTCGACGCGATCGCGCAGCCCGCAAAAGGCGTGAGGAACATCCCGCTGTGAACATCACGGACACGATCAGCTGGTGGGCGCCGTTCGAGGCGCTCGAGACCGGCCAGCAGTTCACGACCCGCGGGCGCACGGTCACCGAGGCCGACGTCGTCTCGTTCGCCGCGCTCACGGGCGACTGGCATCCGCAGCACAGCGACGCCGAGTGGGCCGCGTCGTCGGCGTTCGGCGAGCGGATCGCGCACGGGATGCTCGTGGTGTCGCTGGCAGCGGGGCTGGTGCCGTTCGATCCCGGCCGCGTGGTCGCGCTGCGGCGCGTGGCCGACGCGACGTTCAAGCGCCCGGTCCGCTTCGGCGACACGCTGCGCGTGGAGGGCCGGATCGCGGAGCTGGCGCCGGGCTCGGATGACGCCGGGCTGGTGACGTTCGCGTGGAACGTCGTCAACCAGGAAGGCCGCACGGTCTCCCGCGCGCGCGTGGAGGTTCTCTGGAAGCGCGACGAGGTGGCGGCGGTCGAGGAGGCCGCCGAGCCGGCCCGCAACGGCGAGTTCGTACCGATCCCGCTGTGATCAACCCAGACGTTCGACATTCACGCCCCGGTGGGGGTGGGCGCTGATGAGCATGCTCGAAGGCAAGAAGCTCCTGATCACGGGAGTGGTCAACCGCGAGTCGATCGCGTACGAGGTCGCCCGTCAGGCGCAGGACGCGGGCGCCGAGATCGTGCTGACGTCGTTCGGCCGCGTGCGCCGGATGACGGAGCGGTCGGCCTCCAAGCTCGACGGGCCGCCCGACGTGCTCGAGCTCGACGTCAACAGCCCCGACGACATCGAGGCCGTCGCGGCTGACCTGCGCGAGCGCTGGGGGCGCGTCGACGGCGTGCTGCACGCGATCGCGTTCGCGCCCGAGGACGCCCTGGGCGGCAACTTCCTGAACACGCCTCCGGAGAGCGCCGAGGTCGCGTTCAAGACCAGCGCCTATTCGCTCAAGGCGCTGGCGGCCGGCCTCGCCGACCTCTACCCCGAGGAGGGGGCGAGCGTGGTGGGGCTCGACTTCGACGCCTCGGTGGCGTGGCCGGTGTACGACTGGATGGGCGTGGCCAAGGCTGCCCTGGAGGCGACCTCGCGCTACCTCGCCCGCGACCTCGGCCCCAAGGGCGTGCGGGTGAACCTCGTGAGCGCCGGCCCCCTCGGGACCCTGGCGGCGCGCGGGATCCCCGGCTTCGGCGACCTGGCCGAAGCGTGGCGGCAGCAGGCGCCGCTCGGCTGGGACACCGACGACCCGAAGCCCGTCGCCGGCGCGATCCTCTTCCTTTTCAGTGACCTCTCCCGCGGCGTGACCGGCGAGATCCTGCACGTCGACGGGGGCTTCCATGCGATGGGAACGGCGGTGCCTTCATGAAACCCACGGTATTCCTGACCGGCGCGACCGGCTTCCTCGGCATGGAAGTGCTGGCGCGGCTGCTCGAGGCGGGCGACCGCAAGGTGGTCGCGCTCGTGCGCGCGGCCGACGACGCGGCCGCCGAGGACCGGCTGTACGGCGTGCTGAACACCCTGTGGCGCGACCCGACGCCGTACCAGGCGAACGTGCGCGCGGTGGCCGGCGACGTCACGAGCCCGGGCCTCGGGCTCGATCAGACGGCGCGCAACGCGTTGGCCGAGGAGGTCGGGGCGGTGCTGCACTGCGCGGCGTCGATCTCGTTCGACCTGCCGGTGGAGGACGCCCGGGCGATCAACGTCGAGGGCACGCGCGAGGTGATCGGCTTCGCGCGCGAGTGCAAGGCCCTGGGGCGGCTGGAGCGCTTCGTGCACGTCTCGACCGCGTACGTGGCCGGCAAGTACGAGGGCACGTTCCGCGAGCGTCAGCTCGACGCGGGGCAGGAGTTCCGCAACACGTACGAGCAGACCAAGTGGGAGGCCGAGCACGTGGTGCGCGAGGCGACCGACCTGTCGCCCGCGATCGCGCGGCCGAGCATCGTGATGGGGGAGTCCGACACCGGCTGGACGCCCGCCTTCAACGTTCTCTACTGGCCGCTGCGGGCGTTCTCGCGCGGGCTGTTCGACGAGGTCCCGTCGCTGCCTTCGGCGCACGTCGACATCGTGCCGGTGGACTACGTGGCCGATGCGCTCGTGACTCTGCTGGACAGCGATGACGAGGGCGTCTTCAACCTCGTGTCGGGCCGCGAGGCGCCGTTCGCGAACGAGCTCGTCGAGCTCGCCTGCGATCGCTTCGACCGGCCGCGGCCGACGATCGTCGAGAGCGCGGGGGCGAGCGACGACGACCACGGTGCCGTCTACCTGCCGTACTTCGACATGGAGGTCGTGTTCGACGACTCCCGCGCGCGCGCGCTGCTCGAGCCGGCCGGCATCCGCCCGCCGCGGCTGACCGACTACTTCGGCCGGCTGATCGACTACGCGGAGGCGGTCCGGTGGGGCAAGCGGTCGATGAAGCGCGACGAGGCGCGTGAGTGGCTGGCCGAGACGGAGGCCGCAGCGGCCTGACGCCTCACCCGGACGCCATGTCGGCCTCCAGCGCCGAGTGGTCGCTCAACCCGTCGTCCCGCCACGCGTGGTGGTAGCGCGCCGCGGCGACGCGCAGGCCGGACGCGAAGATGTGGTCGAGGCGCCAGCCGCCGCCGTGGCGCCACACCCACGACGGCTCCTTCGACGCGTAGCCGTGCACGACCCGGAACGCGTCGGCGAAGCCGACCTCGCGTAGGCCCGGGACGACGCCGAGCTCGGCGGAGTCCCACCGCTCGCCGCGCTCCTCGCGCAGGCGCCCGCGGGTGTCGCGCGCGAAGGAGATGACGGTCCCGTCCGGCGACTCGCGGCGGGGCGTGTTGAGGTCGCCGCACAGGACTCGCGGGCCGGAGCCGGCGGCGAGGCCGGCGCGGAGGGCGGCGAGCGTGTCCGGCTTGATCCAGCCGTTGGCGGCGTTCGGCACGTGCGCGACGTGGACAGTGACCTCCTCGACGGACGCCGCCAGCGTGGTCTCGGGCCACGGCACCGCGAGGGTCGCAGCGGACTCGAGCGGCGACCGGGCCGCGATCACCACGCCCGTCCGCCGGCGGGTGATCGGCTCGCGCCGCGGGTCGGCGCCCTCGAGAGAGAAAGCCGCGTGCGGCAGCCCGATCGTCCTGAAGGCCGCCTGCCACAAGGGCCACGAGCCCGTGGTCACCTCCTGCAGCGCGACCACGTCGGGCTCGCGCGAGGCGAGCGCCGCGGCCTGCGCCGCGAGCACGGACACGCGCCGGTTGACGTTCCAGCTGATCAGCCTCACATCGCGCGGATCTGGTCTGCGACCGCCGCCGGCGCCTCCTCGGGCAAGAAGTGGCCGGCGTCGTCGATCACCTCGATCTCGCCGTGGAAGCCGGTGGCGAACGGCCTGAACGGCTCGCGGGTCCCGATCACGAGGCGGGCGGGCATCTCGAACCACCGGCCGGCGAACGATCGCGTGCGGGGCAGCTCGCGGATGAGGAAGTCGCGGTAGAGCTTGGACGACGCGTGCGCGGCGCCGGGCTCGCGCAGGACATCGATGTAGGTGTCCTCCTCCTCGCGCGTCCATCGCCGCCCGTCGCGACGGCCGTTGCGCAGCATCCCGCGCGGGAAGCGGCCGTCGCGGATGACGCGCTCGCCGGCGAACGGCGCTGCCAGCGGAAGCTGGTACCACAGCATCCAGCCGTGGCGCAGGCTCACCTGCGGCGGCGCCCAGGGATGGGCGATCGAGAGCGCGGCCAGCGAGGAGAAGCGCGCCGGCGCGGTCAGCGCGGCGAGCAGCGCGGCATAGCCGCCCCAGTCATGGCCGACCAGCCGCACGCGGTCGATGCCGAGCACGTCGAGCAGCGCGATCTGGTCGTCGGCGAGGCGCTGCTTGCGGAAGTCGCCGTCGTCCGGCAGGCCCGACCAGCCGAGCCCGCGCAGGTCCGGGCACAGCAGCCGGAACTCGCCCGCCAGCTCGCCGATCACCGCGCGCCAGCTCCACCAGTGCTGCGGCCAGCCGTGCAGGGCGAGCACGGGCGGGGCGTCCGGCGGGCCGGCGGCGGCGACGTGCACCCGCACGCCGGTCGGGAGGTCGTGGAAGCTGTGCTCGACACCGTCGAGCTCGGGCATGGTCGGCGGCATGAAGGCATACGCTACGCGGCCGGATGCGAACGGTCCCGCTGCTCCTGCTGATCCTCGCCGTGCTCGCGGCCCCGGCCGCGGCACGCACCCGCGCGATCGGCGCGCCCGGCGCCAAGCCGACCTGGACGCCCGGCGACAAGCAGGCCTTCGGTACCTCCGCGACGCGCGACAGCCGCGTCTGGTTCACGCTGCGCGAGCGCGAGATGACCGAGGTCTACTTCCCCGACCTCGGAACTCCGTCGCTGCGCTCGCTCGAGTTCGTGGTCGCCCGGCCCGGGCCCGAGATGGCGGTCGACCGCGAGACCGCGAACGCCACCGGCGTCGTCGAGCGGCTCGAGGGGCTCAACTTCCGCCAGACGGTGACCGGTCCCGAGAGCCGCTGGCGGCTCACGAAGACCTACACGACCGACCCCTTCCGCTCGACCGTCCTCGTCCACGTCCGGTTCGAGTCGCTCACCGGCGAGCCGTACCGGCTGCACGTCCTGCTCGACCCGCAGCTGAGCAACGACGGCCGCGACGACCGCTCGAGGACCATCTCCGGCGCGCTGGTGGCGAGCGATCGCCGGATGGCGAGCGCGCTCGCCGCCTCGCCGGCGTTCACCGCGACCTCGAGCGGCTACGCGAGCACCAGCGACCCGTGGAGCGACCTGCGCGACGACGGCTCGCTCGACGCCGAGGCCGACGCGCGACAGCGCGGAAACGTCCGCCAGGCCGCCACCACGACGCTCGACGGCGTCCAGCGCCAGGAGGCGACCCTGGCGCTCGGGTTCGGCGCCGGCCAGGTCACCGCGCGCCGCGCCGCCGCCGACGCGCTCACCGCCGGCTTCGCCCCGCTGGCCGCCGAGAACGCCGCCGGCTGGACGCGCTACCGCGCGACGCTGAAGCCCGCCCCGGCGGCGGCCACCCCGGTGCTACCCGCCTACGAGACGTCGCTGCTGATGCTCGCCGCGCATGGCGACAAGGTCAATCCGGGGGCCGCGATCGCGTCGCCGTCGATGCCCTGGTGGTGGGGCAGGACGACGAGCTCGAGCCTCTATCACCTCGTCCGGCCGCGCGACCTCTACGAGCTCGCCACCGCCGAGCTTGCCGCGGGGGCGACCCAGGCCGCCTCGTCCCGGCTCGACTTCCTGCTGCAGAGGGCGCAGGAGCGCAGCGGCGGCCTTCCGTCCTACGTCGAGGTGGGCGGCCGGTCGCGGTCGAGCGCCTACCACATGGACGACCAGGCGCTGCCGATCGTGCTCGCCTGGCAGCTGCAGCGGTTCGACGTCGCCACCTGGCGCGCGCTGCGCCGCACCGCCGAGTTCATCGTCCGCCACGGGCCGCGGACCGAGCTCGATCGCTGGGGCAGTGCGGGGGGCTACTCGCCGGCCGCGGTCGCGGCCCAGATCGCCGGGCTCGTGTGCGCGGCCGACATCGCGCGCCGCAACGGGGCGGAGGCCGACGCCGCGCGCTACGAGCGCGTCGCCGACCGCTGGGCGGGTGCCGTCGAGCGCTGGACGGCGACCGCGAGCGGCCCGTACTCGGACGATCCGTACTACCTGCGGCTGAGCGAGGGCCGGCGGCCCGACCGCGGCACCCGCTACGACGTCGGCAGGCGGCGCGCCGACCAGCGCACGATCGTCGACGCGAGCTTCCTCGAGCTCGCGCGGCTCGGGGTCAAGCGGTTCGACGACCCGATCGTGCTCAACACGCTCGCGGTCGTCGACGCCCGGCTGCGCCGGACGACCGCGAACGGCGTGTTCTGGCACCGGTTCATCTTCGACGACTACGGCGAGCGTGGAGACGGCGGCGGTTGGGGCACGCGGGGGCCGACCTTCGGGCGCCTGTGGCCGGTTCTCGCCGGCGAGCGGGGCGAGTACGAGCTGCTTGCGGGCCGGCCGGCCGGCACCTACCTGAAGTCGATCGCCGACGCCGGCAACGGCGGCGGCATGATCCCCGAGCAGGTGTGGGACGGGCGGCCGCCCACCGGCCTCCCCGCGGGCGAGGGGACCTCCTCCGCGACCCCGCTCGCGTGGTCGCACGCACAGCTGGTGCGGCTCGCCTGGTCGATCGACGCCGGCGCCCCCGTCGAGCAGCCTGCGGTCGTCGCCTGCCGCTATGTACGGCCGTGCCCGTAGGCCGGCGTCCCCGCTACGAACCGCGGGCCTGGCTGCGCTATCCTCACTTGCCGACCTCGCGCCGGTGCGGGGTTTTTCTTCGCCCGGCGAGCTAGACCACGACCCTCGGAGCGCGCCGCAACATGGCCCGTGGAGACGTCCGGATCGCCGTCACCCTCGCGTGCGAGGAGTGCAAGCGCCGGAACTATCAGACCAACAAGTCCAAGCGCAACAACCCCGATCGCATCACGCTGCGCAAATACTGCAAGTGGTGCCGGCGGCACACCAGCCACCGGGAAACCCGATAGGGGCGATTCTCCGTGGCCCGCGATCGACAGCGCGCGAAGCAGCGGCGGCGCAGCCGGCAGCCGGGTGCCGGCGGTCCGGCGGCGGGATCCGCGCGCACGCGCGCGCGTGATGTCGGCCTCGAGCCGACCGACGCCGAGCTCGACTCGACCCCCGCTCCCGAGCCCACCAAGCATGCCTTCCCGGACGTCGAGGAGGCGCGCATGGCCGAGGCCGGCGCGGGCGACTTCGACGAGGACGTCGCGCCGACCGATCCCGCCGTCATCGAGGAGCGCGAAGAGGCCCGCAAGCCCCGGCGCCAGCGCGGCAAGATCCTCACCTTCCTCGGCCACGTGGTCGACGAGCTGCGGCGCGTCCAGTGGCCGGACCGGCGCCAGACCGGTCAGGGCACTGCCGTCACGCTCGGGTTCGTGGTCGTCGCCGGAGGCTTCCTGGGGCTGATGGACGCCATCTGGAAGCCGATCGTCGAGGCCATCCTTTAAGAACGGCAACGTCGCCGAAGGCAAGCGCGTCAGCGCTTGCCTGGCAGGCGAGAGGGAATTTCAACGAATGTTTCGCTGGTACGTCATCAACACCTATTCCGGGCACGAGAACAAGGTCAAGCAGAACCTCGAGCACCGCGTCGCGTCGCTGAACCAGCAACGCGCGGTGCGTCGCGTGGTCGTCCCGACCGAGACCGTCCAAGAGATGAAGGACAACCAGAAGATCACGGTCGAGAAGCGGACGATGCCCGGCTACGTGCTGGTGAACATGGACCTCAACGAGGACTCGTGGGCGGTCGTCAAGGGCACGCCCGGGGTCACCGGCTTCGTCGGCGCGTCCAACGAGCCGATCCCGCTGACCCAGATCGAGGTCGACCGGTTGCTGCACCGCAGCGACGTCGCCGTGCGGGCGCCCAGCCGTGCCCAGTTCTCGATCGGCGAGTCCGTCAAGGTCATCTCCGGTCCGCTGTCCGACTTCTCGGGCGAGATCTCCGAGATCAACGAAGACGCGAGCAAGCTCAAGGTGCTGGTATCCATCTTCGGTCGCGAGACCCCGGTGGAGGTCGGCTACGACCAGGTGAAGAAGATCTAAGGCTTATGGCAAAGAAAATTCTGACCACGATCAAGCTGCAGGCCCCGGGCGGGCAGGCCTCGCCGGCGCCGCCGGTGGGCCCAGCGCTGGGCCAGCACGGCATCAACATCATGGAGTTCGTCAAGGCGTTCAACGCCCAGACGGCGAACGACATGGGCACGACGATCCCGGTGGAGATCACGGTGTTCGAGGACCGCTCGTTCACCTTCATCACCAAGACCCCGCCGGCCGCCGTGCTGATCCGGCAGGCGATCGGCATCGAGAAGGGGTCGGGCGAGCCCAACCGCAACAAGGTCGGCACGATCTCCAAGGACCAGGTCCGGCAGATCGCCGAGAAGAAGCTGCCCGACCTGAACGCGCACGACGTCGATCAGGCGGCGAAGATCATCGAGGGCACCGCGCGCTCGATGGGAGTGGAGGTGTCCCCGTAATGGGCAAGCACGGTCGGGGCTACGTCGAGGCGCGCCAGAAGGTCGACCGCGAGCGTGAGTACACGCCGCACGAGGCCGTGCGCCTCGTCAAGGACAGCAAGCGGGCGAAGTTCGACGAGACGGTCGAGATCCACGTCAGGACCGGCCTCAACGTCCGCCACGCGGACGAGCAGCTGCGCGGGACGATCGCGCTGCCGCACGGCCTCGGCAAGGACGTGAAGATCGCCGTCTTCGCGAAGGGCGACAAGGCGCGCGACGCCGAGGAGGCGGGCGCGGACTTCGTCGGCGCCGAGGACCTCGCCGAGCGGGTGCAGAACGAGGGCTTCACCGACTTCGACGTCGCGATCGCGACGCCGGACATGATGCCGGTGGTCGGCCGCCTCGGCCGCATCCTCGGCCCGCAGGGCAAGATGCCGAACCCGAAGGTCGGCACCGTGACGATGGACGTCCGCAAGGCGGTCGAGGAGTCCAAGGCCGGCAAGGTCGAGTACCGGACCGACCGCACGGCGATCGTCCACCTGATCATCGGCAAGACCTCGTTCCCGGACGATCACCTGCTCGAGAACTATCAGGCGATCCTCGAGGAGCTGATCCGCGCCAAGCCGTCCGCGGCGAAGGGCCGGTACCTGCGCTCGATCGTGATGGCCTCGACGATGGGCCCCGGCGTCAAGATCGACCCGGCGCGCACCCGTGACCTCGTGGAAGCGGAGGCTGCGCCGGCCTAGCCGCTGAAATCGCTTTCGCCTGCCAGGCAATCGCTGACGCGCTTGCCTTCGGCGACGTTACCCCCCAAGACCCCGGGCGATTCGTAAGTCCGGGATAGGAGGAACCGCTTGAACCGAGACCAGAAAGCCGCGGTCATCGACGAGGTGGCCGCCCAGATCTCCGAAGCAGAGGCCGTGTTCGCGGTCGACTACCGCGGCATCTCCGTGCCGCAGGCCGCCGACCTGCGCACCCGGCTGCGCGACGCCGACGCCTCGTTCCGGATCGTCAAGAACACGCTCACGCTGCGGGCGGCCGACAAGGCCGGCGCCGACGCGCTCAAGGAGCTGCTCGAGGGCCCGACCGCGATGACGTTCGTGCGCGGCGACGCCGCCGCGGCCGCCAAGGCGCTGTCGGACTTCCGCCGCGCCAGCGGCGGCCGGCTGCTCGAGTTCAAGGGCGGCTGGATGAACGGCGCCCCGCTCGACACGGCGCAGATCGAGGCCATCGCCCGGCTCCCCACGCGCGACGTGCTCTACGGCCGCCTCGTCGGCATGGTCGCCTCGCCGCTCACCGGCCTGGTGACGAGCCTCAACGGGCTGATCGGCGGCCTCGCCCGCCAGCTGCAGGCGATGGCCGACCAGGAACTGGTCGGCGGCGCCGCCCCGGCTCCGGCGGCTGAGGAGCCTGCCGCGGAGACGACACCCGGCGGCGACGCGCAGCCGAACGAGTCGCCCGTGGACCCCGGGCCCGTGCCCGACCCCGAGCCCGGCGAGACGCCGGCCGAGGAGACCCCTTCCCCGACTGAAACCCAGGAGGACTAGATGCCCAGCACCCAGGAGTGGATCGACGAGCTCAAGGCGATCTCCGTACTCGAGCTCTCCGAGCGCATCAAGGCGCTCGAGGAGGAGTTCGGCGTGTCCGCCACGGCGGTCGCCGCGGCCGCCCCGGCGGCCGGCGCCGGCGCGGCCGAGGACGGCGCCGAAGTCGAGGAGCAGACGGCGTTCGACGTCGTCCTCACCGGCGCCGGCGACAAGAAGATCCAGGTCATCAAGGTGGTCCGCGCGGCCACCGGCCTGGGCCTCAAGGAGGCCAAGGCGCTCGTCGACGAGGCCCCGAAGGCCGTCAAGGAGGCTGTCGAGCGCGAGGAGGCCGACGCGCTGAAGACGCAGCTCGAGGATGCCGGCGCCTCCGTCGAGGTCAAGTAAGTCATGTAACGTCGCCGAAGGCGAGCGCGTCAGCGATCGCCTGGCAGGCGAAACCCAATTTCACGTTTCGGAGGGCGGCCGCACGGCCGCCCTTCGTCGCTAGAGCGCCGCCTCGACCTCAGCCGCACGGCGGGCTTCGACGAAGATGATCACGCGATCGCCCGCACGCAGGACGTCCGAGCTGTGGGGGAAGAGGGCCGCCCCGTCGCGCACGACGGCGCCGATCACCGAGCCGGTGGCGGGCAGGTCGCGGAATGCGCTGTTCACCAGGGCCGACTCCGGCCTGACGGTGACATCGAGGATCTCGAAGCGGTCGTCCTCCAGCATCGCGACCTGGCGGCAGCGAGGGTCGTGGGCGAAGCGGACCATCTCCTCGGCGGCGACCTGGCGCGGGTTGATGGCGACGTCCACCCCGCCGCTCTCGTAGACCTCCTTGGAGATCGGATCGTGCGTCAGAGCGATCGTCAGCCGCACGCCGCGCCGCTTCGCGAGCACCGCGCCGTAGAGGTTGCGGGCGTCGTCGTTCATGCAGAACACGGCTGCCGTCCACTGGCCGATCCGCTCGTGCGCCAGGAACTCCGGGTCGAACGCGCTCGCGTTGAACACCTGAACCTGCGGGAGCTCCTTTGCGACCTCGTGCGCCCGGTCGGGCTGTGCCTCGACGAGCCGGACGCGAAGATCGCGTTCGAGCAGCACGCGGGCGATCGTCGTGCCCATGCGGCCGGCGCCGAAGATCACCAGATCGTCGACCTCGCGCTCGCCCTTGGCGATCTGTGCGCTCCACGCCCGTGCAGACGCCGGCGACGCGATCACAATCACCCGGTCGCCCGGCATGATCGCCTCATCACCGCGTGGCACGATCATGCGGTCCCCGCGGACGATCCCCACCACCTTGGAGTCGGTCGGGATCGCCGCCCGCCGCAGCGGACGGCCGATGAGCGCGTCGTTCGCAGTGCGCGGCGGCACGTCGAACTCGACGATCTGCACCTTGCCCTCGGCGAACACGTCGGTCTGGCGAGCCGCGGGGATGCCGACGATCGCCGAGATGGCGTTGGCGGTCTCGAGTTCGGAGGAGACCATGAAGTCGACGTCGATCTCGCGCTCGCGCCAGGCCTCGAGGTAGGCCAAGCTGCTGGTGCGGACCACGACCTGCGCCGCCGAGAGGCGCTTGACCATCATTGCGCTGACCAGATTGAGCTCCTCACGCGCACTGCACGCGATAAGCAGGTCCGCCTCGTCCACGCCGGCCTTGCGCAGTTCCTCGCGGGCCGTCCCATCGCCCTGAACCGTCCGCACGTCGTAGCGGGCGCGGAACTGCGCGAGCCGGTCGTCGTCGCGATCGACGACCACGACTTCGTGGTCCTCGTGCAATGAATCCACGAGCGCCGCGCCCACGTGGCCGGCCCCCAGCACGATGACCTTCATGTGCGGAGCGTAGGCGATGATGCGCACGCCCATGCACGTTTCTGACGCACTCCGGCCGGCGCGGCCGCGGGCCGCCGGCGTCGACGTCAACGGGTCCCTCAACCTCGTCGGCTGGCTCGTCAAGTTCCTCGCAGCCGCGTTCGTGTTCCCGACGGCGATCGCGGTCGGATACGGCGAGCCGGCGTGGCCGTTCCTGCTCGCCGGGGCGGCGACGTTCGCGTTCGGTCTTGTAGTGGAGCTCCTCACCGACGGGCGGCACCGGATCGGGCCTCGCGAGGGCTATCTGGTCGTCGCGCTCATCTGGCTGCTGATTGCCGGCTTCGGCGCGCTGCCGTACCTGTTCGCCGAGCCACAGCTCTCACGACCGTTGGACGCGCTGTTCGAGTCGATGTCCGGGTTCTCGACGACCGGATCAAGCGTTCTCACCGACATCGATGCGCTCTCGCGGTCGATGGCGATGTGGCGGCAGTTCACGACCTGGATCGGCGGCGTCGGGATCATCGTGATGTTCCTCGCCGTGCTCCCGCGCCTGCGGGTCGGCGGGCGCCAGGCGCTGTTCCGGACCGAGGCGGCAGGCCCGGAGCTCGGTCTGGAGGAGACGATCCGCGAGAGCGCACGCCGGTTCGTCGTGCTCTACGTCGCGATCACGGCGGTCGCGATCATCGTGCTCGCCGCCCTCGGGTGGACCGGCGTCGATCCCCGGATGACCCTGTTCGACGCCGTCGCGCATGCGTTCGCGACGATCGCGACGGCGGGGTTCTCGACCAACGGCCGCTCGATCGAGCCGTACGCGCCCGCGACGCAGTGGGCAATCGTCTTCTTCATGGTCGTGGCCGGCACGAACTTCGCGTTGATGTTCGCGAGCCTCGCTCGGCGCAGCCTGAGGCCGTTCGCGCGCGACGATGAGTTCCGCGTCTACATCGCCCTGCTGGCGGTAGCCGCGGCGGTGGTCTGGGTGGAGCTCGTCACCGAGGACGTCTACGCCGGCGAGACGGCCATCCGCCAGGCCGTGTTCAACCTCGTGACGATGATGACGACCACCGGCTTCGCCACCGCCGACTTCGCCGTATGGCCGGCGCTCACGCAGCTCGTGCTGATCGGGGTGCTCGTGATCGGCGCCTCGGCGGGGTCGACGAGCGGTTCGATCAAGCTCGTCCGCCACGTCGTGATCGCCAAGATGCTGCGACGCGAGGTCGATCAGACCGTGCACCCGCATCGGGTGGCCCCGCTGCGCGTCAACGGCACGGTGGTCGACGAGCGCGCGCTGCGCGCGATCATCGTCTTCGTCTTCCTGTACCTGGGGGTGCTCGCCGCCGGGGCGACCGTCGTTCTCGTCGATTCGTCGCTGGCCGGTGTCGACCTGGCCAGCTTCGACGCTCTCGCCGCGGCGGCGACGACGCTCGGCGGGGCCGGCCCGGGGCTCGGCTTCGCGGGGCCGATGGGCTCCTTCGCCCCGTTCAGCGACCTGTCGACCTTCGTGCTGACGGCGCTCATGTATCTCGGCCGGCTCGAGATCCTTCCCGTGCTCGTGATCTTCACGCGCAGCCACTGGCGCGCCTGAACGCATTAGGGGCTGTTGTCGGCGGTTAGCGTGCGCCGTCGTCCGGCTCGGCGGGTGGCACCGTTCGCGCCATGCGGGTCGTCGCGGGGCTGCTCGTGCTCACCGCCCTCTCGGTCGCACTCCGGACCGGGGCGCTCGACGCCGGGTACTGGATCGACGAGGCGATCGCGGTCGGGATCGCCTCGCACGAGCCGGGCGAGATCCCGGCGCTGCTGCGCCAGGACGGCTCGCCGCCGCTGTACTACCTGCTGCTGCACGCCTGGATCGGCATGTTCGGCAGCGGCGAGGCCGCCACCCGCTCGCTGTCGCTGCTCTTCGCGGCGCTCGCCGTTCCGGCCGCGTGGTGGGCCGGGAACGCCGCCGGCGGCCGCCGCGCCGGCGCCGTCGCGGCCGTCATCGTCGCCGTCTCCCCGTTCGTCGGCCACTACGCGCAGGAGGCGCGCATGTACACGCTCGTGGCCGTGTTGTCGCTGGTGGCGGCGGCCGCCTTCGTGCAGCGGCGGCTTGTCATCCTCGGCGCTGCGCTCGTCCTGCTGCTCTACACGCACACGTGGGGCGTCTTCCTGGTCGCCGGCCTCGTACTCGCGTGGCTGGCACGGCGCCGCGACCGTGGCGGGGCGATCACGTTCGCCGTCGTCGCCCTGCTGTACCTGCCGTGGCTGCCGAGCCTGATCTTCCAGGCGCTCCACACCGGTGCGCCCTGGTCGGCTCCTCCGTCGGTCCTCTACCTCGTGCCGGCGGCGCTCGCCGTGGCGTGGCGCCCGCGCGACGAGCTCGTGCTCGCGGGGGCCGCCGGGTTCGCGCTCGCATGGCTCGCCTCGCAGGTCGAGCCCGCCTGGTCGGCGCGCTACGCCGCGGTCTTCCTCGGCCCGGTGCTGCTGGTGCTCGCGCGCCGCGCCACGTGGGCCGTCGCCGTGCTGCTCGCGGTGAGCCTGCTCGCCGGGCTGCCCGTCGCCAAGAGCAACGCCCGGGCGGTCGCCGCCAGCGTCGCGCAGAGCGTGCGGCCCGGCGACCTCGTGGTCTGCACCCAGCCCGAGCAGGTGCCGGTGCTGTACCGCTACCTCCCGGCCGGTGTCCACTACCTGACGCCGCTCGGGCCCTCGCTCGACCCCTCGGTGACCGACTGGCGAGACGCCCTGCCGCGACTGCGCGCCGCCGGAGCCGGACGCACGCTGACGCCGGTGCTGCGGCGCCTGGCGGCGGGCCGCCGGGTGATCCTGGTGAGGCCGGTCGCGCGCCGGGTGCGGTCGCCGTGGGCCCGCGCGGTCCGCCGCCGTACGCGCGAGTGGCGCGCCGCGCTCCAGAACGAGCCCCGGCTCCGCCCGATCGGCGCTACCTCCCAGCCCGATCCGACCCGCTTCCGCAGCACGATCCGGGCCGAGATCTTCGAGGTCGTTTCGCCCAGGTTCTGGACAGGCCCCTACAGTGGAGCGCGGTGACCGAGGATCGCCGCAGCCCGACCGAGCGCTTCGTGCTCGAGCGCCTCGAGGATCCCCGCAGCGGCGGCCGGCCGATCGGCGAGCGCGCCCGCCGCACGCAGCGCACGCTCGAGAACTACCTCAAGGCGGGCATCCGCCCACGCTGGATGGAGCGGCTGATCGAGATCGAGAGCGGCACCGCGCACCACAAGCGCCGCCTCCAGGAGAGCTACGAGCAGCTGCGCGAGGAGTGCGGCCACGACCCCGCTCGCTTCCGCCGCCGCTGGCGCGCGATCGCCGAGGCGTGGTCGTTCGGCGACCTCAACGAGCTGATCCGCACCCACAACGAGTGGTACCCGGTCGAGCGCGACCTGCCGATGGACCTCCATACGCGCGACTACGTCCTGATCAACGGCCGGTCCTACCGCCGCCGCGAGCTCGACACGGCCTGGATCCTCGAGCAGTTCCCGTGACGGAGACGAGGAGGGGGCGGCCACGTGGCCGCCCCCCGTCGTCCCTGACGTGCCGCACATCCAACGCCGGCCACCGGCGTCAGAGCCGGAAGAGACGATTCGAGGGCGTCACGGACCGTCCCGGAGGGCAGGCGTCCAAACGGCCTCCGCACCGCTGACCATACCGACCTCATGAGGCTCAGTCACCAATCAGCAGTCTCAAACTGGACGAGTGTTCGATTTGCCCTGCGCCGTCCGGGCCTACCTTTGCGAGCGGTCGGCGCTCGTGTCCCAGCAGGGCGACGGAAGGGGGGCTGGACCGGTCAGGGACGACCACACGGCGCGGCCTGATCGGGGATGTACCGCTCCGCCGGCATGAGGCCGGCGGGCGCCCCCGGGTTGCGGCGAACCGCCGGACCACTACACTGTGCGCACTCGGCCGATAGTCGCAGCCGTCCACAGCGCCCTTCCCGCCACATACGGGACGCCGGGCCGGACGGGGTCCGTGAGCGCTGAGCGCCCCTCACAGGGGTCCGGTATTCCCTGTGCTATTCTGGACGGTCGCGCCTCGAGGTGGTCGCTCCTCGTGCGCGCCGCTCTCTCGTCCTCCGTTCCACCTCTGAGGAGTCGCCGTCTTGGCTTCTGTTGACGCTCCCCGCACCCGCCGCAGCTTCGCGCGGCTGGAGAAGGTCCTTGACGTCCCCAACCTGATCGACATCCAGAAGAAGTCGTTCTCCTGGCTGGTCGATCCCGAAGGCGGAGGGTTGCGCGAGACGATCGACGACATCTCGCCGATCGAGGACTACACCGGCAACCTCGCCGTCCAGTTCGGCGAGTTCCACTTCGATCCACCGGTCGCCTCGCTCGAGGAGTGTCGCGAGAAGGACCTCACCTACGCCCGCCCGCTCACCGTGACGGTCGGCTTCATCAACCGCGAGACCGGTGAGATCCGCGAGCAGTCTGTCTTCATGGGCGACTTCCCGTGGATGACCGACCGCGGCACGTTCGTCATCAACGGCACCGAGCGCGTCGTCGTCACCCAGCTCGTCCGCTCCCCGGGCGCCTATCTGATGGAGCCCAAGGACGTCGAGAAGCAGGTCTTCGTCGGCAACCTGATGCCGGCCCGCGGCTCGTGGCTCGAGCTGGAGATCGACAAGAAGGGCCGCGTCTACGTCCGCATCGACCGCAAGCGCAAGCTGCCGGTCACCGTGCTCCTGCGCGCGATGGGCTACGCGACCGACGAGGAGATCCTCAAGCTCTTCGACGACTCCCTCTACATCCTCAACACGATCGAGGCGGACACCGACGCCACGAAGAGCGAAGAGGGCGCCCTGATCGAGCTGTTCAAGAAGCAGCGCCCGGGTGAGCCGCCGAGCGTCGAGTCCGCGCGCAGCCTCCTCCACCAGCTGTTCTTCGACCCCAAGCGCTACGACCTCACGCGCGTCGGCCGCTACAAGCTCAACTCGCGCCTCGGCCTCGACATCGACCTCGACACGCGGGTCCTGACCCACGACGACGTCATCGCCCTGGTCAAGGAGCTCGTGACGCTCCCGCGCGCGCTCGGCATGAGCGAGGAGCCCGGCTCGTACACCGACTACGCCGCCGAGGCCCTGAGCCGTCCGCGCGAGGCGGTCGCCGACCGCCTCGACGAGTACGAGCACTTCGGCAACCGCCGTCTGCGCACCGTCGGCGAGCTGATCCAGGAGGCGTTCCGGATCGGCCTGTACCGGATGGAGCGCGTCGTGCGCGAGCGGCTGACCACCGAGGACGCCGACACGATCACGCCGCAGACGATCATCAACATCCGCCCGGTGGTGGCGGCGCTGAAGGAGTTCTTCGGGTCCAGCCAGCTGAGCCAGTTCATGGACCAGACGAACTCGCTGTCGGGCCTCACGCACCGCCGCCGCCTGTCCGCCCTCGGCGCCGGCGGCCTCACGCGCGAGCGCGCGCCGATCGAGGTGCGCGACGTGCACCCGACCCATTACGGCCGCATGTGCCCGATCGAGACGCCGGAGGGCCCGAACATCGGCCTCATGGGCTCGCTCTCGAGCTACGCGACCATCTCCGAGCATGGCTTCGTGACCACGCCCTACCGGGTGGTCAACAAGGGCAAGGTGACCGACGAGATCCTGCACCTGGACGCCAGCCAGGAGCAGGAGAAGCTGATCGCCCAGTCGACGACGCCGCTCGACTCCAGCGGCAAGCTCCAGGAGGAGTCGGTCCTGTGCCGGACGCTGGCCGGCCAGTACGTCAACGTGCCGCCGGACGAGGTCGACCTGATGGACGTCTCGCCCGAGCAGATCTGGTCGGTCGCGACCGCGATGATCCCGTTCCTCGAGCACGACGACGCCAACCGCGCGCTGATGGGCTCGAACATGCAGCGCCAGGCGGTGCCGCTGCTCAAGACCGACGCCCCGCTGATCGGCACCGGCATGGAGCGCCGCGCGGCGCTCGACACCGGTGACGTGCTGATCGCGGGGAACGCCGGCACGATCGAGTTCGTCGACGCGGAGCGGATCTCCGTCACCACCGAAGACGGCGGCCGCGACGAGTACGACCTGCAGAAGTTCATGCGCTCCAACCAGGGGACGCTGATCCACCAGAAGCCGCTGATCGCGAGCGGCCAGGAGGTCGAGGCCGGCGAGGTGCTGGCCGACGGCTCGGCGTCCGACAAGGGCGAGATGGCCCTCGGCAAGAATCTGCTGGTCGCCTTCATGTCCTGGGAGGGCTACAACTTCGAGGACGCGATCATCCTCTCCGAGCGCCTGGTCAAGGACGACGAGCTCACCTCGATCCACATCGAGGAGTACGAGGTCGACGCCCGCACGACCAAGCTCGGCGACGAGGAGATCACGCGCGACATCCCGAACCGCTCCGAGGAGTCGTTGCGCAACCTCGACGACCGCGGCATCGTCCGCATCGGCGCCGAGGTCCAGTCCGGCGACCTGCTGGTCGGCAAGGTCACGCCGAAGGGCGAGACCGAGCTGACGGCCGAGGAGAAGCTGATCCGCGCGATCTTCAAGGAGAAGGCGCGCGAGGTCCGCGACACCTCGCTGAAGGTCCCGCACGGCGAGGGCGGCGTCGTGATCGACGTCAAGACGTTCTCGCGCGCCGCGGGCGACGACCTGTCGCCGGGCGTCAACGACCTCGTGCGCGTGTTCGTGGCCAAGAAGCGCAAGATCGCGGAGGGCGACAAGCTCGCCGGCCGCCACGGCAACAAGGGCGTGATCTCCAAGATCGTCCCCGAGTCCGACATGCCGTTCCTCGAGGACGGCTCGCCGGTCGACGTGATCCTCAACCCGCTCGGCGTGCCCAGCCGCATGAACATCGGCCAGATCCTCGAGACGCACCTCGGGTGGGCCGCGGCCAACGGCTGGTACGACGACGGCACGGACGCGTACAAGAACTCGAAGTCCGACAACGAGCGCGTCTACGTCGCCACCCCGGTGTTCGACGGCGCGACGCTCAAGGACGTCGACCACGCGCTCGTGCAGTGGCAGAAGGAGCACACCGGCGCGATCCGGATGGACGTCGACGAGAAGCGCCGCCCCGGCGAGCGCGCCTCGGGCAAGGTGACGCTGTTCAACGGCCGCAGCGGCGAGCCGTTCGAGAAGCAGGTCACCGTCGGCTACATGTACATCCTGAAGCTGAACCACCTGGTCGACGACAAGATCCACGCGCGCTCGACCGGCCCGTACTCGCTCGTCACCCAGCAGCCGCTGGGCGGCAAGGCGCAGTTCGGCGGCCAGCGCTTCGGCGAGATGGAGGTGTGGGCGCTCGAGGCCTACGGCGCCGCCTACACGCTGCAGGAGATGCTCACCATCAAGTCCGACGACACGGTCGGACGCGTGAAGGCCTACGAGGCGATCGTCAAGGGCGAGAACATCGCCGAGCCGTCGATCCCCGAGTCCTTCAAGGTGCTGCTGAAGGAGATGCAGTCGCTCGCGCTCGACGTCAACGTGGTCTCCGAGGAGGGCACGCGCGCCGAGATGGGCGACGAGGACGACGACCTGCTGCGCGCCGCCGAGGAGCTCGGCATCGACCTCTCGGGCGTGCGCGCCACCGACGGCGGCGGCGAAGAGGCCGCCGACGAGGCCGAGGAGAAGGAGGTCGAGGAGGGCGAAGCGGGCACGACCGAGGACGCCCCCGCGACCGACGCGGAGTACATCGAAGAGGACGCCCCGGAGGGCGTGCCGGAGGACGCCGCCCCGATCGGCGACATCCTGGCCGCCGACGAGGAGTAAGGAAGAACATTGATCGACATCAATAATTTCGACGCGATCGAGATCGGGCTGGCGTCCTCGAAGCAGATCCGGAGCTGGAGCTCCGGCGAGGTCACCAAGCCCGAGACGATCAACTACCGAACCCTGAAGCCCGAGAAGGACGGCTTGTTCTGCGAGCGCATCTTCGGTCCGACCAAGGACTGGGAGTGCTACTGCGGCAAGTACAAGCGCGTCCGCTACAAGGGCATCGTCTGCGAGCGCTGCGGCGTGGAGGTCACGCGCTCCAAGGTGCGCCGTGAGCGTATGGGCCACATCGACCTGGCCGCCCCCGTGAGCCACATCTGGTTCTTCAAGGGCGTGCCGAGCCGGATCGGCTACCTGCTCGACATGGCGCCCAAGGAGCTCGAGAAGGTCCTCTACTTCGCCGCGTCGATCGTGACGTGGGTCGACGAGGAGGCGCGCGCCGCCGACCTCGACGAGCTGCGCACGAAGGTCGACGAGACGCTCGAGGAGTACGCCGGCGAGAAGGAGCAGCGCCTGCTCGAGCTGCGCGAGTCGCTCGAGCGCCGCGAGGAGTACCTGCGCACCGGCTCCCAGGCCGGCTTCACCGACGACGACCACATCTGGGCCGAGCACCTCGACCTCAACCCGAAGAAGCTCGAGGACGACGAGCGCGAGAAGCACCTGAAGGACATGCGCAAGCTGCTCGAGTCCGACATCGCGGACACCGAGGCCTACATCGAGGACGCGATCGAGCGCCTGCGGCAGGTCTGGGAGACCTTCCAGGCCATGGGCCCGAAGGACATCGTCAACGACGAGTCGTTGTTCCGCGAGCTCAAGGAGCGCTTCGGCTCCCCGTACGGCTGGGGCGAGTACTTCCGCGGCGGGATGGGCGCCGAGTCGATCCGCGACCTGCTCGAGCAGGTCGACCTCGACGCCGAGGCCGCCGAACTCGAGGAGCAGATCAAGACCGCCAAGGGCCAGAAGCAGCAGCGCGCGGTCAAGCGCCTGAAGGTCGTCTCGGCCTTCCTGAACTCGTCCAACAAGCCGGACATGATGGTCTTGGAGGCGGTCCCGGTGATCCCGCCGGAGCTGCGCCCGATGGTGCAGCTCGACGGCGGCCGCTTCGCCACCTCGGACCTCAACGACCTCTACCGCCGCGTCATCAACCGCAACAACCGGCTCAAGCGCCTGCTCGACCTCGGCGCGCCGGAGATCATCGTCAACAACGAGAAGCGGATGCTGCAGGAGGCGGTCGACGCGCTGTTCGACAACGGCCGCCGCGGCCGGCCCGTCACGGGCCCGGGCAACCGCGCCCTCAAGTCCTTGAGCGACATGCTCAAGGGCAAGCAGGGCCGCTTCCGCCAGAACCTGCTGGGCAAGCGCGTCGACTACTCGGGCCGCTCGGTCATCGTGTCCGGCCCGTCGCTGCGCCTGCACCAGTGCGGCCTGCCGAAGCTGATGGCGCTCGAGCTGTTCAAGCCGTTCATCATGGCCCGGCTCGTCGAGCGCAAGGCGGTTCAGAACATCAAGGCGGCCAAGAAGATGGTCGACTCGATGATCCCGGAGGTCTGGGACGTGCTCGAGGAGGTCATCCACGAGCACCCGGTGCTGCTCAACCGCGCGCCGACGCTCCACCGCCTGGGCATCCAGGCGTTCGAGCCGGTGCTGGTGGAGGGCAAGGCGATCCAGGTCCACCCGCTGGTCTGCCACGCGTTCAACGCCGACTTCGACGGCGACCAGATGGCGGTCCACCTGCCGCTGTCCGCCGAGGCGCAGGCCGAGGCGCGCGTGCTGATGCTCTCGAGCAACAACATCCTGTCCCCGGCGCACGGCTCGCCGCTGGCGACCCCGACGCAGGACATGGTGCTCGGCACCTACTACCTCACGTACTCGGAGTACGAGGAGTCCGATCTCGAGGGCATGGACCGCGAGAAGGTCAGGCCGCACGTGTTCCGTACGGCGCAGGAGGCCCAGCTCTCCTACGAGCACGGCATGGTCAAGCTGCACGATCTGGCGGAGTACCGCGCGCCGGGCCGTGCGGGCGGCCACGTGCTCACCACCGTCGGGCGGATCATCTTCAACGACCGCATCGAGCGGGCGCTGGAGGAGGCGCTGGGCGAGGAGTTCGACCGCGAGACCTACCGCTTCATCAACAAGACGCTGAAGAAGCGCGACGTCACCTCGTTCGTCGACGAGCTGATCCAGACCTACGGCGCGCCGGCGATCGCCCTGGTGCTCGACGCCTTCAAGGACCTCGGGTTCCACTACGCGACGCAGGCGGGCGTGACGATCTCCAAGAACGACGTCCTCGTGCCGCCGAGCAAGGAGAAGATCCTCCAGAAGTACGAGAAGAAGGTCGCGCAGCTGCAGGAGCAGTACGAGCTGGGCGAGCTCTCGGGCGAGGACCGGCACCGGCTGGTGACCGAGACGTGGAACCAGGCCACCGAGGAGGTGGCCGAGGCCATGATCGAGAGCATCGAGTCGGCCGACCGGCTGAACTCGATCTACATGATGGCCAACTCCGGCGCGCGCGGGTCGTTCAAGCAGATCCGCCAGCTGGCCGGCATGCGCGGCCTGATGGCCAACCCGAAGGGCGAGATCATCGAGCGGCCCGTGAAGGCGAACTTCATGGAGGGCCTCGACGTGATCGAGTACTTCACCTCCACGCACGGCGCCCGCAAGGGCCTCGCCGACACGGCGCTCCGGACGGCGGACTCGGGCTACCTGACCCGCCGCCTGGTGGACGTCGCGCAGGACGTGATCATCCGGATCGAGGACTGCGGCACCGGGGAGTACCTCGAGGCGCCGCTGTACAAGGACACCGGCGACCCCAACGAGATGCTGATCGGCCGCATCACGGCCAAGGCATTCAAGAAGGGCAGCAAGGTCCTGGTGCCCGACGGCGAGGAGATCACGCGCGAGAACCTGGCGGAGGCCGTCGAGGCGATCGGCGACGACCGCTCGGTGACCGTGGCGGTCCGCTCCGTGCTCAAGTGCGAGGCGACCACCGGCGTGTGCCAGGCCTGCTACGGCCGCTCGCTGGCCACCGGCAAGATGGCCATGATCGGCGACGCGGTCGGCATCATCGCCGCCCAGTCGATCGGCGAGCCGGGCACCCAGCTGACCATGCGGACGTTCCACACGGGCGGCGTCGCCGGCGCGGACATCACGCACGGCCTGCCGCGCGTCGTCGAGCTGTTCGAGGCGCGCAAGCCGAAGGGCCTGGCGAAGATCGCCGAGGTCGGCGGCGTGGTGACGATCGAGGACACCGACAAGGCGCGCACCGTGGTCATCACCGACGACGCCGGCGAGGAGAACCGCAACACGTTCCCACGCCGGACCCGTCTGCACGTGATCGAGGGCGAGAAGATCGAGCCGGGCACGCAGCTCAACGAGGGCTCGCTGTACCCGCACGAGCTGCTCGCGCTGCGCGGCCGGACGGCGACCGAGGTGTACCTCGTCAAGGAGGTGCAGGAGGTCTACAAGTCCCAGGGCGTCGACATCAACGACAAGCACATCGAGCTGATCGGCCGCCAGATGCTCAAGAAGGTCCGGATCGACCAGAAGGGCGACACGGACCTGCTCCCGGGCCAGTTCGTGGACCGGCACGAGCTGCGGCGGATCAACGAGAAGGTGCAGAAGGACGGCGGCGAGCCGGCGCAGTTCGAGGAGATCATCCTCGGCATCACGAAGGCGTCGCTGGCCACGGACTCGTTCCTGTCGGCGGCCTCCTTCCAGGAGACCACCAAGGTGCTCACCGACGCGGCGCTCGAGGGCAAGATCGACCGCCTCGCCGGCCTGAAGGAGAACGTGATCATCGGCAAGCTGATCCCGGCCGCCACCGGGCTCAAGCGCTACCGCACGATCGAGATCGAGCCGACCGAGGTGCTGCCGCGCGGCATCGACGACGTCGGCCTGCTCGAGGGCGACGACCTCGCCGCCGAGCTCGGGCTCGAGGACGGCGAGGGCCTGCAGGGCTTCGGCCCGGCCTTCGACACCTCCGAGCTCGACGAGATCAACGCCGGCTTCGGGACGTCGGGCGGTTCGTTCGACGACATCGGGTCGGATCTCGACATCGACGGAGACGAGAAGCGGTAATCGCCTGCTGAGGCGACGATATTCACCGGCCCCGCCGCGGTTGTTCGGCCGCGGCGGGGCCGTTTGTCGTTAAGCACCGGGCTCCAGGGGGCACTCCGCTTTAGAGGGCACCGGGAGAGGATCTTTCGGTGCCGTTGAGAATCAGGACGCTAGCCTGCTCCGCTCTTCGGGCTCAAGGTGGGGACCTTGGGCTCCGATGACTGTGTTGTGTCCGGCCGAGGGGGCCGGGGTCTTACCTAGAGGGTTTGAAGACAACGTGACTCTGAACATCGGGATCGTGCTGGCGCTGGCGTGTGCCATGGCCACGCAGCTGGGCTTCCTCTACAAGCACCGCGGCGCCAACGCCGCTCCGAAAGTCGACATCCGCCATCCGCTGCGGACCGTCAAGTCCCTGTTCGCCTCCAAGTGGTTCGCGATCGGCATGGGCGTCGCGCTCGGCGCCTGGCTGCTGCACGTCGCCGCGCTGGCCTTCGCCCCGCTGTCGGTTGTCCAGGCGGTGCTGTCGACCGGCGTCGTGATGCTCGCCGTGCTGGCCGACCGGCTGTTCGGCTTCGAGGTCGGCCGCCGTCAGTGGATCGGCGTGGCCATGACCGCCGCCGGGCTGATCATGCTCGTCATGACTTTCCCGGCCCATTCGGGCGCGCACTCGAGCTACTCGCTGGCCGGCATGCTCGCGTTCGAGGGCGGCATGCTCGCGATCGGCGCGCTGCTCATCACCGGCCCGCGCATGGGCGCCCCGGACCACCACCACGGGATCATGCTCGGCGCCGCCGCCGGCGTCCTGTTCGGGGTCTCCGACATCGCCATCAAGGCCCTCACCGGCCTCGGCGGCCCGCTCGAGATCCTGCTCTCGCCGTGGCTCGCGTTCACCGTCCTCGCCTCGATCGTCGCGTTCTACGCGTCTGCGCGCGGCCTGCAGGACGGCGAGGCGGTCCCGGTCATCGCCTCCACCTCGACCGCCGCCAACGTGTCCTGCATCCTCGGCGGCATCGTCGTGTTCGGCGACCCGATGCCGAGCGACACGCTCGGCATCGTGATCCAGGCCCTCGCGTTCACGCTCGTGATCGTCGCCGCGCTCGTCACGCCGCCGCCGATGCGCGCGGCCGCGGCGAACGCGCAGCCTGCCTGAGCTCATTCCTTTCGCGCCTCGGCACTGAAAAAGCGCATTTAGGGAGTGCGCTGTGAGGGTTTGCGCGGCACGCTGGGGGGTGGCTAGAGAACCTTTCCCAGGAGGACGGTTTCTCTGGCCACCCCCCTCCCAGGATGCGCTGATCGCGGCGATCGCGGCCCGGCAGCACGGCGTGATCACGGCCGCCCAGCTCGTGCAATGCGGGCTCGCGTACTCGGGGATCTCCAAGCGTACGGCGATCGATGACGGGCCGGAGGCTGTGGCCGCGAGGCT
Organism: uncultured Solirubrobacteraceae bacterium; assembly: GCA_963849695.1. GTDB lineage: Bacteria > Actinomycetota > Thermoleophilia > Solirubrobacterales > Solirubrobacteraceae > DASSUW01. The sequence goes on from CAWKIT010000016.1 coordinate 81,637, forward strand.
CTCCCGCCACCTTCCCACCCAGCGCAGTTGACCTCGGTGAACCGGGGCGGCTCAGGCGCTCGCCTCGAGCATCACCCGCGCGACCTGCTCGGGGTCGTCCCACATCGGCACGTGCCCGCAGCCGCGCAGCGTCAGATGCCGGGCGCCAGGGAGCCTGCGGCGAGCGCGCGGCGCCTGGCGCGAGTAGATCAGCAGACGGTCGTGGTCGCCCCAGGCGATCGTGGTCGGGCAGGTCGGCGTCGGCCCGCGGTAGCCGTCGGGCGCGTCGAGCAGGTCCCAGAAGGCCGCCGCCTTCGCATAGTTGCGACCCCACTCGACGAGGTCCTCGGGAGGGATCCGCCACGGTCTCGCGACCGCGTGCGAGGACAGCAGCGTGCGCATGACCGCGCTGCGCGCGAGCGTCGCCGCCACCGGCAGCAAGACTCGCGAGATGCCGCGCGTGGCGGCGAGCGCCGCGCGGGCGTACGTGCCCTCGCGGCCTGACGCGAAGCCGACCGGCGACAGCGCGCACACCGACCCCACCGTTCCCGCCTCGCCCATCGCCAGCGCGACCGCGCCGCCGAGCGAGTTGCCGGCCACGTGCGGGCGCTCGAGCCCGAGGCCGGCGGCGAACGCCGCCACGCAGTGCGCGAGCCCCTCGACGGTGTGCGGCCCCTGCGGCGAGGCGCCGAAGCCCGGCAGGTCGAGCGCGATCACCTCGCGCTCGCGCGCGAGCAGCGGCACGACCGGCCGCCACACGATGTTGGCCATCCCGAGCGGGTGGAGGAGCAGCAGCGGCGGCCCCGACCCGGTGCGGAAGTGCGACAGGTCCACGCGCGGCACAGTAACCCGCCCGACGGGCGATCCGTATGGAGCGATGTCCCCGCTGGGCACCCCCAGGCGGTAGGTTGTCCAGATCGGCGCATGACCGGGGCCGATCCGTACCATGCTGGCGCTCCGTGACCTTCTCCGGGACCTCGAAGTCAGGCTCGTGGCGGGCGAGGCAGGGGTCGACAGCGCGGTGCGCTGGGTGCACATCTCCGAGATCGTGGATCCGACGCCGTGGCTGTCGGGCGGCGAGCTGCTGCTGACCACCGGCCTGCAGCTCGAGCGGGCCGACACGCAGCGCGAGTACGTCGAAAGGCTCGCCGGGCACGGACTGTCCGGGCTCGGCCTCGGCGTCGGCTTCGCCCACGCCCAGGTGCCTGCGCCGATGCTCGAGGCGGCCGACGAGCTCGGCTTCCCGCTGTTCGAGGTGCCGTACGACGTGCCGTTCATCGCAGTCACCGAGAAGGCCTTCACTCACCTGGTCAACGAGCACTACGCCGTCCTCCAGCGCGCGCTGTCGGCGCACGAGCGGCTCGAGCGGATCGTGCTGTCGGAGCGCGGGCTCGACGGCGTCGCCGGCGCGCTGGCGTCGCTCGTCGGCGGGCCGGCGATCATCTTCGACGCGCGCGGCGACGTGCTCGCCCGCCGCGCCGCCGGCACGCCGCTGCGCGACCAGGCGGTCGCCGCCCTCGCCGACGAGCTGCGCGACCGCGCCGCCGCCGGCGGTCGTCGCGGCTACGCGCCCGGCGGGCAGCTGGCGGGCCGCGCGCTCGCGCTGCCGATCCCGCGCACCCCGCCCGAGCGGCCGCCGACCGGCACCGCCGGCGACGGCCCGGCGCCGCAGGCGTGGCTCGTGGCGGCCAAGGACGCCGGGCCGCTGACCGAGTTCGACCGGCTCACGCTCCACCAGGCGGTCACGATCGTCGCGCTCGAGCTGCTGCGACGCCGGGTGGCGGACGAGACCGAGCGGCGCCTCGCGGGCGACGTGCTGACCGCGATGGTGTCGGGCGAGCTCGACGGCGCCGACCTGGCGCGGCGGCTCGAGCCGTTCGGGCTGCGCGAGCGCGCGGCCGTGCTCGTGCTGTCGCCGCCGCGGCCGCTGAAGGCGGCGACCGAGGACGCCCTGTCGCGGGCGCTGCGCGAGGAGGCGCCGTCCGGCTTCGCCGCCGGCACCGGCCGCTTCTCGTGCGCGGTGCTGACGCCGCCGCGCGGCGGCGACGAGGAGCTGTTCGCGCTCGCCGAGCAGCTGCGGGCGCGGGTCTCGCGCGAGGTCGGCGACGAGCTCGAGGCCGGCGCCGGCCGCGCGGTCGCGGCCGGCGAGGTGCGGCGCGCGTTCCACGAGGCGCGCTGCGCGCTCGAGGCGCGCGCGCTCGACGTCAACGGCGCCGCCGCGGGCCTCGCCACCTACCGCGACCTCGGCTCGTTCCAGCTGCTGCTCTCGCTCCAGGACGACGAGGCGCTGCGCCTGTTCTGCGACTCGATCCTCGAGCCGATCGAGGAGGGCGAGGGCGCCTACGGCGGGGAGCTGATGCGCTCGCTGGAGGCGTTCATCGAGTGCAACGGCCAGTGGGAGCGGGCCGCCCGCCGCCTGTACTGTCACCGGCACACCTTGCGCTACCGGATCCGGCGCGTCGAAGAGCTGACGGGCCGCTCGCTGGACTCCGCGCGCGACCGCATCGATTTCTGGCTCGCCCTCCGCGGCCGTGAACTGACGAAAGGATCCGCGTGATCGTTGGGGTTCCCACCGAGATCAAGACCGACGAGTACCGGGTGGCGCTCACCCCGGCCGGCGTGCGCGAGCTGGCCGAGCACGACCACGACGTCGTGGTCGAGGCCGGAGCGGGCGAGGGCTCGGCGATCTCGGACGACGATTACCGCTCCCAGGGCGCGCGGATCCTGCCCGACGCCGAGGCGGTGTTCGGCGAGGCGGAGATGATCGTCAAGGTCAAGGAGCCGCAGCCGGACGAGGTCGCGATGCTCGAGGCGCGCCACCTGCTGTTCACGTACCTGCACCTGGCGCCCGTTCCCGAGCTCACGCGCGGGCTCGTCGAGTCGGGCGCCACGTGCGTCGCCTACGAGACGGTCGAGGACGCGCGCGGGCGGCTGCCGCTGCTGGCGCCGATGAGCGAGGTGGCGGGCAAGATCGCCACCCAGGCCGGCGCCTTCATGCTCGAGAAGCCGCTCGGCGGCCGCGGCATCCTGCTCGGGGGCGTGCCCGGGGTGGCGGCTGCCAACGTGATGATCATCGGCGGCGGCGTGGTGGGCATGAACGCGGCGTTCATCGCGCTCGGCATGGAGGCCTCGGTCTACGTGTACGACCGCAGCATCGACCGCCTGCGCGAGCTCGACATCGCCTTCCAGGGCCGCGCCGACACCTGCTACGCCTCGACGCTCGACATCGAGACGCGGCTGCCGGAGGCCGACCTCGTGATCGGCGCCGTCCTCGTGCACGGCGCCAAGGCGCCGTATGTGGTGCGCCGCGACCAGCTCAAGCTGATGAAGAGGAACGCCGTGCTGGTCGACGTGTCGATCGACCAGGGCGGCTGCTTCGAGACCTCGCGGGCGACGACTCATTCGGATCCGACCTACGAGGTCGACGGCGTCACCCACTACTGCGTGGCGAACATGCCGGGCGCGGTGCCGATCACCTCCACCTACGCGCTCACCAACGCCACGCTGCCGTACGTGCTGCACCTGGCCGACGAGGGCGTCGCCGCCGCCGCGCGCCAGAACCCGGGCCTGGCGAAGGGCGTCAACGTCGCCAACGGCAAGGTGACCTACGAGTCCGTGGCGGAGGCCACGGAGCAGCCGTTCGTCCCGCTGTTCGAAGCGCTGGGCGAGGAAGCGCACGGCTCTAGCCGCTGCTAACCTGACGCGCCGTATGCCGACGACGTCGCAGCTGGTCCGCAAGGGCCGGAACCCGAAGACCAAGAAGCTTGCCACACCGGGCCTGAAGTCCGGCAAGGGCCGCAAGAAGAAGGTGGCCGCCCCCCAGCGCCGCGGCGTCTGCACGCGCGTCTACACGACGACGCCGAAGAAGCCGAACTCGGCGCTGCGCAAGGTGGCCCGGGTGCGGCTCACCAACGGCATGGAGGTCACGACGTACATTCCCGGCGAGGGCCACAACCTGCAGGAGCACTCGGTGGTGCTCGTGCGCGGCGGCCGCGTCAAGGATCTCCCGGGCGTGCGCTACAAGGTCGTGCGCGGGACGCTCGACGCCGCCGGCGTGTCCGACCGCAAGAAGGCCCGCTCGCAGTACGGCGTGAAGGCCAAGTAGTGCCGCGCCGCGCCGCCGCCACCAAGCGACCGGTCGACCCGGACTCCATCCATCGCTCCAAGCTCGTCACGCAGGTGATCAACCGCGTGATGCAGGACGGGAAGAAGTCCAAGGCCGAGCGGATCGTGTACGACGCCCTGGCGATCCTGTCCGAGCGCACGGGCAAGGACCCGGTCGAGGCGCTGGAGATCTCGATCAAGGCCCTCACGCCGGTGCTCGAGGTCAAGTCCCGCCGCGTCGGCGGCGCCACCTACCAGGTGCCGGTCGAAGTGCCCCCGCCGCGCGCCCGCACGCTCGCCGTGCGCTGGCTCGTCGAGTTCGCGCGCAACCGTCGCGAGAAGTCGATGGCGCAGCGGCTCGCCAACGAGCTGCTCGACGCGCAGTCCCAGCAGGGCGGCGCCTTCAAGCGCCGGGACGACATCTTCCGCATGGCGCAGGCCAACAAGGCCTTCGCCCACTACCGCTGGTAGTTTCGGCGCGCCCCGGAGGGGATACGTTCCCCGCGTGCGCGCGATCGCGGTACGCGAGTGGGGAGGGCGTGACAAGCTCGAGCTGATCGAGCACGACGTGCCGCCGGTGGCGCCCGATGGCGTGCTCGTGCGGGTCAAGGCGGCCGGCGTCAACCCGGTCGACTACAAGATCCGCGGCGGCTACATGGCAGAGAAGCTGCCGTACCACTTCCCGGTCATCCTCGGCTGGGACCTGGCCGGCGTGGTGGAGAAGGTCGGTCCCGCCGTCACGTGGTTCAAGCCCGGCGACCGCGCGTACGGCTACATCCGCCGCCACCACCTGCAGTTCGGCACCTACGCCGAGTACGCGACGGCGCCCGAGGGCTTCTTCGCGCGCATGCCGCCCGATCTGTCGTTCGAGGAGGCGGCCGCGCTGCCGCTGACCTCGCTGACCGCCCACCAGGCGCTCGAGGCGCTCGGCCTGCGCGGCGGGGAGACGCTCTTCCTCACCGGCGGCGCCGGCGGCGTCGGCCACGTGGCGATCCAGCTCGCGGTCGCGCGCGGGGCGCGCGTGCTCGCCACCGCGTCCGAGCGCAACCACGACTTCGTGCGCGAGCTCGGGGCCGAGCCGCTCGACTACGCGGACGACGACGTGCGCGGCCGCGTGCACGACCTGCTCGACGACTCGGGAGCCGACGCCGCGCTCGACCTGTTCGGCGGCGACGTCCGCGAGCAGGCCTTCGCCGCGCTGCGCCAGGGCGGCCGGCTCGCTTCGGTCGCCCAGCCGCCGCCGAAGGCCCGCGAGGGCCACGAGGTCACCTACATCTTCGCGCGCCCGAGCGGCTTCGACCTCGGCGAGCACATCACGCCGCTGGTGGCCGAGGGCAGCCTGCGCCCGGCCATCGAGGAGACGTTCGCGCTCGAGCGGGCGGCCGACGCGCACGAGCGGATCGAGGAGGGCCACGTGCGCGGCAAGCTGGTCCTCAGCGTCGACTGACGCGGCTTAGCGGACCACGATCCGGATGCTATTCTGAGATGTCGCCGCGGGGCGGAGGTCGAGTCGCGCGGTGCCAGGGAACCCCCACATGGAGAGCCGCGAGACATAGCCATCGCTCCGGGCCAATCTCCGCGAGGAAGCACCTGGGCCCGAATGGGCCCTTTTTTTGCCCGAAACGAGAGACCAGATGCCGCGAAAGTTCAGCCTAGAGAACACCCGGAACATCGGGATCATGGCCCACATCGATGCGGGCAAGACGACGACGACCGAGCGCATCCTGTACTACACCGGCCGCTCCCACAAGATGGGCGAGGTCCACGAGGGCGCCGCCACGATGGACTGGATGGAGCAGGAGCAGGAGCGCGGCATCACGATCACCTCGGCGGCGACCACCTGCGAGTGGGCCGACCACCGGATCAACATCATCGACACGCCCGGCCACGTCGACTTCACGGTCGAGGTCGAGCGCTCGCTGCGCGTGCTCGACGGCGCGATCGCGCTGTTCGACTCGGTCGCCGGCGTCGAGCCGCAGTCCGAGACGGTGTGGCGCCAGGCCGACAAGTACCACGTGCCGCGGATCGCCTACATCAACAAGATGGACCGCATCGGCGCGGACTTCGAGCAGGGCGTGCAGACGATGATCGACCGCCTGGGCGCGCACCCGGTGCCGATCCAGCTGCCGATCGGCGCGGAAGCCGATTTCAGGGGCATCGTCGACCTGATCGGCATGAAGGCGATCGTCTACAAGGACGAGCTCGGCAAGGACGTCGTGATCGAGGACATCCCGGCCGAGATGGCCGAGGAGGCGGAGGCCGCCCGCGAGCACCTGCTCGAGGAGGTCTCGCACTACGACGACGGGCTCGTCGAGATGATCCTCGAGGAGCAGGAGGTCCCCAAGGACCGTCTGGTCGCCGCCATTCGCAAGGCGACGCTCGAGATCAAGATGACTCCGGTCCTGTGCGGCTCCTCGTTCAAGAACAAGGGCGTGCAGCCGCTGCTGGACGCGGTGATCGACTTCCTGCCGTCGCCGCTCGACGTGCCGCCCGTGCACGGCTACGAGCCGGTCCGGGGCGAGGACGAGGACCGCGAGGCTGTCCGCCACGCGTCCGACGACGAGCCGTTCGCGGCGCTCGCGTTCAAGATCATGGCCGACCCCTACGTCGGCAAGCTCACGTACTTCCGCGTCTACTCGGGCAAGCTCGAGGCGGGCTCGCGCGTGCTCAACGTGTCGACCGGCCGCACCGAGCGGATCGGCCGCATCCTGATGATGCACGCCAACGACCGCGAGGACGTGCCCGAGATCTACGCGGGCGACATCGCCGCCGCCGTCGGCATCAAGCAGGTCGTGACCGGCGACACGCTCGCCGCCCCCGACCGGCCGGTCAAGCTCGAGGCGATCGAGTTCGACGACCCCGTCATCTCGGTGGCGATCGAGCCCAAGACCAAGAGCGACCAGGAGAAGATGTCGGTCGCGCTCGGCCGCCTGGCCGAGGAGGACCCGACCTTCCAGGTGCGCACCAACGAGGAGACCGGCCAGACCGAGATCTCCGGCATGGGCGAGCTGCACCTCGAGGTGCTGGTCGACCGCATGCTGCGCGAGTACAAGGTCGACGCCAACGTCGGCCGCCCGCAGGTCTCCTACCGCGAGACCGTGCGCGGAACCGCCAACAAGATCGAGGGCCGCTTCGTGCGCCAGACCGGCGGCTCGGGCCAGTACGGCATCGTCTACATCAACCTCGAGCCGGCTCCGGGCGAGGGCTTCGACTTCGTCAACAAGATCAGGGGCGGCTCGATCCCGACCGAGTTCATCCCGGCCGTGGAGAAGGGCGTCGAGGAGGCGCTCGAGAACGGCGTCCGCGCCGGCTTCCCGATGGTCGACGTGCGCGTGACGCTGGTCGACGGCAAATACCACGACACGGACTCCTCGGAGATCGCCTTCAAGGTCGCGGGCTCGCTTGCCTTCCAGGAGGCGGCCAGGCGCGCCAAGCCGGTGCTGCTCGAGCCCGTGTTCGCGGTCGAGGTGGTCACGCCCGAGGAGTACATGGGCGACGTGATCGGCGACCTCAACCGCCGTCGCGGCCGCGTGCACGGCATGGAGCCGCGCGGCAACGCCCAGGTCGTGACCGCGCACGTGCCGCTGAGCGAGATGTTCGGCTATGCCACGGACGTGCGGTCCATGAGCCAGGGACGGGCGACCTACACGATGCAGTTCGACAAGTACGAAGAGGTGCCGCCGAACATCGCCGAAAAGGTGGTCGAGGCGCGCACCGGTGAGCCGGTCCCCGCGTGACGCGGTAATCTGGACGGGTTCGCCTCACACCGAGATTTACAGCGAGACTTAGAGAGGACTTACAAAAGTGGCGAAGGAGAAGTTCGAGCGGGACAAGCCGCACGTCAACGTCGGCACCATCGGTCACATCGACCACGGCAAGACGACGCTGACCGCGGCGATCACCAAGGTGCTCTCCGAGAAGTACGGCGGTCAGGCCCGTTCGTTCGAGGAGATCGACAATGCGCCGGAGGAGAAGGCGCGCGGCATCACGATCGCGACCTCCCACGTCGAGTACGAGACGGACAAGCGCCACTACGCCCACGTCGACTGCCCCGGCCACGCGGACTACGTGAAGAACATGATCACGGGCGCCGCGCAGATGGACGGCGCGATCCTCGTGGTGTCGGCGGCCGACGGCCCGATGCCGCAGACGCGCGAGCACATCCTGCTCGCCCGCCAGGTCGGCGTGCCGTACATCATCGTGTTCCTCAACAAGGCCGACATGGTCGACGACGAGGAGCTGCTCGAGCTCGTCGAGGTCGAGGTCCGTGAGCTGCTGTCCGAGTACGAGTTCCCGGGCGACGACATCCCGTTCGTCACCGGCTCGGCGCTGAAGGCGCTCGACGGAGACACCGAGCACGTCGAGAAGATCGTCGAGCTCGCGGAGCAGCTCGACTCCTACATCCCGGAGCCCGAGCGCGACCTCGACAAGCCGTTCCTGATGCCGGTCGAGGACGTCTTCTCGATCACCGGCCGCGGCACCGTCGCGACCGGCCGCATCGAGCAGGGCGTCGTCAACACCGGCGACACGGTCGAGATCGTCGGCATCCACCCGCAGACGGACAGCACCGTCGTCACGGGCGTCGAGATGTTCCGCAAGATCCTCGACCAGGGCCAGGCCGGCGACAACGTCGGCTGCCTCCTGCGCGGCATCAAGCGCGAGGAGATCGAGCGCGGCCAGGTGCTCTGCAAGCCCGGCTCGATCACCCCGCACACCAACTTCAAGGCCGAGGTGTACGTCCTCAAGAAGGAAGAGGGCGGCCGCCACACCCCGTTCTTCAACGGGTACCGGCCCCAGTTCTACTTCCGCACCACGGATGTGACGGGCGTCGCCAACCTGCCCGAGGGCACGGAGATGGTCATGCCCGGCGACAACATCCAGATGGAGGTCGAGCTGATCCAGCCCATCGCCATGGACGCCGGTCTGCGCTTCGCGATTCGCGAGGGCGGCCGCACGGTCGGCTCGGGCGTCGTCACCGAGATCGTGAAGTAGTCAAGGCGGGCGCCCAGCCCGCCTGCAACGAAGTCGACAGATACGACCAATGGGGGCGGGCCCCGATGCCCGGGGCCCGCCCTCAATGCGCGCCGAGAGCAACTTCGCGCGCGCACCCATCAAAACTTCAACACCTGAACCGGACAGAAATTGGCAGCCGTAGCCCAGAACAAGATCCGCATCCGCCTCAAGGCCTACGACTCGTCGGCCATCGAGACGGCGGCCAAGGAGATCGTGGAGACCGCCACGCGGACGGGCGCGACCGTGTCCGGACCGGTGCCGCTCCCGACCGAGAAGAACGTCTACGCGGTGATCAAGTCGCCGTTCAAGGACAAGGACGCCCAGGAGCACTTCGAGATCCGCACGCACAAGCGGCTGATCGACATCCACCAGCCCACCCCCAAGACCGTCGACTCGCTGCAGCGGCTCGATCACCTGCCCGCCGGCGTCGACATCGAGATCCGACTCGCCTTCGGCTAGACGACCAATGCCAGCCATCCTTGCCAAGAAACTGGGGATGACCCAGCGCTTCACCGAAGAGGGCCGCGTCGAGCGCGTCACCGTGCTCGAGGCCGGGCCCTGTCCGGTCACGGGCATCCGCACCGAGGAGGCGGACGGCTACGAGGCCGTCCAGCTCGGCTTCGGCTCCGTACGCGAGAAGGCGCTCACCAAGCCCGAGCTCGGGCACCTGAGGAAGGCGAGCGCGCCGCCGCTGCGGACGCTGGTCGAGTTCCGCGACGAGGCCGGCGAGCTGACGATCGGCGACACCGTGACCGTCGAGTCGTTCGAGGTGGGCCAGCGCGTGAAGGTCGCCGGCAAGAGCAAGGGCAAGGGCTTCGCCGGCACCATCAAGCGCCACAACTTCAGCGCCGGACCGAAGTCGCACGGCTCGCACAACGTCCGCGCGCCGGGCTCGATCGGCGCCTCGGCGACGCCCTCGCGCGTGTTCAAGGGGATCAAGGGCCCCGGCCGCATGGGCGGCAAGCGCGCCACCCAGCGCGGGCTGACGATCGTCGAGCTGATCCCCGGCCAGAACCTGATGCTCGTCCGCGGCTCGGTCCCCGGGCCGAGGGGCGGCACCGTGGAGGTGCGCACCGATGGCTGATGCGCCGATCCTGGGCGGCTCGGAGCAGCTGACGCTCGACGCCGACGTGTTCGGCGCGCCGTTCAACGGCCCGCTCGTGCACGAGGTCGTGCTCGCCGAGCTGGCGGCCCGCCGGCGCGGCACGCACTCCACGCGCAACCGCGCGCTGGTGCGCGGCGGCGGCGCGAAGCCGTGGCGCCAGAAGGGCACCGGCCGCGCCCGCCAGGGCTCGATCCGCGCGCCGCAGTTCGCGGGCGGCGGCATCGTCTTCGGTCCGACCCCGCGCCACTACACGGTCAAGGTCAACCGCAAGGCCCGCCGCGCCGCGCTGCGCAGCGCGCTGTCGGTGCACGCCGGCCGCGGCTCGGTCTTCGGGCTCGACGCCGGCGCGTTCGACGAGCCGTCGACGAAGCAGGCGGCCGAGCTGATCGACGAGCGCCGCGGCGGGTCGGTGCTGCTGGTGCTGTCCGGTCCGGACGAGTCGTCCGCCTTCAAGTCGTTCCGCAACCTCGCCGGCGTGACGGTGCTGGCGGCCGCCGACTGCGGCGTGGCCGACCTCGTCGGCGCCGCCAGCGTCGTGTTCAGCCAGGCCGCGCTCGACTCGGTCACCGCGCGTGCGCGCGCGAGGAACCAAATGTCCCGGCCGGATGCCGGGCATGGTGGTCAGAACGCGGGGCCGGATGCCCCGCGGAGCAACAAACTCCGGGAGGCGAGCGCCTGATGGACGCCGGCCAGGTGATCATCCGTCCCGTCGTCTCCGAGAAGTCCTACGCGCTGGCGACGATCGGCAAGTACACGTTCCGCGTCCACCCGGACGCGCACAAGACGCAGATCAAGCAGGCGATCGAGGAGCTGTTCGACGTCGCCGTGCTCGGCGTGCGGACCTCGAGCGTCCCGTCCAAGCCCAAGCGGCGCGGCTACACCGCCGGGCGCACGCGCGCCTGGAAGAAGGCCGTCATCCAGGTCCGCGAGGGCGACACGATCCCGATCTTCCAGGGCCTGGAGGCTGAGCTCTAAGCCATGCCGATCCGCAAGCCCAAGCCCACCTCGCCCGGCCGGCGCTTCGTCACGTATCCGGACTTCTCCGAGATCACGAAGACCGAGCCGGAGAAGACCCTCACCGAGGGCCTCAAGAAGTCCGGCGGCCGCAACGCGCACGGGCGCAAGACGTCCCGCCATCGCGGTGGCGGCGCCAAGCGCCTGTACCGCAAGGTCGACTTCAAGCGCAACCGCAAGGACGGCGTGCCCGCGCGTGTGGCCGCCATCGAGTACGACCCCAACCGGTCCTCCTACATCGCCCTGCTGCACTACGCCGACGGCGAGAAGAGCTACATCCTCGCGCCCAACCGCCTGCGCGTCGGCATGACCGTGGCGTCGGGCCCCGGCTCGGACATCACGGTCGGCAACGCGATGCCGCTGGCGCTGATGCCGGTCGGCACGCTGATCCACAACGTCGAGCTGAAGCCCGGTCGCGGCGGCCAGCTCGGCCGCTCGGCCGGCGCCGGGATCCAGCTGATGGCGAAGGAGGGCGGTATGGCGACGCTGCGCCTCCCCTCCGGCGAGATGCGGATGGTGAGCGCCGACTGCCGTGCCACGGTCGGCGTGGTCGGCAACGCCGATCACCAGAACGTGACGGTCGGCAAGGCCGGGCGCAAGCGCCACATGGGCGTGCGGCCGCAGACGCGCGGCACGGCCATGAACCCGGTCGACCATCCGCACGGCGGCGGCGAGGGCGCGACGCCGCTGGGCAACCATCCGCAGACGCCCTGGGGCGTGCCGACCATCGGCTACCGCACCCGCAAGAAGGGCAAGCAGTCCGATCGTTACATCGTCCGCGGCCGGCGCCGCGGCAAGAAGGGTGGCCGCTGATGAGCCGTTCCTCGAAGAAGGGGCCGTGGGTCGAGGAGCGCCTGATGTCGCGCGTCGAGTCCATGAACGCCTCGAGCTCGAAGCAGATGATCCGCACCTGGTCGCGGGCCTCGACGATCTTCCCGGAGATGGTCGGCCACACCCTCGCCGTGCACGACGGGCGCAAGCACGTGCCGGTGTTCGTGTCGGAGTCGATGGTCGGCCACAAGCTCGGCGAGTTCGCGCCGACCCGCACGTACCGCGGGCATGACTCCAAGGGCAGGGTGCGATGACGCCCGAGAGTCCCCAGGATCCGCAGAAGGGCAAGGTCGACGACGCCAAGGTCGAGGCGGAGGCCGCAGAGGCCAAGGCGACCGCGGCCGAGGCGCAGGGTGGGCGGGATCCGATAAAAGCGGAGCCCAAGGCCAAGGCGAAGCCCGCGAAGCCGGCGGCGGCCGACGAGACCGGAGTCGACGAGGCCGGAGTCGACGAGGCCGGAGTCGACGAGTCCGCGGCGGCGACCGCCGCTGCGGCAGACGACGAGCCGGAGGCGACCGAGGCCGCCGAGGAGCCGGCCGCGGAGGAACCGGCGCCGAAGCCGAAGGCCAAGGCCAAGCCCGCCAGGAAGGTCGCGCCGAAGCGTCGTCGCGAGCGCCCCGAGCCCGAGCCGGGTGTGCAGGTGCGCGCGCACGCCAAGTACGTGCGCACGTCGGCCCGCAAGGCGCGGCTGGTGTGCGACCACATCCGCGGCAAGGACGTCGAGGAGGCGCGGGCGATCCTCGCCTTCACGCCGCGCGCGGCCGCCAAGGCCTGGATCAAGCTGCTGGAGTCGGCGGTCGCCAACGCCGAGCACAACCACGAGCTGATCGGCGAGGACCTCAGGATCGCCGCCGTCCACGCCGACGAGGGGCCGACGCTCAAGCGGTACCGGCCGCGCGCCATGGGCCGCGCGACGCGCATCCGCAAGCGCACCTCGCACCTCACAATCACTCTTACCCCGAAGGAGACCTGAACGCATGGGTCAGAAGGTTCATCCCGAGGCCATGCGCGTGGGCTACATCCACGACTGGAAGTCGAACTGGTTCTCCGAGCGGAACTTCTCCGACTTCCTGATCGAGGACGTGCGGATCCGGGACCACATCACGAACAAGCTCGCGCACGCCGGCCTGTCGGACATCACGATCCGAAAGGACGCCGCCGAGGTGGAGGTCAACATCCACACCGCGCGGCCGGGCATCGTGATCGGCAAGTCCGGCTCCGAGGTCGACGCCCTGCGGCGCGACCTGCACAAGCTCACGGGCAAGGCCATCAAGGTCAACATCCTCGAGATCAAGCGCCCCGAGCTCGACGCGAAGCTCGTCGCGCAGTCGATCGCCGAGCAGCTGCAGAACCGCGTGGCGTTCCGCCGCGCGATGAAGCGCGCGCTGACGAGCGCCATGCGCTCGGGCGCCAAGGGCTGCAAGATCCAGGTCGGCGGCCGCTTGGGCGGCGCCGAGATGGCGCGCTCCGAGTCCTACTCGGACGGCCGTGTGCCGCTGCACACGCTGCGCGCGGACATCGACTACGGCTTCTACGAGGCCCGCACGACGTTCGGCCGCATCGGCGTCAAGTGCTGGATCAACAAGGGCGAGATCATGCCCGCCGGCTACACCGGTCAGGACCTGACCTCGCTCGACGAGCCGCCCGGGCGCGGCGACGACGGCGGCGACGATCGCCGGCGCGGGCGCGGCGGCCGTGACGGCCGTGGGCGCGGCGACGGGCGTGGCGGTGGCCGCGGCGGTCGTGGTGGCCAGGGCGGCGGCGGCGGCGGTCGCGGAGGCGGCGGCGGCTTCGGCGGCGGCGGCGGTGGCCGCGGCGGCGGCGGAGGCCGCGGCGGCGGAGGTCGCGGCGGCGGCGGCGGCGGTGGGCGCGGTGGCCAGCGTCCGGACCTCAGCGGAGGGATCAGTCGCTGATGCTGTCCCCCAAGCGAGTCAAGTTCCGCAAGCAGCACCGCGGCCGGCGTGCCGGGTTCTCGCGCGGCCAGCAGACCGTCGAGTTCGGCGAGTACGGCCTGAAGGCGCTCGAGAACGGATGGCTCACCAACCGCCAGATCGAGGCCGCCCGTATCGCGATGACCCGCAAGATCAAGCGCGGCGGCAAGGTCTGGATCAACGTGTTCCCGGACAAGCCGTTCACGAAGAAGCCGGCCGAGACCCGCATGGGCTCGGGCAAGGGCAACCCGGAGGGCTGGGTCGCCGTCGTCAAGCCCGGCCGCGTGATGTTCGAGCTGTCCGGCGTGCCGGAGCCGCTCGCCCGCGAGGCGATGCGCCTGGCCGGCCACAAGCTGCCCGTGAAGACCAAGTTCGTGATGCGCGAGGACGGCCACTGATGCGTGCCGCCGACCTCCGAGACATGGGCGACGTGGCGCTGGTGGACCACATCGCGACCGCCCGCCGAGACCTGTTCGGCCTGCGCATGCAGCACGCGACGGGCGAGCTGGACAACACCGCACGGCTGAGCACCGCCAGGCGCGACCTCGCGCGGGCCCTCACCGTCGCCCGCCAGCGCGGCGTCGACCCGACCGTGACGATCGAGACCGAGGCCGACGATGGCTGAGAAGAACGAAGAGAACCCCGAGACGAACGACGCCCCCGAGAACCTCCAGGAGGAGGTCGCCGAATCCGCTGGCGCGGATTCGGTCGAGGCCGCCGGCGCGACCGCCGACAAGGGCGCCGACGCCGGTGACGCGGCCTCCGCCGAGGCGGCTCCCGAGGCTGCGGCGGACGAGGCTCCGCCCGCCGAAGCGAAGCCGAAGGCCGCGCCGCGGTCCGGCCCGCCCCGCCGCGAGCAGCTCGAGGCCAAGCGTGCCGAGCGCCAGGCGGCGCGCGGCCGCCGCAAGCCGCGCACGCCCGAGGAGCGCGACGCCGAGCGCCGCGAGCGCCGGGCCGCGGTGGCCAAGCAGCGGCGCGCCTACCGGCAGCGCTCCAAGACCAAGAAGGCGGCGGCGGCCCAGGCTGCGCCGCCGCGCGAGGCCGACCAGGCGCCCGAGCACGGGCCCGGCCGCGCGAAGGTGCGCCAGGGCGTCGTGGTCTCCGAGAAGGGCGAGAAGACCATCACCGTCGCGATCGACATGGTCAGGCGCCACAAGCGCTACCACAAGATCATGCGCTCGACGGTCAAGCTCTACGCCCACGACGAGCGCAACGACGCCCATGAGGGCGACACCGTGCGCGTCCAGGAGTGCCGGCCGATGTCGCGCACCAAGCGCTGGCGGCTGGTCGAAGTGCTGGAGCGTGCGAAGTGATCCAGAACGAGACCCGGCTCAAGGTCGCCGACAACACCGGCGCCCGCGAGATCCTGTGCATCCGGGTGATGGGCGGCTCGCGCCGCCGCTATGCGGGGGTCGGCGACATCATCACCGCCACGGTCAAGCAGGCCAACCCGCAGGGCTCGGTCAAGAAGGGGGAGGTGGTCAAGGCGGTCGTGGTGCGCACGAAGAAGGAGTTCGGGCGCGACGACGGCACCTACATCGCCTTCGACGAGAACGCCGCGGTGATCATCGACGCCCAGAACAACCCGCGCGGCACGCGCATCTTCGGCCCGGTGGCCCGCGAGCTGCGCGACGGCGGGTTCATGAAGATCGTCTCGCTCGCTCCGGAGGTGCTCTAGGCGATGCGCATCCGCACCCACGACACCGTGATCGTCATCTCCGGCAAGGACAAGGGCAAGAGCGGCCGCGTCATCCGCACCGATCGGAAGAAGGACCGGGTCTACGTCGAGGGCCTGAACATGGTCAAGCGCCATCAGCGCCCGCTCCCCGGCCGCCCGAACATGCCGGTGGGCGTGATCGAGAAGGAGGGGCCGATCCACGTCTCCAACGTGGCGATCGCCGACCCCAAGGACAACAAGCCGACGCGGATCGGCATCACCCGCGACGCCGAGGGCCATCGCAGGCGGGTCAGCCGCCGCTCGGGCTCGGAGCTGGACTGACATGGCACGACTCAAAGACCGTTACAACGACGAGATCCGGCCCGCCCTGCTGCGCAAGTTCGGCTACAGCTCGATCATGCAGGCGCCGAAGCTGGAGAAGGTCACGCTCAACATGGGCGTCGGCGAGGCCAAGCAGGACTCGAAGATGCTCGAGGCCGCGCAGGAGCAGCTGGCGACGATCGCCGGCCAGCGCCCGAACGTTCGCCGCGCGCGCAAGTCCGTCGCCGCCTTCAAGCTGCGCGAGGGCATGCCGGTCGGCCTGTCCGTCACGCTGCGCGACGAGCGGGCGTACGAGTTCCTCGATCGCCTGACCGCGATCGCCCTCCCGCGCCTGCGCGACTTCCGGGGCCTGAACCCGCGCTCGTTCGACGGGCGCGGCAACTACTCGATGGGCATCCGCGAGCAGATCATCTTCCCGGAGATCGACTACGACGCCATCGACCAGGTCCGCGGTCTCGACGTCACCATCACCACATCTGCAAAGACCGACGCCGAGGCGTTCGCGCTGCTCGACGCTCTGGGCCTGCCCTTCGCGCGCGACGGGCGCCCGGGTGCCTACGAGACGCTCGACCAGGAGCCGGCCGCGGCATGACCGTTAAGGACGGCCGGATGAAGTCCAAGAAGATCAAGGGCAGGGCGCCGATGCCCCTGCCGAGGTAACCCTTATGGCAAAGAAGTCAAAGATCGTGCGCCAGTCGCGCCCGCCGAAGTACAAGACTCGGGCCCACTCGCGCTGCCGGCGGTGTGGCCGCCCGCGCGCCGTCTACCGCAAGTTCGGCCTCTGCCGTGTGTGCCTGCGCGAGCTCGCGCACAACGGCTTCATCCCCGGCATGACGAAGTCGAGCTGGTGATCGCATGTCCATGACCGATCCCATCGCCGACTTCCTGACGCGCATCCGCAACGGGATCATGGCCGCCCACGAGACGGTCGAGATCCCGTCCAGCCGCCTCAAGCGCGAGATGGCGCGGATCCTGCTCGAGCAGGGCTACATCGCCGGCTTCGACGAGGCCCCCGGCGTTCCCGGCTCCGCAGGCGACAAGCTGCTCGTGCGCCTCAAGTACACTGACGACCGCACGTCCGTCATCTCCGGCCTGCGCCGCGTGTCCCGGCCGGGTCGTCGGACGTACGTCGACGCCAAGCACATCCCCAAGGTCCTGGGCGGCATGGGCACCACCATCCTGTCCACCTCCCAGGGCGTGATGACCGGCCACGACGCGCGTCGCACCGGCGTGGGCGGCGAGGTCGTCGCAGAGGTCTGGTAACCGAGTCATGAGCCGCATCGGCAAGAAGCCCATCCCCGTCCCCACCGGCGTCACGATCACGATCGAGCCGGAGGTCGTCCGCGTGGCCGGCCCGCGCGGCGACCTGTCCGAGCGCAAGGCGCGCGCGATCGAGGTCAAGCAGGAGGGCGAGGAGGTGCTCGTCACGCGGCCGACCGACCGCGCCGAGCACCGCGCCCTGCACGGGCTCACCCGCTCGCTGGTCGCGAACATGGTCGAGGGCGTGACGTCCGGCTTCACCAAGACGCTCGAGATCCAGGGCGTCGGCTACCGCGCCCAGCTCAAGGGGCGCGACCTCGAGCTGGCGCTCGGCTACTCGCACCCCGTGTCGATCAAGGCGCCCGAGGGGATCGAGTTCGAGGTCCCGCAGCCGACGCGGATCGTCGTCAAGGGCAACTCCAAGCAGCAGGTCGGCGAGATCGCCGCGATCATCCGCAAGCAGCGCAAGCCCGAGCCCTACAAGGGCAAGGGCATCCGCTACGAGGGCGAGTACGTCGCCCGGAAGGTGGGCAAGCGCGCATGACCGTCCTCACCGCCCCCGCCCGCCGGCTCAAGCGCCGCCGCCGCGTCCGCGCCAAGGTGCGCGGCAGCGCCGAGCGCCCGCGCATCAGCGTCTTCCGCTCCAACCGCGGCATCTTCGCCCAGCTCGTCGACGACGACGCCGGCCGCACGCTGGCGGCCGTCAACTGGACCGAGGCGGACCTGCGCTCGCTCAAGCCGATGGAGCAGGCCAAGAAGGCCGGCGAGCTGCTGGCGCAGCGCGCCAAGGCCGCGAACATCGAGACCGCCGTGTTCGACCGCGGCGGCTACCGCTATCACGGCCGCGTCAGGGCTCTTGCCGAGGGCGCCCGCGAGGCCGGACTGAACTTCTAGACTCGAAGGAACGCATGGCAGCCCCCGATCGATCCGTATCCGCAACCGGCCTCGACCTCCAAGAGCGCGTGGTGGAGATCAACCGCGTCGCCAAGGTGGTCAAGGGCGGTCGGCGCTTCTCGTTCACCGCGCTCGTCGTGGTCGGTGACGAGGACGGCATCGTCGGCGTCGGCTACGGCAAGGCGAACGAGGTGCCGCTGGCGATCCAGAAGGGCGTCGAGCGCGCGAAGAAGAACCTGTTCCGCGTACCGCGCCACGGCTCCACCATCACGCACCAGACGACCGGCGTGTACGGCTCCGGGCGCGTGTTCCTCAAGCCCGCCTCGCCCGGTACCGGCGTGATCGCCGGCGGCGGCGTGCGCGCGGTGCTCGAGCTGGCCGGGATCCACGACATCCTCTCCAAGTCGCTCGGCACCCAGAACCCGATCAACCTCGTGAAGGCGACGATCACCGGTCTGCAGGGCCTGCGGCGGCCCGAGGAGGTCGCGGCGCTGCGCGGGCTGTCGGTCGACCGCGTGCTCGGCCTGGGCGGCGGGGAACGGCTGGCGCCGATTCCCTTGCGAGTTCGCCTGACGGCGAACATCGCGAGGATGAGGCGCCGGCATGAGCCTGGTCATCAAGCAGGTCAAGTCGTCGAACGGCGCCAACGGCCGGCAGCGCGACACCCTGCGCTCGCTGGGCCTGCGCGGCATCGGCAAGACCGTCGAGCGCGAGGACTCGCCGCAGCTGCGCGGCATGGTCCACGCGGTGCGACATCTCGTGACCGTGGAGGAGAAATGAGCGCCGAACACCAAACGACTTCGTCGTCGGGCTCGGGGGACGAAGAGCTCATCGGCCTCCACAACCTCAAGCCCGCCCCCGGCTCGCGCCGGCCGCGCAAGCGCGTCGGCCGCGGCGAGGGCTCCGGCACCGGCAAGACCGCCGGCCGCGGCCACAACGGCTACGGCTCGCGCTCGGGCTCCAAGCGCCGCGCCCGCTTCGAGGGCGGCCAGAACCCGATCCACATGCGGATGCGCAAGCTGCGCGGCCCGAACAAGAAGATGTCGATGCCGTTCGAGCCGTTCCGGACCCACACCCAGCCGGTCAACCTGGCCGACCTGGAGGAGCGGTTCGACGACGGCGCGTCGGTCGACCTCGAGGCGCTGCGCGCCGCGGGCCTCGGCACCCGCAAGGATGTGCCGGTCAAGATCCTCGCGCGCGGGGAGCTGACCAAGCGGCTGACCGTTCACGCGCACGCGTTCTCCAAGACGGCGCGCGAGAAGATCGAGGCCGCCGGTGGCACGGTGCAGGTCCTAGAGTCCTAGCAGCGCCGTGATCTCCACCATCCTCAACGCCTTCCGGGTCGCCGACATCCGGAAGAAGCTGCTGTTCACGGCGGCGATGCTCGCGCTCTACCGCTTGGGCGCGTTCATTCCGGTGCCGGGCGTGAACACCGAGGCGCTCGACGCGATCTCGGAGAACTACGCCGGCTCGAACATCCTCGGCTTCCTCAACCTCTTCACCGGCGGCGGCCTGTCCCGGATCGCGATCTTCGCGCTCGGGATCATGCCCTACATCACGGCCTCGATCATCCTCCAGCTGCTGACGGTCGTCTCGCCCTCGCTGGAGAAGCTCCAGAAGGAGGGCGAGGTCGGCCAGCAGAAGATCACGCAGTACACGCGCTACCTGACCGTCGGCCTGGCCGCCGCGCAGGCGATCGGGTACGTCTTCCTGTTCCGCTCCCAGGGCTCCAGCGCCGGCGCTACCGTCTTCGACAACTTCACCCCGGGCGGCGTGATCCTCGTCGTGGTCTGCCTCACGGCCGGCTGCGTGCTGCTGATGTGGATGGGCGAGCTGATCACCCAGCGCGGCATCGGCAACGGCATCTCGCTGATGATCTTCGCTTCCATCGTCTCCGGCCTGCCGAACGGCGTCCAGGCCTGGTGGACGAACCCGGACCAGGTCTTCAAGGTGATGATGCCGTTCGTGGCGCTCGGCGTGATCGCGGCGATCGTGTTCGTCCAGGAGGGCCAGCGGCGGATCCCGATCCAGTACGCCAAGCGCGTGATCGGGCGGCGGATGAGCTCCGGCGGCCAGACCTACCTGCCGCTGCGGGTGAACATGGCCGGCGTGATCCCGGTCATCTTCGCGGCCTCGATCATGGCCTTCCCGCCGACGCTCGGCGAGCTCGCGCCCGGCCTCCAGGGGATGGCGAACTTCTTCAACCCCAACGGTTGGGCCTACATCGTCGGGGAGACGTTCTTCATCATCATCTTCACGTACTTCTACACCGCGGTCACCTTCAATCCGGTGGACCAGGCGGACAACCTGAAGAAGTACGGCGGCTTCATCCCCGGGGTGAGGCCGGGCAGACCGACGGCCGAGTTCCTGGACCGGATCCTCGCGCGGCTCACGTTCCCGGGCGCGCTGTATCTCGCGGCCGTGGCGGCGCTGCCGACGATCCTGATCAACCAGACGTCGGCCAACTTCTTCTTCGGCGGGACCTCGATCCTGATCGTGATCGGCGTCGCGCTGGACACCATGAAGCAGCTCGAAGCGCAGTTGATGATGCGCAACTACGAGGGCTTCTTGAAGTAACGTCGCACGAACGTCGCCGGGCGGGGTTCCCGGCGACCGGAGGGCGAAACCCAAATTCATGAGCGAACTCAACTTGATCCTGCTCGGCCCGCCCGGGGCCGGGAAAGGCACGCAGGCCGCGCGTCTGTCCGACGACTTCGCGCTGCCCTACATCGGCACCGGCGACCTCCTGCGCGGTCACCGCGCCGACGGGACCGAGCTCGGCCGTAAGGCCGAGGAGTACATGGCCGCAGGGCACCTCGTCCCCGACGAGCTGGTGATCGCGATGATCCTCGACAAGATCGACGAGGAGGGCGACGACGGCTTCCTGCTCGACGGCTTCCCGCGCACCAGCGGGCAGGCCGACGCGCTCGGCGACGAAATGGACAAGCTGGGCCGGCGGCTCACCGCGGCGCTGCTCATCGAGGCCCCCGACGAGGTCGTGATCGAGCGGCTCTCCGGCCGCCGGCAGTGCTCCAACGGCCACCTCTACCACGTCACCTACGACCCGCCGAAGCACGAGGGCGTGTGCGACCAGTGCGGCCGCCCGCTCTCCCAGCGCGACGACGACCGCCCGGAGGCGATCCGCGAGCGCCTCGGCGTCTACCATGAGCTGACCGAGCCCCTGAAGGACTACTACGAGGAGCGGGGCCTCCTCCGTCGCTTCGACGGGACCCGCGACAAGGTCGAAGTCCACGACCACATCAGGGCGACGCTCGCAACCCTACGCCTCGAAGAGCTCCTCTAAGACCCGATGATCGTCAAGAAGACCCCGGCGGAGATCGAGAAGATGGCCCGCGCCGGGGACATCCTCGTGCGCACGATGGACCTGCTGGCCGCCAAGGTGCGGCCGGGGGTGACGACCGGGGAGCTGGACGGCGCGGCCGAGAAGTTCATCCGCTCGCAGGGCGCGACGCCGGCCTTCAAGGGCTACCGCGGCTTCCCGGGCTCGATCTGCGCTTCGCCGAATGACATGGTCGTGCACGGCATCCCGGGCAAGTTCAAGCTCTCGCGCGGCGACGTCCTGAGCGTCGACATCGGCGTCGTGTACGACGGCTGGGTGGCGGACGCCGCCCGCACGTTCGGAGTCGGCGAGGTCTCGCCGGTGGCCGAGAAGCTGCTCCAGGTCACCCAGGAGTCGCTGTTCGGAGCCGTCGAGCGGTGCCGGGCCGGCAACCGGCTGGGAGACGTCGGCCACGCCGTGCAGGAGCACGTCGAGGGCGCCGGGTTCTCGATCGTGCGCTCGCTGGTCGGTCACGGGATCGGGCGCGACATGCACGAGGAGCCCCAGATCCCCAACTACGGCACGCCGGGCAAGGGCACCCCGCTCGAGGAGGGCATGGTGCTCGCCGTCGAGCCGATGACGACCGCCGGCCGGCACATGGTCCGGATGGGCGACGACGGCTGGGCGATCTACTCGCAGGACGGCTCGCTCGCCGCCCACTTCGAGTTCACCGTCGCGATCACCGCCGACGGCCCGCGCATTTTGACGCCCTGGCACGAGTCCAAGGCGCGCGTCGCGGCGGCCTGAGCGCCGCCCCTTACCCAGCCGAAGTTCGTCCCTCCTCGCCCTCGGTGACCGGAACCGCGTCGTCGCGGCGGAAGGCGAGGAACAGCGCCGCGGTCTCGTCGGGCGCGCCCGTGATCGCCACGACCTTGTTGCTGTCCGGGTGCTCGACGACCTCCGGGTAGATCTTGGTCGAGACGATCAGCACGCGCGCGGACGCGTCGGAGCGGTTGAGGATCTGGTGCGCTCCGCGCCGGCCCGACAGGAACGCCACCACCTCGCCGGGCTCGAGCTCGCGCGCGGCGTCGGGGGTGCGCAGGGTCGGCCGGCCGGAGATCACGAACAGCAGCTCCTCGTTGCCGTGGTGGATGTGCAGCGGCGAGACCCGCCCGCCGGGGTCGACCTCGTACAGCGTGGCGCCGAGCTTCTCGGCACCCGCCGCCGCCCCCACCCGCACGCCGCGCAGGCCGGGCAGCTCGGCCTCCCACTCAGGGTTCTCGATGTTCGGCATGCCTCGATGATCGCCTACGGAGCACCGCGATCGCCGCCACGGCGAGCGCCACCGGGGCGGCGAACGCGATCGCGGTCTCGCGGCCGTCGCACTCGCCGGCCTCGTCGCAGCGGTCGTACGTGCACGGTCGCGCGGCGGCGGCCCAGGCGGCCGGGTCGCTCCAGCGGCCCTGCGGCTGGAACGGAGGTCCGCGCGGCGAGTCCATCTCGCCCGGCACCCAGCCGGCCCGGGCGCCGCCCCACCGGTCGGGCCGGCGCGCCCAGGGCCCGAGCGGCTCGACCGCCGGGACGACCACCTCGCCACGCCCGTCCGCCTCGTCGTTCGGGTCGGGCCACATGCGGTCGCGCACGCCGGGGCGGAAGTACGCCGCGTGGGAGCCGTTGGCGAGGTACGCGACCGGCCGCCCGCCGCGCTTCTCGACCGCCGCCCACGGGCAGCGCTCCGCGCCGGAGTGCTGCGCGTACACCGCCTCGACCGGCTGCCCGCGCCCGTCGAGCCGCACCTGCAGCAGCTCCCAGTCGCCCGCATGGCGTCCGGTGCGCACGATCCCGCGGTCCTGGTCGTTGCGGGCGAACGCCAGCCACCACTGCTGCCAGTCGCCCGCCCGCCGCTCGTACACGACCGGTGCCGCCGCGAACGTGCCCGGGCGCTCGCCGGCCGAGCCGAGCGGCGAGGTCTCGCGCGAGTCGTGCACGACCACGGGCCCGAGAGCCGCGATGAGTCCGAGCATGCCGAGCAGCGTCGTGATCTCCCTCCCGTACCCCGAACCTGCCGGTACGCGATGATTCATCGATCACCAACCGCACAGCGTCCCCGGGTCCGCTGTTGACACGAACCTGGCGCGTTCCCGCTCGAGGTCGGACCAGGGTCCCTTTGCTATCCTGCTCGGTCGCGCCTGGGTCCGCGAGGGCTTCGTGTGCGACCAAGTCTTTCGTTCCGGGGGACTGGTAGCGGCAGCCGCTCCGGCCGCCAGAGCCACCCCGTCTGGATCATTGAGCCGAAAGGGACCATGAAGGTACGACCGTCGGTCAAGCCGATGTGCGAGAAGTGCAAGATCATCCGGCGCCACGGCCGGGTCCTCGTCATCTGCCAGAACCCGCGACACAAGCAGCGGCAGGGGTAAGCGCATGGCTCGAATCGCCGGCGTCAACATCCCCCTCAACAAGCGTGTCGAGATCGGCCTGACCTACATCTACGGAGTCGGCCGTCCGACCTCCAACCAGATCCTCGCGCAGCTCGGCATCAGCCCCGACACCTATGTGCGCGACCTGACCGACGACGAGATCGTCAAGCTGCGCGACATCGTCGACACCGACCTCATGGTCGAGGGCGACCTGCGCCGCGAGCGCTCGCAGAACGTCAAGCGCCTGATGGAGATCGGCTGCTATCGCGGCCTGCGCCACCGCCGCGGCCTCCCGGTCCGCGGTCAGAACACCAAGACCAACGCCCGCACGCGCAAGGGTCCCAAGCGCATGCAGGTGGCCGGCAGGAAGAAGGCGACGAAGAAGTAATGCCCGCTCCCCGTCGACCCCAGCGCGGCCGCCGCAAGGTCAAGAAGAACATTCCGATCGGCCAGGCGCACATCAAGACCAGCTTCAACAACACGATCGTCGCCCTCACCGACCGCGAGGGCAACGTGATCGCGTGGGAGTCCGCCGGCGGCGCCGGCTTCAAGGGCTCCCGCAAGTCGACTCCCTTCGCCGCGCAGGTGACCGCCGACGCCGCGGCCCGCAAGGGCATCGAGCAGGGCATGCAGAAGGTCGAGGTCTTCGTCAAGGGCCCGGGCTCGGGCCGCGAGACCGCGATCCGCTCGCTCCAGGCCGCCGGGCTCGAGGTCACCGGCGTGAGGGACGTCACTCCCCAGGCACACAACGGCTGCCGCCCGAGAAAGCGGCGGAGGGTCTAGAAACTTAGATGGCTCGCGACACATCTCCCCAGTGCAAGCAGTGCCGCCGCGAGGGACAGAAGCTGTTCCTCAAGGGCGAGCGCTGCCTGACCGACAAGTGCGGCGTCGAGCGGCGCTCCTACCCGCCCGGCGAGCACGGCCGCGGGCGCCAGAAGCAGTCCGAGTACCGCGTGCAGCTGCGTGAGAAGCAGAAGGCGCGCCGCTACTACGGCGTGCTGGAGAAGCAGTTCCGCACGTATTACGCCAAGGCCTCGCGCCAGCCCGGCATCACCGGCGAGAACCTCCTGCGGATCCTCGAGTGCCGCTTCGACAATGTGCTCGTGCGCCTCGGATTCGCGGCCTCCCGCCGGCAGGCGCGCCAGCTGATCCGCCACGGCCACTGGGCCGTCAACGGCCGCCGCGTCGACATCCCCAGCTACCAGGTGCGCGAGAGCGACGTGATCACGTTCAAGCCCGGCTCCGACGCCGAGACCGTGATCCGCGACGCGACGGAGCTGGTGGCGCAGGTGCCTGCCTGGCTGCAGGCGGATCACGACCAGCTCACGGCGAAGGTGCTGCGCAAGCCCGAGCGCGCGGAGATCGCCGCGCCGGTGCAGGAGCAGCTGATCGTCGAGCTGTACTCGAAGTAGTCATCGCCTTGCGCGGCGCCTCCCCCCGGTGCGCCGCCCCGCTCCCCGAGAACCTGAGACGACGTTAGGACCTTGATGCTCGACTTCCAGATCCCCCGAATCACCGCCGAAACGGTCGAGGACAACCGCGGGCAGTTCGTGGTGGAGCCGCTCGACCGCGGCTTCGGCTACACGTTCGGCAACTCGCTGCGCCGCGTGCTGCTCGCCTCGCTGGCCGGCGCCGCCGTGACCTCCGTGCGCATCGAGGGCGTGGCCCACGAGTTCTCGACCATCAAGGGCGTCACCGAGGACGTGACCGACATCGTGCTCAACCTCAAGGGCATCGTGTGCCGGATGCACTCCGACGCCACCGAGGTCGAGGCTCCGCTGGTCGTCACCGGCCCCGGCGACATCACGGCGAGCGACATCGACCTGCCCTCCGGCGTGGAGATCCTCAACCCGGACGCCCATATCGCGACGCTCGAGCGGAAGACCAAGCTCGAGATGTACCTCACGATCGGGCGCGGCCGCGGCTACCGTCCGGCGGAGGAGAACAAGTCGCCCGACCAGCCGATCGGCGTGATCCCGATCGACTCGATCTTCTCGCCCGTGCGCCGCGTCGCCTACTCGGTCGAGCAGGCGCGCGTCGGCCAGCGCACGGACTTCGACAAGCTGACGATCGACATCGAGACCGACGGCTCGATCGACCCGCAGGCGGCGCTCCGCGAGGCGGCGGAGATCCTCATCTCGTCGCTCTCGATCTTCACCGACGAGGAGCGGATCGAGGAGCTGCGCGCCGGCCCCGGCGGCATCCAGGTGCTGGAGAACGGGACCGGGCCGGGTTCGCTCGGCCGCACCAGCCCCACCTCCCCGATGGACGACATCCTGATCGAGGAGCTCGAGCTCGGCGTCCGCTCGTACAACTGCCTCAAGCGGGCCGGCATCCAGACGGTCGGCGATCTGGTGTCGAAGTCCGAGGGCGAGCTGGCCGCGATCCCGAACTTCGGCAAGAAGTCGATC
This sequence comes from uncultured Solirubrobacteraceae bacterium, assembly GCA_963849695.1. Lineage (GTDB taxonomy): Bacteria > Actinomycetota > Thermoleophilia > Solirubrobacterales > Solirubrobacteraceae > DASSUW01. Next base: position 107,875 of record CAWKIT010000016.1, read on the forward strand.
GACGAGGTGATCGAGACGCTGTCGCAGCGCGGGCTGACTCTCCGCAACGACTGATGCGCCACCAGAAGACCCGCCACAAGCTCTCGCGCGACGCCTCGCATCGCAAGGCGCTGCTGGCCAACCTCTGCATCGAGGTCATCGACCACGAGCGGATCAAGACGACCGAGGCCAAGGCGAAGGCGGTCAAGCCCGAGATCGAGAAGCTGATCACGCTGGCGCGCAAGGGCGACCTGCACGCGCGCCGGCGGGCGACCTCGATCCTGCAGCATCCCGACAAGGGCGTGATCTACAAGCTGTTCGAGGAGATCGCGCCCCGCTACGCCGAGCGGCCCGGGGGCTACACCCGGATCCTCAAGCTCGGTCCGCGTTCGAGTGACGCGACCGAGATGGTCTACCTCGAGCTCGTCTGACCGCCCGCCTGGTTCTCCAGTACGACGGCGGCCCGTTCGCGGGGTGGGCCGCTCAGCCGGGCCAGCGGACGGTCGAAGGCGAGCTGACGCGCGCGCTGCGCACTGTGCTGCGTGCCGAGGTCTCGCTGGCGGTGGCGGGCCGGACTGACCGCGGCGTCCACGCGCTCGGGCAGGTGGTCTCGTACGAGGGCCCGCTGCCGCGCCTGCGGTCGGTGAACGCGCTGCTCCCGCCCGAGATCGCGGTCATCGCCGCCGAGACGGCGTCCGACGGCTTCAGCGCCCGCCGCGACGCGGTCAGCCGCAGCTATCTCTACCGCGTGCTGGCGCGGCCGTCGCCCTCGCCGTTCGAGGTCGGCCGCGCGCTGTGGTGGCCGCATCGCGTCGATCTGGAGGCGCTCGAGGCCTGCGCTGCGGCGCTGCACGGCACGCACGACTTCACCGCCTTCACGCCGACCGAGACCTACCACGATCGGTTCGATCGCGACGTGCTCGCGGCCTCGTGGCGGCGCGAGGGCGACATCCTCGAGTTCCGGATCGAGGCCGACTCCTTCATGCGCCAGATGAACCGCGTGCTGGTGGGGACGATGCTCGAGGCGGCCGGCGGCCGCCGCTCGGTGGAGTCGTTCGAGCGCCTGCTCGGCGGCCGCCCGCGCGAGGACGCCGGCGCCACGGCGCCGCCGCACGGGCTGTACCTTGCCGCCGTGCGGTACTGAACGTATGCCTTGAACCCGGTGGGAAGCAGGAGTAGCGTCGCGACATGGACGGCCGGCAGATGCTCGAGCGCGTCACCAGCGCGCTCGCGGCATGCAACCGCGGCGATCTCGACGCGGCGCTGGGGGCGATCGCCGAAGACGTGATCTGGCGCGACGTGGTGCTGGGCGTGCTGCACGGGCGCGACGCGCTGTACGACGCCACGAAGGCCTACATGGCGGCCTTCCCCGACCTCCGGATCGAGCAGACGTCGTCGACGCTGGCGCCGCCCCGGCTGGCCCAGGAGCTCACGGTCACCGGCACCCATCGCGGCGAGCTGCTCGGCGTGCCCGCCACCGGCCGCTGGACGGAGAACTACGTCGCCGTGGTGGTCACGTTCGACGACGACGGCCAGATGATCGAGGGCACGCTGTACTGGAACCCGCTCGCGATCATGGAGCAGCTGGGCATCGACCCCGGCTTCGCCGCCGCCCCCGCGTAGCCGGATGACTCAGGCGTAGAGCGCGAACTCGCGGCCTCTATCCTCGACGGTCCGTTGCTGCGCGTGCTCCTGACCAACGACGACGGCATCCACGCCGAGGGCCTCCAGACCCTGCGGCGCGCGCTCGTCGCGCTGAGCGACGTCGAGCTCGCCGTGATCGCGCCGGACGCCAACATGTCCGCCACCGCCCGCTCGATCACCACGAGGAGGCCGCTGTGGGTGACCGAGGTTGCGTTCGACGACGGCACCGCCGGCTACTCGTGTGACGGCACCCCGGTCGATTGCGTGCGGCTCGCCCATCTCGGCCTTGTCGGCGACTTCGAGCCCGACCTCGTGGTGGCCGGCATCAACCACGGCTCCAACCTGGGCGACGACATCACCTACTCGGGCACCGTCGCGGCCGCGCTGGAGGGGATCGTGCTCGGCGTGCCCGGCATCGCGGTCTCGCAGCAGTCGCTCGCGCGCGAGATGGACTTCCGGCTCGGCCGCGCCTTCGAGTTCGAGACCGCCGCCGCGTTCACCGCGCAGGTCGTCGACCGGATCGACGACGTCCCGCTGCCGGACGGCACGCTGCTCAACATCAACGTGCCCGCCGGCGGCGCCGACGCCGTCGAGGTGACGCGGCTCGGCAAGCGCATCTATCGCGACTCGCTCGAGCAGGTCGACAGCGACGAGCAGGGCCGCAAGCGGTTCCGGATCTACGGCGACGCCCCGATCTACCAGGACGAGGAGGGGACGGACCTGGCGGCCGTCGCGGGCGGCCGGATCGCGGTGACGCCGCTGCACTTCGACCTCACCGCCGAGCATGGGCTCGACGGGCTCCGCGCCTACGACCTCGCCCGCCTGCTGGCGCCCGCCGCGGAGGAAATCGCGGAGTGAGCGGGGAATCAGCTAGCGCTGATTCCCTTGCGAGTTCGCTTCGCGAACATCGCGAACGGGCGGCCGAGCTCCGTCGCGAGATCGCCCAGCACAACCACCGCTACTACGTCCTCGACGACCCGGTCATCGGCGATGACGCCTACGACGCGCTGCTCGACGAGCTGCGGGGCCTCGAGGCCGAGCACCCGGAGCTCGTCACACCCGACTCACCGACCCGGCGGGTCGGCGCCGAGCCCGTCTCCAAGCTGGAGAAGGTCCGCCACCCGCAGCCGATGTACTCGCTCGCCAACGCCCGCTCGGAGGAGGAGCTGCGCGCGTGGGTCGCCCGCATGCGCTCGCACCTCGCGCGCGAGGGGATCGAGGACCCGGAGTTCCGGTTCGTCGCCGAGCCGAAGATCGACGGGCTGGCGATCTCGCTCGTCTACCGCGACGGCGTCCTCGAGCGCGGCGCCACCCGCGGCAACGGCGAGATCGGCGAGGACGTCACCCACAACCTGCGCACGATCCCCGCGATCCCCCTGCGGATCGAGGACGCCCCGCCGCTGCTCGAGGTCCGCGGCGAGGTCTACATGTCGCTGCCCGACTTCGCCGCCCTCAACGAGCGCCGCGCCGAGGCCGGGCTGTCGACGTTCATGAACCCGCGCAACTCGGCCGCCGGCACGATCCGCCAGCTCGACCCGCAGCTCGCCGCCGAGCGGCCGCTCTCGATGTGGTGCTACGGCCTCGGCGCCACCGAGGGCCTCGAGATCGGTTCCCACTGGGACGCGCTCGAGTGGCTGCGCGACCACGGCTTCCGCGTCAACGCCGACGTGCGTCTGCTCGACTCCGAGGACGAGGTGGTGGCCCAGTGCCTGGCCTGGCAGGACCGCCGCGGCGCGCTCGACTTCGAGATCGACGGCGTCGTCGTGAAGGTCGACGACGTCGAGCTCCAGCGGCGGCTCGGCGTGGTCGGGCGCGACCCGCGCTGGGCGATCGCGTGGAAGTTCCCGCCCACCACGGCCGTGACGAAGCTCAGGGCGGTGTCCTGGAACGTCGGCAAGTTCGGCGACCTGCACCCGTTCGCCGAGCTCGAGCCGGTCCACGTCGGCGGCGTGACCGTGAAGCTGGCGACGCTGCACAACGAGGAGGACCTCGCCCGCAAGGACGTCCGCCCCGGCGACGACGTGATCGTGCTGCGGGCCGGCGACGTGATCCCGCAGGTGCTGTCGCCGGCGCCGCACGCGGTCGAGCGCCCCGATCGCGAGCCGGTCCCGCGGCCGCCGGAGCGGTGCCCGTTCTGCGACACCCCGACGCTCAAGGACGGCGTCTTCACCCGCTGCCCGAACCGCGACTGCCCGGAGCGGCGGTGGCAGCTCCTGAAGGCGTTCGCCGCCGTGATGGACATCGACGGGCTCGGTGAGAAGCAGGTCGCCACGCTGCTCAGCCGCGGCCTCGTCCGCACCGCTGGCGACTTCTACCGGCTGACCGAGGACCAGCTGACCGCGCTCGACGGCTACGGCGAGGTGAGCGCCCGCAACCTCGTGGCGTCGATCCAGGCGTCGCAGGACCGCCCGTTCGGGATCGTGCTGTTCGCGCTCGGGATCGAGGGCGTCGGCTATGTCACCGGCCGCAGCCTCGCCGCCCAGTTCCGCACGATCGACGCGCTGCTGGCCGCGACGCCCGAGCAGGTCGCCGAGACGCCCGGCATCGGCCCGATCGTGGCGCAGCTCATCCACGGACAGCTCGCCGACGAGCAGATGCGCGCGCTGATCGCCGACCTGCGCGCGCTCGGGCTGCGGTTCGAGCAGGAGGGCCCGCCGCCCGGCGAAGGCCCACTCCGCGACAAGACGTTCGTGCTCACCGGCACGCTCCCGGACCTCACGCGCGAGCAGGCGCAGGAGCGGATCGTGGCCGCCGGCGGCAAGGTCACCGGCTCGGTGTCGCGCAGGACCTCGTTCCTGGTCGCGGGCGAGGCGCCGGGCTCGAAGCTGGCGAAGGCGGAGAAGCTCGGCGTGCCGGTGATCGACGAGGCCGGGCTGCTGGAGCTGCTTGCGGGAACCGGTTCGGCGCCGCCGGCGTAGAGCCGGTGTGAGAAGAGCGGCGATCCTGCTCGTGCTCGTCGCCGCCGGCTGCGGCGGATCGGAGCAACGTGCCGCCGAGCGCACATGCGACCCGAGCCCGGGGGCGGTGGAAGCCGCCGACCTCGCCTCGTCCGGCACCGCGTCCCGCGTACGGCTGGGACCCGGCATGGAGCTGAAGGCGACCAAGCGCAACCTCGCGGCCGCGCGCGTCGGCGATCCCCTCACCGTCACCGGAACCGTCCGCGCCGAGGACTGCGCTCCGCTGGCGGGAGCCACGATCCATGTCTGGCAGACCAACGGGAGAGGCCGGTACGGCCCGTTCACGGGCGGCCAGGATCGCTGCTGCTACCTCGCCGGCACGGCCCTGACCGGCGAAGACGGCCGCTACACGCTGGACACCGTGATGCCGCGCGGGTACGACGGCGGGCCGGCTCACATCCACATGCGCGCCGGCCACCCTGACGCTCGAGGTCTCGCGACCGAGGTGCTGTTCGGCGATGAGTCCAACCCTCAATCGGTGACGGCCGAGGTGCGCGACGGCACCGCCGAGCTCGACATCGTGCTGCGCGGTTCCTGAGTAGGCTGCGCCGCGCGGACCACCTGGCACTGAAGGTGTCCGACCAGGAGCGCGCGCGGCGGTTCCACGAGACGTACTGCGGCTTCGGCGCCCGGCCGCCCCGCCGGTACGACGACGACACGCCGATGCTCTACGACGGCGACGGGTTCGCGCTCGCCCTCGGGGTGCAGGAGTTCGAGCCGCACTCGAGGGTGCCGAGCTACTGGCGGTAGCGCGCCAGTACCGCGGCCATCCGGTTCTGGAGCGGGTGCGCGCTCCACACGCTGCCGGACATCAGGAACGCGAACGCAGTCCGCGCGCCTGACGGGGACGTGCAGTACCCGGCCAGGTTCGAGACGCCGATCAGTGTGCCGGTCTTGGCGCTGCAGCGACCCTGGGCGGAGGTGCCGCGCATGCGGTCCGAAAGCGTGCCCGACCGTCCGGCCACTGCGAGCGAGATCCGCAGTGGGTCGGCCAGCCTCGTGCCGTCCATGCCAACCAGTAGCTCCACCACGTCGCGCGGCGTGGTGCGGTTGGCGCGGCTGAGGCCGGAGCCGTCGGCGATCGCCGGATGGGCGCCGAAGGCCGCCGCCTCGCGGCGGGCGACCAGGGCCCCGGCGGCGGTCGTGCCGCCGCCGCCGTGGTCGGCGCCCAGCGCCTTCAGCAGCGTCTCGGCCATGTAGTTGTCGGACGGGCGGTTGGTGTGGCGGACCAGCACCGACATCCGCGGGGACGCCCACTCGCCGAGCAGGACGGCTCCGGCCGGCGTGACCCCCCCGCGTGCGGCACGGCGGACGTTGACGCCGGCGCGCTCGAGCTCGCTGTCGAAGCGCTCGGCGGCGTAGCGAGCGGGGTCGTGCTGGAACGCCGGGCGCCCGCCGAGCGTCATGCCATGGTTGAACGGCAGTCCGCTGAGCGGGCCGACCCAATAGGACGTCGCGTAGTTCGAGCCCGGACCGCCGCGCAGGGCGTCGAAGCGTGACTCGTCGCCGATCACGCGGCCGGTGACGCGCAGCAGGCCGCTCCCCGCGAGCACGCGGGCCAGCCCCCGCGTCTGGGCGCGGCTGAAGCTCGGGTCACCGCCGCCGCGCAGGTAGATATCGCCTTGCAGGACGCCGTCCTCGATCGGCGCCGACCCGAGGACCTCGGTCGTCAGCTGGCCCTCGGCGCCGTACAGCCGCAGGGCGGCGGAGGTGGTGAACAGCTTGTTCACGGACGCCGGGATGCGCGCCACGTCGGGCGCGCGGGCGTACAGCTCGCGGCCGCTGTCGAGGTCGACGACGTAGGCGGAGGACGCGATCCCGGCCTTGCTCATCTGGCGGTCGAGCGCGCGTGCGGTGGCCGCCGGGCCTCCCGCCTGGGCGGCGGGAGCGAGCAGTGCGGCGAGCAGCGCGGCGAGACAGACGATCCTGGCCATCGGCGTAGGCAACCCGTGGTGGCGGCGGAAGTCGCGGGGCGGAACCGTACACTGCGTCAACAAGCATGGGCACAGTCGTAGACCTCGAAGGGTCCGGGCGCTCTCGCCGGCGCCGGCCCAGGCGGTCGAAGACCGCGCTGGTGCTGGGCGGCGGGGGCTTCACCGGCGGCGTGTACGAGATCGGCGCCCTGCGGGCGCTCGATCTGCTCGCCGTCGATCGCACCGTCAACCAGTTCGACGTGTACGTCGGCACCAGCGCCGGGGCGCTGATCGCGGCGCTGGCGGCCAACGGCGTGACCCCCGAGCAGATGATGCGGGTGGTCAACGACCAGGTGCCGCAGCCGTTCCGCGACGTGTCGCCGGACATGCTGATGCGCCCGAACTACCGCGAGTTCATCTCGCGCGGCCTGCAGCTGCCGTTCCACGCGCTCGGGGTGCTGCGCGAGGTCGGCCGCGCGCTGCCGCGGCTCTCGACGGTCGATCTGGCGGTGGCACTGGCCGACCTGCTGCCCTCCGGCCTGTACACCGGCTCGGGGATCGAGGAGTACATGCGGACGGTGCTGTCCGACCCGGACCGCACGGACGACTTCCGCGAGCTCGGCTCCGAGCTGTACCTGGCGGCGACCGACCTCGACACGTGCGAGCGGATCGTGTTCGGCGCGCCCGGCTGGGACGACGTGCCGATCTCGACCGCCGTGCGCGCCTCGGCGGCGCTGCCGATGGTCTACCGGCCCGCGCGCGTGAAGGACCGCGAGCTGGTCGACGGCGGCATCGTCTCCACCACCAACCTCGACATCGCGGTCGAGGCGGGCGCGAAGCTGATCGTCGTCGTCAACCCGCTGGTGCCTTACGTCAACGACCTCAAGCGGGAGGTCCCGACGCTGCTCGGCACCCGCACGCGCCGGATCTCCGAGATGGGCTTCCCGAAGATCGGCTACCAGACCTTCAAGCTGCTCGCCTACCAGCGGCTGCACGAGGTGGCGCACGGGTGGCGCGAGCGCTACCCCGGAGTCGACATCGTCCTGATCGAGCCCGACACCGACGACGAGCTGATGTTCCAGACCAACATCCTCGACTACCGCTCGCGGCTGGAGGTAGCCCGCCACGGGTTCCAGTCGGTGACCGTCAAGCTGGCCGCCGACTACGAGGAGCTGCGCGAGGTCGTGGGCCGGCACGGGATCGAGATCTCGGCCACGCGCGTACGCAAGGTGGTGCGGCACTTCGAGGCCCAGAAGGGCGAGAAGGCCCGCGCGTGGAGGCGGATCCTCGAGCAGACCACCTCCACGCTTGCTGCGGCAATCCGCGGGCGACTGAGACGCCACGGCGGGTCCGGCGAACGTCAACTGCGGCTGGGTAAGGGAGCGGGGAGCCAGCGGCGCGGTGGGGGGTGTGACCAGTTCCTTCGCCATACGTGAAGGAACTGGTCACACCCCCCGGACACCGCCGCGCGAACGGCTCCCCTCGCTCCCTTACCTGCCGCAGTTGACGTTCGTGAAACTCAGCCCTCCGAGTACAAACGCTCGAACAGGTCGGCGTATTTCTCGTTGACGACGTTGCGCTTGACCTTCAGCGTCGGGGTCAGCTCGCCGGTCTCCTGCGAGAGGTCGTGGTCGAGGATCACGAACTTCTTGACCTGCTCGACGCGCGCGTAGCGGCTGTTGACCTCTTCGAGGATGCCCTGGACGAGCTCCTGCACCTTCGGCTCGCGGGCGAGCGCGGCCATGTCGTCCTCCGGCAGGCCGTGCTCCTTCGCGAAGTGCGGGATCTCCTCCGGGTCGAGCGTGACCAGCGCGACCGGGTACGGCCTGCGGTCGCCGTGCATGACGGCCTGCGAGATCCAGCGCGACTGCTTGAGGTCGTTCTCGACGTTCGCCGGCGTGAGGTTCTTGCCGCCCGCCGTGATGATGATGTCCTTCTTGCGGCCGGTGATCTTGAGGAACCCGTCCTCGTCGAGCTCGCCGAGGTCGCCGGTGTGGAGCCAGCCGTCCTCGATCGCGCCGAACGACTTGTCCTCCATCTTGTAGTAGCCGCCGAAGATGTGCGGGCCGCGGATGAGGATCTCGCCGTCCTCGGCGATCTTGACCTCGGCGCCCGGCAGCGGCCGGCCGACCGTGCCGAACTTGTAGGCCTCTCGCGTGGAAACGGTGGAGGCGGTCGCCGTCTCCGTCATCCCGTAGCCCTCGAGCACCGGCGCCCCGCACGCGTAGAAGAACTCGAGGATCTCCTTGGCGATCGGGGCCGCGCCGCTCGTCGCCTGCCGCAGCCGGCCGCCGAAGACGTTGCGGACGTTCGCGTACAGCTCCTGGTCGGCCTTGTCGAAGGCCTCCTGGTACTGCGGCGGGATCGGCTGACCGGCCTCCTGCAGCTGCCGGACCTTCAGGCCGAGCTGGGTCGCGGCCTTGATCTTCTCCGGGTCGTTGGTCGACGTGACCAGCGTGTAGATCTTCTCGAAGATCCGCGGAACCGAGGGCAGGTAGTGCGGCCTGGTCTGCATCAGCTCGCCGACGATGCCCTTCGGATCGCCGCCCCAGTAGGCGATCGTGCCGCCGAGGTCGATCGCGATCAGCTCGATCAGCAGCGCGAACGAGTGGGCGAGCGGCAGGTACAGGTAGACGACGTCGCCGTCTTCGATGATCGACTCCTTCTCGCACATGTCGATCACCGAGCGGTAGTTGCCGTGGGTGAGCACGCAGCCCTTCGGCGGCCCGGTGGTGCCGGAGGTGTAGATGAACGTGTAGGGATCGTCGGGCGAGACGGCGGCGACGCGCTCGGCCACCTCGTTGGCGTCACGGCCACGGCCGCGCTCACGCAGTTCGTCGAGCGAGATCGCGTCGGCGACGTCGCCGGCCGGATCGATCACGATCATCGCCTCGAGCGCGGGCAGCCGGTCCCGCACCGCGACGATCTTGGCGACCTGGCTCGCGTCCTCGCAAACGATGAAGCGAGACTCGGAGTTGCCCGCCACCCACTCGCACTCCTCCGGCGAGTTCGTGGGGTAGATGGGGACGACGACGCCGCCGGCGCTGCCGATGCCGAAGCTCGCGTACGTCCACTCCGGCCGGGTCGTGCACAGGACGGCCGCCCGCTCGCCCGGCGCCAGCCCGAGGTCGATCAGCCCGCGCGCGATCTCGCTGACGGTCTCGCCCACCTCGCGGTAGGACACCTCGGCCCACTCGTCGCCGCGCTTGAACATGACCGCGCTGCGGTCGCCGTGCTTCTCGGCGGCGAGCGACATCATGTCCGCGATCGTCCGCGAGCCCGTCGACTCCGGCGCAGCCGTACTTGATTCCATTGTTGCGCTCCTCCTCCTAAGACCTGATGGAGCGCGATTCTAGTTGCGACGCCGACTCTCGAGCGCCGCGCAGGCGGTCAGGCTGTAGCTACCTGGCCCCTGGACGAGTGGACCGCGACCTGTTCGCTGAGGTTTGCGAGGAACAGGGTCTTGTCGATGCGGCCCTGGAAGATCGGCACGCCCATTTCCATGCACTTCTCGATGACCTCGCGACGCTCCATGCCGGCTTCGCGCGCGAGCTCCGTGGGCGTGAGATGGATTGCCATCGTTCAGGTGCCTCCTGTGAGGTTTGCCACGTGGCCAGCACGGTATCGCGACCGCTGGACGGCATCAACAACAAGTGCTCAATACGCCCTAAACATTCGGGTGGTGTCTGCGAGGGTCAGACCGGGTTCGGAATGTCGACCCACACGTGGTCGACGTCGAAGCGCCGCACGAGCCAGTCCCCGAGCGCGCGGATCCCGAACGTCTCGGTCGCGTAGTGGCCGGCGGCGATGAAGTGGATGCCGGCCTCGCGCGCGTCCGCCATCACGTGCTCGCGCGGCTCGCCGGTCAGGAACGCGTCGAGCCCGAGGGCGATCGCCTCGGGCAGGGCGGCGGCCGCGGAACCGGACACGATGCCGATCCGGCGGACCCGCTCCGGCCCGCCGTCGAACACCGTCGGCTCGCGCCCTGTCACATCGCGCACGCGCGCGAAGAGCTCGGCGGCGGCGACTCCGTCGCCGGCGAACGTCCCGGCGCGGCCGATGAACCGGCCACGGAACCTGCGGAACGGCTCGTGCCGCTCGCAGCCGAGCCGGTCGGCGAGGATCGCGTTGTTGCCGAGCTCCGGGTGGGCGTCGAGCGGCAGGTGGTAGGCCGCGAGCGCGACGTCGTGCTTGAACAGCGGCCGCAGGCGCTCCGCCAGGACCGGCGTGAGGCCGGTCGGCAGGAAGTCCCAGAACAGACCGTGGTGGACGAGCACCAGCTGCGCGCGCTCCTCGACCGCGCGCTCGACCAGCTCCCGCTGCGCCGAGACGCCGGTGACGATCCGGCTCACCTCCTCGGGCCCGGGCACCTGCAGGCCGTTCGGGCCCAGGTCCTCGAACTCCGCCGGGGTCAGCAATGCGTCCAGGGCGCCGATGATCGAGGTGATTCGAGGCATCCGATCGGGAATAGAGGAACCGATGGCTGTCGTAGATCCGGTGCCGCGCATGGTTGCAGAGCCCGGCGGGGACGACCATCGCCTCGTCGCCGCCGTGCGACGCGGCGACGATCGCGCCTTCGAGCTGCTGTACGAGCGTTACCACCGGCGCATCCACGCGTACGTGATGGGGATGGTCAAGGACCACGGCCGCGCCGAGGACATCACGCAGGAGGTGTTCGTCTCGGCGCTGCGGCGGATGCGCGAGACCGAGCGGCCGATCGCCTTCAAGCCGTGGGTCTACGAGATCGCCAAGAACGCCTGCATCGACCAGTTCCGCCGCTCCCGCCGCGCCCAGGAGGTCTCGCTCCAGGCCGACGAGGGGCTCAATGCGAGCGACCACGGCAAGCTCGTCGGCTCCGAGCCGACCCCTGACGCCGCGGTCGCCGCCAAGCAGGACTTCGACAATCTGCGCGGCGCGTTCGTCGGGCTGTCCGACACCCATCACGAGATCCTCGTCATGCGTGAGCTCGAGGGGCTGTCCTACCGCGAGATCGGCGAACGCCTCGGTATGAGCCGGCCGGCCGTCGAGAGCACGCTGTTCCGCGCCCGGCGACGGCTGAGCGAGGAGTACGACGACCTCTCCACCGGCGCGCGCTGCCGGCGCGTCCAGGGCCTGATCGAGACGGCCGCCTCCAGCCGCCTCGGGACGCGCGAGGAGCGCCGCCTGTCGCGGCACGTCGCGCATTGCCAGCCATGCCGGCGGGAGGCGCTCGCCGCCGGGCTCGACGAGTCGATCCTCACACACGTCCCGCTGCCCAGGCGCGCCGCCAGGAAGATCGCCGGCCTGCTCCCGTTCCCGCTGCTCGGGCGCAGCCGCAGCGGCGACGGCCCGGGCTGGAGCGCGCAACTGCCGATGCTGTCCGATCAGCTCGCGGGCGGCTGGGGCAAGCTCGCCGCCGCGGCGGCTGTGGTGGTGGCCGGCGTCGGCGCCTCCGGCGTCGGCACGCACGTGAGCGGGTCCCAGCCCGACCGCGACCGGCCCGCTGCGCAGGAGCGCGCTGCGACGACTACGCAGAAGGCCGTCGCCGCCAAGGCCAAGCAGCCGGGAGCGGCGCCGGCAGCCGAGCGGAGGGCGACGGAGTCACGCCGGTCCGACCGCGCGCGAGCCCGCCGCGACCGCCGCACCGGCAGCGACGCCACGGGCCCCGCCGCGAACGGCGGCGGGGGCGGCGGCCAGCCGACCAGCGGCACCGGCGGCACCGTCCCGGGCGCCGGTCTGCCGGCCGGCACCGAAGAGGCCACCCGCTCGGTTGGCGAGACCGTCGAGAACGTCGGCCGGGCGACCCAGCCGGTGACCGACACCGTCCAGCGGACGGTGGGCGGCGCCAACGAGAAGGTCGGCAACGCGACTCAGCCCGTCCAGGAGACCGTCGAAGACGTCACCGACACGGCGGGCGGCGCGGTCCAGCCCGTCCAGGACACCGCCGACGACGTCGTCGACGCCGTCGAGGGCACCACCGGCAGCGGCCTGCCGGTTCCGTAACCGCGACTCACCGGTCGCCCCAGTCCGAATCCGAGCCCTGCGGCGGCGCTAGACTGCACACCGCTCGGGGCGTGGCGCAGCCTGGTAGCGCGCACCGTTCGGGTCGGTGAGGTCCCCGGTTCAAATCCGGGCGCCCCGATGCACAGGAAGCACGCGAGCGATTCGCCTCCACGGTGACCCGCCTTCGCGATCCGAGCGGATCGCTTATCCTGCGGCGGCACGAGCCGCTGGACGTCGACGTCAATCGGTTCACTACGCCCGGCCCGGATACAGGCCGCCATCCGTCTGAAGTTGGGGGACCCGCGCTATGCACCTGCGTAATAACGCCGCTTGGGCGATGGTCGTGCCGACGAGCATGGGCGTGCGCCTCACGCCTGATCACGGCCAGCCCGTCCACAGCAGCCACAGGTACACGATGGAGGTCACGTCCGCCGAGACGAACGTCGCGTCGATCTCCTCGTTCCTCGGCCTGCCGGTCAAGGTCCTCACCGCATTCGTCGAGGACAGCCCGATCGCGGCGTTCATCAAGAACGACTTGGCTGCGCGGCACATGGCCTACGAGGGCCCGGAGGTCCCCCCAGGGTCGGCATGGGGGTACCGGCACCAGTTCAACATCGCCGACAGCGGCCTCGGCAGCCGGGGCCCGCTCGTGCACAACGATCGCGCCGGCGAGGTCGGCCGCACGCTGAACGCCAAGGACTTCGACCTCGATCGCGTCTTCGGCGAGGAAGGCGCGCAGATCGTCCACCTCTCCGGTGTCGTCGCCGCGCTGTCGCCCGACGCGAGCCAGTTCTGCCTCGAGGTCGCGCGTGCTGCGAAGAGGCACGGCACTCGCATCTCGTTCGACCTCAACTACCGGGCGTCGTTCTGGGCGGGCCGCGAGGCGGAGCTCAGGGCCATCTTCGCCGAGATCGCAGGCGTGGCGGACATCCTCATCGGCAACGAGGAGGATTTTCAGCTTGCGCTCGGCGCCCAGGGCCCGGCGGCCGGAGGCGACGAGGTGGCCTCGAAGATCGACGGCTTCAAGGAGATGATCGGCCGGGTCAAGGACGCGTATCCGAACGCGTCGTACTTCGCCAACACGCTCCGCGAGGTCATCCACGTCAACCGCCACATGTGGGGCGGCCTCATCTTCGCCGACGGTGCCTTTCACGTCGCCGAGCCTCGTGAGATCGGTGTGCTCGACCGCATCGGCGGTGGCGACGGCTTCGTCGGCGGCATGCTCTACGGCATCCTCCGCGGTTGGCAGCCCGAGAAGTGCCTGCAGTTCGGCTGGGCCAGCGGCGCCCTGGCTGCCACGCTGCTCACGGACTACGCGGTCCCTGCGGACGAGGCGCAGGTCTGGCGCATCTGGGAGGGCAACGCCCGCGTCAAGCGCTGACCCACGGTCGTACGCACTGGGTCCGACTACACCTGGCTACCCCACTTGTCGGTCCAAACCGGCAGCTGCACGCTGCGCATCGCCGCCATCACGCCCGGAGTCGGCGCCACCGCTCAGCAGCTCCGCTTCAGGGTCGTGCGCCGGCTGTAGGTCCTGATCCGGATCGTCAACCGTCCGAGCGGAGGATCGCCATCGCGGCGTTGCGACCCGGGATGCCGCTGACGCCGCCGCCCCGGCGCGCGCCGGCGCCGCCGAGGTGGAGGTTGGCGATCCCGGTCTCGGTCCCCCAGGTGCCGGCCTCGATCTCGTCCTCGGCGAACGGCCACGCGAGGTCGCGGTGGAAGATGTTCCCGCGCGGGAGCGCCAGCTCGCGCTCGAGGTCGAGCGGCGTCTTGAACTCGAGGCACGGCTCGCCGGCCGGCGTGCGGAGCAGGCAGTCCTCGATCGGCTCCGCCAGCACCGAGTCGAGCGACCGCAGCGTCGCCGCTAGGGCCTCGCGCGCCGCCGCGTCGCCGCCGGCGTCGAACAGGCGCGCGGGCATCTGGAGCGCGAACAGCGTCAGCGTGTGGGCTTCCACGCCCGGGCCGAGGACGCTCGGGTCGGTCAGGGAATGGCAGTAGATCTCGCACGGGACGGGCGACGGCACCAGCCCGTCGGATGCGTCCTCGTACGCCGCCTCGAGCTGCGCGTAGGTCTCGTTGACGTGGAAGGTGCCGGCGAACGCCTCCTCGGCCGGAACCGAGGGGTCGCGCAGCCGCGGGAAGCGCGAGAGCAGCATGTTGACCTTCAGCTGCGCTCCCTCGGGTGACTCGGACTGCGGCCGGCCGAGCAGCCCGTCGAGCACGGCCGGCGCGCAGGTGGCCACCACGTGGTCGCAGGCGACCGCGCGACCGTCGACGCGCACCTCGGCGCGCGTGGCGTCGGCCTCGATCGCAGTCGCCTCAGCGCCGGTCGCCAGCTCCGCCCCCGCTACCGCCGCGCAGCGCACCAGCTCGTCGGCCAGCGCCCCCATGCCGCCGACCGGCACGTCCCACTCGCCGGTCCCGTTGCCGATCACGTGGTAGAGGAAGCAGCGGTTCTGGCGCAGGTCGCTGTCGTGCGCGCCCGCGAAGGTCCCGATCAACGCGTCGGTGAGCACGATCCCGCGCACCACGTCGTCGTCGAACGTCGCCTCGATCACCTCGCCCAGCGGGCGCTCGAACAGCGCCTCCCACGCCTCGTCGTCGCCGACCCGCTCGCGCAGCTGCTCGCGCGTGGGCAGCGGCTCCAGCATCGTCGGGAACACCGCGCGCGCCACGTGCGCCACTCGGTCGTAGAAGTCCTGCCACGCGCCGAACGCCGTGCCGTCGCCGGTCGCCCGCTCGAGCGACGCGCGCGTGCGCGCGAGGTCCTCGGTGTCGACCAGCACCGCGGCGTCGGAGCCCGGCACCGGCGTATAGGAGGCGATCCGCCGCCGCCGCGTCTCGAACCGCAGGCCGAGCTCCGCGACGATCCAGCGCGGCAGCAGCGACACGAGGTATGCGTAACGCGAGAGCCGGGCGTCGACGCCCTCGAACGGCGCCTCCGAGACGGTCGCGCCGCCCATCCGCTCGGACCGCTCGAGCACCAGCACCGAGCGGCCGGCCCGCGCCAGATACGAGGCCGCCACGAGCCCGTTGTGTCCGCCGCCGATGACGACGACGTCGTACCGGCTCCTCATACGAGCGCCGGTTGCCCGGCGAAGCGCAGCGCCAGCATCGCGCGATCGTCGACCGCGGCGCCGGACCGGAACTCGCCCAGCGCGCGCTCGATCTCCGCCAGCAGCGCGTCCGGGCGCTCCTCGGTGCGCGCGATCGCCTCCACCAGCCGCGCCTCGCCGAAGCGGGCGCCGGTGCCGGGCGTCTCGGTCACGCCGTCGGTGTAGAACAGCAGCGTGTCGCCGGGCGCGAGGTCGACGGCAGTCTCGACCCAGTCGGCCCCGCTGTCGATCCCGAGCAGGACGCCGTGGTCGCCGAGCGTGACCGGGGGCTCACCGGGCCGGCGGTACAGCGGCAGGGGATGTCCGGCGGACGCGACGGTCAGCCGCGCGCTCGCCGCTTCGGTGTCCAGCAGCCCGCATACGGCGGTGACCAGCGACAACTGCGGCTGCTCTCGCAGCACCTGGTTGATCTGCGCGAGGACACGCGCGGGACTGGGATCGAACCGCGCCGCCATCCGCGCCGAGTGGCGCACGAGCGAGGTGAGGGCCGCCGCCTCGATCCCCTTGCCGGTGACGTCGCCGAGCACGATCAGGTGGCCGCCCTCGACCGGCAGGATGTCGTAGAAGTCGCCGCCGACCTCGGCGCCGCGCTCGCCCGCGTGGTAGGTGGCCTGAGCCTCCCAGCCCGGCAGGTCCGGCAGCGACTTCGGCAGCAGGCTGGCCTGCAGCGTGTGGGCCACGCGCTCCTGCGCGGTGTACAGCCGCGCGTTCTGGATCGCGGTCGCCGCCCGCAGGGCGAGGTCCTCGGCGAACGCGAGGTCGGCCTCGTCGAACCGGCGGCCGCTCTCGGCGGCGACCAGCGAGATCGCACCCAGCGTCACGTCGGCGATCCGCATCGGCACCGCCATCGCCGAGCGCATCCCGAGCTCGCGGATCAGCCTCAGGTGCTCGTCGTCGCGGGCGGCCGCGACGAGCAGCGCGTCCGGGATCTCGGAGTACAGCTCGGCGCCGCCCCCGCGGATGATCGCGGCAAGGCCGGTCGTGCCGTCCAGGTCGGGCGGATAGCGCCGCCGCAGCTCGTCCGCCATCTCGACCTTGGCCGGGTCGACGTGGGCCACCGCGACCTGCTGCACCTCGCCCTGCTCGTCGAGCAAGTCGATCCCGCACCAGTCCGCCAGCCGCGGCACGATCATGCGGGCGATGCGCTCGAGCGTCTGCTCGTATTCGAGCGAGGAGGCGAGCAGCTGGCCGGCCTCGGCGAGGAACCGCTGGCGCAGCTCGGCGGTCTTGGCCTCGGTGACGTCCTCGATGATGTTGATCGCGAGCCTGGCGCCCGACGGGTACTCGTACAGCGTTGCCTTGGTCAGCAGCCAGAACGCCTCGCCGGTATCGCGCCGGACGCTGCGGGTGAGCAGCGCCGGCGCGGTCTCGCCGGCGACGAGCCGGCGTCCGGGCAGATCCTCGACGGCGACCGGGGAGCCGTCCTCGTGCGTGATGTGGAAGCGCTTCGCGAGCTCGCCGGGCTCGGCCTCGAGCACGTCGTCGGCGCTGCCCGACCCGAGCAGCCTCACCGCCGCCTGATTGACGTACACGGTCTTGCCGCGCTCGTCGTGCACGGTGACGGCCTCGCCGAGCGAACCGAGGATCCCGTCCAGGCGCGCCTCGGTCGCCAGCAGCCGCGTCGCGAGCGCGGTCGCCCGCTCGCGCGCCCGGGCCGCCACCACCGCGAGAGCTGCGAACACGGTGAAGAAACCGATCCTGTAGGCCGCCTGCCCGGTGTTGGTCTGGTCGTTCCACCAGGTGCTGCCGATCGCGATCGCGATGGCGAACGCCCCCGTGATCGCCACCTCGCGCTTGTCGCCGATCACGGCGAGCACGAGCGGCACCAGCAGGACCGTGCCGGTGATCGTCAGCGTCGAGCCCGCGATCGCGATGTCGAGCGCGGCGAGCGCGATCTGGAGGCCTAGCGCGGCGGCGAGCCGCGGCTTGGACAGGGTGGGGGTGGAGACCGGGGACATCCTGTCCCCGGCGATCCTAGCCCGCGGGTGCGTATGTGTGCCGCCGGTCTTGCGGAAGGCGCCGCGCTCGATGCCCTCCTTGAGCGCGGACCGGAAGAGCGGCTTGTGGCAAACGCAACGTCTGGAAGCGGACTGTCAGCCCTGATCGCGGCCGCCGACCTCGCCGCGCAGGGTGGCGATCTCGGTGACCGCAAGGCCTACGAAGGCATCGGCGGAGGCGGCGATGTCGATCTCTAGGTCGCCCGCGAGCTCCTCGTCGCCCATGGCGAGCGCGATCGCGCGGTCGAGGCGGAGCGAGGAGAGGTACGCGCGCTCGTCGGCCGCGCTGGTGGTGGGGATCGTGAAGCTCGGCATGACCGGCATCCTGCGCTTCCGCCGGCCCTACGCCCATGAGGGAACCCCCTGAACCGCGCGGGTGAGGGGGTCCGACCCCGTCGTGTGGCGCGGGTCTGACTCCGCTTGGCCACGGGTACGTTGCGGACATGCGCGCGCTCACGGTGATCCCCCTGCAGGCAGGCTCGGCCGCGGTCGTGGACATGCCCGAGCCGGAGCCCGGGCCGGGTGAGCTGCTGGTGGACGGGATCGCGCTCGGCGTCTGCGGCACCGACCGCGAGATCATGGACGGCGATTACGGCTGGGCGCCGCCGGGCGCCGAGCGGCTGGTTCTCGGCCACGAGTCGCTCGGCCGGGTGCGCGAGGCGCCCGCCGGCAGCGACTTCGCGCCCGGCGACCTCGTGGTCGGCGTCGTCCGCCGCCCCGACCCCGAGCCGTGCCCGGCCTGCGCCCGCGGCGAGTTCGACTTCTGCCGCAACGGCCGCTACACCGAGCGCGGGATCAAGGAGCTGCACGGCTACGGCTCCGAGCGCTGGACCGTCGAAGCCGAATACGCGGTCAAGCTCGACCCGTCGCTGGAGCCGGTCGGGATGCTGATGGAGCCGACCACGATCCTGGCCAAGGCATGGGACCAGATCGAGCGGATCGGCGCCCGCGCCTACTTCGCGCCCGAGCGCGTGCTGGTGACCGGCGCCGGCCCGATCGGGCTGCTGGCGGCGATGCTCGGCGCCCAGCGCGGGCTCGAGGTGCACGTGCTCGACCGCGCCACCGAAGGCACGAAGCCGCAGCTCGTCGCCGACCTCGGCGGCCACTACCACAGCACCGACGTCGCCACCGTGGCGGTCGACCTCCAGCCGGACATCGTCATCGAGGCGACCGGAGTGGAGCAGGTGATCGCCGAGGCGATGGCGCACAACGCCGCCGCCGGCATCGTGTGCCTGACCGGGGTCTCGCCGGCCGGACGCCCGCTGACCGTCGATCTCGGCGCGCTCAACCGCGACATCGTGCTCGAGAACGACGTGATCTTCGGGACCGTCAACGCCAACCTGCACCACTACGCCCTGGCGGCCGAGGCGCTCCTCGACGCCGACCGCTCATGGCTCGAGCGGATGATCTCCCGGCGCGTTCCGCTCGAGCAGTTCGAACAGGCGGTCGAGAAGCAGCCCGACGACGTCAAGGTCGTCCTCGACCTCTGAGACGATCCGCCGCATGGCGGCGTGGCCCGGGGAGGAGATCGAGGAGCGGGCGGGCGACATCGCGGACGCGGCCGACCAGCTGCTGCGGCGGCAGGCCGCGTGGCGCCACCGGCGCGTCGAGACGCTGACGATGCTGAGCCACGAGCAGGTGCGGCGCCACGTGTCGGTCGACTTCACGGTGCCGGCCGAGCTGCGCGAGCGCCTGCGGCTCTCGGACGCCGACGAGTTCGCGGTCCCGCTCGCGTTCCTGGCCAAGCGGCCGCTCGTGCACTTCGACCTGCGCAACGAGGAGGGGCACTCGATCCCGCTGCTCACGGCCGAGCAGAGCACCATGATCGGCCGCGAGCTGCTCGAGCAGGCGCTCGAGGGCGACCTCGCAGCCCAGGACGCCGGCGAGGAGACGCAGCTCGCGGTCATCCCGGACGCGAGCGAGCTGATCGAGGTCGTGCTCGGCGAGGGTGACGTCACCGGCGCCGTCGAGCGGCTCGAGCGGCGGCACGGCCTTGATCCGCTCGACGACTTCCGCGACCTCGCCGAGATCCTGTCGCGAAGCTTCGTGCTGTGGGCCGTCGTGCGCGGCCTCGAGCGCCGGCGCGTGTTCAAGTTCGCCTACGACGAGCCGTTCTCGCAGCGCCTCGGGCTCGCCTACGTCTACGCCGCCCCCGGCTCCACGGAGGCTTGGAGCTACCACGTCGAGGTCGCCGTCCCGGAGGACCTCAGGGCCCGCACGACGCGTCTCTGGGACGCCGCCAGCGGCGCGGTGCTGGTCAGCGGGATCGTCGACGCCGACCGCCCCGCGCTGTACTACGTCGGCGACCCGGCGCGGCAGCCCGCCCGCCCGCAGGTGGTCGTCGACTACGGCGCCGAGCGCAGCCGCTTCCTCGGCCCGGCGGCCATCGTGGCCACCGTGATCGCGCTGCTCGTGGCGCTGCCGACGGTGTTCGCCGACCTTCTGACGCTGTCGGAGAGCGCCGGCCCGGCGATCGGCCTCGTGCTCTCGACCTCGGCCGTATTCTCCGCCCTCGTGCTCCGCACCGACGAGCATCCGCTGCTGCGGCGGCTCCTGATCCGATACCGCCTGTGCCTCGTGGCCAGCACCCTCGCCGCGCTGTTCGCCGCCGCGGCGCTCGGCTTCCGGGCGGACGACTGGATCATCGAGGTGACGTGGTGGGGAGCGACCGTTGTCTCCATCCTGACCGCCGCTATCCTTGTAGTTGCGGTTGCCCGCTCACCATCGGCGTACAGCCGCCCCGCGCCGCCATGAGGATCCCCTTCATCCACCGCAAGCCGGAAGACATCGCCAGCATCGCGAGGCGCGCGACGTACGTCGGCTCCGCCGAGGTCGCCGGCCCGCGCTTACGGCAGGACAAGACGCTCGAGGACACCCGCCGGGCGCGCGCACGCATCAACGCGCGCCGGAACGGCTCCGCGCCCAGCTGACGAAGAAGTCGAGCGCTGCCGGGTTCTGCAGCGAGTCGCGGCTGGCCGCCTTCTGCGGTTCCGTCCCCTGGAGGATGCGCTTGACCGGCAGCTCGAGCACCTTGCCCGAGAGCGTGCGCGGCACCTCCTGCACCTGGATCACCTCGTCGGGGACGTGGCGCGGCGAGCAGTCCTCTCGCACGCGCGCGCGGATGCGCTTGACGAGCTCGTCGTCGAGCTCGGCGCCCTCGCGCAGGACCACGAACAGCGGCATCGTGCCGACGTCCACCACCAACGCGTCGACCACCTCGTCGACCGCCAGCACCGCGCGGTAGATCTCGGCCGTCCCCATCCGCACCCCGCCGCGGTTGATCGTCGAGTCCGAGCGGCCGGTGATGATCGCGGTGCCGCGCTCGGTGATCTCGATCCAGTCGCCGTGGCGCCAGATCCCCGGGTACATGTCGAAGTACGACTCGCGGTAGCGCTCGCCGTCGGGGTCGTTCCACAGGTGCAGCGGCATCGACGGCATCGGCTTGGTGATCACCAGCTCGCCCACCTGCCCGATCAGCGGGCGCCCCTCGGGGTCCCACGCCTCGACCGACGCGCCGAGCGAGCGCGCCTGCAGCTCGCCCTCGTAGACGGGCAGGATCGGGACGCCGCCGACGAACGCCGTGCACAGGTCGGTGCCGCCGCTGGTCGAGAACAGCCACGTGTCCTCGCCGACGTGGTCGTACACCCAGCGGAAGGCGTCCGGCGACAGCGGCGAGCCGGTCGAGCCGACCGCCCGCAGCTTCGACAGGTCGCGGCCTCTCGCCGGCTCGACCTCCGCCTTCATGCAGGCGGCGATGTACGCCGCGCTGGTGCCGAAGCAGGTGATGCCGGCGCGGTCGGCGAGGTCCCACAGCACGTTCATGTCCGGCTGGGCGGGGCTGCCGTCGTAGAGCACGATCGCGGCCTCGGTGAGCAGGCCGGAGACGAGGAAGTTCCACATCATCCAGCCGGTCGTCGTGAACCAGAAGACGCGGTCGCCGGCCTGGGCGTCGACGTGCAGGTGCAGCTTCTTGAGGTGCTCGAGGAGGATCCCGCCCTGGCCCTGGACGATCGCCTTCGGCAGGCCGGTGGTGCCGGACGAGTACAGGACCCACAGGGGATGGTCGAACGGCACACGCTCGAACGCCAGGTCGCCGGGCTGCTCGAAGCCGTCCTGCCAGCCGGAGCCGTCGAGGTAGCCGAGCCGCACGACGCGCCCGCCGACCTCGGCGGCGATCCCGTCGACGACCTCGCGGCGGTCGAAGTCGCGGCCGTTGTAGCGGTAGCCGTCGACCGCCAGCAGCACCTTCGGCTCGATCTGGGCGAAGCGGTCGATCACCGAGCGCGCTCCGAAGTCGGGCGAGCAGCTCGACCACACCGCCCCGATCGACGCGGTGGCCAGGAAGCCGGCGACCGCCTCGGGGATGTTCGGCATGTAGGCGGCCACGCGGTCGCCGCGCTCGACGCCGAGCGCGCGCAGGCCGCCGGCTATGCGGGCGACCATCTCGCGCAGCTCGCCCCACGTCACCTCGGCCTGCTCGCGCAGCTCGGAGGCGTGGACGATGGCGACCGTGTCCGGGTCCTTGCCGCGGAACAGATGCTCCGGATAGCTCACCTCGGCGCCCGGGAACCACTCGGCGCCCGGCATGTCGGCGCTCGCCAGCACCCGCTCGTAGCCGCCCTCGACCCCGAAGAACCTCCAGATCGACGCCCAGAACCCCTCGAGGTCGTCGACCGACCAGCGCCAGAGATCGTCGTAGGTCGTGTGGCCGTGCTCGCGCATGTAGCGGGTCATCACGGCCCGCTCGACCGTCTCCGCGGGCGGCTCCCACAGCAGCGTCGGCATCAGTGCCCCCACAGCCGCCATCATGCCAGCCGTGCTGCGCACGGTGACCGCGACCCGCTACGTGACCCCCTTGCGCGAGGGCGGCTCGCTGCCGGGCCTGGTGGAGGCGGACGACGACGGCCTGTACGTCGTGAAGTTCCGCGGCGCCGGCCAGGGGCCGAAGGCGCTGGCGGCCGAGATCGTGGTCGGGGAGCTGGCACGGGCGCTCGGGCTGCCGGTCCCGGAGCTCGTGCTGGTGGAGCTCGACGGCGAGATGGCGCGCGCCGAGCCCGATCCCGAGATCCAGGATCTGATCCGCGCCAGCACGGGCCTCAACCTCGGGGTCGACTTCCTGCCGGGCGCGCTGCCCTACAACCCGGCGCGGCCACCGACCGCCCGACCTCGCGGCCGCCGTCGTATGGCTCGACACGCTGGTCGAGAACGTCGACCGCACGCCGCGCAACCCGAACCTGCTGCTGTGGCACGGCAGGCTGTTCCTGATCGACCACGGGGCCGCGCTGTACGTCCATCACGGCTCCGGCGACCCGCTGGAGGCGGCGCGGCGCCCGTTCGGCGGAATCCGCGACCACGTGCTGCTCGCCGCTGCCGGGTCGCTCCTGGAGGCCGACGCACGGCTCGCCGAGCTTGCCCGGCCGGATGCCGCGGCCGCGCTGGTCCCGCACGCCTGGGCGGACGGCGCGCCCTATGCCGAGCACCTGGCGCGGCGGCTGGAGGCGCCGCGCGACTGGATCGAGGAGGCTGAGCGTGTCCGGACGTGAGGACTTCCAGTATTCGATCCTGCGGGTCGTCCCGCACGTAGAACGTGGCGAATGCTTGAACGCGGGCGTCCTGCTGTTCTGCCGCCGGCTGCGGTTCCTCGGGGCGCGCACGGGACTCGACGCCGCGGCGATGGCGGCTCTGGCGCCGGACCGCGACGCCGACGAGGTGCGTGCCCACCTGAGCGCGCTGGAGCGGGTGGCCGCCGGCACCCCCGACGGCGGCCCGATCGCGGCGCTCGAGCCGTCCGAGCGCTTCCACTGGCTGACCGCCCCGTCCAGCACGGTCGTGCAGGCGTCGCCGGTCCACACCGGGCTGACGACCGACCCGGCTGCCGAGCTCGACCGCCTGTTCGAGCAGCTGGTCGCCCGGTAGTACACGCGACGTGTACAGACCGCAAGTTCCCGGGATCCGGTGCGTTGAGAGAGGGTGACCGGCCCGGCGCCCGCGACCGGCGGGCGCGAGCGCTGTGCCTGTCATCCTTGGCGTGGTGAGGTGCATGCCCGTGCTCGTCGCGTCGGCCGTGACGCTGGCGCTCGGATGCGGTGGCGGGGGAGACCGCGCGACGGCGCAGAGCACGCCGACCCCGACGCCCACCGAGCCGCCGGCCGCCACCGCGACGGCCACGCCGGCGCCCACCGCCACCCCGGTGGCGCGGCCCGGTTTGCGGCTTCAGCGCATCGGGACGTTCGAGGACCCGGTGTACGTCACCGCTCCTCGCGGCGATCGCCGGCGCCTCTTCGTGGTCGAGCAGGCCGGCCGCGTGCGCGTGGTGCGCGACGGCCGCAAGGTGGATCGCCCGTTCCTCGACGTGTCCGACCGCATCGCGTCAGGCGGGGAGCGCGGCCTGCTGTCGCTCGCGTTCGCGCCGGACTACGCGTCGAGCGGTCGCTTCTACGTCTACTACACGGCGCCGGACGGCGCCATCCGGATCGTCGAGTACCGCCGCGCGAGCGTCGAGCGGGCCGACCACGGCTCCGCGCGTCTCGTGCTGTCGGTGTCCCACCCGGCCTCCAACCACAACGGCGGGCTGCTGCTGTTCGGTCCGGACGGTCTCCTGTACGCCGGGCTCGGTGACGGCGGCGGGGGCGGAGACCTGCACGGCTCGCGCGGCAACGGACAGAACCTGGGAACGCTGCTGGGCAAGATCCTGCGATTCGATCCGCGGCGTGAGGGAGGCCGCCCTTACCGCGTGCCGTCGTCCAACCCGTTCGCCGGCCGCAGCGGCGCGCGGCCGGAGGTCTATGCCTACGGGCTGCGGAACCCGTGGCGGTTCGCGTTCACGCCGCGGGGGCACCTGGTGGTCGCCGACGTCGGCCAGGGCGAGGTCGAGGAGGTCTCGATCATCCGCCGCGCCGGGGCGAACCTCGGGTGGCGCGTGTGGGAGGGGCGGAGCCGCTACGCGTCGGGCGAGGCCGCGCCCGGGCACCTGCCGCCGGTCATCCAGCGCTTCCATTCGGACGGCAACTGCTCGATCACGGGCGGCGTCGTGGTCCGCGATCCCGTGTTGTCGGCGCTGCGCGGGCGCTACGTGTTCGGGG
This sequence comes from uncultured Solirubrobacteraceae bacterium, assembly GCA_963849695.1. Taxonomy (GTDB): domain Bacteria; phylum Actinomycetota; class Thermoleophilia; order Solirubrobacterales; family Solirubrobacteraceae; genus DASSUW01. The sequence continues at coordinate 132,548 of CAWKIT010000016.1, forward strand.
ACTTCTGTCGCGGACGGATCGAGTCCGCGCGGCTCAGCAACGGCCGCGCCCGCGACGTGCGGCAGACGCGGCTCGAGGTCGACGCGCTCTCGTCGTTCGGAGAGGACGCCAGGCGCCGCGTGTACGTGACCTCGCTCGACGGCCCGGTCTACCGGCTCGTACCGCGTTGAGCGCCGGCGACCTCGCGGCCCACGACATCGCGCTCGTCCGCGCCGGCAACCCGAGCCCACTGACGCTGTCCGGCACGAACACGTGGGTGGTCGGGGGCTGGGTGGTCGACCCCGGGCCGGCTCTCGATGCGCATCTCGACGCGGTCGCGGCCGAGGTGGCTGCGCGCGGGGGAGCCGAGGGGATCGCTCTGACGCACGATCACTCCGATCATGCGGCGGGCGTACGCGGCCTGCTCTCGCGCGTCGGTGACGTGCAGGTCGTCTCCGCGCGCGACGGCGCGGTTGAAGGCGACGTCTTCGGTCCGCTGCTCGCCATGGCGCTACCGGGCCACTCCGACGACCACCTCGCGTTCGTCGCCGGCCGCGCCGGGTTCACGGGCGACGCGGTGCTGGGCGAGGGCAGCGTGTTCGTGTCGGGCAACCTTGCCGGCTACCTGGACGGGTTGCGGCGGCTGCGCGAGCTCGACCTCGGGGTGCTGTGCCCCGGCCACGGGCCGCCGGTCTGGGAAGTGCGGGCCAAGCTCGACGGCTACATCGCACACCGGCTGGAACGCGAGCGGCGCCTCGTCGAAGCACTCGAGCGCGGGCTTTCCGGCGAGGACGAGCTGCTCGATGCCGCGTGGTCGGATGCCCCGGCCCAGCTGAGACCGGCGGCCGCGCTGACGTTGCGGGCGCACCTCGAGAAGCTGCGTGACGAGGGGCGGGCGTGAGCGACGAGTGAGGTCACCCGAGCAATTGCCGCACGGTGTCGCGCCGGAAGTCGAAGATCCGCTCGAGGTCGCGGCGCACGATCGCCGCGTGGGCGACCGTGCCGAGCGCGCCGAGCGGCAGGGCGTACCGCACCCGGTCGCGAACCAGCGTCCCACCGGCTACGGCGGCGAACTCGTGCCGGTGCACCCACAGCCGGTACGGGCCTCGCAGCTGCCGGTCCACGAACAGCCGGTCGGCTTCCCACCACTCGATCCGCGACGTCCAGCTGACCGGAATGCCGCGCAGCCGCAGCCGGTAGGCGATCTCGGTGCCGCGCGCCATCTCGATGGGCTCCGGCGTGAGCACGGCGAACCGCAGCCACGGTGGCGTGATCCGCTCGAGGTTGCGGGCGCGTGCGAAAAACGCGAACACCGGCCGCGGCGGCGCCGCAACGAGCTGTTCGCGTTCGAGCAGATGGATCCTCATCGGCGATCGTGCTCTAAGCCCCGGCCGTGCGGCCTCGTAGCACCGAAGCGCCGGAGTGGCCCGGGTCACCGTCGCCCGGCTCGCGCGATACGTCGAAGAACTGGAAACCGCCCGGGTCGACCGGCAGCGGGACGCTGACCGCCGCAGAGCCTTCACGATCCACCTCGAACGCTCCGAGCGACACCAGCTCACCGCCGCGGCCGAGGAGCCACAGCTCGTAGAAGCCGTCGCCGGCGAGCGGCTCCAGCCCGGACACGGTCAGGTTGACGCCGCGATCCGGTCCGGCCACGACCGCAGCGCGTCCCCGCGCCCCGGCGTCGGCGTCGGCGTCGACCGGTGCCAGGAAGGCCCGCTGCACGACCGGAGCCGGCGCGGAACGAGGCGGATCGTCCTCGGCGACGAGCAGGCCGACGCCGACCCCGACGGCGAGCAGCACGACCGCGAATGCGACCGCGGCGACCGGTCGCAACACCGGCCGGCGACCCCGCGTCCCTCGTGGCGCGGGCAGGGGAGCCAGCGGCGGCGGCGCGGGCGGCTGCCAGGCCGCGTCCGGCAGTCGCTCGAGCCGGTCAACGAGAGGTCGGAGTAGGTCGACGCGCTCACGCAGCTGCGGATCGCCGGCCATCGCGGTCTCGAAGGCGGCCGCTGCGTCGCGGTCGAGCTCACCGAGCAGGTACGCGGTCAGCTCGGGGTCCTCGCGGCGGCTCACCGACGCTCCTCGTCGATCATCGTCCGCAGGGTCTCCAGGCCGCTGCGCATACGCGCCTTGACGGTTCCGAGCGCGATCCCGGTCTCGGCAGCGATCTCGGCCTGCGTCTGGTCGACGTAGAACCGGCGACGCAACAGGTCGGCCTCGCCCGCGGGCAGCCGCCCGAGCAGATGCGCGAGCTGCCACTGGTCGACCAGCGCGTCGAGCTGGCTGTCATCGCGACCGCGGGACTCGAGCAGCGCGATCGCGCCGCCCGGGTCGCGCGGTTCGGGAACCCGACGGCGCAGCTCGTCGATCGCGCGGCTGCGCGCGATCGTCATGATCCACGTCAACAGGCTGCCCCGCTCGGGGTCATAGCTGGCCGCTCGCTGCCACACCTCCAGGAATACCTGCTGCTGGACGTCCTCGGCGGCCGCACGATCCCGCAACACCCCGACCAGGAACCCGAACGTCGTGCGACCGTACAGCTCGTAGACGTCGCGCAGCGCATCGCCGTCGCGGCTGCCGAGCCGCCTGGCCAGCCGGCGCTCTTCGCGTTCGGGTCGCCGCTTCTCGCGAGCCATACGACGCGCAAGTCTCGCGCATGCGGGGTCTTGGGCGACGACGGCATGAGGACCAGGCGTCACGACCGACACTACGCAGGCGCACCCGAGCCCGGTTGACCGAAGTCGTCAACCAAAACGCCGTCGGCGGCCGTAGCAGGAAGCGTCAATGCCGATCCAAGCAGGAGGTCATAGCGTGTCCCTTCACGTCCCTCGCCCCCGTCGCCTGACCCTGGCAGCGCTCTCGTTGCTGGCGGTGCTCGCGATCGCCGCGGCCCCCGCCGCCGCCCGCGGCGGCGACCACCGAGCCTATGGCGCCACCACGCTCAAGCTCGACCCAGCCGCCGTCAGCGCCCTCACCGGGCTCGGCGTCACCCCGGCGCCGATCGCGCCGGCCCGCGCGCTCAGCGCCGACGAGCTGTCGTTCCCGATCACCAACTCGCTGCGCAACGCGCTCCGCACCGGCCTGATCCGCCACAGCGGCGGCATCTCGCTCACAGCCGGCCAGACCACGGTCAACCTGACCGACTTCGTCATCGATCCGCTGCGCGGCCAGCTCACCGCACTCGTCGGCAACGCCCGTGTACCGATCCTCGAGCTCGACTTCTCGCGCGCCCGGCCGACCCTCGGCTTCGGCACGCTCAGGCTCGGGCCGGTCGGCGGCTCACTCACCACACAGGCTGCCGCCGCGCTCAACGCCGCGTTCGGCCTGCCCGCCGGCACCGTCCCCGCCGGCCTGAAGCTCGGCGACGCAACCGTCCGCTACCGGCTGTTCGGCGGCTGGCACCGATAGACCGCCGCTGATGCTCGCCTGGAGCCGCGTCGGCCTTGCGCCGACGCGGCCGGGCCGCCCGGCGCCGCGGCCGGCGCTAAGCAGCCGCCGAGGCCGCCTCGTCGACCCGCCGGCGGGCGATCTCGTCCGCCGCCTCCAGGGGCGTCGTCCCGGCGGCGTCGGCGTGATCGAGCACCGCGCGGACGGTGTCGGCGATCGCGCGGACCCGGAGCTCGGCCCGGTCGGTGTCGTAGCCCTCGGGCTCGAGCTCGACGGCGATGTTGACGACGCCGCCGGCGTTGGCGATGAAGTCGGGCACCCACAGGATCCCGCGCTCGGCCAGCAGCTCGCCGACCGACTCATGGGCCAGCTGGTTGTTCGCGGCGCCGGCGATCGCACGCGCGCGCAGCCTCGGGACGAGCGCCTCGTCGAGCACGCCGCCCAGCGCGCAGGGAGCGAGGACGTCGACGTCGGCGGTCAGCGCCGAAGCCGGATCGGTCCACTCGGCGGCGAGGCGATCGGCCAGGCCCCGGCGGCGGTCGTCGATGTCGGCCAGCACGAGCTCGGCGCCGCCCTCCGCGAGCAGCTCGGCGAGCCGGCCGCCGACATGGCCGACGCCGACGACGGCCACCCGGCGACCCTCGAGCGAGGTGGTGCCGAACACGCGCTCGCACGCCACTCGGATCGCGGCCTCGACCCCGAGCGCGGTCCACGGACTCGGGTCCCCTGAACCGCCGCCCTCGGTGGACAGCCCGGTGACGTAGCGGGTGTTCTCCGCGATCGTCTCCATGTCCGGCTCGGACGTACCGACATCCTCCGCCGTCAGGTACTGGCCGTCGAGCATGTCGACCGTGTCGGCGAAGTCGAGCAGCACTGCCCGGCGGTCGTCGCCGTCCGGTGCGGCGCTGCCCGCCGGCAGCATGATCACGCCCTTGCCGCCGCCCAGGGGCAGGCCGGCGACCGCCGACTTCGACGTCATCGCACGCGAGAGCCGCAGCGCGTCCCGGACGGCCTCGCGCGTGTCGGCGTACGTCCACATGCGGCAGCCGCCGAGCGACGGTCCGCGCGCGGTCGAGTGGACGGCGACGATCGTGTAGAGGCCGGACCGCTGCCCGCGGCGGACGACCAGCGCTTCGTGTGTCAGCGGTTCGAGGTGCACGTGATGCCCGAACGAGCCTAGCGGCCGCTGGATCGCGTGCGAGCCGGCCAGACTACGGGGACCGCGGGGATGGGTGCTCGGCGGGCGGTGAGGCGGGCTGGGCCTCGGCGGCCGGCGCCGCGGCGGGGGAGTCGGGCACCCCCGCCTCGGGCGCGACCGGCTCGGTCGAGCCGGGGATCGCGGCGGCGGGCGACTCGGTGGTCTCGTCGGAGAGCGGCGCCGGTGCGAGCACTCCGCCCGACTCCCCCGGCTCGTCCGACCCGGCCGCCGGCACGACGGGCTCCTGCTCCTCCTCCGCGACCGGTGCCTCCGCCACCGGCGCCACGGCCGGCTTCTCGAGCGTGCGCTCGATCGACGGCGCACGAGCCTCCGTCATCTCGCGCGGCTCGGCGGCGGCAGGCCGGTGCCGGATCCTGGGCACAGAGGCGTACACCTTGTCGGGCGGAACGAAAGCGGGCCCGCGCGGCGCTTCGGCGGCCCGCGTCCCGGCAGCAGCCTCGACGGCGGAGCTCGCCGGAGCCTCGCGCCGGCTTTCCGTGAGGTGGCGGACCTCGACCGCGCCGCCGGCCGTCAGTGCCGCCGTGCAGACCACGGCCGCGACCTTGCAGGCGCTCACCGTCGCCACGCCGCCGGCGGCCGCGGCGCCGCCACCCGCGGCAGCCGAGCCGCCCGCGGCGGCACCGCCGCCGGCCCCTCCGAAGCCCAGCAGCTTCGCGCCCGCCATCGCCAGCGGGCCCGCGCCTGCGGGGCTCAGGGCCGCGAACGAGCTGCGGATCCCGCGCAGCGCCGCCCGGTACTCCCGGCAGCCGTCGCACGTGCGCAGGTGCCGGCGCGCGCGGCCGGACGCCTTGACGCCGCGGTCATAGCTGCTCATCAGGTCGCTGCGGATCTCGTCGCAGTCGGCGTCACGCGCCTCGGCCGCCTCCACGAGTCCGAGCCGCGCTCGGACCAGCAGCGACTTGACTGCGGGAACGGTCACGTCGAGAGCTGCCGCGAGGTGGGCGTACGACATGCCGTCGATCTCGCGCATCAGCAGCGCCGAGCGCTGCTGATCGGGCAGCCGCCCGACGTCATCGACCAGCTGAGTGAGGTCGGCGCGCCGCTGCGCCTCCTCGATCGGGTCGTGCAGCGGCTTGCGGGAGACCTCGAACACGTCGGCGGCCGGCGGCACGGGCCGGCGCATGTGGTCGATGCAGCGGTTGTGCGCCACGCGGTACAGCCACGCGCGCAGGTGCACGGCCCGCTCGTCCGCGCGCAGCGCTCCGTAGGCACGTACGAACACGTCCTGCAGGACGTCCTCGGCGTCCTGGCGCGGACCGCTCCCGAGCATCTGGCGCACGTACGCGAACAGCCGCTGGCGGTAGCGGTCGTGGATCACGCTGAACGCCTCGTCGTTGCCGGCACGGAACAGCGCCAGCAGCTGCTCGTCGGAGCGAACCCGCAGGAGCGGGGTGCGGAGCGGCAGCCGGGTCAGGCCGGCCGGTGCGTGCAGTGCTGTGGCTTCCACGGGTAGCTCAGACGGTCAGCCGTCTCTGCCGACTCTAACCGGCCGGTCGGAGGAGAGTTGCTCCGAAGGTAGCCCGACTGTCTGAAGAGCCGCGCGTCAATGCGCCATATCGCACTACTCACGAGCCTCCGCGGCCGTGGCGCGTCAAGGTCGATCCGAAGGGCGACACCTGGCCCTGCGAGCATGCGAACTCTGGGAGCGTTCGGTGCGCTGACGACGGCGGCGATCGCGGCACTCGGGCAACAGGACACCACACGCGGCGCGCTGCTGATGGCAGCGCTCTATGGGGCAGGAGCCGGAGCCTTGGCGGAGGCCGGTGTCCAGCGACTGCGCCGGGTCACGCCGGAAGCGGTCGAATCCATCCAGGAAGACGTCAAGGAAGCGGCGAAGGCGGTGCGGCGCGCCACCTGAGCCGCGACCACGCCCCCGGCCTTTTAGCCCTCAATCCACCGATCCGCGCGGCGCCGAGGCATCCACGGGTCATCGGTAGATCGAGGCTTAGCTGTCGTCACTTTGCGAAAAGCCGTCCAAGAGCTCGGGCAGGCCGACGGAATCGCTGGTCTCGGCGATGTTGAGGCGGCCGACGGCCTCGGCGAAGCGCAGGTAGGTGTCGACGCTCGCGATCACGATGCGCGCGTCGATCGTCAGCAGCTCGATGCCTATGAGGGACACGCGTACGTAGGCGTCGATCACCAACCCCTTGTCGAGGATGATGTCGATCACATCGGCCAGGCCGCTTGGGCGGGGCCGTTCCATATAGCCGCCCTGTCGTTGAGCTACCGCCATTCGGTTGCCATCCCCTCGTGGTTTCGTCTTGAACTCGGCGTATGCCCGCGACTGTCGTTGCGGCAATCATGGGCGGGCCCTATCGGCGTGAAGGCGCTTGCCAGTCGCGTTGCTGCGGACGTCGCGGACCGGCTGACGCCGAGGTCCCCGCGGGACACGGGCATGTGCGGCCGGAGGCCGGCTGACTGACCCTGGGACGCGCGACGGCCCGCGCCGACCTCACGCCGTAGCGGCGGAGTCGCGCTCATCGCGCGCGTTACCGGCGCCCTTGCGGATGAGGAACCAGACCGCGACCGCCAGGCACGCCAGGAGCCCCATCACCGGGGTCAGGAGCGCGGCCACGAGAAGGCCGACGACCCCGGCCAGCAGTAGGGTCACGACGAGCCACCAGAACCCGAAGCCGCGGCCAGTGGTCAATCCTCGGAACGCGTCGCGGATCGACGACGGCGCGAACCTGAGGCGCCGACGCAGCCATCGGGAGCCCCTGGCAAACATCTCGCGGAGCCACCGCAGGGGCCACTCGAGGGCGTGGCGCAAGCTTTCGAGTCGTCCCCGCGCCGGCTTGCCCGACGCAGCTCTCGGGTCACCATCCCGCTCGCTGCGCGCGCCGTCGCTCGATGCACGCTAGGTCGTGCGGTTGCTCCTGATTCACTGTGGCCTTCTCCCGCGGATTCCGGGCCCACGACGCGGGCCGTAGAAGGAGTTACTTCCCAGCTCAGAGCCGTCCGAACCCGGGGCGCCGACGGGCCGCCCGCCCGCACGCTCCCAACCCGCCGCTGCGCTGCACCGCGGTTACCGCCGGGCGCGAGGGCTCCGCCTGATTGAATCGGCTGTTTGACGCCCCCGGTCGCCACGCAGCTCAACGTCGGGCGCAACACGTTGATCCTCGCGACGACGATGGCTGTCTACTCCGCGGTGCTCCAGCTCGTGGCCGCCGTCTCGTCGATCACGTTCGTGCTCGTGACGGGCATCCAGGGCCTGTTGGGGCTGGGGCCGGCGATCTTCCTCTTCGCCTCCGCCGTGACCGCGCTGCCCGCGGGGCGCGCGATGGATCGGCTCGGGCGCCGTCCGGTCGTAGCAACCGGGTTTCTGTTGGCCGCGGCGGGTTGTGGTCTGGTGGCACTGGCGACCGCTGTCGACTCGGCGCCGCTCCTGATCCTCGGCTTCCTGATGACCGGTGCTGCGAGCGGGATCGCGCTGCTCATCCGGACGGCGGCCGGCGACATGTATCCGCCTGAGCGGCGCGCCCGCGGCATCTCATACGTGCTCTTCGGGTCGGTGTTCGGCGCGATCCTCGGCCCGGCGGTGTTCGGGCCCCTGTTCGCGGGCCGCGAGCTCGATGCCGCGGCGCTGACCGTCCCGTGGCTGGCCGCGGGCGGGATCAGCCTGCTCGCGCTCGCGCTCGTGCTGCTCGTGCGGCCCGATCCCAAGCGGATCGCCGAGGTGATCGCGGCCGGCCATGGCGTCACGGAGGGACCGCCCGCGGCACCGCTCTCGGAGATCCTCGTTCGCCCTGGCGTCCGGCCCGCCATGCTCGCCGCTCTGGCGAGCTTCGGTGTGATGGTGTCGGTGATGAACCTGAGCGGCTACGTCGTCGTCGAGCATCATCACCACGAGCAGGGCGACGTGTTCCCGATCATCGGCGCCCATGTGCTCGGGATGTACGCGCTCGTGCTGGTGGTCGGGACCGTGATCGACCGGATCGGGCGGCCGGTGGCGCTCTTCGGCGGTCTGCTGGTGATGGCGGCCTCGACGCTCGGGCTGTTGTGGATCGAGAGCGTGGCGGCGACCGCGCTGCTGCTGTTCGGCCTCGGCGTGGGGTGGAACCTGTCCTTCGTCGCGGCGACGGCACAGCTGGTCGACGCGACCGCCCCGAGCGAGCGCGGCAGCATGCTCGGCTTCAACGATCTGGTCTCCGCGCTGTTCGGCGCCGCACTCGCCCTCTTGGGCGGCTACGCGCTCGACTCGATCGGTGTCGCCGCCCTGGCGCTCGGCGCGGCCGTGATCGTGGCTGCGCCGGTGCTCTGGCTGGCGCCGCGGACTGTCGCTCGGGCCGCGCCGGCGAGTTCGCGATGAGGTGGAGCCGGCGGCCGCGGGCCACGCCGCGGCCGCCGCACGGCGAGAGATCTACCGCTTCGGGACTTTCACGATCTCGAACGAGCCGCCGGGGTTGGGCAGGCCGAACTTCGCATTGACCACGTAGTTGCGGCCGCCGGAGCGCGCGATGGTGGTCGGGACCTGGAACAGGTCGCTGTGGATCGGCCGTGTGATCCCGACGACAGTTTCCGGGTCGCCGCCGGTGAGCTCGATGCCGGTCGGCGATCCCGTCGCGGCGTCGACCTCGAACAGCTCGCCCGTGTTGCTCTTGACGACGATCAACGACTTGCCGCCGCGTGCCGCGACGATCCCGTTGGCGTTGAAGCCTGCATCGATGACGTAGTCGCCGCCGAGCGGGATGCGCCTCAGCTCGCCGAGCTCGCCCTCGTCGCCGAACGGGATGAAGTACAGCCACGCGTTGTTGGAGTCGGTGAAGTAGGCGCCGCGCTTGGTGACGATCACGTCGTTGATGAAGCCGGCGTCGTCACCGGCGAAGTAGTCGCGCAGCTGGGCGCCCGTGCGTGCGTCATAGACGCGGATGTGCTTGGAGTCGGCGCCCGACACGAACAGGCGGCGGCGGTCGACTTCCGCCAGGTCGCGCCACGCGCGGTCGTCAGCCGACGGGTGTCCGGTCCCCAGATGAACGATGCAGTCGACGATCGGGCCGAGTGCGACACCGCCCCAGTCGGTCAGGTCCGCAGCGACCAAGTCGCACCTCTCATCCGGCCGGGAGCGACGTCAGCGAAAGCGGCCTGCCGTTACTCGACGACGATGCGAACGTCGCCGATGTGCACGCCGGGCTCGCCGTCGATCGGCGGGGGCAGAAGCTCGCCGGTCTCCGCGTCCTCGAAGACGCGCGCCGGGACGAAGCTGACTCGCGCCCTCGCCGGGTCCCACGCGCCCTGCTGCTGGAGCTGGTACACGAGGCTCGTGATGTCGAAGACGCGCTTGGCGCCTCCGGTGTGGTCCGCTTGCTCGCCGTGCTCGTGATCGATGCCGAAAAACTCGAGAAAGCCGACGAAGTGGGAGCTACCGTGCTGCCCTCCGGCGCCCACGTCGGACATGTTGAGGTACACCTCGTACGTCGGCGTCGCCGGGTCGTCGAGCGCGATGCCCTCGACGATCAGCGCCGCGGTCGACGGACTGGTCTCGGGCACCGCGAGCGCCCTGACGTGCTCCTGCGCTGCGGGGGCCAGGTCGATGTTCGCGGAGGTGACGCCTGCTCCGAGTTCGAGCGGTCCCGAGGCGCCCAGCTCCTCCGGATTGTCGAGCGGCATCGTGATCGTCCTCAGTCGCGCCAGCGCCGCGTCCGCGTGATCGGAAGCGAGCGCCGACAGCGGGACCGCGGTCGGCGGTGGATCGTCCTCGTAACGGTAGTCGAGTGCCGTGGTCGAGAGCACGTCGCGCGGTGTCTGGGGGACCTTGGTTCGGCTCGGGTCGTAGAACTCGAACCGCTGGTCGAGCCAGCGGACGTCGGAGGGGTCGCTGCGTCCGCCGCCCAGCCGGAGCCAGCGGCCCCACAGGCGGTCGACCTGCGCGTGGTGCAGCCAGAAGATCGGGTCCAGAGGACTTGCCGCCGTGCCCATCGTGCCGCTGATCGTCCTGTGGACGTTGTTGTGCGGCTGGCGCTCGAGCTGCCCTGTCATGCCGGCGCCGAAATGCGACGGCGCGTCGATCACGCCGCCACCGAACCCGAACGCGCCAGCGGCCCCGCCGACGAAGGGAATCGTGGCTTCCGCCGCGGTGGAATCCACGATCGCGGGGACCATCGGCGTCCCATCGTTGACGCGAACGCGATTCGCGATGAACAGCGGGTTGAGGCCACCACCGGCGTCGGCGGGTAGGTTCGGCTCACGAAACGCCGGCGGCAGCGCCCGGTTCGTCTGCCAGTTCCAGTATGGGAGGGCCCAGTCGGCCGGGCCTCCCTGCGCCGTGACGATGTCGCGCACGATGCGCTCGAACCACAGGATGTACATCCGATGCCAGGGAAGGAAGAACCAGCTCTGGTGCTGGCACATGTTCCAGACACCGTCGGGGCCGTTCCCCGGAGTAGCGTCGGTCCCGTGCATGGCCGCCTGATAGTCATAGCTCGTCGGGTCGGCCGGAAACTGCCGACCCTGCATCTCGCGTATCGCCTTGGCGTATGCGAGCGTGTACGGGTCCCAGGGACCGTTCGCCTCTAGATGCCAGATCTCTCGCCTGACGAGCACAGCGTCACGAGCCTATCCGGCGATGGCCCACAGCACCTAGACATTCGGCGCCGCAGAGCCACGTCCGTGAGTCGGCGTATCGTGCCCACCGGTCAGGTCGCAACAATGACCGCGCCCACGCGGACGGTCGCCGCCGTGGGTATGGCCTCGCAAACCGCCCCCGCTAGCTGGAGAAACGCATGAGACTTTTCAAGAGACAACCGAGCCCGACGGACCAGCTGAAAAACGCGGCCATCGAAGCGGCCATCAGCGCGATTCGCGACAGCAGGGACGAGCCGAAGCGCAAGACCGGGCTGTCTGCGAGCCGCGCGATGGCCGCCGGAGCGATCCTCTACGCCGCCGGGTTCGCTGCATTCAAGGGCCGGACCCTCCTGCGCGAGCAGCGCTCCTTGAACCCGGCCGCGGAGGAGGAGACGCGGTCGCGCGAGGAGGACGAGGAGGCGGAGGTCGAGGAGTACGAGGACGAGGAGCCGGAGGACGAGGAGGCGGAGGAGTACGAGGACGAGGAGCCGGAGGCCGAGGAGACGAGGACGAGGAGCCGGAGGCCGAGGAGGACGAGGAGCCGGAGGCCGAGGAGGACGAGGAGGCGGAGGCCGAGGAGGACGAGGACGAGGAGCCGGAGGCCGAGGAGGACGAGGAGGCGGAGGCCGAGGAGTACGAGGACGAGGAGCCGGAGGCCGAGGAGGACGAGGAGGCGGAGGTCGAGGAGTACGAGGACGAGGAGCCGGAGGCCGAGGAGGACGAGGAGTACGGAGGACGAGGAGCCGGAGGCCGAGGAGGACGAGGAGCCGGAGGCCGAGGAGGACGAGGACGAGCCCGACGAGGACGATGACCAGGGCGGTGAGGACCCGGGCGACGACGAACCGGAGGCGGACGGGGACGGACCGTCTGGCGACGCGGAGCAAGAGCCCGAAGCCGACGATGACTCCGAGGAGCTCGAGGCCGAGGGGCGCGAGGAGCAAGACGACGAGTCGAGTTCGGAGACGCCCACGCCGCTTCCGAAGCGCAAGCCGAAGCGCAAGCCGAAGCGCCGGGCGGCACGCCGCAAGGGCGCCCAACCCAGCCTCGAGGTGCCGCAGCAGCGCAAGCCTCGGAAGCCGGCAGCCCGGGAGTAACCCGCAGATCGGCGGCCCGCTCGCCCGGCGACTCGCGCTCGAGGATTCGACGAGGCCCGCCGCCCGACCTGACGTGGGGCACCGGCGCGGCTCGCGGACGCCTCTGACTCGCTCACCAGGGCGGCGGGCACGGGCCGCCCGCCGCCGGGGAGCGCGAGCCGGCGGCGCAGGCTATGGCCCTTTCCGGGCCTGGCGCCGAGGTCGGTGCAGACGACGGCCATCCGGTGGGCGTCATCGCTCCGATCCCGAAACTCGGGCTACCATCGCCGGTTCTACCCCGGGGGGAGTGGGGGCGATGAAGGAGGGACCACGGTGGCGAGACGGACGAAGACGATGCTGCTCGCGGCAGCGTGCACGCTGCTGGTCACGGCTCCGGCCGAGGCCAGGCTCGTCTACGTGTCCGACCCGGGCGCGCGCGACGCCCGAGTCTGGGTCGCGCGCGACGACGGCACGCAGGCGCGCAGGATCGGCCCCGGCCATTCGCCGAAGATCTCGCCCGACGGCCGCTGGGTGGCCTGGGTCAAGGACGGCTCGCCCGACCAGTTGATGATGCGGCTCGCCGACCGCAGCCGCAAGGCGCGGGTCGTCGTCCGCTCGTCGGCGATCGCCGACCTGCAGTTCTCGCCCGACGCGAAGCTGCTCGGGTTCGTGGTCGGCCGGCGGCTGTTCGTCTACGACATCCGCGAGCGCGACGAGGTCAAGGCGGCGTCCGGGAGCATCCGCGGGTTCTCGTTCTCGCCCGACTCCGCCTCCGTCGTGTTCGGGACCGCGGGCACCAGCGGCGCATCCGACGCGCCGTCCGACCTGTACTCCTTCTCGCTCGAGGACAAGGTGCGGATCCGGATCACGCGCGACCGCAAGTCGCTCAACCCGCTGTGGGGGGCGGCCGGGATCCTCCACGACCGGATGCGCGTTCGCGGCGGCGACGCCCCGTCGTACAACGTGTTCACGATCAAGCCGGACGGCGGCAGCCTGCGCAGGATCACGACGCTGAGGATCCCGAGCCTGATGAGCGGTCTGGTGCCACTCGAGCAGTCCGCCGACGGCAGGCGGCTGGTCGCGAACTTCGTCGGCCAGGACACGCGGGTGGCGTTCCGGGTCAACCTCGTGAACGGCAACGCGAAGGCGCTCGACGACGACTTCGAGAACGGCCTCGTCGGCTTCGACCTGTCGGCGGACGGCCGCACGGTGCTAGGCCACACCGGCGGGCCGGATCCGACCGCGCGGCACAACGTGGTCACGGTGCCGTACGGCGGCGGCGACCCGAAGGTGCTCGTGCGCCGGGCGGCCTTTCCGGACTGGAGCTTGTAGGAGTTAGCCCCGGCCGGCATCCGACGGCGCCATCCAGGCGCCGATTCTGGGTAGCCCCGGCCGCATGACCCGATACTTCTACGGCGCCTCGCACGAGGAGTTCTCGCCCGACGACCTGCTGCGTCACGCGGTGGCGGCCGAGCGCGCCGGCTTCGACGGCATCTCGGCCTCCGACCACCTCCAGCCCTGGTGGGAGCCGGGCGAGTCCGGCCACGCCTGGGTATGGCTCGGCGCGGCCGGCCAGGCGACCGAGCGGATCCCGCTCGGCACCGGCGTGACCGCCAGCGGCGCCCGCTACCACCCGGCGCTGATCGCGCAGGCGTGGATGACGCTCGAGCGCCTCTTCCCCGGCCGGCCGTTCCTCGGCATCGGCTCAGGCGAGGCGCTGAACGAGGTCCCGGTCGGCGACGACTGGCCCTCGCCGGCGGACCAGATCGCGCGCCTGGACGAGACCCTCGGCTACATCCGCCGCCTGTGGGACGGGGAGACGATCAGCGAGGAGGGCCGGTTCTACCGGCTCGAGGACTGCAAGCTGCACACGCTCGCCGACCGCAAGCCGCCGATCTGGGTCTCCGCCTTCGGCCCGCAGGCCGCGGAGGTCGCCGGCCGGCACGGCGACGGGCTGTGGACGCTGCCAGACCCCGAGTCGACGCCCGAGGTGATCGATGCCTACCGCGAGGCGCGCCGCAAGGCCGGCCGCGAGGGCGACGGCGAAATCGTCTTCCAGGCACTGGTGTCGTGGGCCGAGTCCGACGACGAGGCGCTCGAGCAGGTGCGCAGGTGGAAGGGCGCCCAGCCGCCCGACCACTTCACCGACGACTGGCATCGCCCGCAGGAGATGTACGAGCACGGTGAACGCGAGCTGACCGACGACGAGTTCGCGGACAACATCGTCGCCGGCTCGGACCCTGAGGCGATCGCCGGCCGGCTCCGCGAGCTCGAGCAGCTCGGCGGCACCGCGATCACGCTGCAGAACAACTCGGCCGCCAACGTCGAGCGCGCGATCGAGGTGCTGGGCGGCGAGGTGCTGCCGGCGCTGCGCGGCTCGCGGGTGTAAAAGTGGCGATTTGCGGGCAAAAGACCAGCATGATCCTTCTTGGCCTCATATTGCTGGTCCTCGGCCTGGTGCTGAGCATCGGCATCCTCTACACGATCGGGATCGTGCTGATCCTCATCGGCGCGGTGCTGTGGGTGCTCGGCTCGATGGACCGCGCGGTCGGCGGGCGAAGACACTACTGGTGATCGGTGTGCGGCTTACTCGCACTCGCAAGCTCGTGCGAGCGCCTTAGCATGCCTGTATCGCGGTAGCGCCGGCCCCAGCCGAACTCGACCTCGCGGTCCTCGACCGCGTGCAGCAGCGCGTGCTGTGGCTGGCGACCGCGATCGTCCACCACGCCAACCGTGTGCGCCCGGACGCGTCGGGCGTGAAGGTCGGCGGCCACCAGGCGTCGAGCGCGTCGATGGTGTCGCTGATGACGGCGCTGTGGTTCGCGCTGCTCGAGGCGCCGGACCGCGTGAGCGTGAAGCCGCACGCCTCGCCGGTCCTGCACGCGATCAACTACCTGCTCGGGCGGCTCGACCGCGAGTACCTGACGACTCTGCGCCAGTTCGGCGGGCTGCAGTCGTACCCCTCACGCACCAAGGACCCCGACCCGGTCGACTACTCGACCGGGTCGGTCGGCATCGGCGCCACCGCGCCGGTCTGGGGCGCGCTCGCCCACCGGTACGTGGCCGGGCACTTCGACGTCCCGGTCGGTGGCCGCCAGATCGCGCTGATCGGCGACGCCGAGCTCGACGAAGGCGCGATCTGGGAGGCGGTCGCCGATCCGATGGTGGCCAAGCTCGGCGAGGTCATGTGGGTGGTCGACCTCAACCGCCAGTCACTCGACCGCGTGGTGCCCGACATCGCGGCCGGTCGCCTGGCCGGCATGTTCGAGGCGGCCGGGTGGCACGTCGAGATGGTCAAGTACGGGCCTCGGCTGAAGCGGCTGCCGGAGCTGCGGGCGCGGATCGACGCGATGCCGAACGAGGAGTACCAGCGGCTCCTGCGCGCGGACGCCGGCGAGCTGCGGCAGCGGCTCGAGGTCGGCGTCCTGCCCGGCGACGACGACGACCTGCTGGCCTCGTTCCGCGACCTCGGCGGCCACGACCTCGGCGCGCTGCTGGCCGGCTTCCGCAACGCCGACGGCGTCCGCGACCGCCCGAGCGTGGTCTTCGCCTACACGATCAAGGGCTGGCGGCTGCCGACCGAGGGTCACCCCGCCAACCACTCTGCGCTGCTGAGCGTCGAGCAGTTCACCGACCTGGCGGAGGAGCTGGGAACCGACCCTGACGACCCCTGGGCGGCGTTCGAGGACGGCTCGCCGGAGGCGGAGCTGTGCGCGGCCACCGCGGCGCGGCTCCAGCGCGATCACGCCGAGGTCGTCGAGCCTCCGGCCGTGCCCGCGAGCCTGGGCCGCGGGCACTCCGGCCGCGAGTCGACCCAGCAGGCGTTCGGCCGCTTCTGGGTCGACCTCGAGCGCGAGGCGCCCGAGGTCGCGGCGCGGGTGGTCACGGTCTCGCCCGACGTCGGCACCTCGACCAACCTCGGCGGCTGGATCAACAAGGCGGGGATCTGGAACCTCGGCGACCGCATCGATTGGTTCGCCGACGACACCGACACTCTGGTGCGCTGGCGGGAGAGCGACCACGGCCGCCACATCGAGCTCGGCATCGCCGAGGTCAACCTCGTCGGGCTGCTCGGCGAGCTGGGCGCCACCTGGTCGCGCGACGGCCAGCCGCTGCTGCCGGTCGGGACGATCTATGACCCGTTCCTGGCACGCGCGCTCGAGCCGTGGTCGTTCGGCATCTACGCGGGCGGCCAGTCGATCCTCGTAGGCACCCCGAGCGGCGTCACGCTCGGGCCCGAGGGCGGCGCCCACCAGTCGGTCGTCACGCCCTCCATCGGGATCGAGCAGCCGGGCTGCGTCGCATGGGAGCCGGCGTTCGGGCGCGACTTCGAGTGGACGTTCCTGCACGCGCTGTCACAGCTCGGGCGACCGGACGGGACCGCTGCCTACTTCCGGCTGTCGACGCGGCCGATCGACCAGGCGCTCGCGGGCGAAGCCGACCGGTCGCACGTGCTGGCCGGCGGCTACCGGCTGCGCGACGGCTCGCGGATCACGATCGCGGTCATGGGCGCGCTGGTGCCGGAGGCGATGGAGGCGGCCGACGAGCTCGGCGCCGAGGTCGTCTGCATCACCAGCGCCGACCTGCTGTTCCGCTCCTTCCAGGCGCGCGCCGGCCTGGCCGACGGCCCCTCGTGGATCCTCGAGGAGCTGTTCCCCGAGCCCCAGCCGATCGTGTCGCTGGTCGACGGCCACCCGCACACCCTGAGCTTCCTCGCGGCGATCCACGGGGTGCGGATGAGCTGCCTCGGCGTGCATCGGTTCGGCCAGTCCGGCGACCTCGCCGAGCTGTACGAGCACCATCAGATCGACGCCGAGTCGGTGGTCGGCGCGGCCTTGGACCTTCTCGGCTAGTGCACGACGTCGCGATCGTGGGCGGAGGGATCGTCGGTCTCGCCACCGCTCGCGAGCTGGCGCTTCGCGGCCGCAGAGTGATCGTGCTCGAGCGCGAGCCGGAGCTCGGGCGGCACCAGACCTCGCACAACAGCGGTGTCATCCACGCCGGGATCTACTACGTGCCGGGCTCGCTGAAGGCGCGCCTGTGCGTGGAGGGGGCGTCGGCCCTGTACGAGTACTGCGCCGGCCGCGGGATCAACGCCGAGCGCTGCGGGAAGCTGGTGGTGGCGGTGAGCGATGACGAGCTCGAGCGGCTCGACGAGCTCGAGCGGCGGGCGACCGCGAACGGCGTGCAGGACCTCGCGCGGCTCGGCCCGGACGAGATCGCCGCGGTCGAGCCGGCCGCAGCCGGCCGCGCGGCGCTGCACTCGCCGAACACGGGGATGGTCGACTTCGGCGCAGTCGCCGCCGCCTATGCGGACGACGTGCGCGAGCACGGCGGCGAGATCCGGGTAGGCGCTGCAGTACGGGCCCTGGTCGAGCACGAAGACCACGTGGAGGTCGTGCTCGCCTCCGACGATTCGAGAGTCGCGGCCCGCCACGCGGTCGCGTGCGCGGGCGCGTGGTCGGACCGGCTCGCACTCGCGTCCGGTGCGCGGCCGGACGCCCGGATCGTGCCGTTCCGGGGCGCCTACCTACGGCTGGCGCCGGAGCGCACCGATCTCGTGCGCGGCCAGATCTATCCGGTGCCCGACCCGTCGTTGCCGTTCCTCGGCGTCCACCTGTCGCGCACGATCGACGGCGAGGTGCTGATCGGCCCCACCGCGCTCCTGGCGCCGGCGCGCGACGCGTACCGGCTGACCACGGTCAGGCGGAACGACCTCGGCACGACGCTGCGCTGGCCCGGCACCGCACGGCTGGTTCGCAAGTGGTGGCGGACCGGGCTGACCGAGCTCGGGCACGCCGCGAGCCGCCGCCTGCTCGTCCGCGCGGCCGCCCGCTACGTGCCCGCGCTGCGCCCGCAAGACGTGCGGCCGGGCCCGGCCGGCATCCGCGCGCAGGCGCTCGGACGCGACGGGGCCCTGCTCGACGACTTCATGCTCGCCCGCACCGGGCGCGCGGTGCACGTGCTGAACGCGCCGTCGCCGGCCGCCACGGCCTCGCTCGCGATCGCGGAGATGATCGCGAGCGAGGTGGGGTGATCAGGCTGCCTCGGGCACCGGGCGCGGCGTGATCGCGGGCCGCTCCTTGGTCTCCTCGACCGCCGTCGCCGCGGTGCCGAAGCGCTTGGCGATCAGCAGCGCGGCGGCGACAGCGCCGGCGGCGGCCAGCACGGCACCCGCGAAGAACGCGTCGTGCAGCCCGGCCACGTACTCGGCCGCTCCGCCGCCGTTCAGCGCGGCCTCGGCCGGGATCAGGGCGCCGAGCGCGGCGACGCCGACGGCGATGCCCGCCTGTCGCGCCGTGTCGTTGACGCCGGCCGCCAGGCCGCTCTGCTCGACCGGGACGGCGCCGAGCGCGACGTTCGAGAGCGCGGGGTTGAAGAGGCCGGTCCCGAGGCAGGCGAGGAGCAGCCCGGGCATCACGGCCCACCAGGAGGAGGTCTCGTCGGCGAGCGTGAACAGCGCCATCCCGGCGGCGACGAGCGCGAGGCCGCCCGCGATCATCGTCCGCGCCGGCACCTTCGCACCGAGTTGGGCGGTGGCGCCGGAGACGATCAGCAGCAGCATCGTGCCGGGCAGATAGACGAGGCCGGCCTCGATCGCCGACAGGCCGAGAATCTGCTGCAGGTACAGCGTCGCGTACAGGAAGATCGCGAAGAACGAGGCCGAGATCGCGAAGGCGGCGATCTGCGCGCCCGTGAACGTCGCGTCGCGGAACAGCCGCATCGGCAGCATCGGCTCGCGCACGCGCATCTCGATCAGCACGAAGGAGACCAGCGCCACCGCGGCGCCGGTCAGCTCGGCGAGGATCACGGTCGAAGTCCACCCGTCCTCGTTGCCGCGCAGCAGCGCGAGCACGAGCAGGAACAGGCCGGCAGTGAGCGTGACCTGGCCGGGCCAGTCGATGCCGTGCGCGTTCGGGTCGCGCGACTCCTCGACGTGGGTGCGCGTGATCCACACGCAGAACAGCCCGATCGGGACATTGATGAGGAAGATCCACTGCCAGTCGAGGCCGCTGGTGAGCAGGCCGCCGACCAGCGGGCCGATCGCGAACGAGGCGCCGATCGCGGCGCCGTACGCGGCCAGCGCGCCGGCCCGCTCGCGGGCGCCCGGGAAGGCGTGGGCCAGCAGCGCGAGCGAGACCGCGAACATGATCGCCGCGCCGATGCCCTGCACCGCGCGGGCCGAGTTCAGCATCACGATGTCCTGCGCGAGCCCGCAGCCCACCGAGGCGAGCGTGAAGATGGCGAGCCCGATGGTGAACAGCCGCCGCCGGCCTAGACGATCGGCGAGCGCGCCGGCGGTCAGGACGACGCTGGCGAGCGCGAGCGTGTAGGCGTCGACCACCCACTGCAGGCCGGACAGGCCCGTGTCGAGGTCTTCGGCGATGCGCGACAGGGCCGTGTTCACGACCGCGATGTCGAGCATCAGCATCGCGGTGGCCGCGCAGACCACCACCAGCGTCCAGCGTTGGATGTTCATACGTGCTCCAGAGAGGGGGAAGGGAGGATCGGTGCAGCTTCGCGGGGCGGGACCGCGCCCGCATCAGGGAAGACCCCAGTCTTGGACCGCTTATTCCGCCTGGTGAGGGGGGTCAGACCCTCTTAGTGCGGCTAGCCGTACCGAGGGGGGACAGACCCCCCTTAGACCAGTCCGCGCTCGCGGGCGGCCGCGGCGGTCGCCCGAAGCGTGGAGGCGGCGTCGTGGCGCGGCCGCCAGCGAAGCTGCTTGCGCGCCCGCGCGTAGCTCATGAGCACCGGGAGGCGGAACGCGTTCAGCCATTGCGCGGTGGCCGGGACGAGCGGCAGGCGGGCGCCGGCGGCGGCGAGCGAGACCGTCGCGCGCGGCACCGGCACGCGCCGCCAGCCGAGCTCGCGCGCGAGGTCGGCCGCGGTCAGCTCGCCCGGGCCGGCGAGGTTGTAGACGCCGGGCTCGCCGACACCGCGCGCCGCGGCGACCAGCGCGGTCGCCACGTCGTCGTGGTGCACGAGCTGGAAGCGCGTGCCGGGATCGGGGAGCACGGTCAGCGGCGCCCGGCGCACCGGCCACGGGATCGCCTCGATCATCCCCAGCGCGTCCGGCCCGGCGACGATGCACGGCCGCAGCACGTAGGTCTCGAGCTGCGACCCCGCGACCTCCTCGAACAGCGTCGCCTCCAGCTCCGCCTTCTGGGCCGAGTAGTAGTGCGCCTCGCTGCCGCGCGCCGGCACGTTCTCGGTCAGCGGTTGCGGATTGTCGGAGTGGAACCCGTAGGCGGCGACCGACGACGTGTAGACGAGCCGGCGCACGCGCGGCGCGGCTGCAGCCGCCGCGGCGAACACGTTGCGGGAGCCCTCGAGGTTGACCCGGCGCGTCTCCTCGCGGCCGCCCATGATGATGAACGCGAGGTGGACGACGACATCGGCCTCCGCCACCAGCTCGGCGACGGCGTCGACGTCGAGCACGTCGCCCCGGCGGTACTCGGTCTTGCGCAGCCCGAGCTCGCCCGGGTCGAACGGCCGCCGCGCCATCCCGAGCACGCGCCCGATCTCGCGCGACCGGTCGCAGGCGCGTAGGAACGCGCGCCCGATGTCGCCGGTCGGCCCGGTGACCGCGAGGGTCAGAGGCTCACTCGCGATAGCCCGGCTCCCCCGGCAGCACCACGCGGGCGACCTCGCCCTCGACCACGACCTGCGGCTCGATCGGCTCGACCTCGCGGCCGTCGGCCCACGCCAGCAGCTCGTCGGCCGAGCCGAAGCCCTCGAGCGCCTCGAGCGTCTTGATCGTCGGGAACACCAGAGCGATCTCGTCGCGCCGGTAGGAGGAGAGGGCGCCGCCCGGAGAGAGCCACCGCAGGTCGACGGTCTCGCCGCCGTCGGGCCGCGGCTCGGCGCCGGCGGGCGCGGGGGCGAGGAAGAACACCGTGTCGAACCGGATCCTGACCTGCGGCGGCGTGATCCAGCGCGAGAAGGGGATCAGTGCGTCGACCTCCAGGCCCGCCTCCTCGCGGACCTCGCGGATGCCCGCCGCGCGGTGGTCCTCGCCGGCATCGACCGCGCCGCCCGGGAACACCCAGGCGCCGCCCATGAAGCGCGCCGCGGGATTGCGCTGCACGAGCAGCACCTCGAGGCGCTCGGAGCCGCCGCGGAGGACGATCACGGTCGCCGCCTGGCGCGGCTCCGTCGCGCGGCCTGCGTTGAGCTCCTCGCCGGGAGCCGGGCGTCCGTCCACGGCAGCGAGGGTACCCTCTGGCCCCATGACCACGACCACAGTTCAGAAGTGGATCTGCCAATCGTGCGGATTCATCTATGACCCGGCCGAGGGCGATCCGGACGGCGGCATCCCGCCCGGAACGGCGTTCGACGACATCCCGAGCGACTGGTTCTGTCCGGTCTGCGGCGCCCGCAAGGTCGACTTCGAGCCGTTCGAGGACTAGAACCGTCTCCACGACCGAGACAGCACCTCCAGCCTCCGCCGCGCCTCGGGTGGCGCGCCGTCGCGCGCTGCCCCCGCTGGAGCTGCTCGTCTTCGCGGTCGGCATGGCCACGCTCGGCGCGGAGATCGCGGCCGCGCGGCTGATGGCGCCCTTCTTCGGCGCCTCCACGATCGTATGGGCGAACACGATCGCGATCGTGCTCGTCGCGCTCTCGATCGGCTACTGGTTCGGCGGCCGGATGGCCGACCGCCACCCCACCCTGCGGGCGCTGTGCGGGACGGTGCTGGCAGCGTCGGTGCTGTTCGCGGCGATCCCGTTCGTAGCCGACCCGTTCCTCTCGCTCAGCGTCGAGGCGTTCGACTCCTACTCGGTCGGCGCCTTCGCCGGCTCGCTGTTCGGGGTGCTGGTGCTGGTCGCGGTGCCGGTGCTGATGATGGGCACGGTGTCGCCGTGGGCGATCCGCCTGAAGCTGCACGCGGTGGAGGACTCCGGGCAGACGGCCGGCCGCATGTACGCGATCTCGACCGTCGGCTCGCTGGTGGGGACGTTCGCCGCCTCGCTGCTGCTGATCCCGCTGATCGGCACGCAGCGCACCTTCCTGACCTTCGCGCTGATCACGGCGGTGGTCGCCGCGCTCGGCCTGCGGCCGCGCTGGGCGGTCGTGCCGGCGGCGATCGCGGTGCTCGTGGTCGTGCCCGTGGGAACCGTCAAGGGCTCCGACGAGGGCGTCGTCATCCACGAGGCCGACACCGAGTACCAGTACGCGCGCGTGGTCGAGATGCCGGACGGCGAGCGCCACCTCGAGCTCAACGAGGGGCTCGCGGTGCACTCCGTCTACCGGCCCGACACGGTGCTGACCGGCAACGTGTGGGACGGGTACCTGATCGAGCCGTTCGCGGTGCGCGACGAGCCGCCCGGGCGGATCGCGATCCTCGGCAACGGCGCCGGGACGACCGCGCGGGCGTACGCGGAGTACTTCCCGGACACGGTGATCGACGGGGTCGAGATCGACGGTGAGCTGCACGAGATCGGCAAGCGCTGGTTCGGCCTGCGCGAGCGGCCCCAGCTGCACCTCTACACCGAGGACGCGAGGCCGTTCCTGCGCCGGACCGACGAGCGCTACGACGCGATCTTCGTCGACGCCTATCGCCAGCCGTACATCCCCTTCTACCTGACCACGACCGAGTTCTTCACGCTCGCCAAGGAGAAGCTCAACCCGGGCGGCGTGGTGGTCGTCAACGTCGGCCATCCCGAGGGGTCGGAGGAGCTCGAGAAGGTCCTGTCGGCGACGCTCGCGGAGGTCTTCCCGCACGTGGCGCGCGACCCGCTCGAGGACGTCAACACCCTGCTGGTGGCAGCGGAGGAGGAGCCGACCGCGGACAACCTGCGGCGCGCCGCGGAGACGCTCCCCGCCGACCTACGTCCGATCGCGCTCCAGACCGCGACCCGGCTGGCCCCGCCGCTGCGCGGGGGCGCGGTCTACACCGACGACCACGCCCCCGTCGAGTGGCTGATCGACGCCTCGATCGTCCAGGAAGCAGCAGGGGAAGGATTGAGTGTGCGGCCTCACACTCGCAAGCCGTGTGAGATTGAGTGTGCGGCTTACTCACACTCGCAAGCTCGTGTGAGCGCCTTGATTACTGCTTGAACGGGTCCTGGTCGAGCCACTCGGCGTTGACCAGCACCCACCAGTCGACGGCGAGCCGCTGCAGCACGTACTCGTAGGGCAGGTAGCCGTAGCCGCGGTCGCCCCAGCCGGTGCCCCACGAGTTGCGGATGATGAAGGCGCCGCGCGTGGGCGTCGATGCGCCGCTGTGCTTGATCTCGATCGAGTCGTCGTAGCCGACGGCGGCGACGGCGTGGCCGCCGGCCACGCGGTCGGTCGCGAGCGGGAACGGGATCCGGCCGCGGCCCGAGCCCTGCGCCTGCGAGATCGAGTCGTAGACGGTGAAGCCGAACATCGACGGCACGCCCGCCGCCAGGTGCTTCTTGATGTCCTCGAGCAGGCGGGCGGGGACCGTGCTGCCGGACGGGTCGAGCCGGTAGAACTTCTCCGCCTGGTAGGCCTGCCCGAGCGCGTACACGAACGCGGGCGGCTCGACGTCGTACTTGTTGACGTCGTACGGCCAGTACTTCTCCGGCGGCACCCCGAACGTGCACAGGGCGCCCATGGCGCTGCGCAGCCAGGCGCCGGTGTCGCCGCTCAGGCCGAGCAGGTTGCGGGTCGCCTTGTAGACGAACAGCCGTGAGCCGTCGAGGTGCTTGCCGAACGCGCGGCGCTGGAAGTACTCGACGATGCCGACGCCGGCCTGGGCGGTGCACGAGCCGATCGTCCGCTGGTCCTCGATCGGCGAGCACCACTGGCGGAGGTCGGTGCGAGCCGGAAGGCTGGGAGCGTCGGCGCACACGGTCTCGCCGGCGGGGACCGAGCTGAGGAGGGTTGCGACCTCCTCGGTGCCGGTCGTGTAGTCGCGGACGTCGGGAAGGTCGCGCATCCAGCCCATCGCGAACGGGACGTCGACGTCGGTCACGGGTGGTGCGGCGGCGTGGCCATTGCCGATCTGCGGCTCGAAGCGGCCGGCCTGCTCGATGATGGCCTCCATGGCGTCTCCTTGATTGGTGGGGATTCCTATCCCTACACCCGGTGCCGCTTTTGCCGCAAGCGCTCGCTTCGGACGGCGACGGCCGACGAAAGCCCCGCCTGCCGAGGGCCGAGGAGGCCGGTGCCGGCGGGCAGCGCGGGCGGCCTTCGGGGTCAGGCCGCGCGCGGAAGCTCGTCGGCGTGCGCCAGCGCCACCGGGCCGCCGGCGCCCGGCCGGACGCCGGCCCGCAGCGCCGCGCGGGCCAGGACGCGGGCCGCTTCGCGGAGCTCGGCGCGGGTGTGCGCCGCCATCACGGCGAGCCGCAGCCGAGCGGCGCCGGCGGGCGGCTGGACGGCCTCGGCGAACACGCCCTGCTCGAGCGCGTACTCGACGATCCGGGCGGCCGGCTCGGCGTCGCCGACCACCAGCGGCACGACGTGGGCGCTCGCGCCGGCGACCTCGAAGCCCTCGCGCGCGAGCTCGTCGCGCAGCGCCTCGGCGTTGGCGAGCAGCTTCTCCACCCGCCGCGGCTCCTCCTCGAGCAGCTCGAGCGCGGCCATCGCGGCCGCCACCGCGACCGGCGGGGGCGCGGTCGAGTGCAGCAGCGTGCGGGCGCTGTTGACCAGGTAGCGGGCGGTCACGTGGTCGCAGCACGCAAAGCCGCCGTACGAGCCGAGCGCCTTGCCGAGCGAGCCGGTCACGACGTCGACCTCGTCCTCGAGCCCGGCCTCCGCGACGGCGCCGCGCCCGCCCGGGCCGACCGCGCCGAGCGCCTGCGCCTCGTCGACCAGCACGCGCACGTCGTGCCGGTGCGCGAGCTCGACGATCTCCTCGAGCGGCGCGACGTCGCCGTCGAGCCCGAACACGCCGTCGGTCGCGATCAGCGCGCCGCGGCCGTCGGACTGCTGCAGCGCCCAGGCCAGGTGCTCGGGGTCCGCGTGCCGGTAGGCGAACGCCTCGGCGCCGGCCAGCCGGCAGCCGTCGGCGATCGAGCTGTGCGCCAGCTCGTCGTGATACACGACCTCGCCCTTGCGCGCGAGCGCCGGGATGACGCCGAGGTTGGCGAGCGACCCGGATCCGAACACCACCGTGGCGTCCGCGCCCACGAAGCGGGCGAGGCGCTCCTCGAGCCGGCGGTGCAGCGTCATCGTGCCCGAGGCCAGGGCCGGCGCGCCCGCGCCGACGCCCCACCGCATCGCCGCGTCGGCCGCCGCCTCGCGCACGCGTGGGTGGTCGGCGAGCCCGAGGCTGTTGCCCGAGCACAACACGAGTACCGGCCGCCCGTCGAGCACCACCCGCGGACCCTGAGGGCCGCTCACCATGCGGGTGCGGCGATAGAGGCCGAGCTGCTTGAGCTCGTCCAGGCGGTCGTCGAGATCCAGCATCCGCGCTCCTTCGGAAAGCCGAGGCCGTGCCGCGCGCAACCGTACGAGGTGGGGCGGACGACTCAGCGGCCCTGCCAGCGGGGGGCGCGCTTCTCGGCGAAGGCGCGGACGCCCTCGAGGAAGTCCTCGCTGCGGAAGCACGCCTCGCGCAGCTCGACCAGCTCGTGCTCCACCTCCGGGTCGAGCTCCCCCTCCGCGGCCAGCAGCTCGCGCAGCGTGCGCTTGTTGCCGCTCAGCGACAGCGGCGCATTGGCGGCGATGCGGGCTGCGTACTCGACTCCGCGCGCCTCCACCTCGTCCGCGTCGACCACCTCGTTCACCAGCCCCCACTCGAGCGCCGTGCGCGCGCCGATGTTGCGCGCGGTGAAGAACAGCTCGCGGGTGCGGGGCGCGCCGACCGCGTCGACGAACCGGCGCAGGCCGGTGTGCGAGTAGACGAGCCCGAGCCGCGCCGGCGGCATGCCGAGCCGGGCGTCCGCCGACGCCACGCGCAGGTCGCAGGTGAGCGCCAGCTCGAGTCCGCCGCCGATCGCATGCCCGTTGAGGGCGGCGACCGACGGGAACGGGTAGGCGTCGAGCGCCTCGATCGCCTCGTGGAACGGATGTGCCACGAGCGCCTCGGCGCGGTCGGCGAACTGCTCACGCGGAAGGTTGCCGATGTCGTAGCCGGCCGAGAAGACCGGGCCGGCGGCGGTCACCAGCAGGCAGCGGGCGTCGAGCTCCGGCAGGGTGGCCGCAAAGGCGTCGAGGATCTCGTGGTCGAGCGCGTTGCGCTTGGCCGGGTTGTCGATGGTCAGCCGCGCGACGTGCTCGGCCGGGTGATCGAGGCGCAGCTTGCCGCCGGCGAGCTCCACTACTCCAGCACGACGAGCGTGTCGCCCTCCGAGACAGCCTGACCCTCCGCCACGAGGACCTCCTTCACGGTGCCCTCGTCCTCGGCCTCGACGGGCATCTCCATCTTCATCGACTCGAGGATCACGACCGTGTCGCCCTCCTCGACCGCATCACCGACGCCCACTTCGATCTTCCAGACCGTCCCCGTGATGTGCGCCTCGATCCCGGCCACTGCGCTCCTTCCTCGCGATTGCCGCCGGGGACGATAGCCCCCGGCGGCGATCGTCACGGGAGCCGATGGGCGCGGAAGAAGTCCCAGAACTCGGGCGCGGCGGCGAAGCCGGCGGGGTTGTTGTCCCCGTTCGGGTACCTGTGCTCGAGGCGGGCGATCATCCGGAACTGGAGCAGCGGGTCAGGCGCGGGCCAGCGCAGCAGCGTCGAGGTCGGGCTGGTGGCGGCGCCGAAATCGCCTCCGTCCAGGCCCAGAGTGGCGAGCTGGGGGTCGACGAACGAGCCGAGCACCGGGTTCGCGAGAGGTCTCGACCGGATCGAGAGGGAAGCTCGGCGAGGCCGGTCCGGGTGAGGAGCCGGTCGTCGAGCGTGCCGGCCGTAATGTAGGTCGGCACGGGGCGGTCCGGCTCCTTGGCCCTCGAGAGGCCGCCGGCGGAGTAGGCGGCCGCGGCGACCCGGGTCGATCGCTCGACGCTCAGCCGGGCGGCGAAGCCCGCGCCGTTGGAGAAGCCGCTCATGTAGATGCGGTGGCGGTCGATCGGCAGCCGCGATTCGAGGTCCGCGAGGATCGCGTCGACGAAGCCGGTGTCGTCGGCGGGCATTGGCGCGTCCTCGGGATAGCCGGGTGGGAGCTCGTCCGGGTCGATCTTGGCGCGCAGGCCGAACTCGTTCCACTTGGTGACGCGGAAGCCGGACTCGAGCACGCGGTACTGCAGGCCGGTCGGGAAGACGGCGACGAGGCCGGTGCGGTCGGCCTGCTCGCGCCAGCCCGAGATGCGCAGGAACTGCTCGCCGGTACCGCTGCTGCCGTGGAACATGAACACGACCGGCGCCTCGGGGAGCCGGCGGTCGGGCACGTACACGACGTAGCGGCGCGGGTGGCCGTCGACCTCGACCGAGCGGCAGTTGACGCCCGTCTCATAGGCGAGGCCGGCGGCTCCATGCGTCGCGCAGGAGCCGGGTGGGAGTGGTCCGTCGGCGGACGCGGCCGCCGGGGCGAGGGCGAGTGCTGCGAGCGCGGCGGCCACGGTGAGCCGGATGGACATCGGGTTTCCCCTTTCGTGGTGGGCGGTCGTTCGGGAAGACCCGCGGGTGGGCGGCATAGTTGGCCGGTTGGCGGGAATAACGGGCGGTCCGCGGTCGTCTTGGGGGCGTTGGACGCTCGATCTGCGAACCGCCGGCTCCGCCGTCTCAGCGACGAGGCCCTCGCCGCGCTCGTCGCGCGCAGTGACGTCGCGCGCGTTCGAGGCGCTCTACGACCGCCACCACCCTGCGCTGCTCGCGTTCTGCCGCCACATGACGGGCAGCCGCGAGGACGGCGAGGACGCGCTCCAGCAGACCTTCCTGCGCGCGCACCGGGCGCTGCTCGCCGACCGGGCGCCGGAAGCGGTGCGCCCGTGGCTGTTCGCGATCGCGCGCAACCGGTGCCGGACGCTGCTGGCGGCGCGCCGGCCCGCGGTGCCCGCCGAAGAGGTGGAGGTGGCGTTCGACGGGCTCGCCGACGACGTCCGCCGCCGCGCCGACCTGCGCGAGCTGGTGGCCGATCTCGGGCGGCTGCCGGAGGACCAGCGCGGCGCGCTCGTCCTGCACGAGCTGGGCGACCTGAGCCACTCCGAGGTCGCGACCGTGATCGGGTGCGCGCCCGAGAAGGTCAAGGCGCTGGTGTTCCAGGCGCGGACCGCGCTGGTCGCCGACCGCGAGGCGCGCGCGACGCCGTGCGAGGAGATCCGCGGCCAGCTCGAGACCGCCCGCGGCGGCCTGCTGCGACGGGCGCCGCTGCGCCGCCACCTGCGCCAGTGCCCGCCATGCTCTTCGTACCGGCTCGTCGTCGCGCAGCAGCGCGCCGGCCTCGCGATCATCCTGCCCGTCGCCCCCTCGGCCGGCCTCAAGGCGGCGATCCTCGGCGGCGCGGCGGCCACGACCGCGGGCGGCGGGGCGGCCGCCGGCGGCGCCGTGGCGGGCGGCGGCGGCGCGGCGGTGGCGGGGCGGCGGCGCGGCGGTGACGAGCGGCGGCGCCGCGGCAGTGACGAGCGGAGGCGGCGCTGCGGCGGCGGGCGGTGGCGGCGCGATCGTCGCCGGTGCTGCGGCCGTGAAGACCCTGACGGCGAAGGTTGTCGTCGGCGCCGTCGTCGCCGGTGCGGGCGTGACCGGCGCCGCGGTGACCGTCGACGAGCGCGAGCCCTCGCCGGCCCGTGCGGCGGAGCCGGCCGCCGATCGAGGCTTGGCCGCGCCCGGGCGCGGGCAGTCGCCGCCCGCGGACGATGATCGCCTCGTCGCGGCGGGCCGCGAACCGGGCAGCGGGGTCGGTCCGGCGACCATCGAAGGATCGGCACCCGGCGCCGGCCGGGCGCGGACCGTGGCCCAAGAGGCCGGGCTCGCGCGCCGTCAGCGGGGCGTGGCGGGCCTGGTGCGAACCGGCCGCCGGCGCCGGATCACGAACCGTGCGGGAAGCGAGGGCCGCGCTCGCGCCGTTCGTCGCGGGCGGCGCCGCGCCATACGGAGTCCTCGCATCGAGCGCCGTCCGGGGGCCGGCGACGAGACCGCGACCACGACCCCCGAGGTCGCCACCATTCCGACGACGAACCGCCGCCGGCGCCGCCCGGCGCCCTCGTCGGAACCGCCGGCCGCGTCCACGCCCGAGCCGGAGTCGCCCCCGGAGCCCGCGCCCACTTCCGAGCCCGAGCCGTCTCCGGCCGTGGCGGCGGAGCCGGCGCCCGCACCCGAGCCGTCGCCGGACCCTGAGCCGGCGCCTACCCCGCCGCCCGCGCCAACACCGGCCCCGGCGCCGTGACCGTCCCCGGCTGCGGTACTGATCGTTCCTTGATGTAGGCGTGAGGTCGCGTTCAGGAGCGATCGTCAACCTGACCGCATGGCCCGTATCGAGCTGATCCCCTCCCGCACCGCCGACGGCCGCAACGTGATCCTGCGCGCCGTCGTGCTCACCCCGGCGGAGCGCCTCCGCCGCTTCGTGCGGTCGCTCGGGCTGCCTGTGCCTGCGCGCTGACACGCACCGCCGCCTGGCGCAGATAGGCTGAAGAGCCGATGCGCCAGATCCGCTTCCCCGGCGAATCTCCTGAACACCGCCGTGCCCGTGCGCTGCGAGAGCGCGTGCACGACCTGCGCGATGCGCGGCAGCGCATCATCGCGGCGGCCGACGCCGAGCGGCGCAAGATCGAGCGCGACCTGCACGACGGCGCGCAGCAGCGAATGGTCTCCGTCGCCGTCACGCTCGGCCTCGCCCAGTCGCATTTCAAGAGCGACCCCGACGGCGCCATGAAGCTGATCGCCCAGGCGCGCGAGGAGGCGCAGCTCGCCGTCAAGGAGCTGCGCGAGCTGGCGCGCGGCATCCATCCCGCGGTGCTCAGCGACCGCGGCCTCGGCGCGGCGCTCGAGGCGCTCGCCGCGCGCGCTCCCGTGCCGGTCGACGTGAGCGGCGTCCCGGAGGACCCGCTGCCGGCGCAGGTGGAAGCCGCCGCCTACTTCGTCACCGCCGAGGCGCTCACCAACGTCGCCAAGTACGCGAACGCGACGGAGGCGTCGGTGCAGCTCGAGCTCGACGACGGACGCCTGCGGGTCGCGGTCCATGACGACGGTGTCGGCGGCGCCGACCCCGCGCTCGGCACCGGCCTGCACGGCTTGCGCGACCGCGTGGACGCGCTCGACGGACGGCTCGACATCGAGTCGGAGCAGGGCTGCGGCACCACGCTCACGGTCGAGCTGCCGCTCGAGCGCCACTGACGCGGATGAGCGCACGATGACCGAGGAGAAGCTGGTCCGGCTCAAGGACCAGGTCTACAAGGACCCGCGTCCCGCGTCGCACTTCGATCGCTTCCACGAGCGCTCCCGCACGCGCGACCCGGACTGGGTCTACGAGGCCGTCCGCGTCGCCACCACGCTGTACGCGTGGACGTTCTTCCGCGCCCGCGGGATCGGGTCCGAGAAGGTCCCCGCGCGCGGGCCGGTGATCCTCGCGCCGAACCACTTCTCGTTCATGGACCACTTCTTCCTCGGCACCGCCATCCGTCGCAAGGTCCGCTTCATGGCCAAGTCGCAGCTGTTCCAGCCGCCGATGCAGTGGATCTACACGCACGGGGGCGTGTTCCCGGTGCGGCGCGGCTATGCCGACGAGGAGGCGTTCACCACCGCCAACCGGATCCTCGACCGCGGCGGCGTGATCGCGATGTACAGCGAGGGCGGCCGCTCGCGCACGGGCAAGCTGTCGGACTCGGTCCGGCCCGGGATCGGCCGGCTGGCGCTCGAGTCGGGCGCGCCGGTCGTCCCGATCGCGATCCACGGCTCCTCGCGCGTGCGCAACTGGAAGCGGCTGCAGTTCCCGAAGGTGACCGTCCTGTACGGCGACCCGATCCGGTGGGAGCGCATCGAGCACCCGACGCGCGACGAGCAGCAGCAGGTCGCGAACGCGATCTTCGCCGAGATCCGCGCGCTCTACGACCGCAGTTGACCTACGCCGGGGCCGGCTCGGCGACGGGCGCCACCGCTGCGCGCCGGCGGCCCGGCACGAACAGCGCGGCGACCGCGCCCACGGCCAGCACCGCGGCGCCGACCCAGATCGCGCTCGTCATGCCGTCGGTGTACTCCTGCGGTGAGGCGTACGAGCCGGTCGACGCGAACACGGTCGCGAGCACCGCGACGCCGAGCACGCCGCCGAGCTCGCGGATGGCGTTCGTCGCGCCCGAGGCCTGGCCCGCCTCCTCCGGCCGCACCGCGCCGAGCACGGCGTTGGCGGCCGGGGCGAACACCAGCGCCATCCCGATGCCGGCCATCGCGAACGGCACCACGAGCTCGCCGTAGGGCACCGACGGGCTCGAGACCGAGGCCAGCCAGGCGATGGCGCCCGACTGCAGCGCCAGGCCGGTCGCCATCAGCGGGCGTGAGCCGATCCGGTCGGACAGCACGCCGGCGATCGGGGCGACGAACATCGGCATCGCGGTCCACGGCAGCGTCCGCAGGCCCGCCTCGAGCGCCGAGTAGCCCTGGGCGACCTGGAAGAACTGCGCGAGCAGGAAGATCGACCCGAAGACGCCGAAGTACATCGCGAGCGACACGACGCTGACCGAGCTGAACGCGCGCGAGCGGAAGAAGCGCAGCGGCAACATCGGCTCCGGCGCGCGCGCCTCCCACGCCAGGAAGGCCGCCATCAGCACCGCGCCGGCGATCAGCGAGGACAGCACCGTGGTGCTCGTCCAACCCAGCTCGGCGCCGCGCACGATCCCGTAGACGATGCCGAGCAGGCCGGCGCTGGCGAGCCCCACGCCCGGCAGGTCGAGCGAGCGGGCCGGTCCGTGGCTCTCGGTCAGCCGGCGCGCCGCGAGCGGCAGCA
This sequence comes from uncultured Solirubrobacteraceae bacterium, assembly GCA_963849695.1. Taxonomy (GTDB): domain Bacteria; phylum Actinomycetota; class Thermoleophilia; order Solirubrobacterales; family Solirubrobacteraceae; genus DASSUW01. Next base: position 164,556 of record CAWKIT010000016.1, read on the forward strand.
GCGCCAGCCCGATCGGCACGTTGAGCCAGAAGATCCAGTGCCACGACATCCCCTCGACGACGGCCCCGCCGACCAGCGGCCCGAGCGCGACGCCGAGGCCGGAGATGCCCGACCAGGCGCCGATCGCCAGGCCGCGCCGCTCGGCCGGGAACGCACCAGCCAGCAGCGTCAGGGTCAGCGGGGTCACGACCGCGGCGCCGGCGCCCTGCACGGCGCGCGCGGCGATCAGCGCGCCGGTCGTGGGCGCGAGTGCCGCCGCCGCCGAGGCGGCGGTGAACAGGGCAAGGCCGAGCAGGAACATCCGGCGCCGGCCGAAGCGGTCGCCGAGCGCCGCGCCGGTGAGCAGCAGCACGGCGTAGGAGAGGGTGTAGGCATTGACCGTCCACTCGAGCGACTGGATCGTCGCGCCGAGGTCCTCACGGATCGCCGGGAGGGCGTTGGTGACGACGAGGTTGTCGAGGACGACCATGAAGAGGGCGACCGAGACGATCGCGAAGGTCCAGATGGGGCGCATAGAAGTGAGTATTCACTTACTAAGCGCCATGTCAAGCGCCAGGCGAGCGGCGGCGCGCCAAGTTAGTCGTGACTCACTTGGTTCGTCGCCGCGCGCTCAGCCGGCCCAGGGGACCTCGACCGAGTCCTCGGTCGGCGAGTCCCGGGCCACCACGTACTCCGCCGGGTCGCCGTCGGAGAGGTTCCGGAGGAGGTGGGTCTCGCGCGGCGGCACGTACACCATGTCGCCCGGCCCGATCGTGACCGTCTGCTCGAGATGGTCACCCCACCTGACCTCCAGCTGACCGGACAGCATGTAGACGGCGCTCTCGCACGAGTCGTGATAGTGCGGCCGGGACTGGGCCCCCGCGGGCACGCGGAACACGCCCATGTAGATGTTCGTCGCCCCGGCCGTCGCCTGCGAGATCTCGTGGCCGCCGACGACGCCCCGCGGGGTGTCGCGATCCAGCCCTCCTGCTTGCACCACCTTCATGTCAGGCAGCCTAGTGCCAAGCCCGCGTGCAGGACGCACCAGCCCGGATCCGGGCTAGGTCGTCATGCCGGTGAACTGCCCGCCGGTGATGTTGAGGACCTGGCCGTGGACGAAGTTCGACCACGGCGAGCACAGGAAGAAGACGCCGCCGGCGGCCTCCTCCGGCGTGCCCGTGCGGCCGAGCGGGATCAACATCGACGCCATCCCGCGCATCTGGTCGGGGATGCCGAGCTGGACGGTCTCGCCGCCGATCTCCATCGTGTTGTCCTCGACCTTGGAGGCGGTCAGGCGGGTCTCGATCCAGCCGAAGGCGACGGCGTTGACGTTGATCTTGAACTGGCCCCACTCCTTGGCCAGCGTCTTCGTCAGCCCGACCACGGCGCTCTTGCCGGCCGAGTAGTTCGCCTGGCCGGCGTTTCCCATCGTGCCCGAGATCGAGGAGACGTTGACGATCTTGCGGAACACCTCCTCGCCGCGCTCGCGCTCGGCCTTGGCCGGCTCGCGCAGGTGCGGGGCGGCGGCGCGGATGACGCGGAAGGGGACGACGGTGTGGATGTCGAGCATCCGCTGGAACGCGTCGTCGGACATCTTGTGGATCGGCGCGTCGATCGTGTAGCCGGCGTTGTTGACGATGATGTCGATCCTGCCCCAGGCGTCGATCGCCGTCTGCACCAGCGCGTCGGGGGCGCCGGAGGCGGTCAGGTCGCCGCCGAACACCACCGTCTCGCCGTCGATCTCGGACGCGGTCTGCTCCGCGAGGTCGGCGTCGAGGTCGTTGATCAGCACCTTGGCGCCGTGCTCGCTCAGCAGCTCGGCGGTGGCGCGGCCGATGCCGCGCGCCGAGCCGGTGACGATCGCCACCTTGTCGTCGAGGACTCCCATGTCAGCCTCCAGGTCGGATCCGGAGGCGGGGATTGTGCCGGTGTCAGGCGGCGAGCGGCGCAGCAGGCGCGACCACGCGGCCGCCCTCGAGCTCCACGATGCGGTCGGTGACGCCGGCGGCGTCGTCGATGTCGCGCGTGAAGAGCACGACCGTGATGCCGTCCTCGCGGGCGATGGCGCGCAGGAGGAGCAGCAGGTGCGCGCCCTCCTCGGGCTCGAGCCCGCCGGCCGGCTCGTCGGCCAGCAGGACGGAGGGGCGGCCGACCAGCGAGCGGGCGAGCGCGGCGCGCTGACGCTCGGCGGCCGTCAGGTTGCCGGGCATCTCGTCCCGCCGCTCGCCGAGCCCGACGCGGTCGAGGAGGGCGTCGACCGCCTCGGGCTCGTACGGACGGCGCGCGATCAGCAGCGGCAGCGCCACGTTCTCGCGCACGGTGATGGTCGGGAGGACGGAGGCCCCGGGGAGGAGAAGGCCGATCCGGTCGCGCCGCAGGCGGGTGAGCTCGACGTCGTCGAGCTCGCGCAGCGGGCGGCCGTCGAGCGTCACGGTCCCGGCTGCGGGACGGTCGAGTCCCGCCAGGAGATGGAGGAGGGAAGTCTTGCCTGAGCCGGCCGGACCGACTACCGCCGTGACCTCGCCCGCGGGGGCTTCGAGCGATACGTCACTGAGCACGTCGACGCGCGTGCGCAGATCGCCGACGCGATGGAACAGGTTGTGCGCAATGACTCCGGGCATGGCCTGGAACTGTCCCAGGACCCGATGCGGCGCAAAGGTCGGTTAGCCGCACCTTTGCGGTGAGGCAGCACCCTAATGCGCTTAAGTAGGGGGTCAGACCCCTCTGTGGTAGTACAGAACCGGCCTGTGCTCACTGCAGAGGGGTCTGACCCCTTAGAGGCCGTAGGAGCGCCCGATCACGTCGAGCATGATCTCGTCGGTGCCCGCGCCGATGCGGTTGAGCCGCAGGTCGCGCCAGGCGCGCTCGATCCCGTACTCCTTCATGTAGCCGGCGCCGCCGTGGATCTGCAGGCACTCGTCGGCCACCTCGCACGCGATCCGCGACGCGTGCAGCTTGGCCATCGAGATCTCGCGCACGGGGTACTCGCCGTTGGCGTGCCGCCACGCGGTCGTGTAGACGAGCTGGCGCGCCGCCTCGATCTTGGTCGCCATCTCGGCGAACTTGTGGCGGGTGACCTGGAACTTCCCGATCGGCCGCCCGAACGCATGCCGCTCCCCGGCGTACGCCAGCGTCTTGTCGAACAGCTTCTGGGCGCTCGCCACCGCCCCCGCCGCGCCGATCAGGCGCTCGCCCTGGAGCTCCCACATGATGTGGTAGAAGCCCTTGCCGACCTCGCCGAGGACGGCATCCGCCGGCACCCGCACGTCCTGGAACGCGAGCAGGGCGGTGTCGGACGCGTGCATCCCGAGCTTGCGCAGCTTCTCCTCGCGTACGACGCCGGGCGAGTCCATGTCGACGATGAACAGCGTGAAGCCGTCGTAGCCGGCGTCGACGTCGGTCTTCGTCACCAGCACGATGAAGTCGGCCCGGTGGCCGTTGGTGATGTACGTCTTGGAGCCGTTGATCACCCACTCGTCCCCGTCGCGGACCGCGCGCGTCTTGATCCCCGCCACGTCCGACCCGGCGTCGGGCTCGGTGATCCCCAGGCAGGAGATCTTCTGGCCGCGGATCGAGGGCACGAGGTACGCCTGCTTCTGCTCCTCGGTGCCGAAGGCGAGGATCGGCGGGGTCGCCATGTCGGTGTGGACGGCGATGCCCATCGCCAGCCCGCCGCACTCGGAGTGGACCATCTCCTCGGCGAGCACGAGGTTGCAGTAGTAGTCGCCGCCCTGGCCCCCGTACTCCTCCGGGAACGACAGCCCGAGCAGGCCGAGCTCGCCCATCCGCGGGAACACCCAGTCCTCGAAGGTCGACTCCTCCCACTTCTCCGCGTGCGGCCGCAGCTCCTTGACCACGAACGCGTGGATCGACTCGCGCAGCTGCTCGTGCTCGTCGGTGAAGACGAAGTGCCGCCTGGATGCGGCGTGGTCGGGCTTGAGGAGGTCGGTGGCGGCCATGGGCCAAAGCTAGCCCATGGCCGCCACCAGTCACCCCGCTACGGCACGAGGCCGAGGTGCGTCAGCACCCAGTCAGGTCGCAGGTGCCCCGGCGGCGACGGCCACCGCCGGAGCGAAGCGCCTCACGGCCGGAACGCCTCCGTCCAGGTGCGGGCGCCGTCCTTCGTCTCGACCACGGTGCCGTCGCTCAGGGCGAGCAGCAGGTGCTCGGCGTCGAGCGCCTTGAACTTGTAGGGCTCACCCGGCACGGTGCCCACCTCCTCCCACCGCAGGCCGCCGTCGCCGGAGCGGTGGACCGTCCCGTCCTGGTCGGCGCGGTAGAAGGCGTCCTGTGCCGGCCATACGAGCCGGATCCGGTCGCCGGAGTCCGCTGGGCGCCAGGTCTTGCCGCCGTCCTGCGAGCGGTACAGCTGCGACTCGGTCGATCCGAACAGGTGGTCGGGATTCCCGGGGTCGACCTCGAGGTCGATCAGGACCTGGTCGCGCGGCGTGAACTGCTCGGTGAACGTCCGCCCACCGTCGCCCGAGACGAGCACGGCCGCGAGCACGGCGTCGATCGCGTACATGCGGTCGTGCCTTACCACGATCTTGTGCAGGTCGGCCTCGCCGAGGCGCGAGACGACGCGCCAGTTGGCGCCCCCGTCGTCGGAGGCGATCAGGCCCAGGTACGGCGGCAGCTCCGCCTTGCTGTCGGGGTGACCGGAGCCGAGCAGCCGGCCGGGCCCGGTGACCAGCAGCTCGAGGAACGTCCCGACCGGAGAGGACCCGCCGTCGGCCGTGACCGTCCCCGTCACGCGCTCGACCTCGTCGGTGTCGGGGTCGATCCGCCAGAACCCGCGGTTCGTGGTCAGCAGGTAGTCCCCGGTCGCCGGGTCGACGTCGAGCGAATTCACGTACGGCGGCTTCTTGGAGAAGTCGACCAGCCGGTCGGAGAGCGTCCGGTTGCTCGCCGGCGTACCGCTTTCGCCGGCGTTGCCGCCGCAGCCGGTCGCCGTCGTGAGCGCGGCGAGCACCAGCAGCACCCTGATCGGCCACACCGTCAGCGCTTGATGGCGAAGTACGTCCGCTGGCTCTTCCAGCAGCGGAACCTCAGCTGCGTGCCCGAGCCGCCGTTGCGACAGTGGTACCCACTGGGACGCCAACCGGTTCTCAGATATCCGCGTGCCCACCGCTTCGCCGTCTTACAGCGGATCTGGTCGGCCTTGATCAGGTATCGCTTCGAACCGACGGTGATGTCGCCGCACTTGCGCGGCGTCACCGGAGCCGGGCTCGGTGCGGCGAAGACCAGCAGGAGCAGTGCGGCCAGCAGGACGGCGAAGGGTGCCGCCACGTATCCCCTCATCCCCATGCGCCCAGCGTACTGCGCCCGAGGCGAAACGGAATAGCCTGCCGCGTTGAATGGCTGACACCACGAATGCGTGGATCGACTCGCGGCAACTGCTCGTGGCGGTCATGGGTCAGAGGCTGACCCATGACCGCCACCCGCTACGTCACTAGTCCAACAGCCCGAGGTGCCGGAGCGAGGCCCGTACGAACGAAGCCCGCTCCGCGGCGGTGTTCATGGTCGCCACCTCGAAGCCGGCGTAGACCGTGTCGGTCGTGCCGACGACCGCGCCCTCCTGGAACTGCTCGGTGCTGCGCGTCCACTGCGGGTCCGGGTTCGGCGTGCTGTCCGGCGCGCCGCCGACCTGCCAGGTGCCGGTGTCGGTCTCGAACGAGGTCTGCGACACCGTCGCGCCGCCGACCGTCGATCGGTCGCGTCGTCGACCCAGGCGCCGAGGTTCCGGACGGCCCAGTCGCGTGGCCTGCGACGATCGCGACCTCGACCTTCTGGCCGGCGAACCGGCTGAGGTCGATCTCCCAGTCCTGCCAGCCGTTCGACGATGCCGGTGGCGGCGTGCCACTCGCCGGTCGTGCCGGTCGGCGTGCAGGTGCCGCGTCGAGGGCGTCTGGTAGTTCAGCAGCCGGTCGTGCAGGTCGGCGCCCCAGCCGCCGTCCGTCCGAAGCAGCTGGAGCCCGTGGCCTGCGAGGTGTGGCCGTTGGCGTCCGGGCAGCGTCGTCCACTGCTCGGTGCCGACGGGCCTCGCCTCGACGAACACGTAGTCCCAGTCCAGCTCGAGGTCGAACGACAGTCTTGAACGTCAGCTTGCCCGGCGGTCTGGCCGGTGAGGTCGACCTCGTGTCCACAGCCGCTTGTAGGCCTCGTCGTCCGTGCCCGAGGCCATGTAGTAGCTGGCCGGTGAACGGCGAGAACGGGCCGGCGCCCGGCCGCTCCCAGCCGGCGAGACGGCGCGAGTCCTGGTACGCCGGGTGGTCGATCATCGAGCTGGTCACCGCCGAAGGTCGCCGTCGGCGCACCGGCGGCCGGGATCGCCGGCCTGGTTGGCGAACGTCCAGCTCGTCCCCGGCGCGAACGGATCCTCGCCGGTGATCGGGAACACCGTCCCGTCGGCAGTTCCACGCGTTGCCGTTGTCCGCCACGGATGTAGGCCCCCAGGTAGTACTGGAGGAAGTCGTTCGTGTGGGCGATGCAGCCGTCGCGCGACTCCGGCAGGTCGGCGTCGCACCAGCGGCCCTGCTGGTCCTCGTTGGGCTGCGGGAACCCGAAGTTGCGGAACTCGTAGCCCTCGGCGTACTGCTGGCCGGCGTGCTTGCCGGCGTAGACCAGCTTGCCGCCCTCGTTGAGGAAGTCGCGCACCGCGAGCTGCTCTTCGAGCGCGAGCCGCGACGTGCCGGTCCCCGGGACCTGGCCGGGCTCGCGGGTCAGGTAGTCGTCGCCCGTGTCCCAGATCACGGCGTCGTAGTGCGGCGAGCACGCCGAGCGGATGCGGGGCGCGTCGTCCGCGGGCGTCGACGTCGTACAGGTCGGCGCCGACGCCGTTGGCCGTCACCGCCGCGAGGTACTCGTCGGCGTAGTGCGGGCCGCTCGGGTCCTGCGCGGGCGTCGGGCCCGCTGTAGTCCTCGGCGGCGAGCACGAGCACGCGGTTGCGTGCTCTCGACGCGCCGCGGTGTACGTGAACGGCGCCGAGCGCTTGCCGCCCGTCTGTCTGGGCGAACCAGACCTCGACAGAGTCGCCGGGCTGCGTGCCCGTGACCACGCCGCGCAGCCGGTGGTAGTAGACACCCGCCTCCTGGTAGTAGCGCTCGCCGTCGCTCCATTCGGTCGTGTCCGCCGTCTGCGGTGGTCCCGCCGTTGATGCGGTAGTGCAGCACGACCGCGCCGAGCGACCGCTTGGCCGGTCACCTGGACCGGCTGCGGATCGCCGTAGGAGTCGGCGAACGCGTCGACGTAGAAGTCCTGCGACGGTGTTGCCGAGGTGCGAGTCGGGCTCCTCCGGCTTGTCCGCCGACTCCGCGAGGTCGAGCGAGAAGTCGCGGTGGCGCCGGAACTCGGCCTGGATCGCGCGCCTCGGAGTCCTCGAACTCGAAGCCGGAGACCGTCGTGTCCTTGGGCTCGGTGCCCTCGGGCGTGTAGGCGAGGATGCCCTCGCGGTTGTAGGCCGTGTCGAGCGTGTCGCCGTTGGTGATGTAGAGCTCGGCGCCGAGATCCGGGTCGAAGCCGGTGATCGCCGGGTCGTGGTCGTCACCGGCGAGCGCCGTGAAGATCGGGTCGTCGGCGGTCGGCGTGTACTGCTGCCAGCCCTGCGGATACAGGAGCAGCGCGGCCGCGGTGTGGTCGTTCTTCTGGAACTCGAAGTCGACGCGGTCGCCACAGCCGCAGCATCGCCTGGGTCTCCGGCTCCGGCGCCGTACGGCTCGGGCCGCGGTAGGTCTCGGACGTCGGATCGGGCGACGAGCCCTCGTCGTCGAGGCCCCAGTTGACGGGGAAGTTGCGGTTCGGGTCGACGCCGTCGTTGATCTCGCCGCGGACGCCGTCGCCGTCGTTGTCGGCCATGTTCTTGCGCCACAGGCGGTTGCCCGGCGTGAACGTGTACTCGTAGCCGTCCGGGTTGGCGACGCAGACGAACCACAGCTCGCGGGTGTCGACGAGCCGCGTCACGCGTGCGGATCGTTGCCGTAGTTGTCGACGAAGTACAGTGAGCGTGCGGCGGCAGGTCTCGCCGGCCAGCCACTCGCGCGCGTGCTGCATCGCGTTGTAGAGCACGGCCGGCCGAGCTGTTGTCGTGCGTCGTCTTCGCGCGGCCAGTGACCTTGAGCGCGATGATGTCGCGGCCCAGTACCGTGTCGCCGATGTCCACGCGCTTGACGATGCTGCAGCTGCGCCAGGCGGTCGTACAGCTCGAGGTACTGCTCCTTGCCGTCGCCCGGCACGCGGTCGTAGCGCCGCCAGACCTTGTACTGCGCATCCGAGCCGGTGTACGGGCGCAGCTGCTCCTGAGCCGGCGCTGAACGCTGCGGCACGGCCGTCGGCGGCGACGCCCGTGTCGCCGCCGAACTTGCGCAGCTGACCGGCGGTTCCGAAGACCTCGACCTTCCCGGCGCGACGACCCTCGGTGACGTCGAAGCCGGCGAGCGCCAGCTGCTCGAGGTTCTTGCGCGTCGCCTTGACGCGATACGCGTTGATCGGGTCGCGGCTGTCCGCCGCCGCCGGCACGGCGAGCGCGAGCGAAGCAAGCACCGCGACCGCGGCGCTCAATGAGCGTCTGTCCATCCCCCTCCTCCTCAATATTCCGACGCGCGGCCTTCCCCGGGCCGCGCCATTGGCGGGGCAGCCTAGCGCGGTGGATCCGCTCTTCAACTACCGCAGCAGGATTCTGTCAGTGGCCTGCCGGTAGGGTGCCGCGCGATGGGGGAACGGTTCGCTACGAGCTCGCCGGCGGCGTCGCGACGATCGCGCTCGACCAGCCGGAGACGCGCAACGCCCTGTCTGACGAGGTGCTCGACGACCTGATCGAGGCGTTCGAGATCGCGCGCGACGACGAGGGCGTCCGGTGCGTGGTGCTCACCTCGACGCATGAGAAGGTCTTCTCCAGCGGCGGCAACCTGGCGGGCTTCGCCGCCGAGGCGCCGCTCGTGCACAAGCACTTCGGCACCGACCGCTTCCCGCAGCTGTTCCGGATGATCGGGGAGCTCGGCAAGCCCACCATCTGCGCCGCCAACGGTCACGTGCTCGCGGGCGCGCTCGGCCTTGCGCTCGCCTGCGACCTGATCGTCGCGCGCGACGGGGTGCGGTTCGGGACGCCCGAGATCAACGTCGGGGTGTTCCCGTTCATCATCATGGCGCTGATCTACCGCAACGTGCCGCGCAAGAAGGCCACCGAGATGCTGCTGCTGGGCGAGCAGATCTCCGCGCAGGAGGCCGAGCGGCTCGGGTTCGTCAACCGCGTGGTGGCGGCGGACGAGTTCGAGAGCGCGGTGCAGGAGTGGGCGGTCAAGCTGGCCGCCAAGTCGCCGGTGCTGATGCGGCTCGGCAAGGACGCGCTGTTCCGCCAGCAGGACATGGCGCTCGCCGACGCGCTCGAGTTCCTGCATGCGCAGCTCACGATCGCGTTCTCGACCGAGGACATCCAGGAGGGTGTGAGGGCGTTCTTCGAGAAGCGGGACCCGGTATGGACCGGACGTTGAAGATCACGTGCCTCCGCGGGCGGACCTCCGACCGCACCGATGGAGCCGGCGCGGGCGCGCAGGCGCTGGCGGAACGGCTCGGCGGGCGCGTGATCGGCGAGCCGGAGCCGGGCCGCCCGCGCGACTGGTCGGAGGACCTGCCGGAGGCGCGGCCGGTGCTGGAGGCGGCCGCGGCCGAGGTCTCGGCCGCGCTCGATGCGGGCGAGCTGCCGTTGCTGACCGCCTCCGACTGCTCGATCTGCATCGCGACGATGCCGGCCGTCGCGCGGCGGGTGCCGGGCGTGCGCTTCCTGTGGATCGACGCGCACGGTGACTTCAACAACCCCGAGACGACGCCGAGCGGCTTCCTCGGCGGCATGTGCCTGGCCGCGGCGTGCGGCCGCTGGGACGCCGGGTGGCCCGACACCATCGACCCGACGACGGTGTCGTTCCTCGGCGTCCGCGACCTCGACCCGGGTGAGCGGGTGGAGGTCGAGCGGGCCGGCATCCAGAGCGGGCTGCCGGAGGGCGGGCCCGTGTACGTGCACTTCGACCTCGACGGCCTCGACCCGTCCGTCATGCCGGCCCAGTTCCCGGTGCCGGGCGGGCTGGCCGCCGACGAGGTGCGCGAGGCGCTGGCGCGGCTCGTCGCCGATGACCGGCTCGTCGGCCTCGAGGTCACCGCCTTCGAGCGGCCCGAGTACCTCGACCTCGTCGTCGAGATACTCGAGCCGGTCGTCGGGTGAGCGGGGAATCGCCTGGCGGCGACTCCCGTGCGAGTTCGCTTCGCGAACATCGCGGAATCTGGATCACGGAGCTCGGGCCGGGGTCGCTCGCCGTCAAGGACCTGTTCGACACCGCCGGGGTGCGGACGACCTACGGCTCGCCGGTCTTCGCCGACCACGTGCCGGAGGCGTCGGCGGAGGCGGTCGTGCGGCTGGAGGCGGCCGGGTACGCGGTGGCGGGCAAGGCCAACCTGCACGAGTTCGCGTGGGGCATCACCTCCGAGAACCGGACGTTCGGGACGGTGCCGAACCCGGTGGCGCCGGGCCGCGTGGCGGGCGGGTCGAGCGGGGGCTGCGCGGCGGCGCTGGCGGCCGGACAGGTGGACGCGGCGCTCGGCAGCGACTCGGGCGGCTCGATCCGGATCCCGGCCGCATGCTGCGGCGTCGTGGGCTTCAAGCCGACGTACGGGCTCGTGCCGATCGACGGCTGCTTCCCGCTGGCGCCCAGCTTCGACCACGTCGGGCCCATGGCGCGCGACGTCGCCGGCTGCGAGCGGATGATGGAGGCGCTCGTCCCGGGCTTCTCGCCGGTCGAGGTGTCGCTCGCGACCTGCGCATGGGTGTGGCGTGGACGGAGCGCGCCGACCCGCTCGTGCGCGAGCGGGTCGAGGCCGTCGCCTCGGGCTTCGAGCCCGTCGGCGTGCCGTGGCCGCACGGCGTCTACCCGGCGTTCTCGCGCGAGATCGTCGAGGTCCACGCCCAGCTGTACCCGGCTCACCGTGCGCTCTACGACCCGGGAGTGGCGGCGAAGATGGAGCTCGCGCTGAAGGTCACCGACGCCGAGGTTGCGGCCGCGATCGCAGAGCGCGAGCGCTACCGCGAGCGGATCGCCGCGCTGGAGGTCGACCTGCTCATCACGCCGACCGTGCCGATGGTCGCGCCGCCGGTCGGCATCGGCGACCTCGCGCTGCGCGAGCGGATGATCGAGCTGACGTTCCCGTGGAACGTGGTCGGCGCTCCGGCGCTGGCGCTCCCGTGCGGGCCGGCCGAGGACGGGCTGCCGGCGTCGGCGCAGCTCGTGGGCCGGCCGGGCGAGGACGCGCTGGTGCTGGCGGCGGGCCGCGCGCTCAGCGAACGAGTGCCGGCAACGGGTCGAGCGTCTCGATGACGGCGAGCGGCTCGCCGCCGGCGGAGGGCGCGCCGACACGGTTGTGCCAGATCACCGGGAGGCCGGCGGCCTGGGCGCCGGGCACGTCGCCCGGGGAGCCGGCGAGGTAGACGGCGGGCGCGCGCACGGCGTCGATCGCGGCGAGGTACGGCTCAGGCCGGGGCTTGTAGAAGCCGACGGCCTCGGCGGAGACGATGACGTCGGCTTCGACGCCGAGTCGTGCCGCCGCGCGCCGGGCGAGATCCTCGGAGGTGTTCGTCACGAGCGCGAGCTCGTGATCGGGCGCCAGCTCGCGCAACACGCCGGGCGCCTCGGGCCACGGCTCGACCTCGTCCCAGCGGGCGAGCAGCTCGACCGCGCGCTCGGGTGGCAGGTCGACCGCGCTCGCGGCCTCCTCGACGACGTCCTCGTAGGGCCGGTAGGCGCCGCTCGCGTAGATCAGGTCCAGGCTGGCGCGGCGCCAGCGCGCGCCGTGGGCGTCGTCCCCCGAGACGGCTCCCCACAGCGTCCACGAGTCGAGCAGCGCCGTGAGGAGGTCGCAGATGATGGCTCCACGCCGGGGCACGGCCGGTATGTTGCCGCCTCCATGCTCCGCCCCCTGGTAGAGGACCTGCACGAGCGTCGCGCGAAGGCGAAGCTGGGCGGCGGCGAGGAGCGGATCGCCCGCCAGCACGAGCAGGGCAAGCTGACCGCGCGCGAGCGGATCGACCTGCTCGTCGATGCGGGCACGTTCACCGAGCTCGGCATCCACGCCGGCATCCACTTCTCGGTGCGCGGGCTCGAGGACAAGGAGGCGCCGGCCGACGGGGTGATCACCGGCTACGGCAGGGTCGACGGGCGGCTGGTCGCCGTCTGCGCCTACGACTTCACGGTGATGGCGGGCTCGATGGGCATGACGGGGGAGACGAAGGTGGCGCGGCTGCGCGAGCTGGCGCTCACCAAGCGGATCCCGTTCGTGTGGTTGCTCGACAGCGCCGGCGCGCGGATCCAGGAGGCGGTCGGCTCGCTGTTCGCGGGCTCCGGACACCTGTTCCGCGAGGAGGTCGTGGCGTCCGGTGTGATCCCGCAGATCGCGGCCCTGATGGGTCCGTGCGCGGCGGGCACCGCGTACATCCCGGGGCTGGCCGACTTCGTGCCGATGGTGCGCGGGCGCGGCTCGATGGCCCTCGCCGGGCCGCATCTCGTGCGCGCGGCGGTCGGCGAGGACGTCACGCAGGAGGAGCTCGGCGGCTCGCGCGTGCACTGCCGCAGGTCCGGGGTCGGAGACCTCGAGGTGGCCGACGACGAGGAGTGCATCGCGCGGATCAAGCAGTACCTCTCGTTCTTCCCGTCGCACTGCGAGGAGCGCCCGCCCGTGCGGGCGTGCGACGACCCGGTCGGCCGGATGGACGACGAGCTGCTCGACGTGCTCCCGGGATCGAACCGGCAGCCGTACGACATGTACGACGTGATCCGGCGGATCGTCGACCACGGCGAGTGGCTGGATCTGAAGCCGCAGTTCGCGAAGACGATCATCACGTGCCTGGCGAGGATGGGCGGGCGGCCGGTCGGGATCGTGGCCTCGCAGCCGCGGCAGCTGGGCGGGATCCTCGACAACGACTCCGCGGACAAGGCGGCGCGGTTCGTGAACCTCTGCAACGCGTTCGGCATCCCGCTCGTGTTCCTGATGGACGTGCCGGGGTTCATGGTCGGCACCAAGGTCGAGGCGGCGGGGATCATCCGGCACGGCGCGAAGATGCTGTACGCGGTCGCCAACGCGACGGTCCCCAAGGTCACGGTCGTGATCCGCAAGGCCTACGGGGCCGGCTACTACGTGATGAACGGCCGCGCCTATGAGCCCGACCTGATCGTCGCCTGGCCCTCGGCCGAGATCTCCGTGATGGGCGCCGAGGGAGCCGTCGAGATCGTCTTCCGCAAGCAGGTCGAGGCCGCGGAGGATCCGGAGGCGAAGAAGGCCGAGCTGATCGAGGCCTACCAGCGGTTGATCGATGTGTACGTCGCGGCCCGCAACGACATGGTCGACGACGTCATCGACCCGCGCGAGACCCGCCCGACGATCATCCGCGCGCTGGAGATGGCCGAGGGGAAGCGCGTCGAGCGGCCGTGGAAGCGCCACGGCGTCGTGCCGGTTTGAGGTTCACGAACTTCAACTGCGCTGGGTAGGGCAGCGTGGGAACCAACCGCGCGGTCGGATTCGGGCGATTGTCGCGAACTATGTGCGATTAGCGTCGGTTTCCGGGCCCTAACGCACATAGTTCGGGCGCGTTTGCCCCTTACTTCCCTACCCAGCGCAGTTGACGTTCGCTGAAGCTGATCGTGTCGCGAACCTAGGTCTGTGGCTCGTTCCGCCTTACGACGAAGCGGTAGATCCCGAGCAGGATCATCACGCCGATGATGGCGCCGATCAGGCCGCCGAGGTCGAACACGTTGTTGTCGCCGATGCCGAACAGCTCGGTGAAGATCAGGAATCCCACGACCGAGCCGGCGAGGCCGAGCAGGATGGTGGCGAAGAACCCAATCGGGTCCTTGCCGGGCATCAGGAAGCGGCCGAGGAAGCCTGCCACGATGCCGAGGATGATGGCGCCGATCATGATCTGAGCGTACTCCCGGTGGAACCCGTAATCGTCACCTGCGCGATCTCCGGCGCCGTCGCCAACCGCGACCAGTGCCCGGCGATCCCGTACACGCCCGAGGAGTACGCCGCCGAGGCGCGCCGGATCGTCGGCGAGGGCGGCTCGATGATCCACATCCACGCCCGCCGGCCGGACGGGACGCCGAGCTACGAGGTCGAGGACTTCCGGGCCATCACCGACGCGATCCTGGCCGAGGTCGGCGACGTGGTGATCAACTACTCCACCGGCGCGATCGGCGTGCCGGTCGAGAAGCGGATCGCCTATCTGCGCGAGCTGCGGCCCGACGTCGGCGCGCTGAACATGGGCTCGATGAACTACGCGAAGTACTCGCGCCGGCGCAAGGCCTTCGTGTTCAAGGCGGTGTTCGAGAACTCGTTCGACACGATCGTCGCGCTGCTGGAGGCGATGAACGAGTGCGGGATCCGGCCCGAGCACGAGTGCTTCGACTCCGGGCACCTGGCGAACCTCGACCCGTTGCTCGACATGGGCATCCTGCGGCCGCCGCTGCAGGTCTCGTGCGTGATGGGCGTCACCGGCGGGATCCGGCCGACGGCGCGCAACCTCGCCCACATGGCCGAGCAGGTGCCGGACGTGCCGCACCAGTGGGGCGTGATCGGCATCTCGCGCGACCAGTGGATGCTGGTCGCCGCCGCGCTCGCGCTGGGCGGCAACGTGCGCGTCGGGCTCGAGGACAACTTCTACCTGCCCGACGGGACGATGGCGCGCTCGAACGGCGACCTCGTGGCCAAGGCCCGCGCGATGGCGGAGGACGCCGGGCGGCGGGTGGCGACGGTCGCCGAGGCGCGCGAGCTGCTGGGGACGCCGAAGCGGACGCCGGCTTGAGCGCGTTCTACGAGCCGCTCGGGGACGGCCGCTTCCGCTCGACGCCGCACACGCGCGGCCCGTGGGACCCGGCGTTCCAGCACGCCGGGCCGCCGGCGGCGCTGCTCGGCCGCGCGGTCGAGCGGTGCGAGCCGCGCGACGGGTTCGTGCTCGCGCGCCTGACGTTCGAGATCCTGCGCGCGGTCCCGGTCACCGAGGTGGAGGTCGGAGCGCGGGTCGCGCGGCCGGGCCGGTCGGTCGAGCTGCTCGAGGGCGAGCTGACCGTCGAGTCCGAGCCGGTGATGACCGTCCGCGCCTGGCGCGTGAAGGCGTCCACGGCGCCGGCCGTGCAGCGCGACGGCCCGCCGCCCGCGCGGCCCGGCGAGCCGTCGCCTCCGCCGCCCGGGCTCGACGACTTCGGCTACGGCCGCGCGGTCGAGCTCCGCTTCGCCGCCGGCGGCTGGGGTCAGCGCCGCCCCGCGACGGTGTGGACGCGGCTGCGCGTCCCGGTCGTCGCCGGCGAGGAGCCGACCGGCGTCGAGCGCGTGCTGGCGGTCGCCGACTCCGGCAACGGCGTCTCGGCCGTGCTCCCGTGGGACGAGTGGCTGTTCATCAACCCCGAGCTCACCGTCCACTTCCGCCGCCCGCCGCGCGGCGAGTGGATCTGCCTCGACGCCGAGACGTCGATCGCCGCCGGCGGCGCCGGGCTCGCGCGGTCGGTGCTCAGCGACGACGACGGCGTGGTGGCTCAGGGCGCGCAGGCGCTGCTGGTAGCGCCGCGTGGCGCCTGATCCACTCGTGCATCGCCACCGCCGACGCGGCGGCGGCGTTGATCGAGCGGGTCGAGCCGAACTGCCGGATCGCGAGCACCGCGACCGCCAGCTCGCGCGCCTCGGCCGACAGGCCGGGACCCTCCTGGCCGAACAGCAGCGCGCACCCCACGGGCAGCTCGTAGGCGTCGATCGGCTGCGCACCCGGCAGGTTGTCGATCCCGATCACCGGGAGCTCGCGCTCGCCCGCCCACGCCGCGAACCCCGCCAGCGTGGCGTGGTGGCGGACGTGCTGGTAGCGGTCGGTCACCATCGCCCCGCGGCGGTTCCACCGGCGCCGGCCGACGATGTGCACCTCGGCGGCCAGGAACGCGTTCGCGTTGCGCACCACGGTCCCGATGTTCAGATCGTGTTCCCAGTTCTCGACCGCCACGTGGAAGGGATGGCGCCGCGAGTCGAGGTCCGCGATGATCGCGTCGCGGCGCCAGTAGCGGTAGCGGTCGACGACGTTGCGGCGGTCGCCGTCCGCGAGCAGCGCCGGGTCGAACCGGGGGTCGTCCGGCCACGGCTCGGGGTGGGGGCCGACGCCTACCTCACGCTGCTCGTCCACGCAGACCGAAGGTACCGACGTGTACGCGCGGCCGGCCGGTCGTGGCGGCGATGCCGCCGAGGAACAGCAGCGCGACGACGGCGATCATGATCGTCTGCGGCCACGGGAAGCCGCTCGCAGCGCCCCCCGCAGGCGACACCGTCAGTGGCGTCAGCCGGTGCGGGAAGGCGTCGGTGAAGCCGTCGTAGAGGCGCGCCTTCCACGTGCCGCCGGCCGGGAAGTCGACCTCGGCCACGTACGTGCCGACGCGGTCGGTCGGGCGGGCGGTGAAGGTCTTCACGACGCCCTCGCCGTTGTCGATCTTCACGCTCGGGACGACGCCTTCGAGCGGCGTGACGCCGTGCTGCTTGACGATCAGCTCGACCCGCCAGGGCTCGCCGGCCACGAGTCCACTGGGCGTCTCGCCCAGCTCCACGGTGGCCCAGCCGCCGGCGTGGGCGGTGCCGGTGAGGGCGGCGAAGGCGACGGCCGCCAGAAGGGCGATGCGGCTCATAGGTCTCATACGAGTGCTACACCCGCCGCGGTCCGCGGGTTCCCCTACCAGAGGACGTCGTGCCGCTCCATCACGCCCCATCCTTCGCGCAGCTCGCCGGCGCCCGGGACCGTGCCTGCGAAGGTGCCGAACGGCTGCTCGTAGTCGGAGCGGATGAGGAGGTAGTTCTCGCGCCGCGCGCGCGTGGCGACGGCGGTGAAGCGGAGGCCGCCGACGGCGCGCAGGTCGTCGAACGCGACCGGTCCCACCTCGTGCGGCTCGCCGGCCACCCACACCGTGCGCTCGGAGGCCTCGGGCGCGTCGTGGATGCCCTCGACGAGGTTCCAGGCCACCGGCTCGCCGGAGACGAGCGTGCCGACGCCCGCCGACCATCGCCACGCCGTGTGGCGGGCGTGGTAGCCGGCCGACTCGTCGACGATGCCGGCCAGCTCCCCGAACGCTCCGCGCACCCGCGCCACCCGCTTGCGCGTCCACGCATACTGGCGCCCGTGCGGGGAGACCACCTCGATCTCCGCGCCGCCCGACACCTCGAGCTTCAACCCGCGGCGCCCTTCGCGCAGGCGCTCGCCGTCCCACACCGCCCACCACGAGAACGGCACCACGCCGATCCGCCCGCTGATCGAGCACAGCATGAGTTCCGGCCCGTAGGCGCCGACGTACCTCCAGCGCTTCAGCGGCCGCCCGCCGCGCACCGGCGGCATGCGTGCCGGCGGGAGCGGGAGTGCCGGCCGTCCGGGACCCGGCCCGCGCCACGGTGGGATCGCCATCGCGCGGTATCCTGCCGGACACGGGTTGACTGACGAGTCAATCTCGGGGAGAGGAGACCTTCGTGCGCGCCGCCGCCGTCCAGCTCACGTCCACCGCAGATCGCGAGCGCAACCTCGCCACCGCGGACCGGCTCACGCGCGCGGCCGCGGCCGCGGGCGCCGAGCTCGTGGTGCTGCCGGAGAAGTGGGCCGTGCTGGGGACTCCGGAGGAGACGGCCGCGGGCGCCGAGCCGTTCGACGGACCGGCCCTGACCTGGGCGCGCGCGACCGCGCGGGAGCTGGGCATCGACCTCGTGGCCGGCTCGATCGCGGAGCGCGTCGCCGGGCGCGGGAAGGGCTCCAACACCTCGGTGCACGTCGGCCCCGACGGAGAGGTGCGCGCGGTCTACCGCAAGATCCACATGTTCGACGTCGAGGTCGGCGGGCGCACGTACCGCGAGTCCGAGCACGAGGACGGCGGCGAGGAGATCGTGCTGTCGGAGACCGCCGACGGCGTCGAGCTCGGCCTGACGGTCTGCTACGACCTGCGCTTCCCCGAGCTGTACCGCATCCTCGCGGTGCGCGGCGCGCGCGTGATCACCGTGCCCGCGGCGTTCACGCTCGCCACCACGCGCGACCACTGGGAGGTGCTCCTGCGCGCCCGCGCGATCGAGGACCAGGCGTTCGTGATCGCCGCCAACCAGGTCGGCGAGCACGCGCGCGGCTACCGCTCGGGCGGGCGGTCGATGATCGTCGACCCGTGGGGCGTGGTGCTGGCCCAGGCGCCGGACGCCGAGACGTTCATCACCGCCGAGCTCGACCTCGAGCGCCAGGCCGACGTCCGGCGCACGCTGCCGTCGCTGGCCAACCGCCGGCCGCACGCCTACGCCTGGCCGCAGGAGGTCGTGGCGTAGTGGCGACGCCCGCCCGAGCGCCGGTCGACAAGCGGCGCATGATCCTCGACGCCGCCGTGCGGGTGTTCGCCCGCCAGGGCTTCCACACCTGCCGGGTGTCGGACATCGCCGACGAGGCGGGCGTCGCCTACGGGCTCGTGTACCACTACTTCCAGTCCAAGGACGAGGTGCTCGACACGTTGTTCCTCGACCGCTGGGACGTGCTGCTCGACGCGATCCGCGAAGTCGACGCCTCCGGCGACCCCGCGCGCGCCAAGCTGCGCGCGATCGCCTCCTTCATCATCGAGTCCTACCGCCACGACCCGGACCTGATGAAGGTGATCATCGTCGAGGTCACGCGCGCGGCGAACTCGTTCGGCGCCGCGCATCTGGCGAAGATCAACGAGGCGTTCGAGCAGATCGGCGGGATCGTCGAGCAGGCCCAGCGGCGCGGCGAGTTCCGCGACTCGGTCAGCCCCGAGTTCGCGGCGATGGCGTTCTACGGCGCGATCGAGCAGGTCCTCACCGGCTGGATCTTCGGAACGCTCGACGAGGGCGGCGACGCCCACGAGCGCGCGAAGGACTACGTCGTCGAGACCATCTGCGACGGTCTCTCCGCCCTCTCCGCCTAGACTCCGCGCCCATGACGGAGAACGAGATGGTCAAGCGGCTGATGTGGTCAGGTCTGCTCGCAGGTCTCGGCGCGCTCGCCTCGGTGGCGACATCCAGGGCCGCGGCGGAGATTTGGCGCCGCGCGTTCGGGGAAGATCCCCCGGAATGAGCGACGACCCCGACAAGAGAGCGTCCGAGGCGCGCGGCGCGGAACTGCGCGAGAACATCGCGCTGACCGACGCTCGGCGTGCCGAGGAGGAGCAGGCGAAGGCCGAGAAGGAAGCGCAGGACGCGACCAAGGAGGCCGAGACGCTCAAGGAGCAGGCGGCGCGCGACCGCGAGAAGGCCCAGCGCCTGCACGCCGAGGCCGAGCGCGAGCGCCAGGCGGCTCCCCGTCGCGACTTCGTGGAGCCCGAGCACACCACGCCCGAGGCCGCGGTCGCCGGCCTCCCCGGCGTCGACAGACTGCCGCCCGCCGCCCAGCGCCCGGAGGTGCTGATCGGCGCCGCCTTCGCAGGCTCGTTCATCGTCGCCCAAATCCTCAAGCGCATCTTCGACTGACATGGCGAACAACACGGACACATCAGAACTCGGCCAGGCGATCCAGGACGTCACGGAGAAGGCCTCGCTGCTGATCCGCGAGGAGATCGAGCTCGCGAAGACCGAGATGACCGAGAAGGCGAGCAAGCTCGGCAAGGGCGCCGGGATCGGCGGCGCCGCCGGCATCTTCGCCGTCTTCGGCCTGATCTACCTGCTGCATTCGGTCGCGTGGGCGATCGCCTCGCTGCTCGACGACGACAACCCGTGGCTCGGCTACCTGATCGTCGCGGTGCTGCTGTTCATCGTCGGCGCGATCGCGGGCCTAATCGCCGCGCGCCAGTTCAAGCGCGGCTCACCGCCGACGCCCCAGATGGCGATCGAGGAGGGCAAGCTGATCAAGGAGACCGTCACCACGTCGCATCCCGCGCTGCCGCAGGGGCCGAGAAGCTGATGGCCGAGACGCGTTCCGCAGAGGAGATCCGGCAGTCGATCGAGGCCAACCGCGCAGAGCTCGGGCTCGCCGTCGAGCGGCTGCGCGGGGAGGTCACGCGCGCCACCGACTGGCGCGGGCAGTTCCAGCGCCACCGCAAGGAGGTCCTGATCGGCGCCGCCGTGGCGGGCTTCGTGATCGGGGGCGGCATCGCGGCGATGACCGGCATGTTCACCGGCCGCCGGAAGTCGCGCGAGTACTAGGCGGCAGGCGTTCAGCGACCGGCGGCGAAAGCTGGGTGACCGCCGTGAGTGCCCCTGCCGCCAGCACGTCGCAGTTCCCCGCCGCCCGCAACGTGCTGCGGGTCGTGCTGGTAGTTGTCGCCGTGGTACTGACGCTGTGGCTGATGTACCTGCTGCGTCGGCCGCTCACATGGATCTTCATCGCCAGCTTTGTGGCGATCGCGGTGTCGGGCCCGGTGAACGTCCTCTCACGCCGGATGCGGCGCGGCTTTGCAGTGGCGATCGTGTACCTGGTGCTGATCCTCACGCCCTTCGCGCTGATCGCGCTGCTCGTGCCGCCGATCGTCACGCAGGCCAATAACCTGGTGCAGAACCTGCCGGAGTACGCGGACGAGGTCACGCGGTTCGTCAACGAGAACGACCGGCTGCGCCAGCTCCAGGACGACTACGACATCACGGGCAGGATCGAGGAGGCCGCAGGAGAGCTGCCGTCGCGGCTGGGCGACGCGGCCGGCGTGCTCGGCGACATCGGCGTCGGGCTCGTGAACTCGATCTTCGCCGCCGTGACGATCATCGTGCTGTCGATCTTCATGCTCAGCAGTGGCCGCCGCTTCATGGACGCGTGGATACGCGAGTACCAGCCCGACCGCGAAGAGTGGTGGAACCGGCTGTTCGAGCGGATCGGCAACGCGATCGGCAACTACGTGGCCGGCGCGCTGCTGCAGGCCACGATCGCCGGCGTCACGAGCTACATCATGCTGCTGATCCTCGGCATCGACTTCGCGCTGCCGCTCGCGGTGATCGTATTCCTGCTCGACCTGATCCCCCTCGTGGGGGCCACGCTCGGCGCGATCATCGTGGGGATCGTGACGCTGTTCAGCGACTTCCCCGTCGACACCATCGTCTGGGCCGTCTTCGCGATCGTCTACCAGCAGGTCGAGAACAACATCATCCAGCCCCGGATCCAGGCCCGCGCGGTGCAGCTCGACCCGCTCATCGTGCTGGTCTCGGTGCTGTTCGGCTCCGCGCTGGCGGGCGTGCTCGGAGCACTGCTGGCGATCCCGGTCGCCGCCGCGCTCCAGATCACCTACCGCGAGTACCGCGCGCAGAAGCGCCAGGCGCCGTCGGTGATCAGACCCGGCCCAGAACCGAGCCCTGCAGCGCCGTGACGCCGAACAGGCCGGGGCCGACGTGCGCCCCGATCACGGGGCCGATCTCCGACACGAACTCCGGCGGGCGGCCGTAGAGCTCGCGCCCGCTCTCGGCCAGCCGGCCGGCCACCTCGGGCGCCTGGATGTGCTGGATGAAGAACACGTCGGCGCCCTCGTCGCGCAGCGTGGTGAGGTGCTCGACCATCCGCTCGAAGGCCCGGCCGGCGGTGCGCACGCGCTCGATCGGCTGGATCTCGCGGTCGATCGCAAGGATCGGCTTGATCTTCAGCGCCGAGCCGATCCAGGCCTGCGCGCCGCCGATCCGGCCCCCGCGGCGCAGGTACTCGAGCGTGTCGACCGCGAAGATGATCCTCATCTGCTCCCGTAGCCGCCGCGCCGTCTCGAGAGCGCCGGCCAGGTCGGCGCCGTCGCGGACCGCGTTGCGGGCGGCGATCGCCATCAGCCCGTGGCCGGCGGCGCCGATGTCGGAGTCGAGCACCTCGATCCGCTCCGGCCCGATCCCGCGCTCGACGAGCGCGCCGCGCGCCTGCCGCGCCGCCTCGACGGTGCCGGAGATGCCGCCGGACAGGTGGATCGACAGTACGTCGTCACCGGCCTCGAGCAACGGCTCGTAGACCGCCAGGAAGTCGCCCACCGACGGTTGCGACGTGCTGGGCAGCTTCGCCGCCGTCCGCATGTGGTCGTAGAAGGCGTCGTAGTCCGGTAGGTCGGACTCGCGGTCCGTGCGGTCGTTCCAGTTCACGTACAGCGACACCAGGTGGATCTCGTGCCGCGCGACGACCTCGGCGGGCAGGTAGTGCGTGGTGTCGGTCACCACCGCGACGCCGGGCATGGGGGCAGCCTATCCGCGCGTCGTGAGAAGGTGCTCCGTAGCGGCGACGCGCCACTTTTGTCGTTTGCGCGCGAGGCCGCCGTCGGTAGGGTGAACGCGGCGCACGGGGCGCGGCGACGACGACGGAGGGCTTCATGAAGTACCTGCTCACCATCTACACCGACGAGTCCGGATTTGCGGACGTCACGCCCGAACAGGTCCAACAGGTGATGGCGGCCTACGAGGCGTTCGGCCGCGAGGTCACCGAGGCGGGCGCGATGCTGGGCGGCGAGGGCCTCCAGCCCAGCGGCACCGCCACCACCGTGCAGGTCCGCGACGGCCAGGCGCTCACCAGCGACGGCCCGTTCGCGGACACGCGCGAGCAGCTCGGCGGCTACTACCTGCTCGACTGCCGCGACCTCGACGAGGCGATCGGCTGGGCGGCCAAGGTCCCCGGCGCCCAGAACGGCACGATCGAGGTGCGGCCGGTGATGGACTACGAGGCCGCCGGCATGTCGACCGAGGCCGAGGCGCACGAGGGCGTGCGATGAAGTTCGTGCTCCTGCTCTACGGCGACGAGACCAAGTGGATCGGCATGTCGCCCGAGGAAGCGCAGCAGTCGGTCGAGGTGTGGAACGCCTACGGCCAGGAGCTGATCGACGCCGGCGTGCTCGTCACCGGCGAGGCGCTGGCGCCGACCACGGACGCCACCACGGTCCGGCTCGCCGAGAACGATCCCCTGCGCACCGACGGCCCGTTCGCCGAGACGCGCGAGCAGCTCGGTGGGTTCTACGTGCTCGACTGCAAGGACATCGACGAGGCCGCCGGCTGGGCCGCGAAGGTGCCCGACCTCGGCGAGGGCGGCTCCGTCGAGGTCCGCCCGGTCGTCGACTGGGACGCCGCCTCCGCGGAAGAGTTCGGCGCGGAGACCAGCGCCGGCTGAGCGCTCCCGGCGCAGCCATCGACCGCCTGTTCCGGCGCGAGTCGGGGCAGGCGGTCGCCGTACTGGCGCGGGCGTTCGGCGACCTCGACCGCGCCGAGGAGGCCGTCCAGGACGCGTTCGTCGTCGCGCTCGAGCGCTGGCCGCGCGACGGCGTCCCGTCGAACCCGGCGGCCTGGATCACGACCACGGCGCGCAACCGCGCGATCGACCGCGTGCGGCGGGAGCGCCGCTCGGCGCCGGTGGCCGCCGCGCACGATCTCGTGGCGCCGGACGCGCTCGCCCGGGTCGAGGCGCTCGAGCCCACCGCCGACATCCCGGACGAGCGGCTCGAGCTGATCTTCGCCTGCTGCCATCCGGCGCTCGCGCCCGAGTCGCGCGTGGCCTTGACGCTGCGAGCGCTCGGCGGCCTGTCCACCCGTGAGGTCGCGCGCGCTTTCCTGGTCTCCGAGGAGGCGATGGCGCAGCGGCTCCAGCGCGCCAAGCGCAAGCTGCGCGGCGCCGGCATCCGCTTCGAGCTACCGCGCGAGGAGGACCTGCCCGCGCGCCGTGCGTCGGTGCTGGCGACGCTCTACCTGATCTTCAGCGAGGGCTACGCCGCCACCGCCGGCGAGGCGCTGGTGCGGCACGAGCTGTGCGCGGAGGCGATCCGGCTCACGCGCGTGCTGTGCTCGCTGACGCCCTCCGAGCCGGAGGCGCTCGCGCTCCTGGCGCTGATGCTCCTGCACGACTCGCGGCGCGACGCGCGCGTCGGCCCCGGCGGCGAGCTGGTCCTGCTGGAGGACCAGGACCGCTCGCGCTGGGACCTGGCGGAGATCGCGGAGGGGACGGCGCTGATGGAGCGCGCGCTGGCGCTCGGCGGCGGCTCCGGCCCGTACGTGCTGCAGGCCTTCATCGCGGCCGAGCACTCGCGCCCGGACGGGCCCGACTGGCGGCGCGTGGCGGCCGCCTACGACCGCCTGCTCGGCGTCGTCGGCGGGCCTGTGGTGGCGCTCAACCGCGCCGTGGCGGTCGCGATGGCGTCCGGCCCGGGGGCGGGCCTGGCGCTGATGGACGAGCTGTCCGAGGAGCTCGACGGCTACCACCTGTTCCACTCGGCGCGAGCGGACATGCTGCGGCGGCTCGAGCGGCGCGAGGAGGCGGCCGCCGCCTACGCGCGGGCCCTCGAGCTGGCCACGGTGCCGGCCGAGCGGGCGTTCCTCGAGCGCCGCCTCAACGAGTTGAACGCCCACTAAAGGGGTCTGACCCCGCGCGGGGTCAGACCCCCTTTAGGTTGGGATGACGATCCATTTGCGCGCGGGGCCGTCGTTGCTCGTCGCCAGCGCCTGCTCGAGGTCGCCGAGCCCGATCGGGCCGGCCGCGAGCGCGCGCCAGTCGACCGCTCCGTCGGCCAGCAGCGCCAGCGCGCGGTCGACCTCGTCCGGCGAGTGGTGGAACGCACCGCGGAGGTCGAGCTCCTCGTAGTGGAGCGGGCGGGTCGGGAGGCTGGCGTCGGTGCCGGCCTTGCAGCCGCCGACGAACACGACGCAGCCGCCGGGCGCGCACGCCTGGACCGCGGCGCGCCATGCGTCGGGCCGGCCCACGGCCTCGAACACCACGTCGTGGTCGGCCAGCATCTCCCTGCTCATCGCGCCCGCCGCCTCGGCCTGGGCGCGGCGCTCGGCGTGGCGGTCGGCGACGGTGACGGTGCGCCCCTCGGCGACGAGCAGGGCCGCGAGCATCTGGCCCATCGGGCCGCCGCCGAGGACACCCACGTCGGGCGCGACCTGTTTCGCGGGCGCTCGCGAGATGGCATGGACGGCGGCGGCGAGCGGCTCGGCCATCGCGGCCGCGGCGGGCTCGAGGCCGTCGGGGACCGCGTGGAGCGCTGCCTCCGGCGCCGCCATCTTCTCGGCGAAGCCGCCGAACACCCACTGCGGCTCGCGACAGATCTGCGGCCGCCCGGCGGCGCAGGCGCGGCAGGTCCCGCACGCCACCGAGTCGCCGACCAGCACGCGCTCGCCGGTGTCCTCGCGCACGCCGCTCATCTCGTGCCCGAACGGCGCCGGGCGCGGCGGCAGCAGCGGATGGCCGCGGCGCCACATCTTCACGTCGGTGCCGCAGGTGGTGGCCGCCTCGATCCGGACCACGACCTCGCCCGGCCCAGGGACCGGGTCGGCGACCTCGAGCACGCGCAGGTCCTCGTCGCCGAAGAGAAGCGCGGCCCTCACGAGAGTCCCGGCCGGTTCAGCGCGCCGGCCCGCGAGGGCGTGGTGGCGCCGCTCACGGCATCACCACGGCTTTCAGCGCGCGGCCGTCGCGTTGCGCGGCCAGCGCGGCGCCCGTCTCGTCGAGCGGGAAGCGGGCCGTGATCAGCTCGTCGGCTCGGATCCGACCGTGGCGCAGCAGCGCGAGCGCGGCGCGCATGTCGGCCGGGCCGGCCGACCAGCTCGCGGTGACGCGCAGCTCACGCGAGAAGACGGTCCAGCCCCCGATGCCGAGCGCCTCGCCCGGCGCCGGCGGCGCGTACAGGCACAGCGCGCCGCCCGGCGCCAGCGCCTCGGCCGCGCCGGCGATCGCCTCCGGGCTCTCCGTGCACACCATCGCCACGTCGACCTGCTCGTTGCCGTGCGCGGTCGCGCCCCATGACTCGGCGCGCGCCAGCCGCTCCGGGTCCGGCTCCCGCACCCACACCGCCTCGACGCCCAGCGCGTGTGCCGCGGCCAGGTGCAGCAGCCCGCTGCAGCCGGCGCCGACCACCAGCAGGCTGTCGCCGGGCCGCATCCCGGCCCGCCGCTGGGCGCGCAGCGCGCAGCCGAGCGGCTCGGTCAGGGTGGCGGTCACCGGGTCGAGGCCGTCGAGCGGCAGCAGCTCGTCGACGAGGTCGGCCTCGATCCGCACGTACTCGGCGAACCCGCCCGGGTCGAGCCCGGTGCCGCGGAAGCGCTCGCACAGCGTCTCGTGGCCGTGGAGGCAGCGGCGGCACTCGCCGCACGGCGCGTGGTGGTGGATCGCCACGCGGTCGCCGACGGCGACCCCGCGCACCTCGGACCCGACCTCGACCACCTCCCCGGCGGGCTCGTGCCCGAGCACGGCGGGGAGCTTGCGGCCGACGTACCAGCCGACGTCGGAGCCGCACGTGGCGCACGCGAGCACGCGGCAGACGACGTCGGCGGGCCCGCAGACGGGGTCCGGGCGCTGCTCGATCCGGGTGTCGTCGGGCGCGAAGGTGCGGGCGACCCTCACGCCACCCTCGCGACGCTCTCGACCGTCACCGGCGAGGCGGCGCCGTGCTCGGTCACGAGCGCCCACACGAGCTCGGCCGGCGTGACGTCGAAGGCCGGGTTGCGGCACGGCGTGCCCTCGACGGTCAGCAGCGCGCCGCCCGCGGCGCGCACCTCGGCCGCGTCGCGCTCCTCGATCTCGATCGCGTCGCCGGCCGGGAGCCGGAGGTCGATCGACGACGACGGGCCGGCCGCCAGGAACGGGACCCCGGCCGCGCTCGCCGCCAGCGCGAGCCCGTAGGTGCCGACCTTGTTGGCGACGTCGCCGTTCGCCGCCACGCGGTCGAAGCCGGTGATCACCGCTTGCGCGGCTCCGCGGCGCAGGAGGCCGGGGGCGGCGGCGTCGACCAGCAACGCGTGCTCGATGCCGAGCCGGAGCAGCTCCCACACCGTCAGGCGGGCGCCCTGCAGGAGCGGGCGCGCCTCGCAGGCCAGCACGTCGACCTCGCGGCGCTCGGCGAGGGCGGCGATGACGGCGAGGCCGGTGCCGCGGCCGGAGGCTGCGAGCGCGCCGGTGTTGCAGTGGGTCATCAGGGTGACCGGGCCGGACGGGAGCGTGGCCTCGAGGATGTCGGCGCCGTGGCGGGCGAGCGCGGCGCTGGCGGCCTCGTCCTCGCGCCGGATCTCCTCGGCGGCCGCGAGCGCGGCGCCGGCGAGATCGTCGGGCGCCGCCAGCGCGGCCGCCGCCACGCGCTCGACTGCCCAGCCGAGGTTGCGCGCGGTGGGCCGGGCCCCGGCGAGCAGCGCCGCGCCGCGCTCGAGCGCCTCGGCGGTCGGCGTGCGCGCGACCTCCATCGCCACCCCGTAGGCGGCGGCGACGCCGATCAGCGGCGCGCCGCGGACCACCAGCCGCCGGATCGCGTCGGCGGTGTCGGCAGCGCCGCTCAGTGTGATCACGACCTCCTCGGCGGGCAGGCGAGTCTGGTCGAGCACGTGCAGCCGATTGCCGTCCCAGCGCAGCGGCGGCGGTGTATCGAGGCGGGGCGTCGCCGTCATCGGGCACGATGCTAGGCCATGCCATCGGTCCTGCAGGCTGCCGAGCTTCACAAGTCCTACGGGCCGATCCACGCCCTCAAGGGCGTCAGCGTGGAAGTCGGCGAGGGTGAGCTGGTCGGTCTGCTGGGGCCGAACGGGGCCGGCAAGTCGACCCTGGTGAAGATCGCGTGCGGGCTCGTGCGGCCGACGGCCGGCGCGGCGACGATCGCGGGCGCGCCGGCCGGCTCGCCGGAGGCGCACCGGGCGCTCGGCTATCTCGCCGAGCTGTTCCGCTTCCCCGACTGGCTGACCGCGGACGAGCTGCTCGGCATGCACCAGCGCCTGGCAGGCGTGGACGGGGGCTCCGCCGAGCGCGAGCGGCTGCTCGAGGCGGTCGGGCTCGGGGAGGCGATGGCGCGGCGCGTGGGGACGATGTCGAAGGGCATGCAGCAGCGGCTGGGGATCGCGCAGGCGATGGTCGGAAGCCCGCGCGTGCTGCTGCTCGACGAGCCGACCAGCGCGCTCGACCCGGCCGGCCGGCGCACCGTGCGGCGGCTGCTCGAGGACCTGCGCGACCGCGGTGTGGCCGTGTTGCTGAACTCTCACCTGCTGTCGGAGGTCGAGCTGGTGTGCGATCGCGTGGCGATCATCGCCCGCGGCGAGGTGGTCGCCGCCGGGACGCCGGAGCAGCTGAGCCGGCCGAGCGGCATCGAGGTCGAGACCGCGAACGGAACACGGGTGTTCGAGGCCGCGAGCCGCGAGGACGCGCCGCGGATCGTGCGCGAGCTGGTCGCGGGCGGCGAGGAGATCTACGGCGTCCGGGTGCTGCGCTCCTCGCTCGAGGACGCCTACCTGGAGGCGGTGGGGGAGGCGTGAACGGGGCCGCGGTGATCGCCGCCTTCGCCCTCCGCGAGTCGCTGCGGCGGCGCGTGTTCTCGGTCGTGGGCGTGCTCACGCTCGCGTTCCTGGCCCTCTACGGGCTCGGGACGTGGCAGCTGTTCGACTCGGTCGGCGAGTTCGAGGAGCCGATCGAGGGCGTCGAGGCGCGCACCGTCGCCGGCGCCACGATCCTCGGCCTGGCGATGTTCGCGACGCTCTTCCTGGGCACGATCCTCGCCGTCTTCCTCACGCTCGGGGCTGTCCGCGGCGACGCCGAGCGCGGCCTCCTCCAGCCGGTGTTGGTGCGCCCCGTGCAGCGGCGGACCGTGCTGGCGGGCCGGTTCATCGCCGCCGCGAGCGTCTGCGCCGTCTACGTGATCGTGGTCTTCCTCGCCGCCACCGTGATCACGTGGGCGTTCAGCGACTGGTGGCCGGACAGCACGGTCGCGCCGGCGCTGATGCTGGCGGCGGCGGTCGCGGTGCTCTCGGCGCTCTCCCTCGCCGGCTCGGTGCTGCTCTCCGCCAATGCCAACGGGATCGCGGTCTTCATGCTGTTCGGCGCCGGGCTCACCGCCGGTCTGCTGGGCCAGATCGGCGAGGCGCTCGGCTCGCGCACCCTCGACCGGGTCGCCGACGTCGTGAGCTGGGTGCTGCCGTTCGAGGCCCTGTACCAGGCGGCGCTGGCGGCGATCACCGCCGACACCGTCGGCTTCACGCGCCTGGCGATCAACCTCGGCCCGTTCGGCGGCGCCGAGGAGGCCGGGCCGCTGCTGTGGCCATGGGCGCTCGTCTACCTCGCGCTGGTGGGCCTTGGCGCCTCGGCGGCCTTCGCGCGCCGCGACCTGTGAGGCGTGTCACGGCGGTTGCTCTCGGGCGCCGGCGCGGTGATACTGGCGCCGATGAAGGTGATCGCCGTGGGGACCGACGGGAGCGCGACCGCTGACAGGGCGCTCGAGTTCGCGATCGACCTGGCCGCGCTCCATGACGCCAAGCTGGTCGTCCTGAGCGCCTACAACAGCAACCCGTCGGCCTGGGTGTCGGGCGTGATGGCGGCGGGGTGGATGGATCCCGGGCCGATCGAGCCTCAGTGGAACCCGCAGGTGGCCGAGCGCGTCGAGCAGCTGCTCGCGCATGCCGAGCGTCGCGCGCAGAAGCGCGGCGTCGAGTGCAGCACTGCCTCTCGCGAGGGGGATCCCGCCGAGACGCTGGTCGAGCTGGCCGAACGCCACGAGGCGGATGTGCTGGTGATCGGCAACCGCGGCATGCAGCGCCGCGTGCTCGGCAGCGTGCCGAACACGATCACGCACAAGGCCCGCTGCTCGGTGTTCGTCGTCAAGACGACCTAGCACCACCCGCGAGAGCGGCAAAGTCGGGGGAGATTCCCCGTTTCGGCGCGCGCTGCCCGGCCGTAGCTTCAGCAGCGCAATGCCGAGCTACCTGATCGAGAGCTATCTCCCGCGTTCACGCTCCGGCGAGCTGCGCGCGGTGGTAGATCGCCTGCGGCGCGCGACGGAGTCGCTCACGGCCGAGGGGACGCGGATCCGACATCTGCGCTCGACCTTCGTCCCGAACGACGAACTCTGCCTGCACCTGCTCGAGGCGGAGTCCGCCGCGATGGTCGGCGAGGCGAGTAGACGTGCGGCGATCGAGCCTGCGCGAGTGGTCCAGGCCCTGCCCGTCGTACCCACCGAAGCACCTGGAGGTGCGCCATGAGGACAGCAGTGATCCTGACCGGGCTCGTGCTATCGGCGGCGGTCGCGACCGGCTGCGGCGAGGACGCTTCGGAGGAGCAGGCCGCCAGGGCGCCCTCCGTGAACCTCGCCGAGCGGCAGGCCCAACTTGACCAGGACCCGTACGACCTGCGCTGCGCGGACCTCGCCGACAAGGTCGCCTCGGCCGGTCTGACCCGAAGGGTGCAGTATGCGCTGGCCGACGACGCCCAGATCCCCGGGCTCAATCGGCTGCGCGAGTCGCAGAGCATCTTCTTCGCCATCACCGAGGTCTGCAAGGGCAAGGCGGGGTCATACAAGCCCGCCCGCCCGGCCATCGCCGGGGTGCGAAGCGGCGAGTTCGTCGCCGACCTCGGATCGCCCTGAGCGGCCACCCTTCTCCGGATAGGCTCGGCCTCCACCCCCATGGAGGCCGAGCTCATCGGAAGAGACGAGGAGCTGCAGCGCGTGCAGCGGTTCCTCGAGGCCGTCCCCGCGAGTGGACGGGCGCTGCTCATCGCGGGCGAGGCAGGCGTCGGCAAGACGTCTCTGTGGGAGGCGGCGGTGGGCCGCGCGCAGGCGGCGGGCATGCGCGTGATCGCCGCGCGCCCCACCGAGGCGGAGACGAGCTTCGCCCACGCTGCGTTGGGTGACCTCCTCGGCCCCCACCCCGAGGTGCTGGAGGACCTCCCCGGCCCGCAGCGCCGCGCGCTCGAAGTAGCCCTCCTCCTGGCCGAGCGCGGCGAGAAGCCCGACCAGCAGGCCGTCGCCCTCGCCACGCTGACCGGGCTGCGGGCGCTGGCCCGGGCGACACCCCTCATCGTCGCCGTCGACGACGTGCAGTGGCTCGACCGGCCGAGCGCGGCGGTGCTCGGCTTCGCCGCCCGGCGCCTGACCGACGAGCCGATCGGCCTGCTGCTCGCGCAGCGCACCGCGGGCGAGGCGCAGGCGCCGCTCGACCTCGACCGGGCGCCTCCCGGCGATCGCCTCGACCACCTCGTCCTGGCCCCGCTCAGCCTCGGCGCCGTCCAGCGCCTCCTGCAGCGCCGGCTCGGCTGGGTCCCCTCCCGCCCGGTGCTCCATCAGGTCCACGAGCTCTCAGGCGGGAACCCGTTCTTCGCGCTCGAGCTCGGGCGGGCGGTGCAGGAGGGATCTCTGCACCTGCATCCCGGCGAACGGCTCCCGGTAACGCTCGAGGCGCTGGTGGGCGCCCGGCTGCACGGCCTCTCACCCGCCGCCCGCCGCGGCCTCGCAGTGGCCGCGTCGATGGGCCAGCCGACCCTGGCCATGGTGAACGCCGTCGCCGGTGACGACGTGCTCGCCGCTGCCGAGGGCGCGCAGATCGTCGACATCCGCGACGGAGTGGTCGCCTTCGCTCACCCGCTGCTCGCTTCCGGCGCCTACGCCGCGACGGACCCGGCGACGCGACGCGCGTTGCACGCCGCCATCGCCGAGCGAGTGAGCGAGCCCGAGGAGCGCGCGCGGCACCTCGCCCTCGCCGCAACCGGCCCGGACGAGGCAGTCGCGAGCGCGCTCGACGACGCCGGCCGACGAGCCGAGTCGCGCGGCGCGCCGGCGGCGGCGGCCGAGCTGTTCGAGCGCGCGGCGCACCTCACGCCGCCGGGGCAGCTCGCCGAGGCCGGGCGCCGGATCACGGACGCCGCCACCTGCGCGTTCCAGTCGGGCGACAGCCGCCGGGCGCGCGAGATGCTCGAGCAGGTGATCCGCACGACCGGGCACGGCCCGGCTCGCGCCCGCGCGCTGGTGCGCCTCGCGCTGGTGCGCGGCTACGACGACGATCTGCGCGCCGCGGAGGCGCTCCTGCGAGAGGCGATCGAGAACGCCGACGGCGACGCGGAGCTGCTGGCCGACGCCCACAACCAGCTGGCCGGGATGCTCTTCCGGCTGCGTGAGCGGCTGCGCCAGGCCGTCGAGCACGGCACGGCCGGGGAAGCCTCGAAGCGGGTCGAGACCCGAGCCGAGGCGCTCGGCGCTCGGCTGCTGGCCGAAGCGGCCCTCGGCGACCCTCACGCGCCGTCGACGCTGCGACGCGCGCTCGAGGTCGACGCTCAGTGCCGTCATCGGCGGGTGATGGCGCGCCCGCTGTTCCAGGTGGCGTTCACGTGGCTGTGGTGGGACGAGCTCGAGCGCGCGCGCACCGCGTTCGAGACCCTGCGCGCGCAGGCGGCCGAGCTCGGCGACGAGGGCTCACTCGCCTACGTGCTCGTCATGGGTGCCCAGATCGACTGTGTGCGCGGAGACGTGACGGGTGCCCTGCGCCACGCGGACGAGGGCCACGCGCTGACCGAGCAGACGGGCCAGGCCACCGTCGGCGCGTACCTGCTCGCGCTCCGGGCACTCGCCGACGCGATCGCCGGCGAACTCGAGCAGGGGCGGGACCGCGCCGAGCGCGCGCTGGCGGGCGCGGCCCGCACGAACGGCCGCCCCGCCGAGCACTTCGCACGCGCCGCACTCGGCCTGCTCGAGCAGTCGGCCGGCAGGCCGGCCGAGGTCGTGCGGGCGCTCGGCCCACTGGTCGACTTCCTGCGCGCCGAGCGGATCGTCGAGCCGGGAGCGGCGCGGGTGGTCCCCGACCAGGTCGAGGCGCTGATCGAGCTCCGCGAGCTGGACGCGGCGGCGGAGCTGCTCGGTTGGTTCGAGGGCAACGCGCAGCGGCTGAACCGGACGTCGGCATTGGCCGCCGCGGCCCGCTGCCGCGGGCTGCTCGCCGGCGCCCACGGTGACGTCGACGGCGCCCTCGCGCGGCTGCGGGACGCGCTCGATCTGCACGAGAGGGTCCCGATCCCGCTCGAGCTGGCGCGCAGCCGCCTCGCCTACGGTTCGGCTTTGCGTCGCGCGCGGCAGAAGGCCGCCGCCCGCGCGGAGCTGGAGGCCGCCGCCCACGGCTTCGACGCGGTCGGCGCGCGCGTGTGGGCGGGCCGCGCCCGCGCAGAGCTCGCCCGGGTCGGGGGGCGGCCACCGTCCTCGGGAGCGCTCACGCCTACGGAGCGTCGAGTCGCCGAGCTGGTCGCCCAGGGGCTGCAGACCAAGCAGGTCGCCGCCCGGCTCTTCGTCTCGCCCAAGACGGTGGAGGGCCACCTCTCGCGCATCTACGGCAAGCTCGGCATCAGCTCGCGCACCGAGCTCGCCCACCGACTCGGGCACGACGGCCCCGAGGTCTAGGCTCCAGCGTTCGAGCGCACCGCCGCCGAACTCTGCACTCGCATCGACTTTCTCATCGAGGCGATCGAACCGACCACCACTCGGGAGGTCACAGAACATGCCTGACGAACTCGTCAACGTCCGCTACATGGTCGACGACGTCGAGAGCGCCGTCGCCTTCTACACCGCCCACTTCGGCTTCGCGGTGCGGACCAATGCGGCGCCCGCGTTCGCCGACGTCGTGCGCGGCAACCTGCGGCTCCTGCTCAGCGGCCCGGCGAGCTCAGCCGGAAGGCCGATGCCCGACGGCCGCACACCGCAGCCGGGAGGCTGGAACCGCATCCACTTCATCGTCGACGACATCGGCGCCGAGGTCGAGCGGCTGCGTGCCGCCGACGTGACGTTCCGCAACGACATCATCAGCGGACCGGGCGGCCGGCAGATCCTGCTCGAGGACCCTGCCGGCAACCCGATCGAGCTGTTTCAGCCAGCGGGCGGGTAGCGCGCGGCGCGGTCGGCCTTGAGTGCGGCGTCGAAGGCGTTGAGCCGGGCCTGCAGGCGCGCGGCGACGTCCGGGTGGCGCTCGGAGAGGTCGTAGTACTCCTCGGGGTCCCGGCTGAGGTCGAACAGCTGAGGCATCTCGGCTGTGGCGGTCCAGTCGACGCGTCCGGTGAACCGTGGCAGCACGTTGACGACCCGGCGCACGTGCAGCTTCCAGTCTCCATGGCGGAGCGCGTTGAGCATCTCGCCCTGGTAGTACGCGATGTCGACGTGGTCGATCTCCCGGCCGGTCCGGATGGCCGGGAGGATGTTCTGTCCGTCGATGACGCGGTCCGGTCGGAGCTGCACGCCGGCGGCGGCACAGAAGGTCGGGAGCACGTCGATGTGGCAAGTGGGGCCGTCGTAGACGCGGCCCTTGCGCCGCATCATCGCCGGCCATTCCATGACGAAGGGGACCCGGATGCCGCCTTCGTAGGTCTCGCCCTTGCGCCCGTAGAGGCCGGCGGTGTCGCCGACCCACCAGGGCCCGTTGTCACTGGTGAACACGATGCAGGTGTTGTCCCGTACCCCGAGCCGGTCCAGCTGGTCGAGGATGCGGCCGACGAGGTGGTCCATCTCCTCGATGGAGCTGCCGTGGGGGCCGCCGGCACTGCCTTGGAACTCGGACGCGACGGGTTCATGTGGCTGGCTGGGCGCGACGTACGCGAAGAAGGGTTGGTCGCGTTGCTCGCCGATCCACTCGATGGCGTGTTCGAAGATCGCCTCGTTGAGCCAGTTCTGCTCGTCACCGCTGCCGGCGTCCTGGGTGAGCGCGCCGGGATAGACGATCGTCTCGACGATGTCGTGGTCGTCGTAGACGGGAACCGTCGGATAGTCGTTGGAATAAGGGGTGCCCCACCACCGGTCGAACCCGTGGTTCATCGGATGGTGCGCCGGGTTCGCCGCCGGATCACCCAGGTGCCACTTGCCGAAGTGGCCGGTCGCGTATCCCGCCGTCTTCAGGTACTCCGAGAGCAGGGTTTCCTGTTGCGGCATGCCCTGAGGCTGCAGCGGGTTCAAAACGTTCGGCATGTTCACGCGCGGCGGCCAGGCGCCGGTGAGCAGCGCCGCACGTGACGGCGTGCACAGCGGACTCCCGGCGTAATGCTGCGTGAACCGCATCCCGCGCCGGCCGATGCCGTCGATGTTCGGCGTGTTCAGGTACGGGGCGCCGTAGGAGGCGAGGTCGCCGTACCCCTGGTCGTCGCTCATGATGAGCACGAGGTTTGGCTTGGTGCTCATGCGGCAGCTCCTGCGGCTCGCTCGGCCGCCTCGGCATTGACGCTTGCGCGTACCGCCTCCAGCTGTGGCTGCAGTGCCGCCACGAGCGCGGGGCGATACTCGGCGAGGTTGAAAGCCTCGCGCGGATCCACGTGCACGTCGAACAGCTGCGGCATGTACGTGCGGGTGTTGTTGCCGTAGCGATGGTGGAACTTCCAGCGGGAACTGCGCATCGCGTTCAGCCACTCGTTGTAGAAGAGGAAGACCGGGCCGCGTGGCGTGCGGGCGCCGCTGCGCAGCAGCCCCGACATGTCCCAGCCGTCCATTGCGGCCGGGACCGGAGCGCGTCCCAGGGCACACAACGTCGGGGTGAGGTCGAGCAGCGAGCGCGGGACGCGGTCGACGACGCCGATCCGGCCGTCGAGCCAGGAGGCGATGAACGGGACGAGCACCCCGCCGTCCATGACCTCGGGCTTGCGCCCGCGTCGCCGCTGGGTGCTGCCCTCGTACTTGGGCCCGTTGTCGCTGGTGACGATCACCAACGTGTTGCGCCTGCTTCGCTCCAGACGGGAGAGGAGATCGTCGAGGTAGCGGTCGACGGTCTCCACCGCGTCGCCGTACATCCCTGCCTCGGACCGTCCCGCGAACCGCGGCTCTGCCCGGAACGGTGCGTGGGGCACCAGGTAGGACAGCACCGCGAAGAACGGCACCTCGGAGCCTCTGAGGCCGTCGACGAACGCCTCGGCCGCCTCGTGGATGCGCCGCGTGCTCAGGCCGATGTCGGTCGCTGCCACGGTCTCGGTCCGCCCCTCATACCAGGCCAGCGGCGCGACATCGGTGCCGTAGAGCGTCCCGGAGAAGCGGTCGAACCCCTTGTCCAGCGGATGCTGTCCCGGGCCGGAACCGAGGCGCCACTGGCCGAACAGCGCGGTCGCATACCCGACGCTCCTGAGCGCGGCCGCGACCGTGGGCACGTCCGCCGGCAACCCGCCCGTGATATCCGGGCGGACCGACTCCGGTACCCGGAATCGCGCCCCGTAGCGGCCCGTGAGAATGCCGGCGCGCGAGGGCGAGTCCGTCGCCGCGGCGGCGTACATCGCATCGAGCCGGACACCGTTCCTGGCGAGCCTGTCGATGCGGCGCGTGCTGATCAGCCTCCCCCGTAGGCGCCGAGATCGCCGATCCCGAGATCGTCGAAGACGGCGACGAGGATGTTCGGGCGCCCCGGCCGCCGCCGGCGATGCGACGCGGACGCGAACGCGGGGCCCGCCAATATCCCAGCGCCGGCCGCCAGGAAGGCCCGCCGATCCAGGCCGCGATCACTCGTCGCCATCACAATCCCCCGAAGACCGGTGAGGCGGGTGTGTAGGTGCCGGTGAGCACGAACCTCAGATACCGGCCGGCGTTGCGGAGGTACTCGTCGCTGGAGGTGGCGGCTCGCTCGACGACGGCCAGGTATGGCAGCGCCGCCACGCCGACGTACGTGAAGGCGTTGAGCGCCTGCAGTCGCACGC
Organism: uncultured Solirubrobacteraceae bacterium; assembly: GCA_963849695.1. GTDB lineage: Bacteria > Actinomycetota > Thermoleophilia > Solirubrobacterales > Solirubrobacteraceae > DASSUW01. Next base: position 200,870 of record CAWKIT010000016.1, read on the forward strand.
GTGGGTTCGCGTGGGTGTCGATCGTCTCGGCCAGGAAGGCCACCGGGCGCCCGGTGTGCCCGAGCCGCGCCAGCGCTTCCGCGATCACGATCCTGACGTGGGTGGAGGGGTCGCCGTCGAGGCGTTCGGTGAGCGTGACGACCGCGGGCTGCGCGGCTTCTTTGAGTATCAGGATCCCCTGAGCCGCCCAGTAGCGGATCACCTCGTGCTCGTCCTCGAGCCAGCGGACGAGCGCGTCCAGGTTGTCCGGGTCGCGCTCGATCGCCGACTCCGCGACCCGCATGATGCGCCGCAGCGGGTAGGCGCCCGGCGCCCGGCTCTGGTCGTAGCCCTCCAGCGGCGAGCCCTCGGGGATGAACCCGTTGTCGTTGATCTCGACGGTGTGCTCGTCCAGAGCGCCGCGCAGGCGTCGCAGGGTGCCGCGGTGACGCTCCTCGCCGGCCAGGTTGCTGACCTGGTCGCGGTCGCGCCAGACGTCGTAGAGCTCCTCGGAGGGCTTCTCGTCCCAGAAGCGCTCCTGGACCGGCGTGACCTCGCCGTCGAGGTGGCGCTGCTCCCACTCCTGATAGCCCTTCTGCTGCCACATGTAGCCCATGTTCTGACCGGCAGGGCGATGCGGCATGTAGTTGCGGATGTACACGTAGCGCTCGTCGCGCACCGTGCGTTGCAGGTCGTAGCGCTCGTCCATGCGGCTGCGCTGGCCGTACGTGTAGCGCTCACGGTGCCGCCGCCGGCCCAGGAAGGCCGTCCCCTGCATGTACTCCGGGGGCTGCACCCCGGCCAGCGTCATCGCCGCCGGGGGAAGATCGGCGAACTCGACCGGGGCCTCGATCACCGAGCCCGGCCGCGCCGGCGCCAGGTGCGACCACTTCTCCGGCACACGCACGATCAGCGGCACGCGCAGGCCGCGCTCGTTGGCGAACCGCTTGCTCCAAGGCAGCACGCCGCCGTTGTCGGAGAAGTAGAAGACGATCGTGTCCTCGGCCAGCCCGTCGGCCTCGAGCTCCGCCAGCCGCGCGGCCAGCTCGGCATCCATCTGCGCCATCCGGTCGTAGTACTGCGACTTGTCCGCGCGCGTCGTCGGCGTGTCGGGCAGGAACGCCGGGATGCGCACGTCCTCCGGGCGCGTCTGCCCCGGCCGGTGCGTGAAGATGCTCGACTCGTGGGTGGTGAGCGTCGTGAACTGCGCAAAGAACGGCGCACCCGCCGGCCGCTTGCGCCAGTGCGCCTGCGCGCTCGACTCGTCCCACGTCGCCGCCAGGTCGATCTGCGCGTTGTAGTCGGTCTTGGAGTTGTTGAGCGTGTAGTAGCCGGCTCGGCGCAGATACTCCGGCCATCCCCGGATGTACGACGGCATCTTCGCGATCGCCCGCATGTTGTGCGCGGGGCCGGCCGTTGCGGAGTGCAGGCCGGTGATCAGCGTGAAGCGCGACGGAGCGCACACCGGCGCCTCGCAGTACGCCGACTCGTAGCGAATCCCCTCCTGCGCGAGGCGGTCGATGGTCGGGGTCCTCGCGACCGGGTCCCCGTACGCCCCGATGTACGGGGCGGCGTCGTCGCTCAAGAACCACAGGATGTTGGGCCGCCCCTGCGGCTGCCGGCGCCGATGCGACCCGGCGGCCACCGGCGCCGCCAGCAAGCCTCCGGCCCCCGCGGCGCCACCCGCCAGGAACGACCGCCGATCAAAGCTACCCCCGCTCACCGCACACTCCTTCCGCCGGCACCGCCGCCACTCGCCGCAAGACTGCGCGACAGGGACCGTACCGCCGCCCGCCAGGCTTCGAAGCGCGCCTCGTGCGGGCGTTCGATTAGTGACGGACGGGGGCGCCGCTAGACGTCGCGACGGCGTGCCGCAACTGACGCACGCCGTCGCGACGCCGTGCGTGGGCTACGGCGCGAGCGCGTCGCAGAGTGCCGCGACGATGTCGTCCTTCGGGCCTGCCTCGAAGAGCACATCGGGCTCGTCGTCGTCAGGGCCGGTGAAGAACTGGATGCTGATGCCCGACTCATGCGCGATCAGGCCCTCGCCCGGGATCCGGTACCGAGCGATCAGCCCGACCTGCATCACCGTCGCGCTGCCGTCCGGGTGAATCGTCACCTTGTCGACGCCGACGTCGTTGCTCGTCAGCGACTCTCCGGTCTGCGGGTTGGTGATGACGTGACGCAACCGGATCGACGCGATGTCGCGCGCGGAACCGTCCGCGTTCTCGGTGAACCGGCTCTTGATCGTCCCGAAGACGTGATCCTCCAGCGTGAAACCGCCGCAGTCGATGGTCTCCACCTCATCGACCGCGAACGTGTTGATCTCCGGCTTGCCCGCCATCGCCGCGGGTGCCGTCGCGAACAGCGCCACCGTCCCCAGGGCGGCGAGGATGGTTCTCCGGCGCATTGCCCACCTCCTTGTAGGTCCCTCCTAGACGGGATGGGCTCGACCCTCCCAGCTTTCGGGCGGTGCTGCAACCGGCCGTCCGGCCAGTGCGCGGTCGGCTAGCTGCGGTCGACCAGGTTGTTCTGGATCTGCAGCGGCGGGGCTCCCGGCTCGGCCGCCTTGGGCGCCTCGGCCGGCGCGTCGGCGGGCGGCTGGACGCCGAGGGCCTCGGCGAGCTCGCCGGACTCGTACATCTCGGTGACGATGTCGCAGCCGCCGACCAGCTCGCCCTTCACGAACAGCTGGGGGATCGTCGGCCAGTTCGACAGCGCCGACAGCTCCGCGCGGATCCGCGGGTCGGGCAGGATGTCGACGGCGGCGAACTCCTTGCCGATCGCGTCGAGCGCGGCGACGGTCCGTGCGGAGAAGCCGCATGCCGGGCGCTCCGGCGTCCCCTTCATGAAGAGGATCACCTCGTGGTCGCTGATCGCCTCGGCGATCGCCTCGCGGATGGGGTTCTCGGTTGTCTCGCTCATGCTCACTCCGATCGCGTTTCCAGGGACAGCGCGTGGATCGGCCCGCCGATCTCGGACCCGAACACCGCGTAGACGCGGCGATGCTGCTCGATCCGGCTCAAGCCGGCGAACTCCGGTGCGGCTACGGTGGCGCGGAAATGGTCGCCGCCGCCGGTGAGATCGGTGACCTCGGCGCGGGCGCCAGGTATCGCGGTCTCGATGCGCTGCCGAAGCTCGTCAGTGGTCGGCACCACTGAGAGAGTAGCGGGCGCTATCCTTTCTGAAGCGATGATCACCTTTAGCGAAAAGGGCGCCGAGAAGGTGCAGGAGTTCCTGGCCGGCCAGGGCGCCCAGATCCAGACGTCCGGCCTGCGGGTCGGTGTGCGCGGCGGCGGCTGCTCAGGCTTCCAGTATGCGCTCGCGTTCGACACCCAGCGCGAGGGTGACGAGGTGTTCGAGGACCACGGCCTGCGGATCCTGGTTGACGGGCCGAGCCTGCCGTACGTGCGCGGCGCGGTCGTCGACTACGTCGAGGGCCTCCAGGGCGCCGGCTTCAAGGTCGACAACCCGAACGTGATCGCCGCATGCGGCTGCGGCTCCTCGTTCCGCGTAGCGGACGAGGAAGAGGTCTCGGCGGTCTAGCCCTCGCGGCCGTCGCGGTCGCGCTCGTCGTCGTCCTCACGCAGGGCGGCGATGACACGCGCGAGCCGGCGCGCCCGCCGACGGCGACGCCGACGCCCACCGCGACCCCGACTCCCGCGCCCCCGGCGCTCGATGAGCCCGCGGGCGGCCCGTCGCTCGCGGTCGGCATCACCGAGCCGAACCCGAACCTGTTCGCGCCCGGCGACGTGCTGCAGCCGCCACCGCCCTGGCCCCGCCGGCGCGACCAGCTCGTGCGCATCCGGCCGGCCCTCTACCGGCTCGTCGTCGTGTGGAGCAAGGTCCAGCCGAGCGCCGCTGCGCCGGCCGACCTCGCCGCCCCCGACAGCGGCTGCATGCGCGACAAGCAGCCATGCGCCCCGTATGCCGGCCTGCGCGACCAGCTCCGCGCCCTCGCCGCCCGCCAGCGCGAGGACCCCGCCGCGTGGCAGGCCCTCGTGGTCTTCACGAGCACGCCGGAGTGGGCGTCGGCCCCGCCCCGCGGCTGCACGGAGGAGGGCGGCGCCGGCGTCCCGCGCGACCTGAAGGCGTACCGCGCGCTCGTGCGCGGCGTGCTCGCGCTGGCGGACGAGGTCGGCGCCAAGCTGCGCTACTTCAGCCCCTGGAACGAGCCGAACCATCCGTACTTCCTCACTCCCCAGCGGGACGCGTGCGACCCCGGCGCGCGCTCGCGGGCGATCGGCGCCTACGCCGCGCTCGCGCGCAACCTGCGCGCTCGAGTTGGGCGACGACCGCCGGCTCGTGCTCGGCGAGACGGCCGGAATCGTCGAGCCGACCTCGCGCGCGACCTCGGTGCCGGAGATGATCCGCGGCCTACCCCGAGCGCTCGTGTGCGCCGCGCCGGTGTGGTCGCAGCATGCCTACGTCGGCGGCACCGACCCGGTGGCTGCGGTCAAGGAGGCGCTCGCGTCGCGCCGATGCCGGCGGCGCCACGCGATCTGGATCACGGAGACCGGCGTCGGGCCTGCGCCCGGCGGCCTTTCGCTCGCGCGCGGGATCACCAGCGAACTGCAGGGCTGCCGGCTCCTCCACCAGCGCCTGCTCCAGTGGCACAGAGACCCGCAGGTGACGGTCGCCGCCCAGTACACGATGCGCGAGGACGACCTGTTCCCGACCGGCCTCGTCACCACCGACCTCGCGCGGAGGCGGCCGGCGCTGCGGGAATGGCAGGCATGGGGCGCCCGGAGAGCGCCGGCCCAGCGCGCCCCGGCGGCGACGTGCTAGGCGCGGCGGGTCCGGCGAACCCCGGCTGGGTGGGGAAGCGGCGACGCCGCCGGCCCGGCCGGTCCGATGGCGTCGTGACAGGTCCCGTTGTGGATTTCTACAACGGATCTGGCAAATCGGGCCGGTGATCGCGCGAAGATCACCGCCGATACCGTTCAACCCGGCGCTCGGACCTCTGCACCAGCCGCTTCGGCGCGGTTCGCGGGGAGCTGTCCTGCCTAGGTGTCGTTAAACGACACCCAGCTGGCACAGCACCCATTGGAGATTTTCACAACGCCCAGGCCCGGCCGCGCGGGCCGCTCCGCCGCTCCCCACCCAGCCGCAGTTGGCCGGCGTTGCCACAGCCGTGGAATCGCCTAGGACCCGGCCTGGCGCAACAGCCAGAGCGCCAGCAGCGTGAAGCCGACCATGATGCCGAGCATCCAGTACTGCGAGCGCACGGCCTCGTTCGCCTGGCCGTAGCTCGCCAGCGCGCGGTCGTGCGCGAGCACCAGCGCCGCCACGTGGCCGAGTACCACGAAGCCGACCTGCAGGTACCAGGTCATGTTCTGGCTGATCAGCGAGAAGTCGATCGCGGCCGACGCGGTGCCGAACAGGTCCCAGCCCTGGCCGAACGGGTCGGATGCCAGGTACTGGATCGCCTGGCCCTCGAACACCAGGTAGGTGAGGTAGTGCGCGAGTACGTACACGCACGCGATCGGCACCAGCGAGTGGATGAACACCCTCCGGAGCCGCGCCGCCGACAGGTTCCCGCCGACCGTCCGCGCGCCCTCGATGCCGAGCGCATAGAAGCCGGCGACGATCCCGACCGAGGCCAGCAGCCCGATGGTGTCGGCGAGCTTCGTAGCCGCATCGCCGCCGCCGAACGCGTCTTGGAGCGTGGGCGCGATGTCGTTCCACAGCGCGCCCTGGCTGAGCCCGTCGAAGGTGACGGTGCCGATCATCACCATCACGAATGCGACCGTCCCGGGGACGGGATCGAGCCGCGGCAGCCCGCCCAGCGGCGGCCGCACTCCCACCACGCCGTTGCGCGTCTCGAACACGCTGATCCGCGACAGCAGGTTGAAGTAGACGGAGAAGGCCTCGCCGCGGCGCGTCCAAGTCTCGACGCCCCACACCGACTGCGCGGCGAGCGTCACCACGGTGTAGCCGACGATCGCGTTGGTCAGCGTCGCCGGCGTGTCGGCCCACCCGCCGACGAGCTCGATCCAGGTGAACACCAGCAGCCCCAGGGCGGCCGGCCAGCGACCGAGCTGGTCGGGATAGGGGCGGCGCGCCGGCCCGCGGCGGCCCACCGCGGCGCCGACCGCGCGGCCGATCGCGCGCCACGGGTTGAAGGCGCGGAAGACGTCGCCGAACAGCAGCGACAGCACCACGAGGCCGACCCAGAAGGTGATCATCACGAACGTCGGCACGAGGTTGTCGGCCGCCGAGTCGGGGCCGACGTAGCCGGCGACGATCAGGATCGCCAGCAGCGCGACGCCGATCGCCCCGCACAGGACCTCGATGCCGCGGCTCCCGAGCAGCCGCCCGAGCCCGAACGGCAGCGGCCGCCACGCAGGCTGCTCCAGCCGCGGCTTCGGCCACAGCAGCGCGAGGGCGGCGAAGGAGACGACGAGCACCGCCGCCGCCGCCCAGCCGAACAGCCACGGCTCGATCGGCAGCGGGTTGCGCTGGATCGGCCCGCCGTGGGCAGAGGCGGACGCCGGCGCGGCGAGCACCGCCACCGCCGCGAGCACGGCCGTCCTACAGAGCGGTCTGCAGCGCATCGTCGAACGCCCTGAGGCCGAACGAGCCCTCGAGCCGGGCGGTGATGCGCCCGTCGGCGCCCACCACGAACAGCCATGGCTCGGTGGGGAGCCGGAAGTCCTGCAGCGGCCTGCGCAGGCCCTGCTGCGGGTCGTTGTCCTCGTAGACCTCCTGGTGGATGAACTCCACCTTGTCCCCGTACTTGGCCTTCATCTGGAGCGCGATGTCGGTCACCGGACCGCACACGCGCGACTGGCACAGCTGCGGCGTCGCGAACAGCAGCGCGACCGGCTTCTTCCCCACCACCTGATCGAAGCTCTGCTCGTGCATGTCGCTCGGCGGGACCCGCGTGTCGAGCAGCTCCTCGTCGCCACCGACCGTCTCCAGCGTGTCGGTCGCGACCTTGGGCGCGGCCTCGCTCACGTCCGGGATCTGGTCCTGCTTTGAGGTCGTCACCCGCACGCGCCCGGGCGCCGCCACGTAGGTGTTGCCGGTCTGCGTGACGGCGAGCACCGCCCAGTCGCCGGGCCGGCCGAACCGCACCTGCGACTGATACACGGCCGCGAACGGGTCGCCCTCCTCGGCCGCCTGGCGCGACCGGTAGCGCCCCTCGGTGACGAGCACGTCGGCGGGCGCCGCGAACGGGCCCCTGGCCTGGTCGTCGGGCGTCGGCGCCACGTAGACGACGCTCGGCCCGTACACGAACTGGCCCTGGTCGTCGATCATGCCGAACGCGAGCCGCTGGCTGCCGACTGTGAAGACAGATGTGGCGAGACCGACCTCGGTCGAGCCGCCGCCCCTGACCTCCTCGGCGAGCTGGTTGAGCGTCTTGCCGTCCGCGGACGGGAAGCTGCTCGTGTCGACCTGCGAGGCGGCGCGGACGCGCTCCTGCAGGCCGCCCTCCGCCGGCACGCGGCTGACCGGGTCGTCCGAATCGCCCCCGTCCCCGCCGCAGCCGGCCAGAGCGCAGACGAGCAGCGCCGCGAGCACGAACCTCCTCATCACGGCGAATGAGGGTAGCCGGGTCAGCCCACGGGCTCGTTGTCCAGACTGCGCCACAGGTACAAGCAGGCGCGCGTGCGATGTGGCCGCCACGGCTCGGCCAGCGCCTGCAGCTCCGCGGGCGCCGGCGGACGCTCGAGCCCGTACGCGCGCATCGCCGCGTTGCGCACCCCGAGGTCACCGGTCGGCAGCACGTCCGGCCGGTTCAGCGTGAACATCAGGAACATGTGGGCGGTCCACTCGCCGATGCCCTTGACGGCGGTCAGCTCGCGGATCACCTCGCCGTCGGGCAGGGCGGACAGCCGGTCGAGCTCGAGCTCGCCGGAGAGCACGTGCTCGGCGAGCGAGCGCAGGTAGGCGACCTTGGCGCGGCTGAACCCGCATGCGACCCTCAGCTCCTCGGGGTCGTCGGCGAGGATCTGCTCCGGCGTCGGCGATCGGCCGCCGAAGCGGTCGAGCAGCCGCTGCCAGATCGACGCCGCCGCCTTGACCGAGAGCTGCTGGCCGGCGATCGCGCGCAGGAGCACGCCGTAGGGGTCGTCGGGGCGGCCGCGCCGGTCGGGCTTGGCCGGGAGCGCGCCGCCGTCGTCGATCAGGCGCGCCATCACCGCGTCGGCGCGGTAGAGGTGGGCGTCGGGAGCCCGCACGGCCCTCGGACCATAACCGATGTTCAGCGGTTGGCGGTGATGCAGGTGACTCATGGAACCCGATGCGGCAGGGTATGGGGCTCGCATGGCCCGCTTACTGCTCGTACTTGCGACCGCCCTCGCCCTGCTCGCCGGCTGCGGCGGCGGCGACGACGGCGACTCCGGCGGCGGCGACGGCCCGTCGCGCGAGGAGTTCGTCGCCGCCGCCAACGAGATCTGCACGGACGGCGAGGAGAAGATCCAGGAGATCACGACCCAAGGGCGGCAGAAGCTCCAGCAGGCGTCGTCCGACAAGCAGCGGCGCGACGCCGTCGGCGACCTGCTCGAGCAGACGGCCGGGGAGTACCGCCCGTACCTGGACCGCCTGGACGACCTCGAGCCGCCCGAGGACATCGCCGAGGAGTGGTCGAACTTCGTCGACGGCATCACGGAGGCGTTCGACCTGATCCCCGAGCTGGCGGACGCGACGCGCGAGAACGACGAGCAGAAGCTCTCGGAGCTGACGCGCGAGTTCTCCGGCATCGCGGAGGACACACGGCCGTTCGCCGAGCGCGCCGGTCTCGACGACTGCCTGCCCGACCAGAGCGCGTGACCGCCTGTCGGGCATGAGCAGGCCACTCGAAGGCAGGGTCGCGCTGGTCGCCGGCGCGACGCGCGGCGGCGGCCGCGGCATCGCGATCGCGCTCGGGGAGGCGGGCGCCACCGTCTACGCGACCGGCCGCACCACCCGCGAGCGCCGGTCGGAGGTCGACCGGCCCGAGACGATCGAGGAGACCGCCGAGATGGTGACGGCGGCGGGCGGGGAGGGCATCGCCGTGGCGGTCGACCACCTCGACTGCGAGCAGGTCCGCGGCCTGGTCGAGCGGATCGACGCCGACCACGGGCGCCTCGACGTGCTCGTCAACGACATCTGGGGCGCCGAGCACCTGTTCGAGTGGAACACGCCCGTGTGGGAGCACGACCTCGACAACGGGCTCCGCCTCCTCCGGCTCGCGATCGACACCCACCTGATCACCAGCCACCACGCGCTGCCGCTGCTGATCCGCAACCCCGGCGGCCTGGTCGTCGAGGTGACCGACGGCACCGCCGAGTACAACGCCGACCACTTCCGCGTGAACGTGTTCTACGACCTCGCCAAGACGTCGGTGACCCGGCTGGCGTGGGCGCAGTCCCAGGAGCTGCAGGCCCACGGCGGCACCGCGGTCGCGCTCACCCCCGGCTGGATGCGCTCCGAGCTGATGCTCGAGCACCACGCCGTCACCGAGGAGAACTGGCGCGACGCGACCGAGCGCGCGCCGCACTTCTGCATCTCCGAGTCGCCGCGCTACCTCGGCCGCGCCGTCGCCGCGCTCGCCGCCGACCCCGACCGACGGCGCTGGAACGGCCAGTCGCTGTCGAGCGGCGGGCTCGCCCAGATCTACGGCTTCACCGACCTCGACGGCACGCGGCCCGACTGCTGGCGCTACATGGTCGAGGTCGTCGAAGCCGAAGGCGCCCAGCCCGGCGACGACGGCTACCGCTAAGTGCTAGGCGGTCAGCTCGATCGTCAGCGGCGTGCCGTCGAGCGCGTTGAGCGCGCGCTCGACCGAGCACGAGACGCACGTGAAGGTCGGGGTGTCCTGCTTCGTGTACGCCGACGCCTCGGTCGTGCGCAGCCGCTGGACGAGGTCGAGGAACGCCGCCGGTTCATCGCTCTCGAAGGCGACCACGAACTCCTGGTCGTCGAGCCCGAACGAGTAGCTCGTGTTGAGGTCGACCTGCGGGTACTCGCGGCCGACCTGGATGTGCTCCTGCATGATCCGCCAGCGCTCGTCGGGCGCCAGCCGGTACCACGCGCGCGTCTTCACGAACGGGTACACGAACAGGTACTTCGAGTGGGCGGGCCGGACCTCGAGGCGCGACTCGTCCGAGTACTCGGACGGCTTGGTCAGGGCCAGATACGAGTACGGGACCTCGCACCACTTCATCAGCCCGCTCTGCGCGAGCAGGACGTGGAACTCGTGGATGCGCTCGAGGTTGGTCGCCTGGCTGAGCAGCATCATGTCCGCGTCGCCGCGCGTGCCGACCAGCGAGAACGCGCGCAGCAGGCGCTCGGTGGCGAAGTCCTCGCAGGCGGCCAGGAACTCGCGCTTGTGGCGGCTGCGCTCGCCGTCGTCGAGCCGCCGCCAGGCAGGATCGACCTTCAGGAACGTGTATTTGACGAAGTGGCGCTCTGGCATGCTGAGGAACAGGATATTCGCGGACGTGGGGCTAGCCGCACCCAGCCGGTCTGACCCGGTCCCTAGCATCTCGTCGATGCGGGCCGCCCTCGTCTCCCCGTACTCGTGGACGTATCCCGGCGGCGTGACGCGCCACATCGAAGCGCTCGCCGGTGAGCTGGCCGCCGGCGGGCACGAGATCCGCGTCTACGCCCCGTTCGACCGCGACACCCGCGCGACCGCGCTGATGCACCGCGGCGCACGGCCGCAGGTGCGCGAGCGGCCGGAGTGGCTCGTCCCGCTCGGCGGCACGATCGGCTGGCCCCTGAACGGCGCCGTGTCCAATCTCGCGGGCACGCCGTCGACGATCTCGACGCTGCGACGGGAGCTGCGCGCGTTCGCGCCCGACGTCGTTCACGTGCACGAGCCGGTCGCGCCCGTGGTCAGCTGGGACGCGCTGACCAGCGCCGACGCCCCGGTCGTCGCCACCTTCCATTGCTACAGCGAGGCGGTCCCGCCGCACCTGATCGCGGCGCTGCTCGGCGCCCGCCGCAAGCTCAACCACCTGACGCTGCGGCTCGCGGTCTCCGAGGCGGCGGCGTGGACGGGGCGGCGCTTCTACGGCGGCCACTATCGGATCGTGCCCAATGGCGTGACGCTGCCGGCCGGCGGCGTGCCGGCGCCGCGCCGCCGGGGGCCCGGCGAGCCGCTGCGGATCGTGTTCGTGGGCCAGGCGGTCGAGCGCAAGGGCCTGCCGGTGCTGCTGCGCGCCTTCGAGGCGCTGCGCGGCCAGGTGCCGGCCGAGCTGACGATCGTGGGCGCCACGCAGGACGAGATCGCGCCGCTGCTCGTGGACGGCGCCGGCGTGACCGCGCTCGGCCGCATCGACGACGACGCCCGCCACGCCGCGCTGGTGGACGCCGACGTGCTGTGCGCGCCGTCGCTGGGCGGCGAGTCGTTCGGCATGGTGCTGACCGAGGCCTTCGCCGCCGGGTGCGGCGTGGTGGCCTCCGACATCGCCGGATACCGCGATGTGGTCGCGGACGGCGCCGACGGCCTGCTGGTGCCGCGCGGCGACGCCACCAAGCTCGCCGAGACGCTGCGCGACCTCGCGCTCGAGCCCGAGCGCACCGCCCGGCTCGGTGCCGAGGCGGCGCGCAGCGCCGAGCGCTACGCGTGGCCACGGGTGGCCGAGCAGGTCGTCGCCGCCTACGAGGACGCGCGCGCGGTCCCCACGCCCGAGCGCGCCGTCGAGCGCGCCGCCGTCAGGATCGGTGCTCTGCCGGCCGACGGGCGCCCGCGCTCGCGCGCGCGCCGCCTGCCCTCGCTCGAGCCGGCGCCCGGCCGGCGCGGGCTGCGGATCGCGCGCCGCGCCCTGATGGCCACTTCGATCGCCGGCGCCGGTGCCGGCGCGCTGCTGGCGCTCGACCGGATCGGCATGCGGCCGATCGCCCACGCTCTGGTCGACTCGCAGCCCGTCTGGGTGCTGGTCGGGCTGGCGCTGATGTGCGCATCGATGATCGCGCGCGCCGTCGCCTGGCACGCGATCCTGCGCGCCGCGCTGCCCGACGCGCTGCCGCGGCTCGTGGACTCGATCCAGGGCACCACGATCGGCGTCCTGATGTCGGCGACGCTGCCCGCGCGCCTCGGCGAGCCCTCGCGCGCGCTGATCGTGGCCCGCCGCCTCGGCCGCCCGCGCGAGCGGCTTCCCGTCGTGCTCGGCACGATCGTCTCGCAGACGCTGCTGAACGTGCTCGCGCTCGTGATCCTGGGCGCGGTGATGTTCACCACCATCGGGCTGTTCGCCGGCCGCCAGCAGGCGCTGGTGTGGTACGCGCTGGCGCCGTTCGCCGTGCTGTGCGCGGTGCTCGTCGCGCCCGCGCTGCTGCGCTCGGGCCTGCCGTCGCGCTCGGCGCGCCTGCACCGCTGGGCGGCGCAGGCGCGCGAGGCGCTCGCGCGCGTGCGGTCGGGCTTGAGCGTCTTCCGGTCGCCGCGGCTGGGCGCCGAGGCGGTCGGGATGCAGCTCGGCGCCTGGGCGCTGCAGCTGATCAGCTGCTACGTGCTGCTCGTCGCGCTCGACCTCGATCTCGACGTCGGGGCCGCCGCCGCGGTCCTGTTCGCGGTCAACGTGACCGCGGTGCTGCCGCTCACGCCTTCGAACCTCGGCGTCTTCCAGGCCGCGTGCCTCGCGGTGCTGACCGGCGCGTACGGGATCGACCCCGCCCAAGCGCTCGGCTACGGGATCATCCTGCAGGCGGTGGAGGTCGCGACCGCAGTCATCATGGGGGCCCCGGCGCTGGTCAAGGAGGGCCTGTCGTGGCGCGAGGTGCGCCTGCGGGCGCTGCACACGGCGCCGGTCTCGCTCGGCCCGGTGCCGCGCGAGGCCGAGGCGTAGTCCCTCAACCTGAGCTGCGCGCACAGCCGGTCGAGCTCGTCGTCGCGGGCCGCGATCAGCCGCTGCGCCTCACGCTCGAGCGCCGCGAGGTTCTCGGGCGAGACGTCGTCCAGCTCGTCGCTGGCCTCGTCGAGCGGCGTCTGCAGCCGCACGTAGCGGGCGCCGAGCAGCGATTCGAGCTGGAAGTCGACGGCGTCGGCGGTGCCGTCGAAGACGACGTCGAGCACCGGTCGCGCCCACTCGAGCCTGCCCCAGTCCTTGACCTGCTCGTACGGCAGCGGCCGCGTTTGCTCGCCGGTGCCGAGTGAGACGAGGACTTCGAGATCCCCGTCGGTCTCGGCGTACGCGCACATCGCCGGGTTGATGGCGAACACCCCGCCGTCCACCAGCGTCGTGGCGCCCACGCGCACCGGCTCGAAGTAGCTCGGCGCCGCCGCGCTGGCGTGCGCGGCCTCGACCATCGAGAGCTCGTCGTCGCGGCGTAGGAAGACCGCGCGCCGGCGCTCGAGGTCGTAGGCGGTGAGCAGGATCGCCGGGCTCGCGTCGGCCAGCCGCGCGCTGCCGAGGTGGCGCCGCAGCGAGGTCACGAGTCCCTCGGAGTCGTAGCGCTCGTCGAGGTAGCCGTCGACCGAGGTGATGCGCTTGAGCAGCGAGCTGTCGAAGATCTGCGGGCCCTCTTCGGCATAGATCTCCGCGATCTCCTCGGCCGCGAGCGGATCGGGCCGGGTCAGGCCACAGGCGATGATCGCGCCCGTCGAGGTCCCCGCCACGAGGTCGAACAGGTCTGCGGCGCGGCGCCCGCAGCGCCGCTCGATCTCGGCCAGCACGCGGGCCGGGATCAGGCCACGGATCCCGCCGCCGTCGATCGCCAGCACCTTCAAGGAACGCGCTCCAACGCCGCCTCCGCCTCGGCGACGACCCGGCGCACTATCTCGGCCGCCGGGAGCACCTCGTCGATCAGCCCCACGGACTGGCCCGCGAAGGGCAGGTACTCGTCACCACGGCCTTCGAGCAGCGACTCGCGCATGCGCGGCCCGATCGAGCCGGGATCGATCCAGTCCGGGTGAGCGCGCAGCTGCTCCACGAGGGGCGTCGGCAGCGCGCGCGGCGTCACGCGTGCGCCGGGACGGCTGAAGGGAGGCAGCGCCCGTTCGTGGTTGACGACCTTGACGGCGTCGGTCGCGTCGGCCTCGAGGATGCGCTGCTTCCAGGCGTCGGCGATGCCGAGCTCGGCCGCCGCCAGGAACCGTGTGCCCATGCTGACGCCCTGGGCGCCGAGCGCCAGCGCGGCCGCCAGGCCGCGGCCGTCGGCGATGCCGCCGGCCGCCACGACCGGGATGTCGCCGGCGACGTCGACCACCTGCGGCACCAGCACCATCGTGCCGACCTCGCCGGAATGACCACCCGCCTCGCCGCCCTGGGCGATGATCACGTCGGCCTCCGCGGCGACCGCCTCCTCGGCCTCGCGCCGGTCGACCACCTGCTGGATCCACAGGCTGCCGGCGTCGTGGGCGCGCGCGATCAGGTCCGCCGGCACGGTCATGTGGAACGAGATCGCGCGCGGGCGCGCCTCGAGCGTCGCCGCGAACGCCGCCTCGTCGAACGGCCGCATCGTGTGGTTGATCGCGAACGGGCGCTCGGTCAGCTTGCGCAGCCGGCGCCACTGGTCCTGCAGCTCGGGCACGGTGCGCAGGCCGGTGCCGAGGCTGCCGAGCGCACCGGCCTCGCACACGGCGGCGGCGAGCTCGACCTGCGCCCACGGCCCGAACGGCGCGGCGACGATCGGCGCCTCGATTCCCAGCAGTCCGCAGAGGGGCGTGCGAAGCACGCCGACATCATCGCGCAGCCTGGATCACCGATGACCCGTCGGCGCCGCGGGGATCGGTGATTCAGGCTCAGGTGGCGACTGCCGCGTCGGCGACGACACGGCGCGGGTCCTTCTCCGTGCCCTTGATCACCTCGTCGGGCGCCCGGTCCTTCGGGATGAAGCCGGACTTCATGCCGAAGTAGACCGCCTGCGGGTGATGGGCGACGATCGCGACCGTCGACTGCTCGGGCTCGACCGCGTAGCCGCCCGACAGCGAGAGGCCGATGCGCTCGGCGCCCAGCAGCCGGAACACCTTGGTGTGCTCGGACTGGTCCGGGCACGCGGGATAGCCCCACGACCAGCGGCGTCCCTGGTCGGCGGGAAGGCCGAGGTCCGACCGCGCGCGCGCGTGCAGCCACTCGGCCATGCCCTCGGCGGTCTGCACGCCGAGGCCGTGGGTGTAGAGCTGCTCGGCGAATTCGCCCTGCCGCTCGAGCTCGGCCATCAGCTCGGTCACCTGCGGGCCGGCGGTCACCGCCTGGATGGCGACGACGTCGCGCTCGCCGGACTCTTTCGGGCGGTAGAAGTCGGTCAGGCAGATGCGGTCGTGGCCCGGCTGGCGCGGGAACACGAGCGTGTCGATCACCTTCTCCGGGTCCTCCGGGTCGTACAGCTCGAGCGAGTTGCCGACCGCGTTGCAGGCGAAGTAGCCGAGCAGCGCGCGCGGATGCAGGTAGTCCTGCTCGCGCCACATGCGCTCCAGCCGCGGCTGGAACTCGTGCTCGACCAGCTGCCGCCACTCCTCGCCCTTCTTGCCGCGCCCGCCCCAGTGGAGCTTGTAGAGCACGTGGGTGTCGAGGTGCCCGAACACGTCGTCGAGGTCGACCGGGATCTCCTGGACGCCCCAGAACGGCGGCTGCGGGACCGGCACGTCGGTGCGCGCGGCGGAGCGGACGGACTCGTCGTCGGTCGGGCCGAGCTCGGGCTCGGGGCCCTTCTCGCGCAGCTTGCGCGCCTCGTCGCGCGCCTTGTCGACCAGCGCGGTGCGCTTGTCGGGCTCGACGAGCTGGTCCATCACCGCGAGGCCGGCGAAGGCGTCCTTGCAGTAGAAGACGCCGGGGTCGTAGACCTCGTCGGACTCCCGGCCCTTCGGGTACAGGATCCGGCGTCCGAAGTCGCGGTTGATGGCGGCGCCGCCGATCAGCACCGGGTACTCGAGTCCGCGCTCGTGCAGCTCCTGGACGGCGAGCGGCATCTGCTTGGAGGTGGAGACGAGCAGGGCGGAGAGGCCGATCGCGGTCGCCTCGTGCTCCTGGGCGGCGTCGAGGATCGTGCCGATCGGGACCTGCTTGCCGAGATCGACCACCCGGTAGCCGTTGTTGGTGAGGATCGTGTTGACGAGCGACTTGCCGATGTCGTGCACGTCGCCGAACACGGTCGCCAGCACGACCGTGCCCTTCGTATAGCCCTCGAGCTTGTCGAGGTACTTCTCGAGCTGCGCGACGGCCTTCTTCATGACCTCGGCGCTCTGGAGCACGAACGGCAGGATCAGCTCGCCGGCGCCGAACTTGTCGCCGACCTCCTTCATGGCCGGGAGCAGGACGCCGTTGAGCGTCGGGACGGCGCCGATCTTCTCGACGCTGGCGTCGATCTGCGTCTCCACGCCATCCTTCTTGCGGCGCAGGATGTGCCAGTGGAGGGCCTCCTCGGGCTCCATGTCGGCGGTCGGGTCGGCAGCCTCGGCCGTCTCCTCGGATTTGCCCTCGAAGTGCGCGATGAAGCGCTCGAGCGCGTCGTCGCGGCGGTTGAAGACGAGGTCGTCGGCGAGCTCGCGCTCCTCCTCGGGGATCTCCGCGTAGGGCGTGATGTGGTTCGGGTTGACCATCGCGAGGTCGAGCCCGGCCTCCACGCAGTGGTGCAGGAAGACGGAGTTGAGGACGCTGCGGGCCGGCAGCCCGATCCCGAAGCTCACGTTCGAGACGCCGAGGCTCGTCTTGACGCCCGGGAGGTTCCCCTTGATCTCGCGGATGCCCTCGATCGTCTCGATCGCCGACGGCTTCCACTCATCGTCGCCGGTCGTGAGCGTGAAGGTGAGCGCGTCGAAGATCAACAGCTCGGGGTCCATGCCGTGCTCGTCGCAGACGAGCTCGGTGATCCGCTTGGCGACCTCGAGCTTGCGCTCGCGCGTCTTCGCCATGCCCTGCTCGTCGATGGTCAGGGCGATCAGCGCGGCGCCGTGCTCCATGGCGATCGGGACGACCTTGTCGAGCTTGTCGCGGCCGGCCTCGAGGTTGACGCTGTTGACGATCGCGCGGCCGGGGATCTGGTCGAGCGCCTTCTCGATCACCTCGGGCTCGGTCGAGTCGACCTGGATCGGCGCCGGCTGGGTGAGCGAGATCTTCTTGACCACCCGGCGCATCTGCTCGTCCTCGTCCTGGCGCTCGGTCAGCGCGACGCAGACGTCGAGGACGTGGGCGCCGCCCTCGACCTGGTCCTCGGCGACCTGCAGCAGGCCGTCGTAGTCGTCGTCGAGGAGGAGCTGCTTGGCCTTGCGCGAGCCCTGGGAGTTCACGCGCTCGCCGACCAGGGTCGGGCGCGGCTCCTGCACCACGGGCGCGGCGGCGATCATCGAGGAGACGTGGGGCGCGCGGGGGGCGGGGCGGGTCGAGCTCTCGCGCCCCTCGACGCGCTGGGCGAGCGCGTAGATGTGGTCGGGCGTGGTGCCGCAGCAGCCGCCGACGATGTTCACGCCGTAGCGCTCGACGAACTCGCCGAGCACGGTCGAGAGCTGCTCGGGTGTCTCCGGGAAGATCGTCTCGCCGTTCGGGCCCTGGTGAGGCAGGCCGGCGTTCGGGATGCAGTGGATCGGCACCGGCGCGTGCTCGCCGAGGAAGCGGATCGCGTCGCGCATGTCCTCCGGGCCGGTGGAGCAGTTGAGGCCGATCACGTCGACCTTCAGCGCCTCCAGGGTGGCCAGCGCGGCGCTGATGTCGGTGCCCAGCAGCATCTTGCCGCCGTTGGGGAGGAGGCTGACGGAGGTCTGGATCGGGGTGGAGCGGCCCGTGGCCTTGAACGCCTCGCGGGTCCCGAACACGGCGGCCTTGACCTCGAGGATGTCCTGCGCGGTCTCGATGATGATCAGGTCGGCGCCGCCCTCGAGCAGCCCCTGCGCCTGCTCGGCGAACCCGGCGACGAGCTCGCGGAAGGTGATGTTCCCGAGCGTCGGGTCCTCGGACGCGGGCAGGTGGCCGGTGGGGCCGATCGAGCCCGCAACGAAGCGGTGCTCGCCGGCCGCCTTGCGGGCGATCTCGGCGGCGCGCCGGTTGATCTCGAGCGTGTGTTCGCCGAGGCCCCACTCGTCGAGCTTGATCCGGCTGCCCTGGAACGTGTCGGTCTCCACGACCTCCGCGCCGGCCTCGATCATCGACTCGTGGACGCCCTCGATGACGTCCGGCCGGTTGAGCACGAGCGCCTCGTGGCAGCGGCCCGGGAGCCGGTAATCGTCCTCGAGCGAGAGGTCGAACTGCTCGAGCGTGGCGCCCATCCCGCCGTCGTAGACGACAACGTGATCGCGCACGGCGGCGAGGAAGTCACGCATGACCGCGAAGAGTAGCGCAACCTTGACACAAGTTTGGCAAGGTTGGCCGCGGGCACCGCCGGCGAACGTAGAAAGGCCCGCTCACCGGAACTTTCACCAAGGGAGGGGGGAGGGCGAAAGCAGGTATGGGGCGAGCGGGCCCACTCCAGTTGTCGGTCAGTTCGGCGGCGGGCTTTAGCCGAGGATCGCGGCGATACCCGCCTCGGCGCACTCGCGATCCTCCTCCGGCTTCGCCCCGCTCGCTCCGACCGCCCCCAGCACGCGGTCGCCGTCCCGGATCACGACCGAGCCGTCGGCCGGTATCAGCGGCAGCCGCGTGAGCCGGCCGACCGACTCGAAGAACGCCGCGCGCTGATCCTGCACCGACGCCAGCTGGTCACCGTCGCGATGCCACACCGCGGCGCCGGCTGCCTTCGCCTCGGCGATCTGCGCGCTCAGCGGCGGCGCGCCGTCCATCCGGCCGAGTGCCTTCAGGAGCCCGCCCTCGTCGACGACGGCGACGGTCACCTTCAGGCCCGCCGAGTACGCGTGCTCGTGCGCGGCGGCGATCAGCGTCTGGGACTGCTCGAGCGTGAGTGGCATGGCGGGAAGGGTGGCACGGGCGCAAGAACGTCAGGCGCTGACCGTTCGTGTTGACATGATTCGCCGCCGCCATGTCCTCGCAGCCGCCGTCGCTGCGCTAGCGCTCGCCGCGCCTCAGGCACAAGCCGCCACCTATCCGCAGGGGTTCTCCGAGCGGACCGTGTTCTCGGGGCTGACCAACCCCACCGCTGTCCGCTTCGCCTCGGACGGACGCGTGTTCGTCGCGGAGAAGAGCGGGCTGATCAAGGTGTTCGACTCGCTCGTCGGACGCGCAGCCCGATGTCTTCGCCGACCTGCGCACCCAGGTGCACAACTTCTGGGATCGCGGGCTGCTCGGGCTCGCGCTCGACCCCGGCTTCCCGGCGAATCCGTACGTGTACGCGCTGTACGCCCATGACGCGGCGATCGGCGGCACCGCGCCGCGCTGGGGCACGGCCGGGCGCGACGTCCGACGGATGCCCGACGCCGCCCGGCGCGACCGCGGACGGCTGCGTGGTGAGCGGGCGTCTCTCACGCCTGACCGCGTCGGGCAACGCGATGGTCGGCGCCGAGCAGGTGCTGATCGAGGACTGGTGCCAGCAGTATCCGAGCCACTCGATCGGAGTCGCTCGACTTCGGGCCGCGACGGCGCGCTCTACGTGTCCGGCGGCGACGGCGCGAGCTTCAACTTCGTCGACTACGGCCAGGACGGCAGCCCGGTCAACCCGTGCGGGGATCCGCCCGGCGGTGTCGGGGCGCTGCTCACCCCGCCGACGGCCGAGGGCGGCGCGCTCCGCAGCCAGGACATGCGCACGTTCGCCGACGCGACTTCGCTCGACGGGGCGCTGCTTGCGCGTCGACCCGGCGACCGGCGCCGGCCTGCCCGACAATCCGAACGCGCGGCAGCCTCGATCCCAACGCGCGGCGGATCGTCGCGTACGGCCTGCGCAACCCGTTCCGGATCGGTGTGCGGCCCGGCACCGGCGAGGTGTGGGTCGGGGACGTGGGCTGGAACGTGTGGGAGGAGATCCAGCGCCTCCAGAACCCGACCGCCGCGCGTGGTCAACTTCGGCTGGCCCTGCTACGAGGGCGCCGGCCGCCAGAGCGGCTACGACTCCGCGAACCTGTCGATCTGCGAGAACCTCTACGCCGCGGGCCCGTCGGCCGTCCAGGCGCCGCTGTACGCCTGGAACCACAGCGCGCACGGTCGTGCCCGGCGAGACGTGTCCGACCGGCAGCTCGTCCGCGGCCGGGATCGCGTTCGCGCCGACCGACGGCCCGTACCCGAGCGAGTACCGGGGAGCGCTGTTCTTCGCCGACTACTCGCGCGACTGCATCTGGGCGATGCTGCCCGGAGCCAACGGCGTCCCGGACCCGGCACGCCTCCGCACCTTCGCCGCAACGGCCGCCAACCCCGTGTACCTGCAGACCGGGCCGGGCGGCGACCTGTTCTACGCCGACTTCGACGGCGGCACGATCCGCCGGGTCAGCTTCACCACCGCCAACCAGGCGCCGACCGCCGTCGCCACCGCCACGCCCGACGACCGGCAACGCCCCGTTGGCCGTCCAGTTCGACGGCTCGGGCTCGAGCGACCCGGACGCGGGCGACAGCCTCACCTACGCCTGGGACCTCGACGGCGACGGCCAGCACGACGACTCCACCGGCGCGTCGCCCGAGCCACACCTACACCAGCCAGGGCGTCTACACCGCCGGCCTGCGCGTCACCGACAGCCACGACGCGACCGGTGACGCGACCGTCACGATCAACGTCGGCAACACCCCGCCCACGGCGACCATCACCTCGCCCGCGCCCGGCACCACCTGGCGCGTCGGCGACCTGATCCAGTTCGCCGGCGGCGCCACCGACGCCCAGGACGGCCCGCTGCCGGCCTCGCGCGCTCAGCTGGGACCTGATCCTCCATCACTGCCCGTCGAACTGCCACACCCACCCGCTGCAGTCCTTCGCGGGTGTGGCGGGCGGCTCGTTCACGGCGCCCGATCACGAGTATCCGTCGCACCTCGAGCTCAAGCTCACCGCCACCGACTCCGGCGGGCTCACCGACACCGAGTCGATCCGGCTCGACCCGCGCACGGTCGCGCTGACGCTGAGCACCAGCCCCGGGCGGCTTCTCGCTCGCGCTCAACGGCACGCTGGCGCCGACACCGTTCACCAGGACGGTGATCCAGGGCTCGCGGAACACGATCTCGGCGCCCTCGCCGCAGACCAAGGCCAAGAAGAACTGGTCGTTCACCGCCTGGTCCGACCGGCGGCGCCGCGACGCACGACATCACCGCCAACAGCACGGCGACCTACACCGCCACCTACAAGCAGCGGTGAACGGCGGTGCGGCGAAGACCCTGTGATGCACAGGGTCTTCGCCGCGAACCCGTCTACTTGATGAAGAGGATCTCCGAGTACTTCGGGAGCGGCCAGAGCTCGTCCGGGATGATCCGCTCGAGCCGGTCGGCGACCTCGCGGGCGGCGTTCATCGCCGGCAGCACCGTGGTCTGGACGTACTTGGCCTCGTCCAGGATCTCTGCGCCCGCCGGGTGGTCGCGGTTCGCCGTCTCGAGCGCGAACACCGCCTCGACGAACTGGTCGAGCAGGCCGCCGAGCTCGTCCTTGAGCCGCTGGGCGCCCTTGCTGTCGTCCGCCTCGTCGAGCTCCGCGAACCACCGGATCGCGGCCGGCAGCAGCATCGTGCGGGCGATCGAGGCCGCCGTCTCGCCCTCGATGTTGAGCGTCGTGACGTACTGCTCGAGCAGCACCTCGTAGCGCGACTCGAGCTCGCGCTCGGACAGCACGTCGTACTTCGAGAACACGTCGACGGTGCTCGGCTCGACCAGCCACGGCAGGGCGTCGGGCGTCTGGCGCAGGTTGGCCAGGCCGCGCTGCTCGGCCTCCGCGTGCCACTCGTCGGCGTAGTTGTCGCCGTCGAACACGATCCGCTTGTGCGCCGTGTACGCGGCGCGGACGACCTCGAGCACCGCCTCCTCGAGCGTCTTGCCGCCGCCCTCGAGCCGCTCGATCTCGTCGGCCAGCTCGTCGATCGCCTCGGCGACGATCGTGTTGAGCACCGTGTTCGGCAGCGCGAGCGACATCGACGACCCGAGCGCCCGGAACTCGAACTTGTTGCCAGTGAAGGCGAACGGGGAGGTGCGGTTGCGGTCGCCGCCGTGCATCGGCAGCGCCGGCAGCACGGACGCGCCCAGCTCGAGGTAGCTCTGCGGTGTCGCTGCGTCGCCCGAGCCGGACTCGATCGCGTTGAAGACCTTCTCCAGCTCGGCGCCGAGGAAGACCGAGATGATGGCGGGCGGCGCCTCGTTGGCGCCCAGCCGGTGGTCCTGCCCCGGCAGCGCGACCGACGCGCGCAGCAGCTGCTGGTGCTTGTCGACCGCCTGCAGGACGCCCGCGCAGAAGAACAGGAACTGCAGGTTCTCGTGCGGAGTGGCGCCTGGCTCGAGCAGGTTGTGGCCGGTGTCGGTCCCCATCGACCAGTTGTTGTGCTTGCCGGAGCCGTTGACGCCCGCGAACGGCTTCTCGTGCAACAGGCACACCAACCCGTAGCGGCGCGCCACGTTCTGCATCACCTGCATCGTCAGCTGCTGGTGGTCGGAGCCGACGTTCGAGTTCTCGAACACCGGCGCGATCTCGTACTGCGCGGGCGCGACCTCGTTGTGGCGGGTCTTCACCGGCACGCCGAGCTTGGCCAGCTGCTGCTCGGTCTCGAGCATGCACGCGAGCACGCGCTCGGGGATCGAGCCGAAGTAGTGGTCGTCGAGCTCGTGGCCCTTGGGAGGCTTGGCGCCGAACAGCGTGCGCCCGGTCGTGATCAGATCCGGCCGCTCGAAGTAGAACCGCTCGTCGATCAGGAAGTACTCCTGCTCCGGCCCGACCGTGGTGAACACGCTCGAGGACTCCTCGTCGCCGAACAGCCGCAGCACGCGTACGGCCGTGCTCGACAGCGCGTCCATCGAGCGCAGCAGCGGGATCTTCTGATCGAGCGCCTCGCCGGTCCACGACGCGAACGCGGTCGGGATGCAGAGCACCGCCCCGTTCGGGTTCTCGAGGATGAAGGCGGGCGACGTCGGGTCCCATGCGGTGTAGCCGCGGGCCTCGAACGTGGCCCGGATGCCGCCGGTCGGGAACGACGACGCGTCAGGCTCGCCCTGGATCAGCTCCTTGCCCGAGAACTCGGCGATCGCGTTGCCGTCGCCGGTCGGCGCGTAGAACGAATCGTGCTTCTCGGCGGTCATGCCGGTGAGCGGCTGGAACCAGTGCGTGAAGTGCGTCGCGCCGCGCTCCATCGCCCATTCCTTCATGGCGGTGGCGACGGCATCGGCGAGCGCCGGCTCGAGCAGCTCGCCCGCCTCGAGCGTCTCCTGCAGCTGGCCGTAGACGGCCTTGGGAAGCCGCTGGCGCTGCACGGCGGTCGAGAACACGTTCTGGCCGAAGACGTTGGCGCCGGGCTGGGTCAGGTCGCTCTGGCCCAGCGAGCCGCCGTTCGGGCTCCATTGGGCGGCATGGACATTGGACGTACGCGTACGCGTAGGCAACAGTTACTCCTCCTGGGCAGGCCTGGGTCAGCGGGCCAGCGTAGCCGGGCGGTGGCGTCGTCTCGTTGTCCAGATGTACAAAGATCGCGCCCGCGCGTTGGTCCTAGCCGTCGAAGTAGAGCGGGAACTCGTACGGGTGCGGGCGGATCTTCACGCGGTCGGACTGCTCGCGGCGGAACTCGATATAGGTCCCGATCAGGTCGTCGGTGAACACGCCGCCCTTGGTGAGGAACTCGTGGTCGGCCTCGAGCGCGTCCAGCGCCTCGTCGAGGGTGGTCGGGACCGTCCGGACCTCCGCCAGCTGCTCGGGCGGCAGCTCGTAGAGATTCCGGTCGATCGGCTCGCCCGGGTCGAGCGCGCGCTCGATCCCGTCCAGCCCCGCCATCAGCATCGCCGGGAACGCGAAGTACGGGTTGGCGAGCGGGTCGGGCGGGCGGAACTCCAGGCGCTTGGCCTTCGGCGACGCCGAGTACATCGGGATCCGCACGGCGGCCGACCGGTTGCGCTGCGAGTGCTTGAGCAGCACCGGCGCCTCGTAGCCCGGGACCAGCCGGCGGTAGGAGTTGGTCGACGGCGCGCAGAAGGCCAGCAGCGCCGGGGCGTGCGCCAGCAGGCCGGCGGCGTAGTGGAGCGCGAGCGGCGACAGCAGCGCGTATCCGTCGGCCGCGTGCATGAGCGTCTCGCCGCCCTTCCACAGCGACTGGTGCACGTGCATGCCGGAGCCGTTCTCCTCGAAGATCGGCTTCGGCAGGAAGGTCGCCGACTTGCCCGCGTGCTTGGCGGTGTTCTTGACCACGTACTTGTGCAGCTGGAGCGCGTCCGCCATCTCCAGCAGCGGCAGGAAGCGCAGGTCGATCTCGCCCTGGCCCGGGCCGCCGACCTCGTGGTGATGGCTCTCGGTGCGGATGCCGAGCGCCTCGAGCACCAGCACCATCTGCCCGCGGAGGTCGCTCAGGGTGTCGTTGGGCGGGGCCGGGAAGTAGCCCTCCTGCGAGCGGTTCTTGTAGCCCAGCGCGGCCAGCCCCTCGCCGCGGCGCTGGAAGCCCTGGCCCGAGGTCCAGTGCCCCTCTTCGGAGTCGACCTCGTAGAACGCCGTGTTCGCCTGCTGGTCGAAGACGACGTGGTCGAACACGTAGAACTCGGCCTCGGGGCCGAAGTAGGCGACGTCGGCCACGCCGCTCGAGCGCAGATGCTTCTCGGCCTTGATCGCCACGTAGCGCGGGTCGCGCGTGTAGGGCTCGCGCGAGATCGGGTCGAGCACCGTGCAGACGAGCGAGATCGTCGGCGCCTCGTAGAAGGGGTCGAGGATCGCGGTCGAGGGGTCGGGCATCAGCAGCATGTCCGACTCGTAGATCTCCTGGAAGCCGCGGATCGACGAGCCGTCGAAGCCGATCCCCTCGGTGAACGCGTCCTCGTCGAGCGTCCCGAGCGCCATCCCCATGTGCTGCCAGGTCCCCGGCAGGTCGGTGAACTTCAGGTCCACCAGCCGCGCGCCGTGGCGCTCGGCCAGATCGAGCACGTCGCCCGGACCCGGATCACGGTGTCCGACCAGCGCGCGCACGCCCAGCGGCTCGCTGATCTTCCCGTTCACGACGTCGGCGATCGCCATCCCCGTCACCTCCTACTCGGACGGGCGCATTGTGCCCGCCGACGCGCGCGCGTGTATGGCCGCGTGGCCAAAGATCCCGCAAACTGGTTCGCCCTCGACCGGATGGAGAAAGGCCGACGGGGAATCTTCGACACTGGGACAAAGACCCTTCGCGGCTCCCGCCCGACCATTCCCCGCGATGGTTCCCGGACGAGGAGGACTGATGCTGAGAAGGACCGGCACGGCGCTGCTGGGGGCGGCGCTGGCCCTTGGCGTGCTGCCGGCGGTGGCGCACGCGGACACGCTGGAGGCGGCGAACAACGGAGCGCTGGCCGACAGCGTGGCCATCAACTCGATCTGGGTGATGGTGGCGGCCCTGCTCGTGGTCTTCATGCAGGCGGGCTTCGCCTTCCTGGAAATCGGCTTCTCACGCGCGAAGAACGCCGGCACGGTCGTCGCCAAGATCCTCACGAACTTCTCGATCGCCGGGCTCATGTACTGGGCGTGCGGCTTCGCCTTCGCGTTCGGGATCGGCGAGATCATCGGCCACGACGGGTTCTTCCTGCGCGGGTATGGCGATCCGCAGACGGCATTCCCGGTGATGGGCCTGTCGGACGCCACGATCGAGACGAAGTGGATGTTCCAGTTCTCGTTCTGCGCGGTCTCGCTGGCGATCGTGTGGGGGACGACGCTCGAGCGGATCAAGTTCGGCGTCTACGTCATCTACGCGATCGTCTTCGCCGGCTTCATCTATCCGATCGCCTCGCACTGGGTGTTCGGCGGCGGCTGGCTGCAGAGCAACTTGGGCATGCAGGACTTCGCCGGCTCGACGGCGGTCCACCTGATCGGCGCCACCGGCGCCCTGGCGGTGCTGCTGCAGCTCGGCGCCCGGCGCGGCAAGTACGGCGCGGACGGTACGCCGCGGGCGATCCCCGGCCACTCGATGCCGTTCTTCGGCCTCGGCGTGCTGATCCTGTGGCTGGGCTGGTTCGGGTTCAACCCGGGCTCGACCCTGGGCGCGATGGACGGGCGCTTCCCCGAGGTCGCGCTGGTCACGATGCTGGCCGCCGGCGCAGGCGTGCTGACCTCGATCGCGACGGCGCGCTGGAAGACCGGCACGATCGACATCGGCATGGCGGGCAACGGCGCGATCGGCGCGCTGGTGGCGATCACCGCGCCGTCGGGCTACGTAGAGCCGTGGACGGCGCCGATCATCGGCGCGATCGCCGGCGTGATCGTCCCGCTCGGCGTGTACGCGATCGACAAGAAGATCGACGACCCGGTCGGCGCGCTGACCGCCCACGGCCTGTGCGGCGTGTGGGGCACGCTCGCCTGCGGCATCTTCACGTCGCCGCGGCTGGCCGAGTACAACGCGTTCGGCGAGGGCGGCCTGATCTACACGGGCTCGTTCCACCAGCTCGGCACGCAGGCGCTCGGCGTCGTCACCGTGTTCGCCTTCGTGTTCACGCTCTCCTACGGCACGTTCTGGGCGATCAAGAAGACCTACGGCCTGCGCGTGACGGCCGAGGAGGAGGAAGCCGGACTGGACATCTCCGAGCACGGCATGTACGGGTACCCGGAGCAGTTCATCCCGGCGCCCGAGCTCATCGGCTACAGCGCAGCGCCCGGCAGCGTGCCGGCGCGTGAGACGCCTCGCGGCGCCACCAACAAGGAGGTCCCGGCAACGTGAAGAAGATCGAGGCGTTCATCCGGCACGAGTCGTTCGAGCCGATCCGCATGGAGCTGCTGTCGCTCGGGTTCCCGTCCCTGTCGATCTCCGAGGTCAAGGGCTCGGGGCGTCAGAAGGGCATCACCGAGCGCTACCGCGGCGCCGAGCTGACCAACTGGCTGCGGCCGAAGGTCAAGCTCGAGTGCGTGGTCGCGACGCAGGACGTGCAGACGGTGGTGGACGCCATCCTCAAGCACGCGCGTACTGGCCAGATCGGCGACGGGAAGGTGTTCGTCATGCCGGTCGAGGAGGCCTACCGGATCCGCACCGGCGAGTCCGGCGAGGAGACGCTCCAGGCCCATCCCGAGGTGGCCGCGCAGGCCACGGCCTGATCCGTGAGGGGCGGCCTTCGGGCCGCCCCACGGTTGTTACCTCCGCGGGTCATCCAGACCCGCGAATTCGACCTCGACATCCGGTCTCAGATTTCAGCCATGCCAGCCGAGCCCGAGAGCACTCCGCGTGCCGCCACGTCGCTCGTCGCGCGCCTGCGCGCCGTTCACCTGCAGATGCTCGACGCGGTGCTCACCGGCGACGGCCTCGACGCCGTCGCCGACCTCGCCGCCGAGGCCGCGGGCGGGCCGGTCGCGGTCGTCGTCCCGCGGCTCGGCGTGGCCGTCGCGTCGGCCGGCGGCGAGGGGGCGCTGGGCGCCGTCCGCCGCTATGTCGCCGAGCACGGCCGCGGCCGCGTGGCGCCGGTCCCGCCGGAGGTGGTGGCCGAGGTGCCGATCGCGTCGGGCGACGAGCGGATCGGCGGCGTCGTGTTGCTGGCGCCCGGCAGGCCGGAGCCCGAGGCGGTCGAGTTCCTGCATCTCGCGGCGGTCGCCGCGCTGACCGAGGTGGCGGTCGAGGAGGCGCGCGAAGAGGTCGAGGAGAACGTCCGCGGCTCGTTCCTCGAGGAGCTGCGCGAGCGGCCGGACGGCCTCGATCCCGCCGACGTGGTGCGCCGCGCCGGCCGGCTCGGGTGCGACGTCTCCGGCGGCGCGGTGGTCCTGTGCGCCGAGCTGAGCTCGGAGCGTCCGCGCCACGTGGTGGCGCTGATCGCGTCCGAGCATCCGGGCGCGCTGGCCCAGCATGTCGAGGGCGGGCAGGCCGGCCGTGTCTACGCGCTGCTGCCGGGCACCGACCAGGCCGCCACCGCGGCCGCCGCCCGCGCGCTCGCCGGGCGCCTCCAGCGCCACGGAGTCGTCGCGCTGTCCTCGTTCTACGCCGACCCCGCGGAGCTGGGGCGCGCGATCCAGGAGGCCGAGCTCGTGCTCGAGGTGCTCCAGCGCGGCGACGGCCTCGGTGGCCCGATCCAGGAGGACATCGGCTCCGGCACCTATCGGCTGCTGTTCCGCGTGCTCGCCTCGCACCCCGAGGAGGTGCGCTCGTTCTACGAGGACACGGTGGCGGCGATCGTCCGGTATGACGACCAGTACCGGACCGACCTCGTGCAGACGCTCGAGGCCTACCTCGAGCACAACTGCAACATGAACGCGACCGCGGCGGCGATCTACGCGCACCGCCACACCGTCGCCTACCGGCTGGACCGTGTGAAGGAGCTCAGCGGCCTCGACCCGATGCAGACCGAGGACCGTGAGCGCCTCGGACTCGGGCTGAAGGCCTACCGGATCATCGCCCCGGGCCTCCCACGGTAGCCTGCGATGTCACGTCGCCGACATCCGGAGGGCTGATCTCTTGGAAACCCGGTGATGCTGTTTGGTCGGGTGACCCTGCGACAACGGAGGACGTGGTGGCCAATCCACTTGCGGAGCAATTCGGCGAGACCCTGCTCGAGAAGATCAGCGGGGACGTGTATCCGAGCAACACCCAGATGGACATGCTCGAGGAGATCGCCACGCCTCGGCTCCGGGTGATGTTCATCTTCCACCTGATGGAGAGGATCGAAGAGGACGAGTACCCGAGCATCCCGATGATGCAGCGGGCCCAGCGGCTGATCACGAGCTTCGGCGCCTGACGGCGCTCATCTGCCGAACACTCCCTCCTTGACGCCGTCGATCGCGCCCTTCGTGGCCGCCTTGTACATGCGTTCCTCCCCGGTCTCCAACAGGTGGGGCATGGTTTCGCCGCCGCTCGCGGCAAGATCGAGGCGGCCGACGGCCTCGGCGAACCGCAGATAGGTGTCGACGCTCGCGATCACGATCCGCGCGTCGATCGTCAGCAGCTCGATCCCGACCAGCGACACGCGCACGTAGGCGTCGACCACCAGCCCCTTGTCGAGGATGATGTCGATCACGTCCGCGAGCCCGCTCGGACGTGGACGTTCCATGTAGCCACCCGGTTGCCCGGCAACCGCCATGCGTCGGCTTCCCCCTCGGCTCTCGAAAGCGTTCCCGAGGTAATGCCCGGGATCGGCACCGAGTCAATCACGTGAGCGCGGCGTGCGGCGCTGCTCAGTCACCGGCATCGCCGCGGACGACGTCGCCATCCGCGTTGACGCGCGCGGGGACCGGCTCGTCGGAGATCTCGACCTCGAACGAGCCGGTCGTGCGCTGGCCGTCGGCGGGCACCGCCTTGCCGTAGAGGCCGGGCGACGCGCGGTAGTTGACCGTGTAGGTGCCCGGCCGCACGGCGGTGAGGCGCCACTCGAGCTCGCGCGTCTGGCCGGGGAACACCGGGCCGACCGCCCACGTGTTGGTGGCGGCGGTCTCGCCGTCCTCCGGGCCGCGGTCGACGATCCACACCGGCTGGTTGCCGTCGGCCAGGCGCGTGTCCTCGGCGGCGACCGCGAACGCGCTCGCCGGGTCGTCGCCGTCCGCTCCCTCGGTCGCGATCGTCACCGCGAGGTTCGGCAGCTCGCGGTCGTCGGTGTTGCGGACCGCCAGCCGCATCGTGGCGCGCTGGGCGGTGGACTGGCGAGCCGGGAACGACGCTTCGACGACGTCGAGCGTGAACTCGCCCTCCGGCTCGTCCTCGTCCTGCCGCTCGCTGCCGCAACCTGTCGCAAGCACGCCTGCCAAGACCACTGCCACGCACCCGAGCCTCATCGCGCGGGCGAGCGTACCACCGGGCTCCGGATCCCAGCCGCGGTTGGCGTTTGTGCCTGATGCAGGGCGTCGCATAACCTTCGACGCCGTCAACCAGGGGAGCTGAGTGGTCCGAACCGTCGCCGATCGCGCCTTCCTTCCGGCCAAGGGGATGCTGGAGGAGGTGGGCGACATGATGATCCTGACGGGGAAGACGATCATGTCTGCCCTCCGTCCGCCGTACCCGTACGGCGGCGAGTTCGTCAACCAGTTCCTGTTCGCCCTCAAGCTCTGCTGGTTCCCGCTGGTGATCTCGACGGTCGCCTTCGGCTACGGCGCCCCCGGCCTCCAGGCGGCCAACTTCCTCAACCTGTTCGGCTCGATCGACCGGCTAGGCGGCTTCTTCGTGCTGGCCAGCATCCGCGAGTTCGCGCCGTTCGTGACCGCGATCGTGCTGGCCGGCGTGGCAGGGACCGCGATCACCGCCGACCTCGGAGCCCGCAAGATCCGCGAGGAGCTCGACGCGCTGCAGGTGCTGGGCGTCGACCCGGTCAAGAACCTCGTGGTGCCGCGGTTCCTGGCGCTGATGCTCGTGACCGGCCTGTTCGACATCTACGCGCTGCTGTTCGGCATCTTCGGCGGCGTGGTCGCGACGTTGACCAACGGCGCGCCGCTCGGCCCCTTCTGGGCGACGTTCTTCACCAACTCGTCGGTCACCGATCTGTGGGGCTCGGTCCTCAAGTGCACGATGTTCGGCGCGATCATCGCGATCGTCTGCTGTTACAAGGGCATGACCGCGTCGGGCGGCGCGGCCGGCGTGGGCCGGGCCGTCAACCAGGCGGTCGTGATCTCGACCTTGGGCGTGTTCGCGTTCAACTACGTGTTCACCCAGACCCTGCTCGCCACCCACCCGGAGATCCTCAACATCAAGTAGCGATGGGACGTCAGTGGCTCGCCATACCGCGTGACTGGCTCGCCTCGTTCGGCGAGATCGTGCGCTTCTGCTCGACGGTCGTGGGCGAGATCTTCACGCTGAAGGTGTTCCGCTTCTTCGGCGAGGCGCTGCGGCAGGCCGGCCTGCTGATCCTCTCCTCGACGCTGGTCATCTGGGGCCTGATCTTCATCATCGGCCTCCAGTGCGGGATCGAGGGCGCGTACTTCAACCGCTCCGTCGGCTCCCCGGCGTACGCGGGCGTGTTCGCGGCCTGGTGCGACCTGCGCGAGCTGGTCCCGTACGCGTTCGGATACATGATGGCCGCCAAGGTCGGGACCGGGATCGTGGCCGAGATCGGGTCGATGCGGATCTCCGACGAGATCGACGCGCTCGAGGTGATGGGCATCTCCTCGATGACGTTCCTGTGCGCGACGCGGCTGCTCGCCGCCTGGCTGGTGCTGCCGTTCATGTACCTGGCGGGGATCGGCGCCGGGTTCTTCGCCTCCTACCTGGCGGTGGTCGAGCAGATCGGCGAGGTCTCGAGCGGTGGCTACTCGCTGATCTTCTGGATGTTCCAGAACCCACCCGACCTGCTCTACAGCGTGATCAAGGCGATGGCGATGGCGACGGTGATCGTGCTGGTCGGCTGCTACTACGGCTACACGGCGAGCGGAGGGCCGGTCGGAGTCGGCACCGCGACCGCGAAATCGATGGTGCTCAACATCGTCCTCGTGCACCTGATCGGGATGCTGGGGACGCAACTATTCTGGGGCGCGAACCCGAGGGCGCCGATCGGAGGATGAGCGTGACCGCCGATCATGCACGACGAGTACCGCTGGCACACCGGCGAGCAGCGGCCGACCGGCACCAAGGACGCGGTCGAGTTCGTCGACGTGCACAAGGCATTCGGCCGCAATCAGATCCTGCGCGGGCTCAACATGTCGATCCCCGAGGACAAGATCTCGATGATCCTCGGGCCGTCGGGCACCGGGAAGTCGGTGTGCATCAAGCACATGGTCGGGCTGCTGTACCCGGACGAGGGCGACGTGCTGGTGCACGGCGAGTCGGTTCCCGGGATGCGCGACGTGGAGCTGTTCGACATGCGCAAGCGGTTCGGCGTCCTGTTCCAGGACGGCGCGCTGTTCGGCTCCATGAACCTGTATGACAACGTCGCGTTCCCGCTGCGCCAGCACACCGACAAGGGCGAGGACGAGATCGAGGACATCGTCATGCGGCGCCTGCGCGAGGTCGGGCTCGAGGGCTCGCTCGAGAAGATGCCGAACGAGCTCTCGGGCGGGATGCGCAAGCGCGCCGGCTTCGCCCGCGCGCTCGTGCTCGATCCCGACATCGTGCTGTTCGACGAGCCCGACTCGGGCCTGGACCCGGTTCGCACGGCGTTGCTGTGCGAGCTGATCAAGGAGGTCCACGAGGAGAACGGTGGCGCCTACGTGGTCATCACGCACGACATCATGTCCGCCAAGCGGGTCGCCGAGTACATCGCCGTGCTGTGGCGCGGCCGGATCGTCGAGTCGGGCCCGGCCGAGGACCTCTTCAGCTCCGACAACCAGTTCGTCCGGCAGTTCCTGAGCGGGGCCTCACAGGGCCCGCTGGGCATGGAGTAGCCGCCGGCGATCGGCTCCGGCGCGCACGGAGCCACGATAGGGTTCCTGCCTGTTTTCTGGGGGACGTAGCGGAGAGGGAGTGCCGAGCGCGACCAGCCATCGGATGAGCGAGCGTCGTCGGTGACGGTGGCCAGGGCCGTCGCGGTCGGCGCCCTCGCCGTCGCCGTGGCGTTCGCGCTCTGGCTCCTGTTGTTCCGCGGCGACGGCGGCACCGAGTACACGCTCCTGTTCCAGAACGCCGGCCAGCTCGTCAGGGACGACGACGTGCAGGTCGGCGGCCGCCGGGTCGGCTCGGTCCGCGCGATCGAGCTGACCGACGACAACCAGGCGGCGGTGAAGGTGTCCGTGCAGGAGCCGTACGCGCCGCTGCGCGAGGGCACGCACGCCGTGATCCGGCTCACCTCGCTGTCGGGCATCGCGAACCGCTACGTCGCGCTCACCCCCGGCCCCGGCGACGCCGAGGAGCTGCCCGCCGGGGCCACGCTGACCGCCGACTCGACCACCGACGTCGTCGACCTCGACCAGCTGTTCAACACGCTCGACGACCGCACCCGCGGCGACCTCGCCGACGTCATCAAGGGCTTCGCCACCCAATACGCGGGCAAGGGCGAAGCGGCCGGCGAGTCGGCCAGGTACTTCAACCCGGTGCTCTCGAGCTCGCGCCGGCTCGTGCAGCAGGTGACCGAGGACGAGGGGGCGCTGACGCGCTTCCTGGTCAACTCGAGCCGCGCCGTCACCACGATCGCCGAGCAGCGCGACGACCTCGCCGCGCTGGTCGGCAACGCCAACGAGACGGCCGCCGCGATCGGGGACGAGAACGTGGCGCTGGCGCGCGCGCTCGGCCTGCTGCCCACCACCCTGCGGCGCGCCAACACCACGTTCGTGAACCTGCGCGCGACGCTCGACGACCTCGACGTGCTGGTCGCGGCGTCCAAGCCCGCGACCAAGGACCTGGCGCCGTTCCTGAGAGAGCTCCGCCCGCTGGTGCGCGAGGCGCAGCCGACGATCCGCGACCTGAGCACGATCGTGAGCCGCCCCGGCCCGGACAACGACCTCACCGACGCGACGCGCGAGATGCCCGCGCTCCAGCGCGCCGCCACGCCGGCCTTCCGCGACAGCCGCCAGGCGCTCGTGCGCCTGCAGCCGGTGCTCGAGTTCGCGCGCCCGTACACGCCCGACCTCGTCGGCTGGTTCCGCGACTTCGGCCAGGGCGCGTCCAACTACGACGCCAACGGCCACTTCGCGCGCATCCAGCCGATGTTCAACGCCTTCCAGTTCACCGACGACCCCGCGGGCGGGCTGCTGACCCCGGTGCCGCCGGCCGACCGCATGGACGGCGTCGAGACCGGCGTCGTCCGCCGCTGCCCGGGCGCCGCCATCCAGCGCCCGGCCGACGGCTCCGCGCCGTTCACCGACGGCGGCAGCGTCGACTGCGACCCGAGCCTCGTGCTCCCCGGCCCATGACCCGCGTCGCCGCCGTCGTCCTCCTGATCCTCGCGGCCGCCGCGTTCGCGATCTTCGCGCTGGGCGCCGGCGACGACGACGGCGGCGACTACAAGGTCCGCGCGATCTTCGACAACGCAGGCTTCGTGATCCCGGGCGAGGACGTGAAGGTCGCGGGTGTGAAGGTCGGCTCGATCGACTCGATCGACGTGACCGACGACTTCAAGGCCGCGGTCGTGCTCGACATCACCGACCCCGGCTACCAGGACTTCCGGGAGGACGCCGGGTGCATCGTGCGGCCCCAGTCGCTGATCGGCGAGCGGTTCGTCGAGTGCGAGCTCACGGAGGTCCGGTCGCCGGGCGAGGAGGCGCCGCCGTCGCTCGAGCAGATCGAGGAGGGCGACGGCGAGGGCCAGTACCTGCTGCCGGTCGAGCGCAACGCCAAGGCGGTCGACCTCGACCTGATCAACAACATCATGCGCGAGCCGGAGCGCGAGCGCCTGTCGATCATCCTCTCGGACCTCGGCATCGGCGTCGCCGGCCGCGGCCGCGACCTGTCGGAGGTCATCCGCCGCGCCGACCCGGCGCTGAGGGAGATCGACGAGGTGCTGAAGATCCTCGCCGAGCAGAACGACGCGCTCGCCGACCTCGCGCGCGACGCGGACACGGTGCTGGCGCCGCTGGCGCGCGAGCGCCGCCACGTGAGCGGCGCGATCGAGAACGCGGGCGAGGTCGCTGCCGCGACGGCCGAGCGGCGAGGCGACCTCGAGGCCGACCTCGAGCGCCTTCCCGTGTTTTTGCGGGAGCTCAAGCCGACGATGGTCAGGCTCGGTGCGCTGAGCGACGAGATGACGCCGGTCCTGACCGACCTCGGCGCGGTGGCGCCCGACATCAACCGGATGATCCTCGAGCTCGGCCCGTTCTCGCGCGCCGCGATCCCGGCCTTCGAGTCGCTCGGCGAGACGGCCGATCGCGGAACGCCGGCGGTCATCGCAGCGAGGCCCGTGATCACCGACCTGAAGCGGCTCGCGAACGCGGCGCGGCCGGTCGGGGCGAACGCCCGCCGCCTGCTCGAGTCGCTCCAGCGCAGCGACGGCATCGAGCGCCTGATGGACTTCATCTTCTTCCAGATGACGGCCGTCAACGGGTTCGACTCGTTCGGCCATTACCTGCGCGCCGGCCTGATCGTCAACCAGTGCGCCAACTACGCCGTCGAGCCGACCTTCGGCTGCTCGGCGAACTACCCGCGGCAAGCGGGGGCGAGCGCCGCGACGGCGACGGCCGCGGCGGCGCCCGCCGGGCCGCGCGACCAGGTCCTGCGCCGCACGGCGATCGCGCTCGCGCGCGAGCTCGGGCTGCCGGTCCCCGAGGTGAGCGCGCCGCGTGCGCAACCCGCGAGCAGGCGCGCGACGAAGCCCGCCGCGCCGAAGCAGGCGAAGCCGCCCGCGCCCGCGGCCGCACCCACACCGGCGCCGCGGGCCAAGGACCAGCAGGCGCAGACCGAGACGCTGCTCGACTACCTGTTCGGGGGCGACGGATGAGGCGCGGCGGCGTCGCAGGCAACCCGGTGCTGATCGGCGCGGCGACGATCCTCGTCGTCCTCGTCGCGGTCTTCCTGGCCTACAACGCCAACCAGGGCCTGCCGTTCGTCCCCGCCTACGAGCTCAAGGCCCAGGTGCCGAGCGCCGCCAACCTCGTCGTCGGCAACGACGTCCGGATCGGCGGCTCGCGCGTCGGCTTCGTGAGCGACATCCAGGCCGAGCGGCGCGACGACGGCGCGACGATCGCCCTGCTCGACCTCCAGCTCGAGCGTGCCGTCGCCCCGCTGCCGGTCGACTCGACGCTGATCGTCCGCCCGCGGTCGGCGCTCGGGCTCAAGTACGTCGAGATCACGCGCGGGACCGACTCGGAGGGCTACGACGACGGCGCGACGATCCCGATCGAGGCCGCCACACCGGAGCCCGTCGAGTTCGACGAGATCCTCAACATGTTCGACGAGGAGACGCGCGAGGCGGTGGCCGCCAACACGCGCGGGTTCGGCGACGCGTTCGCGGGCCGCGGCGAGGCGATCAACACCGCGATCGGCGCCTTCCGGCCGTTGCTGCGCGACGTCGTGCCGGTCGCGGAGAATCTCGCGTCGCCGCAGACCAACCTGCGCCGGTTCGTCATCGAGCTGGGCGAAGCGGCGGCCATCATGGCGCCCGCCGCCGAGGCCCAGGCCGAGCTGTTCGTCAACCTCGACACCACGTTCCGCGCCCTGCGCGAGGTGGCGAGGCCGTACATCCAGGACTCGATCAGCGGCGGCGTCCCGGCGCTCGACACCGCGATCCGCACGCTGCCCGAGCAGCGGCCGTTCCTGCGCAACACCGAGGGCCTGTTCCGCGAACTGCAGCCAGGAGCCGCCGCGCTGCGCACGTCGGCACCGGCGATCGCCGGCGCGCTCGAGGAGGGGGCCGACGTGCTCCCGCGCACGCCGCCCTTCAACGAGCGCCTCGCGTCGCTGCTCGAGGAGGTCGAGCGGTTCGCCGACGACCCGATGGTTCCGCGCGGCCTGAACGCCACCACCACCGCCCTGCGCTCGCTCGACCCCACGCTTGCCTTCGTCACGCCGGCCCAGACCGTCTGCAACTACGCGACCCTGTTCTTCCGCAACATCTCGTCGCTGCTGAGCGTCGGCGACCGCAACGGGACGTGGCAGCGCTTCGTCATCGTCGCCACCCCGCAGGGCCCCAACAACGAGGGCGGCCCGTCCTCGGCGCCGGCCAACGGGCCGACCGTCGAGAACCACCTCCACACCAACCCGTACCCGAACACGGCGGCGCCCGGCCAGCCGCGCGAGTGCGAGGCCGGCAACGAGCCGTACCGGGCCGGCCGGACCGTGCTCGGCAACGTGCCCGGCCGCCAGCAGGCGGCGACGGAGGGCAACCCCTGATGCGCCGCCGCCGCCCCCGCAACCCCGTGCTGATCGGCCTGATCGCGCTCGCCGTGATCGTCGTGCTCGTGTTCCTCGGCTTCAGCAAGGACATCCCGTTCACCAAGCCGTTCGAGGTCAACGCCTCGTTCCAGTCGGCGAACTCGATCCGGCCCGGCTCGCCGGTGCGGATCGCGGGCGTGGAGGTCGGCAAGGTGAAGGAGATCGAGGCGGACGAGGACAACCCCGACGCCGCGGTCGTCGTGCTCCAGATCGACGACGACGGGCTGCCGCTGCACGAGGACGCCACCGCCAAGATCCGGCCGCGCATCTTCCTCGAGGGCAACTTCTTCGTCGACCTCCGGCCCGGCTCGCCGGGGACGCCCGAGCTCGAGGCCGGCGACACGATCAAGGTCACCCAGACCGCCACGCCGGTCCAGCTCGACGAGATCCTGACCACGCTGCAGTCCGACACGCGGCAGGACCTCAAGGACGTCCTGCACGCGCTGGCGGTCGCGCTCAACTCCGAGCCGACGGCGGCCGAGGACCGCGTCGCCGACCCGTCGACGCGCGGCGAGACCGCCGCCGAGTCGTTCAACGACGCCTATGACGACATCCCGGAGGCCGAGCGCTCGACCGCGATCGTGCTCGACGCGTTCCTCGGCACCGAGCCGGGGCGCGATCTGGCGCGCCTGATCGACGGCACCGCACGCACGACCGGCGCGCTGATCCGGAATGAGAACGCGCTCCGTGGCCTCATCTCGAACTTCAACACCACGATGGCGGCGTTCGCGTCCGAGTCCGGCGACCTGAGCGCCTCGATCCGCGAGCTGCCGCTCACGCTCGAGACCGCGAACCGCACGTTCACCTCGCTCAACGAGGCGTTCCCGCCCACCCGCGCGTTCGCGCTCGAGATCATCCCCGGCGTCCGCGAGACGCCGGCCACGATCGACGCCGCGCTCCCGTGGATCGACCAGGCACGGCCGCTGGTGGGCGAGAGCGAGCTCGGCGGGCTGGCGCAGGAGCTCGCGCCGGCCACCGAGGACCTCGCCCGGCTGACCGACGAGGCGCTCGACCTGCTTCCGCAGACCGACCTCGCGGCCAAGTGCACGCGCGACGTGATCCTGCCGACCGGCGACGTCGTGATCCGGGACGAGTTCACGTCGGGCGTCGAGAACTACAAGGAGTTCTTCTACACGCTGGTCGGGCTCTCCGGCGAGGGCCAGAACTTCGACGGCAACGGCATGTACGTGCGGTTCCAGACCGGCGGCGGCGCGGACAGGCTGTCGCTCGGCTCGGCGTCCGCGGACACGGACGAGCAGTTCGGCAACGCGATCGCGCCGCCGCTCGGCAACCGGCCCGCCTATCCCGGCCGCAAGCCGCCGTACCGGCCGACCGTGCCCTGCTACACGCAGAGGCGCCCCGACCTCAACGGCCCGGCGGCCGCCAGGTCGCTCCCGACCGGGCAGGCCACGCTGGCCGCGAAGAAGGCGCTGCCGGAGCTGCGGCGCAAGCTGCGCCCGTTCGGCTCGAAGGACGGGGTGCGCAAGTGAGCGCGATCCGCAAGCACCTGCCCGACTTCGTCGCCCTCATCGGGCTGCTGGTGATAGCGGTGATCGTGACCGTGATCATCCTCGACAACCAGCGGCTGTCGCTGCCGGCCGGCGTCCCGGTGCTCGGGCGGGACTACGTCGAGGTCGAAGCGGAGCTGAGCAGCGCGCAGGCCATCACCCCGGGCCAGGGGCAGACCGTCAACATCGCGGGCGTCCAGGTCGGCGAGATCTCGAGCGTCGAGCTCGAGAACGGCAGGGCGGTGGTGGGCATGAACATCGAGCGGGATCACGCGACGATCTACCGCGACGCCACGATCCTGCTGCGCCCGAAGACCGGCCTCAAGGACATGGTGGCCGAGCTCACGCCCGGGACCCCGGAGGCGGGCGAGCTGGCCGAGGGGGAGCGGATCCCCGCCTCCCAGACGCTCCCGGACGTCAACCTCGACGAGATCCTCGCCTCGCTCGACGTCGACACGCGCGACTACCTGCGGCTGCTGCTCGGCGACGCCGCGCAGGGGCTTGACGGCAACGGACGAGCGCTCGCGCGGACGATCCGCCGCTTCGAGCCCACCGCCCGCTACGCGCGCCAGGCGAACCAGCAGCTCGCGCTGCGCCGCCAGAACATCAAGGGCGCGATCCACAACTTCTCGCTGCTGATGGAGGAGCTCGGCGCCAAGGACACTCAGCTGGCCGAGTTCGTCGAGAGCTCGAACGCCGTGTTCGCGGCGCTGGCGAGCCAGGAGGCGAACATCCGCGCGACGCTGCGCGAGCTGCCGTCGACGCTCGACGTCACGCAGGAGACGCTGGCCAAGACCGGCGCGATGGCCTCCGTGCTGGGGCCCACGCTCGAGGCGCTGCGCCCGGGGGCGCGTGCGCTCGGCCCCGCGCTGCGCGAGACGCGCCCGTTCCTGACCACGACGACGCCGATCATCCGCGACCAGATCCGGCCGTTCACGCGCGCGGCACTGCCGACCGCGCGCGAGCTGCGGCCGGCGCTGAGCGGTCTCGCGGCGGTCACGCCCGACCTCACGCGCAGCTTCCGGGTCGTGAACGCGCTGCTCAACACGCTCGCCTACAACCCGTCCGGCCGCGAGGAGGGGTACCTGTTCTGGGCCTCGTGGCTGAACCACGCCGGCGCCACCGTGTTCTCGACGCAGGACGCCCACGGCCCGATCCGCCACGGCATCGTCGTGCTCTCGTGCAGCACCGCGCAGCTGCTGCAGACGGTGGCGGGCACCAACCCGGCGCTCGGCACGCTCGTCGACCTTCTCAATAGCCCGCCCCCTTCTGAGATCTGCCCGCAGCCGGGAGGGGCGACGCCGTGAACAAGGCCGCCCCGTCGTTCGGCCGGATCGCTGCGATGGTGGTGTTCGCGCTGTCGTGCTTCGGCCTGCTGCTGTTCCTGTGGCTGGCGTTCGGCGGCCCGATCCCGCTCAAGCCGCAGGGCTACCGGTTCAACGTCTCGTTCGCCGAGGCGACCCAGCTCGCCACCGAGGCGGACGTGCGGATCTCCGGCGTGCCGGTCGGGCGGGTCAAGACGATCGAGCCCGACAATGAGACCGGCCGGTCGACGGTGGTGATCGAGTTGCAGTCGCGGTACGCGCCGCTGCCCTCGGACGCGCGCGCGATCCTGCGCCAGAAGACGCTGTTGGGCGAGACCTACGTCGAGCTCACGCCGGGCAGCGCGGATGGCGAGCCGCTTCCCGACGGCGACACGCTGGCCGAGTCGCAGGTGTCACCGACCGTGCAGCTCGACGAGATCTACCGCACGTTCGACAGCGACACGCGGGCCGCGTTCCAGATCTGGATGCAGGAGCAGGCGCGCGCGATCTCAGGCCACGGGCGCGACGTCAACGACGCGCTCGGCAACCTGGCGCCGTTCGCGGAGGACTCCGCCCGGCTGGTCGACATCCTGAACCGCCAGGAGGGGGCGGTGCGGGGCCTGATCGCGAACACCGGCGTGGTGTTCGGGGCGCTGACCGAGCGCGGCGGTCAGCTGCGCTCGCTGATCGAGAACTCCAACCGCGTGTTCGAAGTCACGGCGGCGCGCGACGAGCAGCTCAAGGAGACGTTCATCGCGCTACCGACGTTCGAGAGCGAGTCGGCGCTGACCCTGGAGCGGCTGGCCGAGTTCGCGCGCACCACGGATCCGCTCGTCACCCAGCTGCGGCCGGCGGCGCGCGAGCTGAGCCCGACCCTGCAGGATCTGGGGGCGCTGGCGCCCGACCTCGAAGCGTTCTTCCGCGAGCTCGGGCCGCTGATCACCGCCTCGCGAGACGGCTTCCCGGCCGCCGAGCAGGTGCTCGAGGACGCGCGCCCGCTGATCGCGCAGCTCGAGCCGACGATGCGCCAGCTGACGCCGATCTTCGATTTCCTCGGGCTCTACAAGAGCGAGATCACCGCGTTCCTGGCCAATACGCCGGCCGCCACGCAAGCCTCCGACAGCGGCGGGCACTACCTGCGCACCACGAACCCGCTGAACGCCGAGAACCTGGCCGTGTATCCGCGGCGCGTGGGCACCAACCGGCCCAACCCCTACGCGAAGCCGGGCGTCTTCCGGCAGCTCAACCGTGGGCTGCCGGTGTTCGACAACCGCCACTGCGGCGCCGGCGTGCCGAACATCACCAACGTCTCGCTCCCGCCGCTGCCGCCGAGCCTGGGGGAGGAGCTGATCCCGACCGAGCTGCTGAACCGGATCGTGCGGTTCGCGTTCGCCGGCCAGCCGGGCGTCAACGGCCCGGCGCCGCCGTGCCGGCTGCAGGGGCCGTACAACTTCGGCGGCGAGATCACGCAGTACCCCCATGTCCGCGCTCTGAGCGGCGGGTAGCCGGCCGTAGGCGACTACCCTCGCTCGTGGCATGACGGGGTTCGAGCGGATCGTGCGCGCGTCGGCTCGCCGGCCGGTGCGCGTGCTGGCGATCGTCGCGGTGCTGGCGATCGCCGGGTGCGCGCTCGCGCTGCGGATGGAGCCGAGCGCGGCGATGGACACGCTGGTCGGCCGCAGCGCGGACAGCTTCCAGGCCACCGAGCGCTATCGCGAGCGGTTCGGCGACCACTCGGTGATCGTGCTGGCCCGCGGCGAGCTCCCGAACCTCGTGCTGACCTCGAACCTCGGCCGCCTGATCGGGCTCGAGGGCTGCCTGTCCGGCAACAAGCCGGACGGCGAGGAGGCGCCGGGCGGGGCGGGCTCGCCGTGCGACCGGCTCGCGCAGACCAAGCCCGTGCAGGTCGTGTACGGGCCCGGCACCTTCATCAACGCGGCGGCCGGCGAGATCCGCGACCAGATCCAGGCCCAGACGCGGACGAAGGCGGCCGAGGCGGAGCGGGCGGCGCTGGCGGCGCGGCGCGTGGCACGCGCCCAGGGCAGGCCGCCGGCCGAGCAGCGGCGCCTGGCGCGCTCGGCACGCCGGCTGGTGTACGCCGGGTTCGTGCGCGACCTGCTCCAGCTCAACCTGCGCTACGGGCTCGGCCTGACCGGGCTGCCGAGCGTCGACGACCCCGACTTCGTGTCCGCGCTGGTGTTCGACGCCTCGCGCGGGGCGACGACCCCGAAGGCTCGCTTCGCCTACCTGTTCCCGTCGGAGGAGTCGGCGCTGATCCAGGTGCGGCTCGATCCGGGGCTGTCGGACGAGGCGCGCAACGAGGCCGTCGGACTCGTGCGCGAGGCGGTGCGGATGCCGCAATGGAAGCTCACGGGGGAGGCGGGCTACACCGTGACCGGCGCGCCGGTGGTGGCCGAGGACCTGACCGCCGCGCTGGCCGGCTCCACGCTGCGGCTGCTGATCGCCGGGGTCGTCCTGATGGCGATCGTGCTGGCGCTGGCGTTCCGCAGCCGGCTCCGGCTGGTGCCGCTCGCGGTCGCGCTCGCCGCGGTCGCGATCACGTCCGGCGCCGGGGCGCTGCTCGGCCTCCCGCTCACCATGGCCTCGATCGCGGTGCTGCCGGTGCTGCTCGGACTGGGCGTCGACTACGCGATCCAGTACCAGGCGCGGGTGAACGAGGAGGGTTCGGCCGGCCGCGCGGCGCGGGTCGCGGTGCCGGTGATCGCGACCGCCGCGCTGGCGACCGGTGTGGGATTCCTCGTGCTGCTGCTGTCGCCGGTCCCGATGGTCCGCGGCTTCGGGGCGCTGCTGGTGGTGGGGATCGCGGTCGCGTTCGTGGTCGCGCTGACCGCCGGGACGGCGGCGCTGACGCTCGGCGCGCGCCCGCGCGACGGTTCGCTGGCGCGTTCTCTACGCGGCGCCGGCGAGCTGGTCGAGGCCGCTGCGGGAGCCGCCGCGCGGCCGCTGCGGGGGCCGGCTCGGCGGGTCGGCTCGGCCACGGTGGGCGGCGCGCTGCGG
The DNA here is from genome assembly GCA_963849695.1 of uncultured Solirubrobacteraceae bacterium. Classification (GTDB taxonomy): domain Bacteria; phylum Actinomycetota; class Thermoleophilia; order Solirubrobacterales; family Solirubrobacteraceae; genus DASSUW01. The sequence continues at coordinate 243,238 of CAWKIT010000016.1, forward strand.
CGGCCCGGGCGGGTGCTCGCGGTCGCGCTGGCGCTCGCCGCCGCCGGCTGGGCGGTCGACTCACGCACGGAGGTCGTCTCCGACGTCGAGCGACTGGTGCCGCAGGACCTGCAGGCGGTACAGGACCTCGAGGCGCTCCAACGCGCGACCGGGGTCGCGGGCGAGATCGACGTAATCGTCGAAGGCCGCGACCTGACCGATCCCGCGGTCGTGAAGTGGATGCGCGACTACCAGGCCGGCGTGCTCGAGCGCTACGGGTATTCGTCCGAGCGCGGCTGCGGCGAGGCCGAGCTGTGCCCGGCGCTGTCGCTGCCCGACCTCTTCCGCTCCTCCGAGTCCGCGAGCGACCGCGAGCGCATCCGCGGGCTGCTCGACGCGGTCCCGCCGTACTTCTCGCAGGCCGTGATCACGGCCGACCGGCGCACTGCGAACCTGGCGTTCGGGATCAGGCTGGCCTCGCTCGAGCGCCAGCACGAGATCATCGAGGACCTGCGCGGGCGGCTCGACCCGCCGCCGGGCGTGACCGCCCGCCTCGCCGGCCTGCCGGTGCTCGCCGCCGAGGCGAACGCGACGCTGTCGGACCCGCTGCGCCGGCTCGGAACGCTCGCGGTGGGCCTGCTCGCGGTCCTCCTCGTGCTGGTGCTCGTGTACCGGCGCGGCCTGGGCTCGTGGCGCCGCGCCTGGGACCGGGCGTGGGTGCCGGTGGTGCCGATCGCGCTCGCGACCGGCTGGTCGGCGCTCGTGCTGTGGCTGCTCGGCGTCCCGCTCAACCCGCTGTCGGCGATGCTCGGCGCGCTGGTCCTGGCGATCTCGACCGAGTTTGCGGTGCTCCTGTCGGCGCGCTTCGATGCCGAGCGGGCGACCGGCCATCCGCCGGGCGAGGCGATCCGGCGCACCTACCGCTCGACCGGCGCGGCAGTGCTCGCCTCGGGCGCGACCGCGATCGCCGGCTTCGCGGTGCTCGCGCTGTCCGACGTGCGCATGCTGCGCGACTTCGGCCTCGTCACCGTGGTCGACCTGACGGTCTCGCTGCTCGGCGTGCTGGCGGTGCTGCCGGCCGTGCTCGTGCTCGCCGAGCGCCGGGCCGCAGTCCGCCGCGCGCCTGAGCCGGCCGCCGTCGTGGCGTGAGGCGGCCGGGCCTGATCATCGGCGCGCTGGCGGTCGCCGTGCTCGCCTACATCGCGTACAACTCGCTGACCACGGAAGGCCCGGGCGCACGGGGGGTCGGCACGGGCCGCGAGCTGCCGCCGTTCGCGGTCCCGCTCGCGCTGTCCGGCCTCGAGGGCGACGCCAACGTGTCCGAGCGCGCCTGCGGGGTGCGCGGGCCGGACGTGCTGAACGTGTGCGAGCTGGCCGAGCGCGGGCCGGTCGTGCTGGCGTTCTTCGCCGAGCCGGCCGAGCGCTGCGACGAAGAGATCGACGTGCTGGACCGCATCCGCGCCCGCCACCCGCGCGTGCAGTTCGCCGCCGTGGCGATCCGGGGCGACCGCGACGACCTGCGACGGCGCGTGCGCGAGCGGGGCTGGAGGCTGCCGGTGGGCCACGACCGCGACGGCGCGGTGGCGAACACGTACGCGGTCGCGGTCTGCCCGACGATCACCCTCGCCGCCCGCGGCGGCGCGATCCGGGACACCGTGATCGGCTCGCAGAGCCCGCGGCGGCTCGAGGCGGCGATCGAGGGGCTCACCCGCCCGGCAGCGACCGCCGAGGGGCCGCGGTGAGCGCGCCCGCGAAGTTCGCGGGGCCGCCGTGAGGTACGCCGGCGACGAGCCCGAGGTGCGGCCGGGGCTGGTGTCGCCGGAGCTGGCTGCCGAGCATCCCGGCCTGTGGCTGGCGTGGACCGAGCTCGAGGCGGCGCCGGGACCGACGCCACCGGAGCTGCGCGAGCGGCTGCACGCGATGGCGGATCGGATCCGCGGCGCCGATGCGCTAGCGATGCGCGGCCGCGAGATCCCCCACGCCCATCGCGTCTTCTTCCGCCACGTCGGGCTCGACCCCGACGTCGTGCGCACGCCGGTCGAGGCGATCGTGCTGCGGCGGATGCAGCAGGGCGGCCTGCGGCCGCAGGGGCTGATCCCCGACGCGCTGACGATCGCCACGCTGGAGACCGGCGTCGGGGTGTGGGCGTTCGACGCCGCGGCGCTGGTCGGCGCGCTCGGGCTGGGCCTCGAATGGGGGCCGGCTGGTGATCGCCGACGAGCACGGTCCGGTCGCGGTGCTGTTCCAGGAGCCGGACGAGCGGGCGGAGGTGTCGAAGCGCACGCGGCGGGTCGTGCTCGCCGCCGTCGCGGTTCCCGGCGTCGCCCGACCTGTTCGTCCACGAGGCGTTGTGGGTGGCGTGGGACATCCTCGCGTGACATACGCTTCGCGCATGGGTCGGGTCGCGATGGTCGCCGCGCTGCTCCTTGCCGTGTTCGCCGCGCCGGCGCGCGCGGAGACTCTGAAGTACCGGTTCGGGCCGATCCACGTCAAGCCGGGCCAGAACACGATCGAGCTTGCGGGCAACGAGCTCAAGCCGCCGTCCGACGGCTGGATCACGAGCTTCAAGCCCAACCTCACGTACGCGGACGGGACGGTCCCGCGCGTCGACGTCATCCACCTCCACCACGGCGTGTGGGTCTCGAACTTGGAGCCGCTGTTCGCGGCGGGTGAGGAGAAGACGGTGATCGCCACGCCTCCCGGCTATGGCTGGCGCTACCGGACCAGCGACCAGTGGCTCATGAACCACATGATCCACAACCTCGCGCCGGCGCCGGCGGACGTCTACATCGAGTACGAGCTCTCCTTCCAGCCGGCGAGCGCGCCGCTGAGCGAGGTGCGGACGCTGTTCATGGACGTGAGGGGCCGCGAGTGGTACCCGGTGTTCGACGTCCCTCGCGGAGCCGGACGCGGCCGCTACACGTACCCGGACGAGGCGGGCCTGAAGGGCTACAGCCGCAACCGCATGACGATCATGGAGGACGGCGTGCTGGTCGGCGCCGGCGGCCACCTGCACCCGGGCGGCCTGTGGACCGACCTGTATCTCGAGCGCGGCGGCCGCAGGGTGCGCCTGTTCCGCTCGCGCGCGAAGTACTTCGAGCCGGCCGGGGCGGTGTCGTGGGATGTGGCGATGCGCGTTACGCCGGAGAGCTGGCGTGTCGGTGTGAAGCGCGGCGACGTGCTGTCGACCTCCGCCACGTACGACTCGCGGCGCGCGTCGTGGTACGAGGCGATGGGGATCATGCAGGTCGCGTTCGCGGCCGGCGGCAGCGGTCCCGATCCGTTCGAGGCGAAGGTCGACGTACCGGGCCGGATCACCCACGGCCACCTGAACGAGAACCGCAATCACGGGGGCGCCTTCTCGGGGCTGGCCGACCCGCGCCGGCTGCTCGCCGCGCCGGTTCCCCGGGGCGGGCGCGTCGCGATCGACGACTTCGTCTACAGCCACGGCGACCTGCTGCGGACCGGCGTGCGGCGGCGGCCGCCGGCCGTGCCGCGCGGGCGCTCGCTGACGTTCGTCAACCGCGACGCACAGCGGGGCGTGATGCACTCGGTCACCTCCTGCCGGGCGCCCTGCAACGGGACGACCGGGATCGCATACCCGCTCGCCGACGGGCCGGTGCGGTTCGACTCCGGCAACCTCGGCTTCGGCCCGCCCGGCTTCACGGCCGCGGCGCAGCGGGCCACCTGGAGGACGCCGAAGAAGCTGCGCGCGGGGCTCTACACGTACTTCTGCCGCGTCCATCCGTTCATGCGCGGCGCGTTCCGGGTGAAAGCTCGCGGAGCGCGGCGCTGAGGCGATCGGTCGCCGCGCCGTCGCGCAGTGCGACGCGCACGTGCAGGTCGTCGCCCCATGCCGTGCCGGGAGTGACGTAGATCCGCCGGGCGGCGAGGCCGCGAGCGATCTCCTCGCCGTCGTGCCCGGTCGAGCGCAGCCAGACGAGATGCCCGTGCCCGTCCGGGAACGAGAACGGCGACCCGCTCAGCGCCGCGGCAAGCCGCGCACGCTCCCGCGCAGCGGTCGCCCGCCTGCGCGCCACCAGAGCATCCCCCTCCCGGACCGCCCACAGCATCGCCGCCTGCGCCGGCGCGGACACGCCGCCCGCCGGCGAGAGCCGTTCCACGAGCTCGGCGTCGCCGGCGAGCGCGTAGCCGGCCCGGAAGCCCGCCATGGCATGCGCCTTCGAGAACGACCGCACCACCAGCACCCGCTCCCGCAACTCAAACGGGGTCTGACCCCGCGCTGGGTCTGACCCCTTCTGCCGTGGCGCGAGGGGCTGATTTGGCTCTGCGCCGCGCTCCGAACTCAATGGGTCTGACCCCACAAAGTCGGCGAGGGCGGCGTCGATGATCAGCCAGATGCGCTCTTCGAGCTGCTCGGCGAGCGCGTGGAGGCCGGCGGCCGGCACGGCTGCGCCGGTCGGGTCGTTCGGGCTGCACAGTGCGACCGCCGTGGTGTCCGGTCCGACGGCGGCGATCAGGGCTTCGGGGTCGGGGGCGCCGGCAGGGTCGAGGCGGACCGGGACCGGGACGCCGCCGGCCTCGTGGACGAGTCGTGGCAGCGGCCCCCAGCCCGGCCAGGCGATCGCGACCTGCCCGCCGCCGCCGATCGCCCGGAACGCGGCATGGAGCAGCTCGCCCGCCCCGTGCCCCGGGGCGACTCGGTCGGCGCGGACATCGTGGCGGGCGGCGATCGCATCGCGCAGAGGCGAGTCGTCCGGGTACGTGTTCACGGCCCGGCGCAGGGCGTAGGTGGCGGCGTTCACCGCCTCGGGGTCGGGAGGCTCGTGCCAGGCGGGCGAAGCGAGGTCGAGCGGAGGGACCTCGGCCAGCGCGCTCGCGCGGTCGGCGTCGCGCTGCTCGCGCAGGCCGCGGCTGATCTCCTCCGGCGAGAGCTCTTCGAACTGGCGGTAGTAGTCGCGCAGGCGCCGGATCACTGCGGCGCCATGCTGGGAGCCGGGCCCTCGAGGACGACGAACCAGACGAGGAAGGCGAGGCCGGCGACGACCGCGGTGGCCGCGAACACCCGCACCAGCACTCCTTCGCGCTGCTCGTGTCCGGCCGCGCGGCGCAGGATCCGCCACGTCCGGTCGAGCCGCGTCGCGAGCGCCAGCGTGAGCATGAGCGTGCCGATCATGCCGGCGAACGCGACCGCGATCCCGGCGCTCACCGATCCGGTGTGGTAGTCGACCTGCGAGCCGACCCATAGCCATGCGACCGGCTGCGGGCCCCACAGCGTCAGGCACAGCAGCACGATGAGCGCGAGCACCGCCGCGGCGAGGGCGGCGTCGGCGCGCCGGCGCCCGGCGCCGCCGCGCTCGGGCGCTCCGCGGTACTTCAGCGGCCCGGTGCCGGGACGGCGGCCGATGAACAGGCCGCCGGTGTCGGTCGGGTCGTTGCGCGGCATGGCAGAGCGAGCATAGGGGGAGGACGCGCGATTCGCCCAGGGTGCCCGGTGGTACGCTCCGCGCGAGCCAGGCGATGGCGGCGATCGAGGAGATCCGTGCGGCGATCGAGCGCGGCGACGAGCGGGCCGCGCGGGCCACTTTGCGGTCCCAGATCGCCCGGCTCGAGCGCGAACACTCGACCCTGTCCGCCGCCGCCTATCCCCGGCTCGACCCGGGCCCGGCGGCGCCGGCGCTTGCCGGCCCGCGTCTGCTGACCCTGGGCGAGCTCGAGCGCGTACGCGACCACCTCGCCGCCCGCGTGGCCACGCTCGCCGCAGCGGCGGCCGAGCAGCAACGACGGCAGGCGCAGGCCGCAGGCGAGCTCGAGCGAATGCTCGCCGACCCGCCCGCCCACAGATGGCGGCGCCTCCACAACCAGGACCTCGGCCTGCACGGGTGCACGACCTACCACGTCCGCCCGCGCGCCGGCCTGCTCGGGATGCTCATGGGCTGGTGGGTGGTGAAGATCTCCGGAGGGTGTCCATAGTAACGTCGCCGAAGGCGGACGCCGCCCGCTGCAGGCGAAACCATGAATCCTCCGCAGGCTCCCTGGCATCCGTTCCCGCTCGTCGAGCTGTGCGTGCTGGCCGGCATCGTGCTGCTCGTGCTCGGGCTGCTGAGCTACGACTCCGACCGCGGCAAGGCGATGCTGGTCGGCGGCATGCTGCTCGGCTCGCTCGGCGGGCTCGACACCGCGCTGCGCGAGCACTTCTCCGGCTTCCGCTCGCACGCGCTTCTCCTCGCCGCCCTGCCCGCCGTCGGCCTGGCCGCGATCCTGTACTTCGCCGGTGCGCCGTGGCCGCTGGTGGCCGCGGTGCCCGCGCTCGCGTTCGCCGCCGCCCTCCCCCTGCTCCTGCGCGTCTACCGGCGGCGAGCCGACTGACCCGCTCAGTACGCTCACCCCCCTGTGTCCGAGCCCAAGCGCATGCAGCTCCGAGGGCTGCACCACCTGACCGCCATCGCGGCCGACCTCGAGCGGACGATCGCCTTCTACCGCGACCTGCTGGGCCTGCCGATCGTCCACGACGGCCCGTCGGACGACGACCCGAACACCCGCCACGTCTGGTTCGGCGCGCTCCACGGTGGGGCCGGAATGCTGCTCAGCTTCATGCAGTACCCCGAGCTGCCCAAGGGCACGGTCGGCGTCGGCTCGACGCACCACTTCGCGCTGATCGTCGACAGCGCGGAGGAGCAGGAGGCCTGGCGCGACTACCTGCGCGGCCACGGCGTCGAATGCACGGACGTCTTCGATCGTGGCTCATTCCGCTCCATCTACCTGCGCGATCCCGACGGGCACATAGTCGAGATCGCCACCCGGGGGCCGGGCTTCCCGGGCGGCGGCGGCGCGGCCGCATAGCGACCCGACCGCTCCGCCGGCGCCCGAGGCGATTACCGCCCCCAGCCGCTGAGCTCGGCTACGGCGTAGACCCTGTCGCCGCACAGCATCCGCGCGAGCTCGTTGCGCTGGCGGTCCGTCATCGTCCCGATCGTCTTGGTCTCCGACATCGGGATCGACGACAGGAACCGACGGCAGCGGGTCTGGCCCCACCGATGCTGGCTCATCAGGAGGTCGCTGATGGCCATGCTGTCGGCCTCCCACGGGCAGCCCAAGACCACGTCGGCTACCGACGTCTCGCCCTCAGCCACCTGCCGCTTGAGCTCGGCACGAGCCAGCCGAACCCGGTTCGCCTGCGCAAGCGCTCGCATGTGCTGCGCGGCAGGCGCTGTCGCGGTTGCATCCATGAAACCTCCCCGCAGGGCGACGCGCACCTCCTCCGGTGCGTACGCCCCCAACATTGACATTGACACCTATCGGTCGGAACTCTCGAGTGCACGGACGAACAACGAGCCCGGCGACCCGGCGGCTCACCGGAACGCCCGTCCAGGCCCGTCCGTCGTTCGTTCCCTCTCTCTCCCGTCCGAGGCCCAAAGGCCCACGACCGAAGGGCGCAGGCTAGTCAGCGGCCGGGGTTCCGGTCAACCGTGAAAGGAGGCGAATCTTCGCAAGAAGCGCATCATTTCTAAGCCTTGAGAAATCACGCGCGGACGCCGGTTCTGTGCTAGGAGCCGGCACCGCCCGGGAGCGCCCCGTGCTCGGCCTCGAACGCCGTCTTCACGGCGGCGAAGGCATCCAGCGCGTGATCGAGGACGGCGTGGTCGTGGGTCGCCATCACGCTTGTCCGCAGCAGCGCTCCGGCGGGCGGGACGGCCGGGTGCAGCGCGACGTTGACGTATACGCCGGCGTCGTACAGGGCGCGCCACAGGATGACCGCCTTCCAGTCGTCGCCGACCACCACCGGCACGATCGGCGTGGTGATGCCGTGGGCGTCGTCGAGCACCTCGAAGCCGAGCGAGCGCAGGCCGTCGCGCAGGTAGCGCGCGTTGTCGAGCACGCTCGCAAACAGCGCCGGCCCCTCGTCCGAGCGCACGATCCGCAGCGCCGCCAGCGCCGCCCCCACCGCGGCCGGGACCGCGGCGGCGGTGAACAGGAACGCGCGCGAGCTGATGCGCAGGAACTCGATCACCTCGTGGGTGCCGGCGATGAACCCGCCGCAGCTGGCGAGCGACTTGGAGAACGTCCCCATCCGCAGGTCGACGTCGCCCTCCACACCGAGCAGCTCGGACGCGCCCGCGCCGCGCGCGCCGAGCACCCCAGCCGCGTGCGCCTCGTCGACCATCAGCCGCGCGCCGTACGCCCGGCACAGCTCGACGACCCGCGGCAGGTCGGCGACGTCGCCCTCCATCGAGAACACCCCGTCGACCACCACCAACACCCCGCCGCCGTCGTCCCCGGCGCGCTGCAGCATCTTCTCCAGCTTGTCGAGCCGCCCGTGGCGGAAGGGGCGCAGCTTCGCGCGCGAGAGCAGGCAGCCGTCGAGGATCGAGGCGTGGTCGGCGGAGTCGGCGATCACCGTGTCGCCGGGCGCGAGCAGCGTCCCCAGCGTGCCGAGGTTGGCCTGGTGGCCGGTGGTGAAGACGATCGCCTCCTCGGTCCCCATCCACTCCGCCAGCTCGCGCTCGAGCTCGAGGTGCAGCTCGATCGTCCCGTTCAGCAGCCGCGAGCCGGTGAGCCCCGTGCCGTAGCGCTCGAGCGCGTCGCGCGCGCCGGCGATCACGCGCTCGTCGCCGGTCAGCCCGAGGTAGTTGTTGGAGCCGAGCATCACCCGCTCGGCGCCCTCCATCGTCACCACCGGCGCGGCGGGCGATTCCAGCCTCCGGAAGTAGGGCAGCAGGTCGGCCTCGCGGGCTGCGCGCAGCTGCTCGGCGCGCTCGTGACCGCGGACCTTCGCGAAAACGTCGATGGCGGTCGGCATATAGGGTGCGGCCTCGTGTCGATCGAAGTGCGTCCCGTCCGCGGGCGACGGGACCTGCGGAAGTTCATCGACCTCCCGTACCGGCTGCACTCTACTTCGACCGTCTGGGTTCCCCCGCTGCGGCTGGAGCGCTGGATCTTCCTCAGCCGCCGCCTGAATGCGTTCTTCAAGCACGGCGACGCGCAGCTCTTCCTGGCCGAGCGCGACGGCCGCGCGGTGGGCCGTCTCAGCGCCCACTACGACCGGGCGTTCAACGACTACCACGACAACCGCTGGGGGATGTTCGGGTTCCTCGAGCTCGAGGACGACCCGGAGGTGCTGCCGGCGCTGCTGAACGCCGCCGGGGACTGGCTGCGCGCCCGCGGTCGCGACCGCATGGTCGGCCCGATGGATTTCACGATCAACGACGAGTCGGGCGTGATGGTCGAGGGCTTCGAGCGCCGGCCGATGATCAAGCAGCCCTGGCACCCGCCCTACTACGCCGTCCGCTGCGAGGAGGCCGGCCTCACCAAGGCCGTCGACCTGCTGATGTGGGAGCTGCACATCTCCGACCGCTCGAAGATCCTGCCCGTGATCTTCAAGCTGGCGGGGGAGGTCGAGCCCGGCACGGGATCCGGATCCGCAAGATGTCGCGGCGCGGGCTACGGAAGGACCTCGACCGCTTCGCCGAGGTCTACAACGCCGCCTGGAGCGAGAACTGGGGCTTCGCCCCCTACTCGAAGGCCGACCTCGACCAGTACGCGTCGGAGATGCAGCTGGTCTTCGACCCCCACTGGTTCATGGTCGCCGAGACCAAGGAGGGCGAGACGGTTGCGGTCGCGATCACGGTGCCCGACATCAATCAGGTGCTCGAGCGGATGAACGGCCGGCTGCTGCCGCTGGGCTGGTGGCACTTCCTGCGCCGCGGGCGGATCATGGATCGCGTGCGGGTCGGCTTCCTGGGCGTCAAGCCGGAGTTCCAGCACACCGGCATCGCGGCCGCCATGTACGTCGAGCACTTCGACATGGCGGTCGAGACGCCGCAGAAGTGGGGCGAGATGGGCTGGATCCTCGAGACCAACCGCAACATGAACCGCGCGATGGAGGCGATGGGAGGGCGCGTGGTGCGCCGCTTCCGCGTCTACGAACTTGATTTGACCCCGCCCACCCAGGCCTAAGAGGTACCGTTTGCGACATGCGGCGTTCGGACGTTCTCAAGGCCTCCCCACCGATGTTCCAGTCGCGGCTCCTGGACCGCTTCACCCGCGTGCATCCATTGGTGCCCGTGCTGATCTACGGGCCGATCATCGTCCTCCTGCTCCTCCTCGCCGTCGAGCGCGACGGCTGGTGGGACGCCGCCGGCCTCGTGCTGATCGGCTACTGCGTGTGGACGCTGTTCGAATACTGGCTGCACCGGCTGGTGTTCCACTTCGAGCCCGAGCAGGGGATCGGGGCCAAGCTGCACTGGATGATCCACGGTGTGCACCACGATCACCCGAACGACCCGCTGCGGCTCGTGATGCCGCCCGCGGCGAGCATCCCGCTGGCGATCATCGTGGTCGGCTCGATCTTCCTGGTCGCCGGCTCCCTGCACGGTCTCGCGGTCGCCGCCGGGTTCCTCGTCGGTTACCTGATCTACGACGAGATCCACTACGCCCTGCACCATCACGTGCCGAAGACGCGCCTCGGGAAGCGGCTGCGCGAGCTGCACATGCGCCACCACTTCCAGGACGACGACAAGGGCTTCGGGATCAGCGCCCCGTACTGGGACGTCGTCTTCCGGACGTACCCGGAGCGTCACTGACGCGCCCGTCCGGGCGATCGGGCATGCTGTCGGCCTCGTGAGTCAACCTGATGAATTCGAGGACGAGGCCGAGGTGGTCGACGGCCTGCCCGTCGTGGCCGAGCCGCGCGCGATCGAGCCGGTGCGCCCGCTCATGGCCGCGCGCCAGGCGGCGGCGCTGGCCGCCACCGGGTTCGTCGCCGGCGCCGCCACCGCGGCGGCCGTGCAGCGCCGCCGTGGGCGGGGGCTGCGCCGCCGCCGCAAGTCGGGCGGGGTAGGGCAGATCGTCGCGTCGAACTCCTTCCTGGTCGACGTCCACCTGATCCGCCGCGGGTGACCCTGATCGAGCTCCGTGAGGAGGTGCGGCCGGCGTGGCCGTTCGTCCTCGGCGGCGCTTCGATGGACGGCCTGCTGCGCCGCCGCGGCGCAGCGCTCCAGCGGCTGCTGCGGATCGGCGGCGCGCCGGTGCTGGTCGGCATGGTGCAGCCTGCGCCGGACCGGGTCGTGTTCGCAGCGCGTGCCGCCACCGAACCCGCCGCCCGCGCCGGCATCGCGCGGCTGCGCTTCGCCACGGGTGTCGACGACGACCTGAGGCCGTTCTGGGACCGCTTCCGCGGCGACCCCGTGATCGGGCGCGGAGTGCGGACCCACCGCGCGCTGCGAGTACGCCGCCGGCCGGACCCGTGGGAGACGCTGCTGAGCGCGATCACCGAGCAGCTGATCGAGCTCGAGCGCGCGATGCAGATCCAGCGGCGGCTGATCGCCGCGCTCGGCTACCGCTGCCCCGCCACCGGCATGCGCGACGCTCCCACGCCCGCGGTGATCGCCGTCCAGGCGCCGGCGCGGCTGGTCTCGTTCGACCTCGCCCCCAAGCGGGCGCTGGCCATGCGCCGCTGCGCAGAGGCGGTCGCCGCCGGGCGGCTCGACCTGCAGGACCACGACCTGCGGCGCCTGCGGAGCATGCGCGAGATCGGCCCGTGGACGTGCGAGATGGTCGCCCTCCACGGCCAGGGGCGCTACGACGTCGTGCCGGCCGGCGACCTCGGCTTCCTGAAGATCGTCGGCCGGCTCGTGACCGGCAATCCGCGCGCCCGCGCCGACGAGGCCGAGGTGCGCGGCTTCTTCGCGCGCTACGGCGAGTGGAAGGGGCTGGCCGGCGTGCACCTCATGCACGCCGCCGCCCGCGGTCTCATCCCAGCCCGGATGTCCCCGGGTCGAGCCCCTCGCCCGGCAGGAACTCGTTGGTCAGCGGCGCCCGCTCGGCCTGCGGCTGCTTGAGCAGCCCGCTGTCGCGCATCCAGCGCTCGTAGGCGGCCCACTGCGCCGGGTCCTGGTACCCGAACGGCCGCTCGGCGTCCTCCGGGAAGAAGACCGGCAGGGTCGCCTTCACGGCGGCCTCTTGGAGCCCGCGGTCGAGCCCGGGATCGGCGTCGAGGAGCGCGTCGACCCCGGCCTGCGGCTGCTCCTGGAGCAGCTGGTGGCCGCGCGCGGCGGCCTGCAGGAAGCGGCGCAGGCGCGAGGCGCCGTCCTCGTCGAGGTCCGAGCGCCGGGCGACGAAGACCAGCTCGTTGTAGGTCGGCACCCCGAGGTCCTCCATCCGCAGGATCTCCGGGTGGCGGCCACGGCGCTGCAGGTCCACGCCCTCGTAGTTCCAGAACGCCCCGAGCGTCGCGTCGACCTGCTTGGCGAGCATCGCCTGCGTGAGCTTGAAGCCGACGTTCGTCTCCTTCACCGAGCCGGGGTCGACGCCCGCCTTCTCGAGGATCGTGCGCAGATACGCCGACTGATACGCGAGCCCGGCGGTGCCGACGCGCTTGTTCGCGAGCTGCTCCGGCCGTGTGATCGCGCGGTCGCCGAGCGACATCAGCGAGGTCAGCGGCGTCTGCACGAGCGCGCCGACCGCGACCAGGTCGGCGCCCTGGTCGCGCGCCAGCAGCAGCTCGGGCTCGTAGGAGATCGCGAGGTCGACCCGCCCGGCCTGCAGCAGCTTCAGCGGCACGGCGGCGTCCGGCGGCGCCTGGATCTCGACGTCGAGCCCCGCGCGCTCGAACTCGCCGCTCGCCCGCGCCGCGTAGATCCCGGCGTGATCGGCGTTCGGGAAGTAGTCGAGCATCAGCGTGAACGGCTCGGAGTCGGTCGAGCCGGCGGCGCCCGGCTCCTGCTTCTCGCCGCAGCCGGCGAGCGCGAAGAGGAGGGCGAGGGCGAGCAGGAGCCGGATCATGAGGTCGTCGATCGAGGGGTCCAACCTGCCACGCGTCGCTCGAGCAGCGCGAACGCGCCGTAGAGGCAGACGGCCAGCAGGAACAGCAGCAGGGTGGCCGCGAACGCGCGCGCGGTGGCGAGCTGGCCGTTGGCGGTCAGCAGCGCGTGGCCGAGGCCCTCGCTCGACCCCGACCACTCCGCGAACACGGCGCCGATCACCGCCACGGCGGCGGCGATCTTCACGCCCGTGAAGGTCGCGGGCAGCGCGCTCGGCAGCTCGAGCATGCGCAGCGTCTGCCAGCGCGTGGCGGCGAGCGAGCGCAGCAGCTTGCGCGCGTCGGGGTCGGTGTCGCGCAGCCCGTCGTAGAGGTTGATGGCCACCGGGAAGAAGCACACGAGCGCGACGAGCAGCACCTTCGGGCCGAGCCCGAAGCCGAACACGAGCAGCACCAGCGGGGCGATGACGGGGACGGGGACCGCCTGGGAGCCGATCACCAGCGGGTGCAGCGCGCGGCGGGCGGCGGGCGAGAGGTGCATGGCGATCGCCAGCGCGGCGCCGGCGGCGATCGCGACCGCCAGCCCCAGCACGACCTCCCACGTGGTGACCGCGAGGTCGGGAGCGAGCAGCGCGCGATCGGTCCACAGAGCCTCGAGCACCTGGGTGGGCGCCGGCAGGATGAGCTCGTCGACGAGCCCGAAGCGCACGATCGCCTCCCACCCGGCGAGCGCCGCGAGCACGATCAGCGCCGCCGTCACGGACGGACGACCTCGTTGCGCGGCGCTTCGACGTCTGCGGCGCCGAGTGCCGCCAGCGCCCGCTCGCGCAGCGTCACCACCTCGGGATCGGCGCGGTGGCGCGGGCGCTCGAGCGGCACCTCGAGCGTCGCCACCACGCGGCCGGGGCGCGGCGACAGCAGCACGATCCGGTCGGCGAGCAGGACCGCCTCCTCGACGTCGTGCGTCACGAGCAGCACCGTGCGCGGCTCGCGCTCGAGCGCGTCCGCGAGCCACCGCTGCATGTTCAGCCGCGTGAGCGCGTCGAGCGCGCCGAACGGCTCGTCCAGGCACAGCACCGGCCGCCCGGCGAGCAGCGTGCGCAGGAAGGCGACGCGCTGGCGCATGCCGCCCGACAGCTCGCTCGGCCGCGCGTGCTCGAACCCCTCGAGCCCGAACGCCACGAAGTGCTCGTGCGCGGCGGCGCGCGCGGCGGCCTTGCTCGCGCCGCCGACGCGCAGGGCGAGCGCGGCGTTGTCGAGCGCGGTCAGCCACGGCAGCAGCCCGTCGCGCTGCGGCATCAGCGCCGCCGCGTCCGCGGTGATGGTGCCGGCGTCAGCCGTGGCGAGTCCGCACACGAGCTCGAGCAGGGTGGACTTGCCGCAGCCGCTCGGGCCGGCGACCGCGACCACCTCGCGCGGCGCGGCGCGCAACGACACTCCGTCCAGCGCCCGCACCGCCCCGAAGGACTTCTGCACTTCGGTGACCGTGACGGTCCACATCGCTCCCTCCGCGGGCATTACCCCACAGGTTCGAAGGGTCAGGTCCAGCGAGGACCTATCTCAGCCGGGCGCTCTTCCCAGCCCCCCTGGTTTCTACGGCGTTGTCAGTCAGCGTACTACCACCCGGCGCACGCGGCGGCCGTGGCTACGATCACCGTTTCCCAACGAAGGAGGGGGGGTCCCACCTTGATGCCCAGACGCATCCTGGCGTGGTCGGCGGCTGCCGTCGCGATCGCGCTCGTCGGCGCCGGCCCGGCGTCCGCGTCGCCCAACAACAACACGGTCAAGAAGCTCACGAAGGCCGTGACGCCCGAGGGCGTGCTCGAGCACCTCGAGGCGTTCCAGGAGATCGCCGACGCGAACGGCGGCAACCGCGCGGCCGGGCTGCCCGGCTACCGGGCCTCGGTCGACTACGTAGTCGAGCAGCTCGAGGCCGCGGGCTACGACCCGGAGGTCCAGGAGTTCACCTTCAGCTACACCGAGGAGAACTCGCAGCTGATCCGGAGGTCTCCCAGCCCGCGCACGTTCGTGAATGGGACCGACTTCCTGCGCAACCGATTCGACTCGGGCACGCCGGAGGGCACCGCGACGGGCCCGCTCGTCCCGATAGGGCTCGTGCTCAACCCTAGCCTCCCCACGCCGAACAACACGAGCGGCTGCGAGGCATCCGACTTCGCGGGATTCCCGGCCGGCGGCGTCGCGCTCCTGCAGCGCGGCACGTGCGGCTTCAACATCAAGGTCCTGAACGCGCAGGCGGCGGGCGCCAGTGCCGTCATCGTCATGAACGAGGGCCAGCCCGGGCGTACGGGGCTGACGAACATGATCGGTGACGCGACCGGACTGCGGATCCCGGCGATCTTCACCACGTACGACGCCGGGGTCAATCTCGCCTCGACGCCGGGCGCGACGGTCACGGTCACCGTCGACTTCGTCGCCGAGCAGCGCACGACCTGGAACGTGCTCGCCGAGACGGACAGCGGCAACGACGACAACGTCGTGATGGCCGGCGCCCACCTCGACAGCGTCCAGCGCGGCCCGGGCATCAACGACAACGGCTCCGGCAGCGCGGCGCTGCTCGAAACCGCGATCCAGATGGCGAAGGTGAAGACCGCCAACACCGTGCGGTTCGCGTGGTGGGGCGCGGAGGAGTCCGGCCTGCTCGGCTCCGAGCACTACGTCGAGAACCTGACCGATGAAGAGGCGGAGGCCATCGCGCTCTACCTCAACTTCGACATGGTCGCCTCGCCGAACTACATGTTCGGGATCTACGACGGCGACGACTCGAGCAACACCGCGCCTCCGACGCTCGTCATCCCCGAGGGCTCGGCCCAGATCGAGGACGTCTTCGAGCGGTTCTACGCCGAGCGCGGTGAGCCGTCGCAGGACAGCGAGTTCTCCGGCCGCTCGGACTACGGCCCGTTCATCGCCGTCGGCATCCCTGCGGGTGGCCTGTTCACCGGCGCCGAGGTGCCGAAGACGGCGGCCGAGGCCGCTCTCTACGGCGGTGTCGCGGGCGCGGCGTACGACCCGTGCTACCACCAGTTCTGCGACAACCTGACCGGCGCAGGACAGAACGTGGCGCTCTACGACTCGCTGCGTGAGGACTACGAGCTCATCGGCAACATCAACGTCCACGCCCTGGACGTGAACTCCGATGCGATCGCCACGTCCGTGCTCACGTTCGCCTACGACACGTCGACGGTGAACGGCGTGGCCGGCAAGCCCGGCAGGAGCAAGGGCCTGTACAAGAGCGAGACGGTCGACCCGATGAGGGACGCGCTCACGCGCTGACCTCAGTCGCTCCCCCGCGCCTCCGGGCGCGGGGGAGCAACCGTCGCCCTCGAAGGAGCACGACGCGCTCAGTCCCAGGTGGGGCGGGTGAGCGCCTTCACGAAGTCCTCCAGCTGGCGCGTCGTCCAGCACTCGTAGGCCTCGCAGAAGCGCTCGTAGGTGGCGATCACGGAGTCGCCGTAGTTCCAGTACAGCCGCGGCTCGGGGTTGAGCCAGAAGGTGCGGCCGGCGCGCTCGGCGACGCGGGCGAACACGTCGGCGCGCGGGTCGCGGCCGTTGGTGCGTGCGTCGCCGAGCACGATCACCGTCGCGCGCGGGTGCAGGTCGTCCTCGACCTGGGTGAGGAACTCGCTCCACACGCGCCCGTAGTCGGTGTAGCCGGAGACGTCGGCGACGCCGGCGTCCTTGGAGATCGCCTCCGAGGCGGCGCGGAACGAGCGCTCGCGCTCGAAGACGCCGGTCACCTCGGAGATGCGCTCGACGAACACGAACGAGCGCATCTTGCGGAACGCGTCGTGGAGCGCGTGGAGGACGCTGAGGAAGAAGACCGAGGCGCTGGTGACGGAGGTGCTGACGTCGCAGAGCACGTAGAGCTCGGGGCGGCGGGGGCGGCGCGGGCGGTACTTGAGCACGACCGGCACCCCTCCGGTCTGCAGCGAGGCGCGCATCGTGCGGCGGACGTCGACGTGCGCGTGGCGCCGGCGCCCGCGCGTCTCGTGCCCCTGGGTGGCGAGGCGGCGCTTGAGCTGGGCGACGACGCGGTGGACGGCGGCGAGGTCCTGCAGCGGGCCGGTGGGCAGCGCGCGGTCGAGCTCGGTGAGCGGGCGGCTGGGCGGGAGCGCCTGCGTGCGCTCGATCTGTGCGCGCTCGAGCTCCTGGCGCAGGTGGACCTCGAAGCGGCGGATCTGCTCGCGGGTGAGCGGTAGCTGCTGGGCGCTCTGGTCCTGCACCGGGCCGCCCGGCTCGCTTCGCAGGCCCAGCGCGCGGCGGATGCGCTGGACGTCGACGCCGAGCACGCCGGAGCCCTCGCCGCGGCGGCCGAAGGCGGCGATCGCGAGGCGGGCGAGATCGCGCATCGCGGCGTCGTCGCCGTCGCGAATCGCCTGCAGGAGCTGCTCGCGCAGGTTGTCGAGCTCGATCCGCTCGCCGCCGGTGATGCCGTCGCCGTCCTGCTCCCTCACTTCGTGGCGGAGCGCGCCGGCCTCGGCGGCGCGGAAGAAGAAGCGCTCGAACACGAGGTCGAAGATGCGGCGGTCCTCGGGCGACTTGGCGAGCGTGGCGGCGAGCGCCGCGCGGAAGTCGGTGGGCCTTCTCCATGACACCTGCTCGAGCGCCGCGAAGGCGTCGTTGAGCTCCGAGGTGCCGATCGCGACGCCCTCGCCCCTCAGCGCCTCGCCGAGCTGGAGGATCTGGGCATCGAAGCTCACGCCACGAGCCGCACGCCGACCCGCTCGGCCACGGTGTCGAGGTCGGTGCGGTGCTTGACGATGATCGACATCGTGTCGCGGAAGACGTCCTGCGAGATGTCGTCGGCGCCGAGCAGCAGCAGCGCGCGCGCCCAGTCGATCGACTCCGCGATCGAGGGCGGCTTCTTGAGGTCGAGCTGGCGGACCTGGTGGACGACGTCGACGAGCTTGCGCGCGACGGTCTCGGAGAGCTCGGGCGCGTGCAGGCGGACGATCTGCAGCTCGTGCTCGGTGGCCGGGTAGTCGAGCCACAGGTACAGGCAGCGGCGCTTGAGCGCCTCGGTCAGCTCGCGCGTGTTGTTCGAGGTCAGCAGCACCACCGGATGGGTGCGCGCCTCGATCCGGCCCAGCTCGGGGATCGAGATCTGGAAGTCCGACAGCAGCTCGAGCAGCATCGCCTCGAACTCCTGGTCGGTCTTGTCGATCTCGTCGATCAGCAGCACCACCGGTTCTTCGGCCGCGATCGCCTGCAGCAGCGGGCGGCTGAGCAGGAACTCCTCACCGAAGATGTCGTCCTGGACCGCGTCCCAGCCGGTGCCGGCCGCCTCGGCCTGGATCCGCAGAAGCTGCTTGCGGTAGTTCCACTCGTACAGCGCCTTCGCCTCGTCCAGGCCCTCGTAGCACTGGAGGCGCACGAGCCTCCGGTCGAGATAGCGGCTGAGCGCCTTGGCCAGCTCGGTCTTACCGACCCCGGCCGGGCCCTCGACCAGCACCGGCTTGCCGAGCCTGGTCGCCAGATAGCTCACCAGCGCCGTCGACTCGCCGGGCAGATAACCGGCCTCACGGAGGCCGACGGCGACGTCGTCGACGGAGGTGGGGAGCGCGCTCATGGCGCACTTGAGTCTAGGCCCGGTGGATCCGGGCTAAGTGGCGGGTTCGACCACCGAGTTGCCCGCGAACCGCGCCTTCGGCTTGCCCTTGCCGGGCGGGAGGCGGACCGAGAACGTGCAGTTGCGCTTCAGCTCGACCGTGCGGCGGACCTTCTTGCGGCGCACGGTGACCTCGCCCTGGCACCCGAGCGCCTTCTCGACCGCCTGCGGCAGCACCAGCCGGCCGGTCACCTTGCGGCCGCGCCGCTTCGAGGTCAGGTCGGCCTCGAACTTCGCAACCCGCACCCGCACGCTCCCGAGCGACGAGCGCCGGTCGGCATCGACCGCGCTGGCCAGGAGCGTCGCCCGCCCGACGTCCGCGCCGGTCGGGTGCCACGTGCACGAGTACGGCGGGCCACTGAGAACGCACACCGTCCCGTCGTCGTCGAACACGGTGACGGTCGGAGTGCCGAAGTCGTCGAACACCTCGAGCTCGATCGGCTGCGACGGCCCGATCGTCGTGCCGACGAGCGGGGTGGCGAAGCGGACGGTCGCGGGAGTGTTGACGCGCGGGGGAGGCGGGGTCGCCGGCGGGGCCGGGCAGCCGTTCGCTGTTCCGGCGACGGTGGGGCAGACGTCGGCCGCGTTCGGGAAGCCGTCGCCGTCGCGGTCGGCGTCGCAGACGTCCCCGGCGCCGTCACCGTCGGCGTCCTCCTGGCCGGGGTTCGCCGCGGTGGCACAGTTGTCCGAGCCATCGAGGCGGCCGTCGCCATCGTCGTCTTCGTCCTGCGACGTGTCGCCACGCCCGTCGCCGTCCACGTCGGGCTCGATGACGGCGTTGACGAGCAGCTCGTCGTTCGACGTCGCCGACGGATTTGCCGGGGCGAAAGGATTCAGATGTGGGTCCCAGATGTCGATCGATCCCGCACCCTCGACCCGATAGGCACCGGCCGTGCCTTCACAGCATTCGAGGCCGATGTAGTCGCCGGCCGCGATTCCGATCTGCGCGCCGGTCGTGTCGGCCTGGCCCTGCGGGGGATCGAACGGCGCCGAGCGCGCTGTCACCTCCCCCGGGTGGTTGCCGATTCCCTCGGGCCGGCGAATGACCACGAGCCGCACGGGCGGCGCGGCATCGCCGCCACGGACGCCCCAGGACGTGATGACCCCGGCGAACGGTGCGGCCATCGTGCGCCCGGGGATCGAGCTCGCTGCGACGGTGGCATCGGGGCCGATGTTGGCGTTGGGCGCCGCGGCGAGGTCGCTGCCGATCGTCACGTCGGCATGCGCGATCGGCGCCAGCGTGAGCGCGGCGAGTGTGCTGGCGACGATGAGGACCCCCCTCATCGGCTTCACCGTAGCCGAGTGGGGCGGCGCTGCGTGCCGATTCGTCAGAACGCTGCTCGTGGCGAACGTCAACTGCGGCAGGTAAGGGCGGCGGTGGATCGGCCGCGCGGTTGGGCGTTGGAGAGATTCCAACGCCCACCGTCCTGGCCTGGTGATGCACAACGGGCTCCCGCGGCGCCGAGCGTGGCGCCTTTGCGTCGCTATGTGGGGGTCAAGGCGCCACGGACGACCGGCGCGGCCGTCTTGCCACCTCCCCACCCAGCCGCAGTTGACGTGCGCCGGCACAGCCAAGCCCTGCGATGCTCAAGCCGTGGTCGACCCGCTCCCGTACATCGCCCTCATGGGCGCCGGCTTCGTGATCGGCGCGGCAGGCCACCTGTACCGCTCGAACGCGGCGATCGCGGCCGGGATCGGGATCATCCTGGTCGCGACTCTGGTGCCGATCGGCGTCTATCTCAGCGATCGCTGAGCAGGCGGCCGACGAGGTCGGCCCAGCCGGCGGCGATCCGGTCGTCCGGGAGCTCGCGGATCTCCAACAGGTACCGGATGTGGTCGGCGCGCAGGGAGGCCATGAGCGCGTCGCCGAGGTACTCCCAGTCGGCATCGGGGGCCGCCTCGCGGACCAGCACCTGCACGTGCGTGCGGTAGACGGCGAACGGGGCCGAGCGGTAGCGGACTCCTCCGCTCGACTCGGCCGCGGCGATCAGCTCGCCGTGCTGCTGGTAGTGCTCGCACAGCCGCTCGCCGAACGCGATCAGGCGCTCGACGGGCGGCGCGCCCGGGCCGAGCGGCGCGGGGCCGCGGATGATGTCCTCCTGCAGGCGGCGCTCCTGCTCGGTCAACAGCGCGAGGAAGAGCCCGGAGCGGTCGCCGAAGCCGCGGAACAGCGTTCCCTTGCCGACGCCGGCCTCGGCGGCGACGGCGTCCATCGTCACGCAGGTCGGCCCGTGCCTGGCGAAGAGCTTCTCGGCCGCGGCCAGCACCTTGTCGCGGTTGCGTGCCGCATCGGCCCGGAGCGGGACCTCCTCCTGGATCACGGGCAGCTCGTCCACGGTGCTGAACGTAACGGACACGACACCCAGTATAGAAGCGGACCACGGTCCGCATGGCGTGCTACAGTGGCTCACGTCAAGTAAGCGGACCACAGTCCGGTCCACCTACATGCAAGGGGAGCAAGTTCTCACATGACTGCCATCGCCACCGCCATCCCGGCCGGTACCTACACCTCCGATCCCGTCCACTCGTCGACCGGCTTCGCCGTCAAGCACATGCTCGCGACGTTCCGCGGCAGCTTCGCGGCCTTCGACGCCACGCTGACCGCCGACGAGGACGGCCGCGCGCATCTGGTCGGCTCCGTGCCGGTCGACACCGTCGTCGTCAAGGACGAGAACCTCGTCGCGCACCTGCAGTCGCCGGAGTTCTTCGACGCCGAGCAGTACCCGCGCATCGGGTTCGAGTCGACGGACATCGCCATCGACGACGGCGCCGTCACCGTGACCGGCGACCTCACGCTCAAGGGCCACACCGAGCGCGTGACCGCGACCGGCACGATCGTCGGGCCGGTCGAGGACCCGTTCGGCAACACCAAGGTCGGCCTCCAGCTCGAGACGGTCGTCGACCGGACGAAGTTCGGCCTCAACTGGAACGCGCCGCTGCCCAAGGGCGGGTTCATGCTGGCCAACGACGTCACGCTCTCGGTCGACCTCGAGCTCGTCCAGGGCTGACTCGTGCGAGTCCTCGGCATCTCCGGCTCGCTGCGCCGGGACTCATACAACTCCGGGCTGCTCCGGGCGGCGGCGGACGTGCTGCCGCCCGGGGTCGAGCTCGAGATCTTCGACGGCCTCAAGGCGATCCCGCCGTATGACGCCGACGACGACCTCGGCCTCGGGCCCGAGCCCGTACGGCAGCTGCGCGACGCGATCGCGGACGCCGACGCCGTCCTGATCGTCACGCCCGAGTACAACGCGTCCCTGCCCGGCGTGCTCAAGAACGCGCTCGACTGGGCCTCGCGCCCGCACGCTACGAACCCGCTCCGCGGCAAGCCGGCGGCGGTCGTCGGCGCCTCGACCGGCATGTTCGGCGCAGTCTGGGCGCAGGCCGAGGGGCGCAAGGTGCTGTCCACCATCGGCGCACGCGTGCTCGACGCCGAGCTGCCCGTCGCCGAGGCGGACGAGCGCTTCGACGCAGACGGCCGGCTCACGGACCCCGAGGTCGAGGAGCGGTTGGGCGAGATCGTGGCCGAGCTCGTCGAGGCGGCCGAGGCGCGCGCCGAAGGCTTTCGGGCCCGCGCGGCGGCCGGCTAGAAGAGGCGGTCCCCGCGCCGCCGATCCGGGGCCTCGCCGCCCTCGATCCGGCGGGCGGGGGCGTCGCCTTCGATCCGCTGGGTCGGGGCGTCGTCGCCGTCCGCGATCCGGCGGGTCGGGGCGTCATCGTCTTCAAGCCAATGGGTCGGCGCCTCGTCTCCCGGCGGCGCCGCCCGCGGCGCTCGCCCCGGCGCCTCCGGCGGCTCGCCGGACCAGTCCGGCCGCTCGCCGAGCACCTCGGTGACCGCGGCCGGGTCGGCGCGGCGCCGCGGTGGCCGTGGCTCCTGCGGCTCCACCTCGGCGGCGGCCGGGTTCGGTGGCTCGGGCCGGTGGGCGGCGCGCACCCGCAGGCCGGCGGCCAGCAACGCGCCGGCCGCGGCCAGGGCAGCGAACATGCCCCACTGGATGCCGTAGCTGCTCGTCTCGTCGGGCGCGTCCGGCTTGTCGAACAGCCGCCAGACCAGCAGCAGGAGAGCCCAGCCGCCGGCCAGCGCGATCGCGGTCCCGTCGCCGCCCGGCAGGTGGAACCCCTTCTTCTCGCTCCGCGCCCACACGAGGAACAGCACCGCGGCCGCGACCAGCAGCACCGCCGCCTCGACGAACGAGAAGACGCCGAACGCGCTCACGTTGCGCTGGACGAACTCGCGCGAGCCCTCGGGCACGTAGGACTGCTGGTACCAGGGAAGCAGCAGCGACACGGCGAGCGCAGCGGCGGCGATGCCCGCGTTGCGGAGCTCGGGCGGCAGCTCGCGCAGGCGGGCTAGTGCGCTCGGCACGGCTTCCAGTGTGTCATTCGACCGGGATGTCCTCCACGTCGGAACTTGCGGGCTCGGAGGGCTCGAGCCGCGCGATGTACCAGTCGAGCACCGCCCGCACGGCGATCAGCAGCTCCCGCAGGGCGTCGGCGAGCTGACGCGCAAGCTCCGGCGGCACCACGCCCCGCAGCGACTCGAGGAGCGCGGCGAGCTGACCGAGGTCCGGGAACGACCCTGAACCCTCATCGCCGGGCACGCTCCACCCCCGCGGGGGAACGGGCCCCGCGGCCGCCTCCTCGGCCGCACGCTGCGCCTCGCGCACCAGCCGCTCGGCCTCCTCGTACTGCGCCCGCAGGTCGTCGGGCTCAGCCACTCTCGAACCCCACCACCAGCGACCCCTCCGCCAGCTTCGCCGACGTCGGCCTGAAGCCGGCGAGCGCGCCCGGGAGCACGATCGTGCGCTTGTGGCCGTCCACCTTCACCACGAGCTCGAGCCCGATCTTGCGCAACGCCACGTCACCCTTGCTCACGAACGGCAGGTCGAGCCGGAGCTCCGCGCGCGAGCCGTCGAGCGCCAGCTCCTGGGCGAGCCGGTCGTGCAGCACCGCCCTCGCGTCGCGACCCTCGAAGACCGCATCCGACAGCCGGTCGAGCATCTCCGGGCCGAGCACCTCCTGCTCGAAGTACGGCGCCCGCAGCACCGGCACCGGCGCGAAGCCCGACTCGACCAGCTCCAGCTGCTCCGCCTGGACCGACCGCCAGGCGCCGAAGTACTCGCCCACCTCCGACGGGAACACGCGGTTGACGACCACCGCGTCGCACAGATAGCCGTACAGGTTCAGATACGTGAACGTCCGCATCGCCTCGGACACCACCATGCGGTCGGGCGTCATCACCAGCCGGATCGTCACGTTCGAGGCGTCGCGCAGCAGCTCGTGCATGGCGATCAGGTTGCGCACCAGCCGCGACACGTCGTCCATCACCCGCTCGTCGGGCAGCGACAGGTCGAAGAACGCGCGCGCCAGAGGCCGGGCCGCGCTCAGCAGCGCGTTCTCGCGCCCCAGCACGCGGTCGAGCCACCATCGCGCCGCGTCCGGGAACGACAGCAGCCGCAGCGTCTCGCCGGTCGGGGCGCAGTCGACCACGATCGCGTCCCACTCGCCCGACTCGGCATGGCGCTGAAGCTGCAGCAGGCTGAACAGCTCGTCGGCGCCCGGCGGGACGGTCAGCTCCTCGGCCGCGATCCGCTCCACGCCGCGCTCGGCGAGCACACCCCCGAGCCAGCGCTGGACCGCGGACCAGTTGCGCTCCAGCTCCGCCTGGGCCTCCACCTGTTGCGCCCACACACCGCCGCCGGCCTCGGCCGGCTCACCGCCGACCGGCGCCTGCAGCGATTCCGCGAGCGAGTGCGCCGGGTCGGTCGACAGGACCAGCGTGCGCGCGCCGCCGGCGGCGATCCGGCGCGCGGTGGCAGCGGCTACCGAGGTCTTCCCGACCCCGCCCTTGCCGGTATAGAGGACTATCCGAGGGGGCAAGCCCCGCAATCCTACGGTCGCTGCTGCCGCTTCGGCTTCAGCACCGTGACGACCGCGCTGGCGCCGGCCGGGTTGCCGGCCACGTCACGCACCGCCAGCTCGACCGTGTACGCGCCTGGCCGGCGCGGGACGTCCCAGCCGAATGTCCGCCTGCCGTACCCGACCACCCCGAACGGCCGCTCTTCGACCACCGTCGCCCCGCGCGTGATGCGCAGGCTGACGTTCGAGAGCTTCGACAGCTCGAACGCCACGCGCCCCGGCCTGCCGCCCCGCAGGCGCCGCGGCTCGACCACCACCGCCGGCGGCTGCGACTTGTAGGTCACGAAGTTCGCCGCCGTCGAGCAGTAGACGTCCTGCTCGGTACGGTCGCACAGGCCCTCGAGGAAGTCGGTCAGCAGGTCGTGGTAGCCGAGGTCGGACTCGCGCATCGAGCTGCCGCGCGAGTACAGCGACCAGGCGCCGGTGTCGTAGGTCGGGACCTCGAGCCGCGCCTCCGGCTCGCCCGCCGCGAACAGCGCGGCGCCGCGCGGGTCGCCGGACAGGCGCGCGTAGTCGTGCAGACCGTTCAGCGCCTGCACGAAGCCGTTGAGCACGCGCAAGCCGGGCGCGAACGAGTAGATCGCGTAGTGGTCGCCCGCCGACGGCCGGCACGCGCACGCCCTCGGGGGCGGGCGTCTCGAACACCGCCAGCGCGCGCTGGGCGATCGGCATGACGTCGGCCTCGCGCCGCAGCCGCGTGGCCGCGCGCGCCAGCGCCTGCACCGCGGTCCCCTGCGCGAGCCCGCTCACCCACGGCGGCCGGCCGCCGCCGAACGTGAAGTAGTACTCCCACGCGAGCCCGCCGGCCCGCTCGGCCGCCAGCGGCAGCAGCTCGTCGAGCATCACCGCCAGGCGCGCGTTCGCGCGCGTGCCCCACAGCCCGTTCAGCTTGCCGAAGTTGCCGAGCATCTGGAGCTGCAGGCCCTGGCCGGGGTAGTACTGCCAGACCAGCTCGGAGCCCTGGAACTCGACGCGCCGGCCGGCGGCGGGCAGCGGCCCGGTGGTCCACCACTCGAGGTTGCGCTGCAGCGTCAGCCACAGCGGCGCCAGCCGGCTGGGCGTCAGCTGCCGGCGCGCGGCGATCCCCTCGACCGCCGCGAGCACCCCGCGCATCTCCGTCTTGCGCAGCCCCGTGAGCGTCCGGGCCTGGCGCTTCACCTCGTCGTAGAAGGCGCGCCGGGCCGTGTAGTCGTCGGGCGTGATCCGTCCGGTGTCGCGCAGGCGCTCGAGCTCGCCCGCCACCGTCCGGCGCTTCTTCTTCTTGCGCTGAGCGGCGGTCGCCACCGCGCCCGCGCGCGGGCGCGGCATCCTCGTCGCGGTCAGGTGACGGTCGTCGCGCTTGCGCGCGCGGCCGTCCTTGCCGAGGACGAGCACCTCGTCGGCGGAGGCCGGAGCGCCGAAGACAAGCGCCGCGAGCAGGGCTATACAGGCGTACCGGACGGTTCGCATGGGTCTATGACCCCGATGCTAGGCTCGAAGTTGCGGCGAGGAACGCGCTGCAACCCGATTTCCATGCACTCGCGCACGCTGGCATCCCTCGTCGTGGCACTGCTCGCCATGACCCTGCTCGCCGGCTGCGGCGGCGGCGACGCGGCCGACTCGAGCACGCCGGTCGACCAGCTGCTCGACGAGACGTTCTCCGGCGGCAAGACGATCGAGTCGGGCCGGCTCGACGGGTCGCTCGACGCCGACACCGGAACCGGCCAGCCGGTCGCGCTGAAGGTCGCGGGGCCGTTCATCAACCAGGGCGCCGGCCGGCTCCCGCAGCTCGACCTCGACGCCTCGTTCACGGGCGGCGGCCAGACGATCGAGGCCGGCGTCACGGCGACGGCGGACAGCGCGTTCGTCAGCTACGGCGGCGAAGACGTACGAGATCGCAGGCCCCGTCTTCCAGCAGTTCAAGGCCGGCTACGAGGAGGCGGCGAAGCAGCCGTCCGGCCAGCAGGACCAGTCGCTGGCGTCGCTCGGCATCGATCCCCGCCGCTGGCTCACGAACGCCGAGAACGCGGGCGAGGCGAAGGTCGGCGACACCGACACGATCAAGATCACGGGCGACGTCGACGTGCCCAAGCTGCTCGAGGACGTCGACGGCGCGCTCGAGCGCCTGCGCCGGCTCGGCGTGCAGGGCACGGACCAGCTCCCCGAGCGCTTGACCGACGAGGAGAAGCAGCAGACCGCCGACGCGGTCGAGCGGCTCGACGTCGAGATCTACACCGGCGCCGACGACCGGATCCTGCGGCGCCTGGTCGTCGATCTCGGCCTCCAGGCGCACGGAGAGAGAGGCGCAGTCGGTCGAAGTCAGACTTCGACCTGCAGCTGCTCGAGGTCAACGAGGACCAGGACATCGAGGCGCCGTCCGGCGCCAAGCCGTTCGACGAGCTGGTCGCCCAGCTCGAAGGACTCGGTCTCGGAAACCTCGGCCTCGGCGGTGCCGGCAGCGGCGGCGCGGGCGGCGGCGGCGGCGCGGACCAGGAGAACCTCGAGCGCTACTCGCAGTGCATCCAGCAGGCCGCCGGCAACAGCGACGAGGTCCGCAAGTGCGCGGATCTGCTGACGACTCCGTAGCGAAGGCATAATCCCGCCGGTGAGTCAGGCGCGGGCTTCCTTCAACCTGCGGCGCTTCCTGCTGAGCGGCGAGGGTTGGCCGTACCTGCTGGTGCCCTTCATCGCGATCGCGATCGTGCTCGAGCTGGTGCACGCGAGCGCGACGATCATCTTCGTCACGTCGGCGCTCGGCGTGATCCCGACGGCGGCGCTGATGGGCCGCGCCACCGAGGAGCTGGCGGCGCGGTCGGGCCCCGGCATCGGCGGCTTCCTCAACGTCACGTTCGGCAACGCGCCCGAGCTGATCATCGCGTTCTTCGCGCTCAACGAGGGGCTGCAGGAGGTCGTCAAGGCGTCGCTGGTCGGCTCGATCCTCGGCAACATCCTGCTCGTGATGGGCGCCGCGATGCTGATCGGCGGCCGCAAGCGCGAGCGCCAGTTCTTCGATCGCACGGCCGCCAACACGCAGTCGCTGATGCTGCTGCTGGCGGCCGTCGCGCTGGTGATGCCGGCGATCTACGAGCTCGTGATCGGCGGCTCGCTGCCGAGCCCGACGGAGGAGTCCAGGCAGTTCCCGTCCGAGCTCGAGCAGATGTCGTTCGCGGTCGCGATCATCCTGCTCGCCTCGTACGCGGCCGGCCTCCTCTTCTCGCTGCGCACGCACCGCAACCTGTTCAACCCCTCGCACGAGGCCGAGGACCACGGCGGCGAGCCGTGGTCGGTGCGGCGCGCGGTGATCTCGCTGGCGATCGCCGGCGTGGCGGTCGGCGTGATGTCGGAGATCCTGGTCGGCTCGATCAGCGAGGCTTCGGAGGCGATCGGCCTGTCGCCGTTCTTCGTCGGCGTCATCGTGGTGGCGATCGTCGGCAACGCCGCGGAGCACTGGGTGGCGATCTACTTCGCGGCGCGCGACAAGATGGACCTGGCGGTCAACATCGCGATCGGCTCGAGCGCTCAGATCGCATTGTTCGCGGCGCCGGTGCTGGTGCTGCTGTCGTTCGTGATCGGCCCGTTCCCGATGGCATTGGTGTTCAACGGGCTCGAGCTCGGCGCGATCTTCATGGCGATCCTGATCGCCAACCAGGTCACCCAGGAGGGTGAATCGACCTGGTTCGAAGGTCTGCAGCTGCTAGCTGTGTACGTCGTGCTGGGTCTCGTCTTCTTCTTCGTCGAATGACGATCGGGTTCATCAGCGGCCCCGGTCCGTGGGCCGTGCTGGCCGCTCGTGACCGTCGTGCTGCTGGCGGTCGACCTCAAGTTCTTCGCGCGCGGACGCGAGCCGACGTTCCGCGAGGGCGTCATCTGGTCGATCGGCTGGCTGGTGCTGGCGCTGCTGATGGCGCCGGTCGTGGCGCTGCTGTCGAGCGGCGAGGACGCGGTCACCTACGTAACCGTCTACTTCATCGAGCGCTCGCTGTCGCTCGACAACCTGTTCGTCTTCCTGCTGCTGTTCAGCTACTTCGGCGTGCCCGAGCAGTACCGCGCGAACCTGCTGTTCTGGGGCATCGTGGCGGCGCTCGTGCTGCGCGGCCTGGCGATCCTCGGCGGCGTCGCGCTGATCGAGCAGTTCCACTTCGTCATCTACATCCTCGGCGTGCTGCTGTTGGTGCTGGCGTGGCGGATCCTGCGCGGGGTCGAGGAGAACGTCGACCCCGACAAGAACCTGATCGTGCGCGGCGTGCGCAAGCTGTTCCCGGTCACTGCCGATTTCCACGGCCCCCACTGGTTCGTCACGCTCGATCACAAGCGGTACGCGACGCCGATCTTCGTCTGCCTGGCGGCGATCGTCGCCGCCGACATCGCCTTTGCGGTCGACTCGATCCCCGCCGCCTTCGCGATCACGCGCGACTCGGTCCTGATCTGGATGGCGAACATCTTCGCCCTGCTCGGCCTGCGGGCGCTGTTCGTGCTCGTCGAGGGGCTGATCCGCCGCTTCCGCTACCTCGACGAGACGATCGCCGTGGTGCTCGCGCTGGTGGGGGTCAAGCTGCTGATCGAGGACGTCGTCAAGATCGGGCCGGTGGCGTCGCTGGCGATGGTCGGCGTGGCGTTCGCGATCGGCATCATCGCCTCGCTGATCGCCGACGCGCGCGACCCCGAGGCCGACGCCAAGCGCGCCGAGCGCGCCGAGCGCACGACGGTCGGCTCCGGGCCCGAGGCCGAGCCCGAGCCCGAGCCGGACGGCTCGCGATCAGACCGCGACGGCGCGCCGTTGCGGAGCCCGCATCCCGACGACGGCGAGCGTGGCGGCGATCACGAGGGCCACGAGGCCGGCGATCAGCGTGCCCCAGCCCAGCGAGGCCAGGAACGGTAGCTCCGCGCCGGCCTTCACGTCGGCATCGACGCCGCGCGCAGCGTCGGCGTTCATGACCACCACCGACCAGTCGCCGTCCTCGACGTCCCAGGTCACCGCCTGGGTGCCGGTCCCGCTCGCCGAGGCCGCCCAGAAGTCCTGAGCGGCGGGCCTCTGCGGCCGGTGGTCGCCCGCGACGCGTCGATCGAACGCGGCTCGTGCGGATCAAGCCTGGATTCAGGCTCAGCCGAGCTCGCGCAGGCGACGGTCGATCTCGGCCTCGACGTCGAGCGGCTCCTCGCCGCGCGCGACGCGGCGCGCGTTGCGGGCCTCGACCAGCCCTCGTAGCTCCTCGCGCAACTCGGGGTCGGCCTGGGTGGTGAGCGCCCTCAGCTCGGCGTCGACGTCGAGCGGCGCCTCGCCGCGCGCGGCGCGGCGGCGGTTGCGCGCCTCGAGCATCTGGCGGATCTCGGCCTCGCGCTCGGCCGGCGTCGCCTGGCGGTCGAGCGACATCCGGCCGCCGCCGATCTGGTCGTACGAGCCGCCGCTGGTGACCAGCGCCCACACCGCCGCCACCGCCGCCACGCCGACCACCACGAACAGCACGATCGCGAACGCGCTCTCCATCGGGCCACATTGTCGCTCCCGCCCGTTCGGACGGTTCGTTCTTGCCGGTCCCGACGAGGGTGAGTACCCTCTGACCAGCTGTTGACTGACCAGTCAATCTGGAGAGCCGAATCGTGGTGGATTTCACGCTGACCGACGAGCAGAAGGCGCTGCGCGAGATGGCGCACGACTTCGCGGAAAAGGAGATCCGTCCCGTCGCCTGGGAGTACGACCGCGACAGCACCTGGCCAGAGGCGATCATGCGCAAGGCGTGGGAGCTCGGCCTCATGAACGGCCACACGCCGGAGGAGTACGGCGGGCCCGGGCTGAGCTACCTCGAGGGCGCTCTCGTCGAGGAGGAGCTCTCGTGGGGCTGCTCCGGCATCGCGACGTCGATCGGCGCCAACGGCCTTGCCACCGCCCCGCTGGGCGTCGCCGGCTCCGAGGAGCTCAAGAAGAAGTACCTCGGCATGCTCAACGAGCAGTACACGCTCGCGTCCTTCTGCCTCACCGAGCCCGACGCCGGCTCCGACGTCTCCGGCATGCGCACCACCGCCGTTCGCCGCGGCGACAAGTACGTCATCAACGGCTCCAAGTGCTTCATCACCAACGGCGGCTACGCCGACTGGTACACGGTCTACGCCAAGACCGACAAGGAGGCCGGCCACCGCGGCATCTCCTGCTTCGTCGTCCCCCGTGACGCGACCGTCACGGTGGACAAGAAGGAGGACAAGATGGGCCAGCGGGCGTCGAACACCGCGACCATCACGTTCAACGACACCGAGATCCCGGCCGACCACCTGATCGGCGCGGAGAACAAGGGCTTCAAGATCGCGATGATGACGCTCGACCGCACGCGCCCCGGCGTGGCGGCGATGGCGACCGGCATCGCGCGCGCGGCGTTCGAGTTCGCGACCGGGTACTCGAAGGAGCGCGTCCAGTTCGGCGTGCCGATCGCGATGCACCAGGCGATCCAGTTCATGATCGCCGACATGGCGACCAAGGTGCACCTCTCGCGCCTGGCGACCTGGAACTCCGCGGTGCTGCTCGACCAGGGCCGCCGCAACACGATCGAGTCGTCGCACGCCAAGCGCTTCGCGGCCGACGCCGCGATGGAGGTGGCGACCGACGCGGTGCAGGTCTACGGCGGCTACGGCTTCATCAAGGACTACCCGGTCGAGAAGCTGATGCGCGACGCGAAGATCATGCAGCTGTACGAAGGCACGTCGCAGATCCAGCGGCTCGTGATCGCCCGCGAGACGCTGCTGCCGCGGCGGATCGAGGAGCCGGCAGCCGTCTGAGCCTAGTCCTCGCGCACGATCAACAGACTCGTCGGCGCGTGGTGCGAGAGCTTGGAGGACACGCTCCCGAGCGCGAACCGCCTGAGCCCGCTGCGCCCGCGGGCGCCGACCGCGATCAGGTCGGCGCCGCTCTCCTCGGCGACCGAGATCAGGGTGTCCGCGGGGTCGCCTTCGCGGACGTAGCTCTGGACCGCGAGGTCGGCCTCCTCGAAGCGGCGCACGTCGCGCGCGACCACGTCGGCGGCGACGCCGCGCATGTTGACCGGGTCCGTCTTGGCGGTGAGCCCGATCCGCTCGAGCGTCGAGCGGCCCGGATAGGCACACACGACGTGCACGGTCGCGCCGCTTCCCCGCGCAAAGTCGATGACCTTCTGGACGGTTGCCTCGGCTCCGCCCGAGCCGTCGGTTCCGACGACGATCGCGTTCATGCAGGCGAGCCTACGCCTGCGCCGCCGCGCCGTGGAGAATCTCCCGATGGTCGAGGCACTGGGATGGGGAGCGCTGGCCGCGTCGTCGCTGGTCATCGGCGCTCTGCTCGGCCTCGCGCGCCGCTGGCCGGAGCGGCTGGTGGGGCTCGTGCTCGCGTTCGGGGCGGGCGCGCTGATCAGCGCCGTCAGCTTCGATCTCGCCCAGGAGGGCGCGCGCGTCGGCGGCGCCGGCGCCGTCGGGCTGGGGCTCGGCGCGGGAGCCGTCACGTACTACGTGGCCGCGCGTGCCCTCGAGCACGGGGGCGGCGACGACGCCGGGCCGGCGCTCGCGCTCGGAGCCTTCCTCGACGGCATCCCCGAGCAGATGGTGCTCGGACTCGGGCTCGCGACGGGCGGGGAGGTCGGCGTCGGGCTGCTGGCGGCGATCTTCGTCTCCAACCTGCCCGAGGCGATCGGCTCGGCGAGCTCGATGCGCGCCACGGGCAAGCGGCCCGCCGCGATCCGGCGGCTGTGGACGCTGATCGCGGTCGGCTGCACGCTCGCGACCGTCGCCGGCTACGCGCTCGCCGACGTCACCGGCGGCCACCTCCAGGCGGCGATCGACGGCTTCGCGGCCGGCGCCCTGCTCGTGATGCTGGTCGACTCGATGATCCCGGAGGCGGTATCGAAGGCCGGCCGCGCCGGCGGTCTGGTCACCGTGCTCGGGTTCGCGGTCGCCGCCGCGCTCTCGGGCGTGGGGTGAGCACGAGCGGGGGGTACGGGCGACCCCCTACCCGTGATGCCGGGTGCCCCCTGGCGATCGAGGGGGTCGCCCCATGGTCGCGAAGCCGCCGAAACGGGAGTCTGCAGCCATGTCGCTTCCGCCCAACACCAGCCAGCGTGATCTCGTCCGCCTCGCCGTCCTGCTGTGTGGCGAGCGCACCGGGGCGAAGTACCGCCCGCCGGTCAAGGCCGCCGGTTAGACCGGGTCATTCGGGGCGGTGCGTGACCGCCTCGACGTTGTTGCCCTCGGGATCGAGCACGAACGCGCCGAAGTAGGACGGGTGGTAGTGCGTGCGCAGGCCGGGCGGCCCGTTGTCGCGTCCGCCGGCTTCCAGCCCCTCGCGATGGAAGGCCTCGACGGTCGCGCGGTCGGCGGCAGCGAACGCCACGTGCAGCGGCGCCGAGGTGGGGCGGTCGGAGATCCAGAAGTCCGGCTTGCCGTCCTTGCCGAAGCCCACCCCGTACTGCCGGTCCATGATCACCTCGTAGCCCAGTGGCGCCAGCGCGCGCTCGTAGAAGGCCCGGCTCGCGGCCAGGTCCGCGACCCCGATGTTGATGTGGTCGATCATCGCCCGGCCCACTCCGCGAACGACGCCTCGAAGGCGCCGCACATCGCGCCCAGCTCGTAGGTTCGCCCGCCGCCGGGCGGCAGGACGATCGTGTCAGTGCTCATCACTCCGTTGTACCGCCGGGCGCAACCGCGGTCTTGGACGAATGCGATGCGGCATATCGTGGGGCGGTCGTGTACCGCCGCCCCGACCCGCCACGCCCGCCTCGCTTCGAGGGCGAGCCGGCCGTCGCGCAGACGATCGAAGGCAGCCTGAGCGAGGCGCGCCTCTCGGATGCCGACCTCGCCGGCGCGCGCATCGACGGCCTGCGACTGACCGACGTCGTCATCGCGGTCGGGAACCTCGCCAACGTCACGGCGCGCGAGCCGGCGTTGCGGCGCGTGGAGCTCACCGGGGCCCGACTGACCGGTGTGCAGTGGACGGGCGGCACGATCGCCGACACGGTGTTCCGCGACTGCCGCATCGACCTCGCCACCTTCGCGGGCACGACGTTCGAGCGCACCGTGTTCGACGACTGCCTGCTCGCGCAGGCGGATTTCCGCGACGCGCTGCTGCGCTCCGTCCGCTTCGACAGCTGCGACCTGACGGACGCGGACCTCACCGGAGTCCGCATCGACCGCTGCGAGCTGCGCGGCTGCACGCTCGACGGTCTGATCGCGCTCGAGCGGCTGCGGGGCGCCGCGATGCCGTGGACGGACGTCGTCGGAAACGCCGCACTGCTCGCGGCGGCGCTGGGGATCCGGGTGCTCGACGTCGAGGAGCGCTAGCGTCCGCCCATGCTCCACATCTCGCACCACGAGCGGGTCGAGGGTCACCCGCACCGCTGGCACGTGTTCCTGCACGGGCGCTCGGACCCCATACCGGTCGAGCTCCCGGACGACGAGCGCCGGAGCCTCGAGATGTCGGACGAGGATGTCCACAACCTGCTGCCGAGCGCACTGCAACGGCACGCGACCGAGAACCGCGACGACGTGCTTCCGGGCGAGGAGTACCAGGACGTCACGCTGGGACGCCCCGGTCCGCGTGATGCAGACGCACTTCAACGCATAAGCGGTCAGGGACCGCACCGGCGGTGCGCCGAACGTGAGAATGCCGTTTGGCGAGTTCACACAAAAATCACAACCGCGAGAGGATGCGCGGGTGGGCCATCGTCCTCGACTGGCGGCTGTGGGGATCGCAGGGGGTCTGCTCCTGGCGGGCTTCGCGGTCCTCGCCGGGCTCGCCGCGGCCGGCGTCCCGCTGGCCGAGGACAAGGGGACGCTCCCCGCCGAGCCCGGCACGTCGCACGACCTGATTCACGAGATAGTGCTGCTGGGCTTCGCGAAGGTGCGCGTCCAGGAGCTGGTGTTCAACAAGTTCGACGCGTTCACGGGCTTCGCCCTCTCGATGGTGTCGGGCGCCTCCTTCATGGTCGCGATGTTCATCCGCGCGGTCGGCGGCGCCAACTGGAGACGGCTCCAGTGGTTCTGGCTGCTGGTCGCGGCGGGAGCCGCCTGGCTGGCGTTCGACGAGCTGGCGAGCTTCCACGAGTCGGCCGGTTTCACCTGGGAGCTGTGGTTCGGCAACATCCCGTGGTTCGAGTACGAAGGCGACCTCATCATCGCCCTCTATCTGATCCCGGCCACCGCCTTCCTGATCCTCCAACGGCGGCTGATCGCACAGTCCCGCCTGTGCGTCCGGCTGCTGATCGCCGCGGTCGTCCTGTTCGCGGTCGACTCCGTCCTGGACTCGACGGGGTCGCGCCTGGACGAGTTGCTCGAGATGGCGATCGCGGGCGTGCTGCTCGTCGCCTTCGCGGCGCTCGCCATCACCCACCTGGCCGCGGAGCTGCGATCCGTCGGGGTCGCGCCCCAGCTCATGCCGGCCGGGAGC
Source organism: uncultured Solirubrobacteraceae bacterium (assembly GCA_963849695.1). Taxonomy (GTDB): domain Bacteria; phylum Actinomycetota; class Thermoleophilia; order Solirubrobacterales; family Solirubrobacteraceae; genus DASSUW01. Next base: position 277,855 of record CAWKIT010000016.1, read on the forward strand.
TCCAACGGTGCGGCGATGCCGCACTTCGACGCCGTCCGCGTTCCGGGCGACGGCGTCCGTTCGTGAGGCGGGTGGCCGCCGACACCACGGTCCCGGGCCGCGCCGCCGACGCCGAGGAGCTCTGGTACGACCAGCACCGGTGGCCGGCGTGGATCGACGGCTTCGGTCACGTGGTCAAGCTGGAGGGCGACTGGCCGCAGGTCGGCGCGCGCCTCGTGTGGGTGTCGCCGCCCAAGGGCCGCGGGCGCGTGCAGGAGCGCGTCACGGCGTACGAGCCGCGCGGCGGCCAGACGGTCGAGGTCGAGGACGAGCGGCTGCGCGGGACCCAGACCGTGACCTTCGAGCCGGCCGGCGACGAGGTGCGCGTCGCGCTCACGCTCGACTACGAGCTCAAGAACCGCAGGTTCCTGACGCCGCTCGCCGACCTCCTGTTCATCCGCCGCGAGCTCGGCGACTCGCTGCGCCGGACGCTGGCGCGCTTCGGGCACGAGCGGCGTGCCGAGCTCTAGACAGCGGCTAGGGTGCTCGCCATGTTCGTGTTCAAGGCAGGAGTCGTCGGCGCGGGGGTGATGGGCGGCGAGATCGCCCAGGTCATCGCCGCCGCGGGCACTCCGGTGGTGCTCAAGGACGTCGACCGGCAGTTCGTCGACGCGGGACTGGAGAAGGCGCGCGAGGTCACCGAGCGGCAGGTCGCGAAGCTCGTCGAGAAGGGCAAGATGTCGGAGGAGGACGCGTCGGGGCAGGCGGAGCGGACGCTCTCGCTCATCACCGGCACCACGTCCTACGACGAGTTCGGCGCCGTCGACTTCGTGATCGAGGCGGTGCCGGAGAAGATGGAGATCAAGCACGCGGTGTTCGAGGAGCTGGACGCCGCGACGCCCGGCCACGCGATCCTCGCCTCCAACACCTCGGGGCTGTCGATCACCGAGATCGGCGACGCCACCGACCGGCCCGACAAGGTCGTCGGCTTCCACTTCTTCTGGCCGGCCTCATACATGCGGCTGATCGAGGTGATCGAGGGCGAGGACACGTCGCCCGAGACCGTCCAGGCGGCCGCCAACTTCGCCCAGGCGATCAGGAAGATGCCGGTGCGCTGCCGGGAGTGCCCGGGGTTCGTCGTCAACCGGATCCTGGCCAGCACCGCGAGCGAGATCTGGCGCTACCAGGACGAGACGGGGATCGACGTCGAGGAGCTCGACAGGTTCATCACCGAGAAGGCCCAGATGCCGATGGGCCCGTTCCGCGTGGCCGACATGTCGGGGCTCGACACCGTGGTCAAGGTCGCGCGCGACATGCAGGAGGCCTACGGCGACCGCTTCTACGTCCATCGCGGGATGGAGGAGCTGGTCGAGCGCGGTGACCTCGGCGCCAAGTCGGGGAGGGGCTTCTATGAGCACGCCTGAGGCCACGCAGCAGATCGACGAGCAGGTCGCCGACCGCTTCCAGCTGAAGGCGCTGGTGGAGGCCTGTCTGGTGGTCGAGGAGGGCGTCGCGGGCGTGCGCGACGTCGACCTCGGGATGATGACGGGGACCGGCATGATCCCCGGGCCCTTCGCCCGCGCCGACTTCCGCGGGCTCGACGACGTGCTCGCGGCGATCGAGGCCGTGGGCTTCGAGCCGCCGCTCCTTCTCCGCCGCCTGGTCGCCCAGGGCCGCCTCGGCGCCAAGAGCGGCCAGGGCTTCTACCCGTACCCGCGGCCGGACGCCGGCTGGGAGAGCGAGCCGGTCAAGCTCGAGACGCGCGGCGACGTGGCGATCCTCTGGCTCGACAACCCGCCCGCCAACGCGCTCGCCCCGACCGTTGTCGAGGCGCTCGAGCGGGCCTGGAAGGAGATCGAGAGCTCGGCCCGCGCGATCATCGTCGCCTCGCCGAACCCGGCGCTGTTCTCCGCCGGCGCCGACATCAAGGCGTTCACGCAGATGGACGAGGCGAGCGGCCGCGACCTGGCCAATCGCTCACATGCCCTGTTCCGGGCGTGGGAGCGCTCGCGGGTGATGACGATCGCCGCGGTCAACGGGCTCGCGCTCGGCGGCGGCTGCGAGATCGCGATGGCGTGCGACGTGCGGCTCGCGGGCTACAGCGCGTCGTTCGGGCAGCCCGAGATCGCGCTCGGGATCATCCCGGGCTTCGGCGGCACGCAGCGGCTGCCGCGGCTCGTCGGGCCCGCCAAGGCGCTCGAGATGAACACGATCGGCGAGCCGATCGCGGCCGAGGAGGCCTACGAGTACGGGCTCGTCAACCGCCTGACGACGGACCACGAGCTGTTCGACACCGCGCTCGCGTGGGCGCGCAAGTTCGCCGGCCAGGCGCCGGTCGCGCTCGAGCAGATCAAGCGCGTCTCGCACGCCGGCGACCTCGACGAGGGGATCGAGGCCGAGAAGGCCGGGTTCGTCGAGGCCTTCACTTCCGAGGATGCCCGCGAGGGGATCTCCGCCTTCCTGGCCAAGCGCAAGCCGGAGTTCAAGGGGCGGTGAGCGGGCCAAGCAAGCTTGGCCTTGCGAGTTCGCTTCGCGAACATCGCGCCGCCCACGACCGCCTCGCCGAGCTGATCCGCTCGGCGGGGTCGGTCGTCGCCCTCACCGGCGCCGGCGTCTCGGTCCCGTCCGGGATTCCCGACTTCCGCTCGCCCGGCACCGGGCTGTGGGAGAACGTCGACCCGATGGAGGTCGCCCACATCTCCGTCTGGCGGCGCACGCCGGAGCGCTTCTGGGGCTTCTACGGTCAGCGCTTCGCGACGCTCGACGGCAAGCGCCCGAACGGCGCTCACCGGGCGCTGGCCGCGCTCGAGGCGGCCGGCCGGCTCGACGCGGTGATCACCCAGAACATCGACGGCCTGCACGCGGCCGCCGGCTCGCGCGACGTGATCGAGGTGCACGGCTCGATCTCCACGGCTTCGTGCCTGGCGTGCGGGGCGCGGGTGTCGCTGGCGGAGACGCGCCGGCGGCTGGAGGAGGCGGTCGACGGGGTGCCGCGGTGCGACTGCGGGCGGCCGCTGAAGCCCGACGTGGTCCTGTTCGGCGAGCTGCTCGACGAAGCCGCGATGGAGCGCGCGTCGGCGCTGGCGACGGGCGCCGACGTGCTGCTGTGCATCGGCTCCTCGCTCGAGGTCTATCCGGTCGCCGGGCTGCCCGAGCTGACGCTGGCGGCCGGGGGGCGGGTCGCGATCGTCACCCAGGGCGCCACGCCGTACGACGGCGTCGCGGCCGCGCGGCTCTCCGGGGACGTCGAGTCCGACCTCGAAGCGCTCGTCGACGCGCTATGAGGCGCGCGCGTCTGCCACCTGCGCGCGGCTCGCAGCGCGGCCTCCAGACCGCTCCAGCGCGCCGCTGACGTCGGCGACCTGGGCCGGGTCCAGGCCGCCCGCCAGCGCTCCCTGGGCGGCGAGCGCGACCGCCTCGCGCCACCCGTCGAGCTCCTCCAGCCGCTGCGCCATGTCGCCCTGCTCGCGCCACACCTCGAGCTCGGCGAGCCCGGCGTCGAGCGCGATCGCGAGCTGGAGCGCGGCCTCGCGCGGGCGGCCGTGGTCGAGGTCTCCGCGCGCGCGCAGCGTGAGCTCCTCGCACGCGAGCGCCGCGTCGCGGCCGCTGAGCAGCGCCGCGAGCCGCTCCTGGGGGGACAGCACGAGCGAGCGGGCCCCGCGCGGCTGCGGCAGCGGGAGCTCGCGCGCCGCCTCCCAGTCGCCCTCGGCGACCTGCTCGCCGGTGCCGTAGCCGATGCGGCACACCAGCGCATGCGTGGGGTCGGCGTCGGGCAGCCACGGGTCGGCGCTCGCGATCCGCTGGCCGGCGACGGCCCGGTTGAGCAGCGCGAGCGCGTCGCCCGTCACGCGGTCGGAGTCGTCGCCCGAGGCGCGTTCGAGCCAGGCGTCCGCGTCTTGGAGCGGGGCGGCGTCGATCACCGTGGCGCGCGTGAGCTCGACGCTCGTGGGACCGGGGTCGGCGCGCCGCGGGCGCGGGCCGCGGCGCCTGCGGCGCGGCGCGTCGAAGCCTCCGATCACCACCACGTGCTGGACGTCGTCACCGGCGTAGCGGCGCACGACGTAGCGGCCCGGTTCCGGCCCCAGCCGGCCCGGGAACTCCCACTGGACGAAGCCGAACCTCACTCGCCCTTATGGGCGTGCGAGGCGGTGCGCTTCGTGGGCGTCGCGTACTTCGACGGCTTGCGGCGCACGGTCGGGTTGTCGATCTCGCCGAGCCGATCGATCAGCTTGATCCACTGCTTGGGCTTGAGGATCGCGTTGACCTGCTTGGCCATCCGCGAGTTGGTGCCGTAGAGCGGGCGGAAGCCGACGTGGATGTGGTCGTGATGGTCGCCCATCGCGAACGTGTTGTCGGTGCCCTCGAACTCCATCAGCGAGATGATCTGGTCCGGTTCCATCGTGCCCTGGAGCGTCAGCAATCGCTGGATCGTCAGCTCGGTGATCGAGCCCGCGCCCTGGGTCGACGGCGAGATCGTGATCCCGTTGATCGCCGCGATGTCGACGGCGTTGCCGGACGAGTGGTGGGACACGTTGCCGGACGCCGTGTAGAAGCCGTGTCCGCACTTGAGCGAGGTGACGGTCGGGCGCAGGCCGGAGGCGGCGAGGAACTCGAGCGTGGCGAGCACGCGCCGGTCGACCTGGCCGGTGAGGATGTCGTGGCGGCCGCAGTCGTAGGCGTCGATCCGCGGGTTGGCGAGCACGCGCCGGACCAGCGCCTCCTTGCTCATCAGCAGGATCTGGCCGATCGACGGGTTGGCGGCGTCGCGGCCGAAGAACGGGTTCTTGCCGGCGGCGCGGTAGATGGCGGTCGACTCGAGCAGCTTCCAGCCGTCGAGGATCGGCTTGGGGTCGATCCGCGGCGCGCCGCGGCCGGCAGGCCGTACCTCGAACAGCAGGTGCGGCGCCCGGCGGCCGGTCTTCTCCTCGAGCCGGCCGAGGATCGTGCCGGCCACGATCCGCGAGCCCACGCGCAGGCGCTTGAGCCGGATGTCCTTGCGGCCGAGCCCGAACACGCGGCTGAAGTAGCCCTCGAACGTCTCGCCGTCGATCGCGCCGGTGCGCTCGAACTCCTGCTGGGCGCCGCCCGCGTCGGCGGCGTTGGGCCGCGCCGGGTTGGCGAACAGGCGCTCCTTCGTCACCTTCGGCTGCGTCTTCTCCGGCTCCGGGGCGGCGCGCTCGGCCAGCTTGCGCTGCGGTGCGCGGCGCGCCGGGCGGTCGGTCGCGGAGGCGGCCTGCGACGGCGCGGCGTCGCGCTTCGGCAGCTCGAGCTCCTTCTTGATCTCCTCCTGCGTGACGCGCTGGGGCTTCGGCGCCGGGTAGCTGCGGACGACCTTGCCCAGGTGCGCGTAGGTGTACGTGTTGCCGTAGACGTCCTGGAGCATCACGTAGCGGCCCAGGCGCTCGTTCACGCCGAGGCGGACGATGCGGCCGTCGTTGACCGCCACCACGGGCGCGCGCGAGCGCGAGAAGATGCGGATCCCGCGGCGGCCGGTCGACTCGACCAGGTACGCCGCGTTGCCCTCGCGCACCTGCTTGCCCTGCTTGTGCAGCTCCCCGGCGTAGGTCGCCTTGGCGTTGACGGGGAAGCGGCCCTGCGTGAGGCCGGTCAGCGATCCGACGAGGTTGGACGGCAGGCCGCCGATGACCTGCGCGCGCAGGAGCACCGAGTCGACGTACCAGTTGGCGTGGTTGTACGCGAACACCGCCTTGCGGATGTCGGTGTCCGCGCCCGCGGCGCGCAGGTAGCGCGCGGCGGCGAAGATGGCGTCGACCGGGTTGTAGGGGTCGCGGACGTTGTCGTTGTTGGCGTCGACCCCGTACACGCGCCAGGTCGAGGGCAGGAACTGCATCCAGCCGACGGCGCCGGCAGTGCTCACGTTGAGGTTGCGGCCGTAGTCGGTCTCGATCTCGTTGATCGCGGCCAGGATCTCCCAGCGGACGCCGTACTGGATGCCGGCGGCCTGGTAGATCGGGAGCAGGAACGGCGGGATCCGGAACTTGTCGATGAAGAAGTTCGGGACGCCGATGCGCGCCGGGCCCGGCTCGGCGAGCGAGAAGGTCGGGTTCTCCGGGGTCGGCGAGCCGTCGGCGTTCTCGGCGGGCGGAGCGGCGTCCTTGGGCTTGCGGACCTTGTCCCTGGCGCGCCCGACGCCCGAGTCGAGGTTCCCCTCGGCGCGGTTGACGGGGTTCTCCTCCGTGGACGGGCGCTGCTTGGTGGAGCCGTTGCCGGCATCCGTGTTGCCGCCTGAGTCACCGCCGCCGCCGGAGTTCCCGCTGCCGGTGTTCCCGCCGCCGCCCTTCGGATTGTCTGGGGTCTCCTCGGGCGTGGGGAGGTCGACGTCGGGCTTGTCGGGCTTCTTGACCGGCGAAGCGGTGGGCGTCGGGGTCGGCGTCTGCGCCGGGCCGAGGTCGACGATCTCCTGGACCGGCGCGGCCAGGCCTGGGATCTGCACCTGCTCGACCGGCGTGCCGGGCGGCACGTCGACGGTCATCGTGAGCGTCTGGCCGGTCACCAGCGTGACCTGCACGCGGTGTAGAGCCGCGGAAGCGGACGTGACGAGAACGACCGCGTAGAGAGCGGTCGCGGCGATCGCGATCAACAGCTTGCGTCTCGTCATCCCCGGTGCGGGTCTCCTCCCAGGGCGCCACCGCGTGCTCGACATCCCTCGAGCGCGGGGCGCAGGACCCAATGAAGTCGTCTTGAGGCTAGCGATCCCATGGTGCCTTTCGCAATCTCGAACCGGCGAGACCGCGGTTCCCTCGCGATATTCGACGCCACGTCGATGAAGATCTCGTAAGGCTCAGGTTCGAGTTCAGCTTTAGATCGTCCGATGCGTGAACCGGGTCGGGCGTTGCGCTACGTTCCCCGCCGCCCCCGACTTCGAACACGCGAGGAAACCATGGCAGACGACAGCGGCCAGAGCGGGCTCCGCGAGCGGATCGCCCGCCAGGGCGAGGACGCGCTCGGCAAGGTGGCGCAGGAGCTGCTCGAGAACCCGCTCGTGAACTCGGCGATCACGCGCGCCTTCGACGCACGCGAGCGAGCGGCCAAGGCGCAGGAGGCCACGCTGGGGGCTTTGAACATCCCCTCGGCGGCCGACGTCGAACGCCTGACGCGGCGCCTGCGGTCGGTCTCGCAGCGGATGGAGGGCATCGAGGAGGCCGTCGACCGGCTCGACCAGCGGCTTGCGGGCCTGGCGTCGCCGGGCGCGGCCCTGGAGGAGCGGCTCGGAGCGATCGAGATCCAGCTCGGCAAGCTCGCGACCGAGATCTCGAACCTCACAGGTGTGCCCTCGGCGCCGCCGCGCGAGCAGGAGCGGTTGAAGGTCGACGAGGTCGTGGCCCCGAAGCCGAAGGCGAAGCCTGCGAAGCCGCGCCCGTAGGCGGCGGGTGTGGGCCCGCGGCTGAGCCGGCGAACGTCAACTGCGGCTGGGTAGGGCAGCGGGGAGCCGCCCGCGGCGCGGTTGTCCGTGGCGCGAAATGGCCGACTATGCGGTCATTAGGCGCCACGGCCCACGACGTCAGACGTGCGTGGCGCCATTTGGGTCGGCTATGCGAGCCAAAGGCGCCACGGACGCTTTGGCCGGCGAGGGCGCCACGGACCGGCCGCGGCGTTGGCTCCCCGCTCGCCCTACCCAGCGCAGTTCGCCGGACCCGCCACGGCGCTCAGGCGCCAACCGCACCCGCGCCCACCCGCCCCAACTCGACCTCGGCCCGCTCCAAAGCCTCACTTTCGATCCGCCCCGCCGGCGACTCGCTGACCACCAGCACACACGCCGCTCGCACGCCATGCCGCGCGGCCACGGCGAACAGGGCCGCCGTGGCCAAGTCGACCGCCACGGCCCCCTCCCACCGCTCCGGACGCGGGTCGTAGTAGAGGTCGGTTGACACGACCTCGCCCACGACCCCACCCGTCAGGCCCGCGAGCAACTCCGGATCCGGCTCCAACACCGCGCCGGCTCCGAGCGCCCGGGTCACCCCGTCCTCGCAGCGCACCCGCTCGGCGACCACCAGCGAGCCGAGCGGGAGATCGGCCAGCGCCCGGCAAGTCCCCAGCCGCACCAACCGCCGGGCGCCCAGCCCGATCAGCTCCTCGACGACGATCGCCGTGCTCGGGCCGCCGAGCCCGGTGCTCTGGATCGTCAGCGGCGCTCCGTCGGAGGCGATGCCCGTGTACCCCCACAGCCCGCGGTGGTGGTTGAGCATCTTCGGCGCGTCGACCACCTGCTGGGCGAGCCGCAGCGCTCGGCCCGGGTCGCCCGGCAGGAGGACCCGCTCGGCGACGTCGGCGTGCGGGCGGAGATGAATGGGCGCGGGCACGCGCCTGAGACTAGAGTTGCGCCATGGCCAAGAAGAACAAGAAGAAGGACAAGAACGGGCTCCGACGCGGCCGAAGCCGTCGAGGCCGTCCGCAGCGCCATCGAGCGCACGTTCCAGGCCACCAGCGAGGGCGCGGCGGGCACGCAGAAGCGCACCCGCGCGCTCGTCGACGAGGTCGCCCACGCGGCCGCCCGCATCCGCGAGACGATCGAGGACCTGAGGGTGCTCGAGGACGTCCGCGGCCTGCGTCAAGAGATCCAGGCGCTCACCAGCCGCGTCGGCGCGCTCGAGGGCCGTGTCGCCGAGGCGTGGCCGCCCTCACGCCCTGCGCCCGCGAAGGCGTCGAGCCGGCCGGCCAAGCCCACCACCGCGAAGTCGTCCCCCAAGCCGAAGGCCAAGCCCGCCGCCAAGTCGTCCGTCCAGTCGAAGGCCAAGCCCGCGAAGTCGCCCGCGCAGACGAAGCCCAAGCCGGCGACGGCCGCCCGGTCGAAGGCGAAGTCGTCGCCCCGCGCCAAGGGGGCGCGAGCGAAGCCCGCGCAAGGCTCCTGAGCAATGGCCGTCGAGTTCCGGTCCGACAAGGAGTTCCGGACCGTCATGGACCAGGTCTTCTCGATGATGAGCGAGGACCCGGACATGGGGCCCAAGCTCCGCGACGCCGACGTCCCGCAGCGATTCGAGTTCACCGACGTCGACCTCGTGGTGAACATCCGCGCCGCCCGACCGGGCGAGGACGGCAACCTCCACTGGGAGTGGTCCGACGACGTCGACTGGGAGCCGAAGGTCAAGATGTCGATGTCATCCGATACCGCGAACCGCTACTTCCAGGGCAAGGAGAACGTCGCGATGGCGCTCGCGCGCCGGCGGATCAAGTCGGGCGGCGACGTGAAGGCGGCGCTCAGCCTCATCCCGATCACGAAGCCGATCTACGCCCGTTACAGCGAGTTCCTGGAGGCGGAGCATCCGCACCTGAAGGTCTGACGGTTCGCGCCCAACCACTTCGGTTGACACGCACCTCATCCGGCGATAGACCTTGCGACACCCGAACCAAGGCAACAGGCCGGGAAGTGGGTGGCTCACAAGCCACCCGCAAGGCGTCGCATAACAACGAACGCCGCCGGCCGAGGCAGCGGGCCGCATTGCCCGCATGCGGCGGGGCCACGACCGCGGCCCCGCCGCTTTCATTCTCTTCGGGGAGATGGCGGAGCTGACGTTCAGCGAGGTCGCGCGGCAGGTCGACGTATCGCCGGCCACGCTCCGGCGCTGGGTGCGCGACGGGATCGTGCCGCTCGACGGCCCATGGACGCCCGCGGCGGTGGCGCACGCGCGCATCGTCGCCCGCCTGCGCGAGCGCGGCTACCCGCTCGACACCCTCCGCGACGCCGCCAACGAGGGCCGGCTCGCCTATGGCTACCTCGAGGACCTGTTCCCGGCGCCCGCGCGCACCCGCACCCTCTCCGAGGCCGCCGAGGAGACCGGGCTCGAGCCGGCGCTGATCGAGCGGATCTGGGCCACGGCCGGCTTTCCCGCCGAGTCGCTCGAGCGGATGGGCGAGGAGGACCTCCAGCTGCTGCGCCACATGGCGTCGGTGCTCGACGCCGGCTTCCCGCTCGTGGCGTTCCTGCAGCTCGTGCGCGTGTATGGCCAGGCGCTGGCGCAGATCGCCGACGCCGAGGTGAAGCTGTTCCACCTCTACGTCCACGAGCCGCTGATGCGCGACGGCGTCCCCGGGCTCGAGATCGCCGAGGCCATGGAGGGGTTGGCCGCCGAGCTGCTCCCGCTCGCCTCCCCGATCATGGACCAGGTGCACCAGCGGATGCTGCAGCACTTCGTCGGCCAGGACGTCGTCGGCCACCTCGAGCTCGAGGGCGCCGGCGAGGAGCTCGGCCGGCTGCGGGTGGCGATCGCGTTCGCCGACCTCGCCGGCTACACGCGCCTGACCGAGGAGGCCGGAGAGGAGGAGGCGGTCGACGTGGTGGAGCGGTTCGTCGAGGCGGTCGGCGAGACGCTGCCCGATGAGGCGCGCGTGGTGAAGACGATCGGCGACGAGGTGATGGTGGTCGGAGCCGACCCCGGCACCCTGGTGGACTGGGCGGTCGGCTTCCAGGTCCTGAACGCCGGCGTGCGGCCGGCGCCGCGGATCGGCTTGCACACCGGCGAGACGCTGTACCGCGACGGCGACTACTACGGTCGCGCCGTCAACCTGGCGGCGCGGGTCGGCGCCCGCGCGGCGGGCGGCGAAGTCCTGGTGACGCGGCCGGTGGTGGAGGCGGCCGGCGGCCATCTCAGCTTCGAGCCGATCGGCGAGGTCAAGCTCAAGGGCTTCGCCGAGGCCACCGACCTGTTCCTGGCGAGCGCCCCATGAGCGTCGTCGAGGAGCGCGTCCGCGCCGGCGGCCTGCTCGCGGGCCCGGTCGTCGTGCTGCTGTCCGGCGGCCGCGACTCGGTCTGCCTGCTCGACCTCGCCGTCCGCCTCGCCGGCCCGGTGACGGCCCTGCACGTCAACTACGGCCTGCGTGAGGAGGCGGACGCGGACGAGGCGCACTGCGCGGCGCTCGCCGGACGGCTGGGCGTCGCCTTCGAGGTCCGACGGCCCGGGCCATCGCGCGGCAACGTCCAGGCCTGGGCGCGGGAGGTGCGCTACCGGGAGGCGGCGAAGCTCGGCCCGGTGGTCGCCACCGGTCACACGGCCACCGACCAGGTCGAGACCGTGCTCTACCGGCTCGCCGCCTCGCCCGGCCGGCGCGCGCTGCTCGGGATCCGCGACCGCCCGGGCGTGATCCGGCCGCTGCTCGGCTGCACGCGCGAGGAGACGGCCGCGCACTGCGCCGAGCGCGGCCTCCCCTGGCGCGAGGACCCGTCCAACGAGAGCGGCGCCTACGCGCGCAACCGGGTGCGCAACGACCTGCTGCCGGTTCTCCGCGCCGTCCACCCCGCGGCCGAGGCCAACATCCTGCGCACGCTCGCGATCCTGCGCGACGAGGCCGAGGTGCTCGACTCGCTGATCGACCTCGATCCCTCGGTCGAGCGCATCAAGGCGCTCCCGCCGGCGCTGCGGCGGCTGACCGTGCAGGCGATCGCCGGCGGTCCAGCGGTTGCGTCGCGGGCCGACGAGATCCTCGCGCTCGGCCCGCATGGGACCTCGACGCTCGACCTCGGAGGCGGCCTGCGGGCGGTCGTCGAGTACGGACGGCTGCGGTTCGACCACGGGCCGCCGCCGCCTCCGGACCCGGCGCGACTGCACGTGCCGGGGTCCGTCGCCTTCGGCGCCGGCCGCGTCAGGTGCGAGCTCGCTCCCGACGGCGCCCTCGACGCCGCGGCTCTCGCGTCCGAGCTCGAGGTACGTGCCTGGCGGCCGGGTGACCGCGTGCGGACCCGGTCTCTCCAGGACCTCTTCACCGATCGCAAGATCCCGCGCGAGCGACGGGGGCAGCTACCGGTGGTGGTCTCGGAGGGCGAGATCGCGTGGGTGCCGGGCGTCGCCACCGCCGAGCGCTTCGCCGCCGGCCCCGCCACGCGCGATCGCGTCCGGCTCTCTTGGGACGCATAGACTGCGCGCCGCATGCTCCGGGACGAGCACATCGGGGAGATCCTCGTGCAGGCGGACGAGCTCCAGCACCGCATCAAGGAGATGGCGGCGGAGGTCTCGCGCGACTACGCCGACCGGGACCTGCTGCTGATCGGCGTGCTCAAGGGCGCCGTGTTCTTCCTCGCCGACCTCATGCGCCACCTCGACATCCAGTGCGAGGTGGATTTCATGGCGGTCGCCTCGTACGGCTCGTCGACCGACTCCTCCGGCGTGGTGCGGATCCTCAAGGACCTCGACGCCCCGCTCGAGGGCCGCGACGTCCTGATCGTCGAGGACATCGTCGATTCCGGCCTCACGCTGCAATATCTCATGCGGACGCTGGAGGCTCGCGGGCCGCGTTCACTCGAGGTTTGTGCACTGCTCACGAAGCCCGAGCGGCGGAAGGTCGAAATGCCGGCCCGCTACGTCGGCTTCGAGATCCCCGACAAGTTCGCGATCGGGTACGGGCTCGACTACGCCGAGCGTTACCGGAACCTGCCCTATGTCGCGGCCTTGACGGGAATTGCCGAATAATTTAACGGCATGATCGGTGCCGATTAGGAGTTCCATAGGAAGTCCGACCAGACTGACCTCCGGGTCCTCCAACCGACCACTGGTAGCCTTGTCCCACTTGTCCAGCAGTTCCCTGCTCGCTCCGTCGCCGGTGCGCCTATGAGCCGATTCTTCAAGAGCGCCGCGTTCCCGATCATCATCGTGATCGTCCTGGCGTTCTTCGCGTCGCGGCTGATCTCGAACGCCGATCGGGCCGAGCCGGTCAAGTTCGGCCAGTTCCTCGACCAGCTCGAGGAGCCGAACCAGATCAAGACGGTCACGCTCGATACGAAGGACAACTCCGTCGAGGTCGTGCTGCCGGACGACAAGAAGTACGAGGTCGGCTTCCCCGACGCCTACGGCGACGTGCTGGTCAACCAGCTGCGGGTGTCGGAGGACGACGGCAACATCCAGGGCTTCGACGTCAAGCCGGCGCGGTCGAACGTGATCCTGTCGCTGCTGACGTACGTGCTGCCGTTCCTGATCTTCATCGGGTTCTGGATCTTCCTCATGAACCAGGTCCAGGGCGGTGGCTCGAAGGTGATGTCGTTCGGCAAGTCGCGCGCCAAGCGGCTGTCGGTCGACTCGCCGAAGATCACGTTCCGTGACGTGGCGGGCGCCGACGAGGCGGTCGAGGAGCTGCACGAGATCAAGGAGTTCCTCGAGAACCCGAAGAAGTTCCAGGCGCTCGGCGCGCGGATCCCGAAGGGCGTGCTCCTGTACGGCCCGCCCGGCACCGGCAAGACGCTGCTCGCGCGCGCGGTCGCCGGCGAGGCGGGCGTGCCGTTCTTCTCGATCTCGGGCTCCGACTTCGTCGAGATGTTCGTCGGCGTCGGCGCCTCGCGCGTGCGTGATCTCTTCGAGCAGGCCAAGCAGAACTCGCCCTGCATCATCTTCATGGACGAGATCGACGCGGTCGGGCGCCATCGCGGCGCCGGCCTCGGCGGCGGTCACGACGAGCGCGAGCAGACGCTGAATCAGCTGCTCGTCGAGATGGACGGCTTCGAGGCCAAGGACAACATCATCATGATCGCGGCCACCAACCGGCCCGACATCCTCGATCCCGCCCTCCTGCGCCCGGGCCGCTTCGACCGCCAGATCACGGTCGACCGCCCCGATCGCGCCGGCCGCCGCAAGATCCTCGAGGTCCACACGCGCGGCAAGCCACTGGCCAAGCTGATCGAGCTCGACGCGCTGGCCGGCCAGACCCCGGGCTTCACCGGCGCCGACCTGGCCAACCTCGTCAACGAGGCCGCCCTGCTGGCCGCCCGCACGGGCAAGAAGGAGATCACCCAGGTCGAGCTCGAAGAGGGGATCATGCGGGTGGTCGCGGGCCCGGAGAAGAAGACCCGGGTGATGGGGGAGAAGGAGCGGCTCGTCACCGCCTACCACGAGATGGGGCACGCGATCGTCGGCCACTTCCTCGAGCACTCCGACCCCGTGCACAAGGTCTCGATCATCTCGCGCGGACAGGCGCTCGGCTACACGATCTCGCTCCCGACCGAGGACAAGTTCCTAACCACCCGCGCGGAGCTGACCGACACCATGGCGATGACGCTCGGCGGCCGCGCCGCCGAGGAGATCGTGTTCAGCGAGATCACCACCGGCGCCTCCAACGACCTCGAGAAGGTCACGGCGACGGCCAAGCAGATGGTCATGCGCTTCGGCATGAGCGAGAAGCTCGGCCCGCGCGTGTTCGGCCACGACCACGGGATGCCGTTCCTGGGCCGCGAGTTCTCGGCCGAGCCCGACTACTCCGACGAGATCGCGCGCGAGATCGACGACGAGATCCGCCGGATCGTCGAGGGCGCCCACCAGCAGGCGAAGGACATCCTGGTCGAGCACCGCGAGCAGCTCACGACGATCTCGGAGCTGCTGCTGAAGCGGGAGACGATCGAGCGCGAGGCGTTCGAGGCGCTCCTCGAGGGCAAGACCGAGGAGGAGGTCTTCGGCTCCGAGGTCCCGCCGCCGCCCGGTACGCCCGAGCGGCCCGAGCTCCCGGGCGCCGCGACCCCCGCCCCGCCGCGGCCGCTGCCGCGCCCGGGCCTGGCCGGCGGCGCCGCCGAGGCGCGCGGCCTCGACGCGCCCGAGAAGCCCGGGCTCGCCTAGCCTTCCTCACCCAGCCGGGGTTCGCCGGACCCGCCGCGCCCATCCGTAACCCGCTCCGCAACGCGTTCGTCAGCGCGTCGGCGCCAGCGGGAGCGGCGAGCTCGGCTTGAGCTCCTCGAGCCGCAGCAGCGTGACCAGGCGCGAGGCGCCGCGCGTCGACAGCCGGGCGAGCACGTGCTGCAGCTCGCCGACGTCGCGGGCCACGACCATCAGCACCGCGTCGACCTCCCCGGTCACGTGGTCGGCGGCGATCACCTGCGGCAGCGCGGCGATCGCCTCCTCGAACCGCCGGGAGAAGGCCTCCTCGTGCCGGGCGAGCGTGACCATCAGATAGACCTGCAGCGGGAACCCGGCCGCGGTGCTGTCGAGCCGCGCGGTGATCCGGCGCAGCACGCCCGACTCCTTGAGCCGGCGGACGCGGTTGAGCGTGGCCGCGGGGGACAGCCCGACCAGCCGCGCCAGCTCCACGTTCGGGCGGTCGGCGTCGGTCTGCAGCTCGGTCAGCAGCTGCACGTCAATAACGTCAAGCGAAACGGCCATCTCACAGAATACTATTTCGCCAAACTCGCGATCCGTCAAATCGTAGTTGCAATTGTGATGGTTTCGCGGAAGATAGTTGGCATGAAGAACCTGCGCGCACACGATCACGCCCGGACGGGCACCGATCGCCGTGCCGCGATCGTCGCCCTCGCCCTGGCGGGCACTCTCTGGGGCCTCACCGTCCCGCTCTCGAAGCTCGGCCTCGACTGGCTCGGCGCGGGCTGGCTCGCCGTCGCCCGCTTCGCGATCGCGGCGCCGCTGCTGGCGCTCGTCGCCCGCCGCCGTCTGCGCGCGGCGCTCACCCCTGCCGTCGCGGGAGCGGGCGCGCTCGGCTACGGCGTCGTGATCGTGCTCCAGAACGCCGGCATCGAGCGCACGAGCGTGAGCCACGCCGCGCTGATCGTCGGTGCCGTGCCGGTGCTCGTGGCGGCCATCGCCGCCGTGCTCGGCCGCGGCTCCGGCAGCCGCCTCATGTGGGGCGGCTCGCTGCTCGCGCTCGCCGGCGTCGCCCTCGTGGCCGGCGGCGGCGGGGTGGGGACCTCGCTCGTCGGCGACCTGCTCGTCCTGCTCTCGGTCACGATGTCGGCCGCGTTCATCGTGGCCCAGCCCAACCTGCTCGCGGGCCGCGATCCGGCGGCCGTGACCGCGGTCCAGCTCGGCGCCGGCGGCCTCGCCGCGCTGCCGCTCGCCATGGTCCTGGAGGGCGCCCCGCCGGCGCCCGCCTCCGCCGGCGCCGTCGTCGCCGTGCTGGCGCTGGCGCTCGCCGGCACCATGCTCGCGTTCTGGCTGTTCGCGTGGGCGCAGGCGCGCGTGCCCGCCGAGCTCGCGGGCGCGTTCGTGAACCTCGAGCCGCTCGTCGGCGCCCTCACCGGCGCGGTCGCGTTCCACGACGTGGTGGGACCCGCACAGGTCGCGGGCGGCATCGCGATCCTCGCCGGCATCGCGGTCGGCGCGCTGCCCCGCCGCCCGCGACATGACGATCGCGACGCGCATCGTCTACGGTCGGACGAGTGGAGCGGCCGTACACGATCATGGGAGTCGTCAACGTCACGCCCGACTCGTTCTCGGACGGCGGGGCATTCGAGGACGAGGTCGCCGCGATCGCGCACGCGCGCCGGCTGATCTCCGAGGGCGCCTCGATCGTCGACGTCGGCGGCGAGTCGACCCGGCCCGGCGCCGCCCCCGTCCCCGCCGCCGCCGAGCTCGAGCGCGTGCTGCCGGTCGTCGAGGGCATCGCCGGCCTGGGGCTGCCGGCCCAGATCTCGATCGACACGATGAAGCTCGCGGTCGCCGAGGCCGCGCTCGACGCCGGCGCGAGCTACCTCAACGACGTCACCGCCTTCCGCCACGAGCCGGAGCTGGCGGCGCTGGTCGCCGACCGCGGCGTCGACTGCTGCCTCATGCACATGCTCGGCGAGCCGCGCACGATGCAGGAGGACCCGCGCTACGACGACGTGGTCGACGACATCAAGGCCTTCCTCGAGGAGCGCCTCAACGCCGCCACGAAGGCCGGGATCGACGAGGAGCGGATCCAGCTCGACCCCGGGATCGGCTTCGGGAAGACGCTCGAGCACAACCTCGAGCTGCTGCGCCGGCTCGACGAGCTCACGACCCTCGGGCGGCCGATCGTCATCGGCACGAGCCGCAAGACGTTCCTCGGGCGCCTCACCGGCCGCGACGTGACCGAGCGCGTGTACGCGACCGTGGCCACGAGCGTGATCGCGTTCGAGCGCGGCGCGCGCGTGTTCCGCGTCCACGACGTCGCCGCCACCGCCGACGCCCTCGCGGTGGTGGCTGCTACGTTCGCTCGATGGCGTCCGACCCCGACGAGGACTACGACGACGAGCTGAACGACGACGACGAGGACGACGAGGAGGGCCCTGAGGTAGGGGTCACCGTCGAGATCGCCGGGCTGTCGCTCTTCACCCATCACGGCGTCACCGCGGCCGAGCGCGAGGTCGGCCAGCGGCTGGTGCTCGACGTGCGCTTCGACGTCGGCGAGCCCGACGCGCTGATCACCGATCGCGTCGAGGACACCGTCGACTACGGCGAGGTCTGCCAGGTGATCGCGCTGATCGCGCAGCAGCGCTCGTACAAGACCCTCGAGCGGCTGTGCGCGGTGATCGCCGATCGCCTCGCGTCCCAGTTCGGAGCCCAGAGCGTCACGGTCAAGGCGTCGAAGCCGGAGCCGCCGATCCCGCTCCCGGTCGAGGAGGTCTCGGTCGAGGTGTGGCGGGAAGAGCATTGACGGCCAATCGCGCGGTCTCCGCCGTGCTGTGGCTCGAACGGGGATTGACCCGCAAGTAAGTAGTCACTAACCTCTCGGTCATGCGTAAGTCGGCCGAGGAGCGGCGCGAGGAGATCCTCGCGGTCGCGATGGAGCACTTCGCGGCCGGCGGCTACCACGGCACGTCGACCGAGGCGATCGCCAAGGACGTGGGGCTCTCGCAGCCCTATCTCTTCCGCCTCTTCCGCACCAAGCGCGAGCTGTTCCTCGCCTGCGTCGGCCGCGCCTGCGAGAAGGTGCTGGAGGCGTTCCGGCACGCGGCGGCGTCGGCGCCCGAGGGCGAGCGCCTGCACGCGATGGGCGAGGCGTACGTCAACGAGCTGCTGCCCGACCGCCATGCCGTCCTGATGCTCATGCAGGGCTACGCGGCCGCCGGCTCGGACCCCGAGATCCAGGCCCACGTGCGGAGCAGCTACGGCGGCGTGGTGAGCGAGGTCTCCGAGCTCTCCGGCGCCACGCCCGACGAGGTCTGGAGCTTCTTCGCCACCGGAGCGCACCTGAACGTCGTCGCGGCCCTGGACCTGGCGGAGAGCGACCATCCGGTCTTCCGGGCATGGACCGCCTTGCCCGCCTGATCGTCCGCCGCCGCCGGCTCGTCCTCGCCGTCACGGTCGTCTTCGTGCTGTTCGCGGGCGCGTTCGGGGGCCCGGTCGTCTCGCTGCTCGACAGCGACGACGACTTCGAGGACCACGGCTCTGAGTCGATCCTCGCGCGCGACGCGGTCGAGCGCGCGACCGGACGGTCGGCGTCGCCCGACCTGATCGCGCTCGTGCGGCTCGGCGCACCGGTCGAGACCCCGCAGGCGCGCGAGAAGATCGCGCGCGTCGCGCGCTCGCTGCGCGACCCCGGACGTCGCCGAGGTGGTCGCCGTCCGCGGCGGCGAGCCGGCCGAGCTCGTCTCCCGCGACCGCCGCACGACCTACCTGCTCGCGACCTTCCGCGCCGGCGTGGACGAGGACGCCGCCGCCGAGCGGCTGAAGGAGCGCGTCGAGCGCGAGCCCGGGGTGACCGCCGGCGGCGGCCGGCTCGCCTTCATGCAGGTCGGCGAGCAGATCGAGCAGGACCTCGCGCGCGCGGAGCTGCTCGCCTTCCCGCTGCTGTTCCTGCTGTCGCTGGTCGTCTTCCGCAGCGTCGTCGCCGCGCTGCTGCCGGTGGCCGTGGGCGCGACGGCGATCCTCGCCACGTTCGTGTGGCTGCGGCTCGTGAACGAGATCGAGCCGATGTCGGTGTTCGCGATCAACCTGATCACCGGCGCGGGGCTCGGCCTGGCGATCGACTACTCGCTGTTCGTCGTCTCGCGCTTCCGCGAGGAGCTCGCCAAGGGCGCGGACACCGGCGACGCCCTGCGCGCCACGCTGCGCACCGCCGGCCGCACCGTCGCCTTCAGCGCGGTCACGGTGGCCGCCGCGATGGCCGCGCTGATGGTGTTCGACCTGCGGTTCCTGTTCTCGATGGGCGTCGGCGGCGTGCTCGTGTCGCTGACCGCCGCCGTGGTCTCCCTCACCGTGCTCCCGGCGCTGCTCGCCGCCCTCGGTCCGCGCGTGAACGCGCTCAGCCTGAAGCGCTGGCAGGTCTCGATGCACCGCGACGCGGCGCAGGTCCGCGCCGGCCCGTGGTACCGGTTCTCGCAGGCCGTGATGCGCCGCCCGGGGCCGATCGCCGCCGCCACCGCCGCGCTGCTGATCGTCATGGGCCTGCCGTTCCTGCGGATCGAGTTCACCGGCGTCGACGCGAGCGTGCTGCCGCAGGACCGCTCCGCCCGCGTGGTCGGCGACGTGCTCGACCGCGAGTTCTCGCCCGGCCGCACCACCCCGATCTACATCGCGGCCGAGCGTGGCAACCCGCGCACAGTCACGGCTTGGGCAGAGGGCCTCGAGGAACTGCCGAACGTCGACGCCGTGGCGCCGCCACAGCGGGCCGACGGCGTCTGGCGGGTCGACGTCGTGACCGGCGCCGAGCCGCTCTCCGACGAGGCGCAGCGGCTCGTGCGCGACATCCGGGCCGAGCATCCGCCGTTCGGCTTCCGCGTGGGAGGCGGGACCGCCGCGTTCGTCGACCAGCAGGCATCGCTGAGCGACTCCCTGCCGCTGGCGCTGGCCCTGCTGTGCGGCAGCACGCTCGTGATCCTGTTCGTGATGACCGGCTCGGTGGTACTGCCGGTCAAGGCGTTGCTCATGAACCTGCTCACCCTCAGCGCCGCGTTCGGCCTGCTCGTGCTGATCTTCCAGGACGGCCGCTTCGAGTCGCTGCTCGCCTACGACTCCCAGGGCGCGCTCGAGTCCACCCAGCCGATCCTGCTGTTCTGCGTCGCCTTCGGGCTCTCCACCGACTACGGCGTGTTCCTGCTCACGCGGATCAAGGAGGCGCGCGACGGCGGGCTCGACGACCGCGAGGCGGTCGCGGTCGGGCTCGAGCGCACGGGCCGGATCGTCACCTACGCGGCGCTGCTGTTCTGCATCGCGATCGGCGCCTTCGCCACCTCCGAGATCGTGTTCATCAAGGAGCTGGGCATCGGCACCGCCCTTGCCGTGCTGATCGACGCGTTCCTGGTCAGGGCGCTGCTCGTCCCGTCGCTGATGGCGCTGCTCGGGCGCTGGAACTGGTGGGCGCCGCGGCCGCTCGCGCGGCTGCACTCGCGACTGGGGCTGGCCGAGTCGTGACCCATCCGCTGGATGCGGACACCGCGCTCGAGCAACTGACGCCGACGCGCTGGCGCGGCACGGTGAGCGACCGCTGGTGGGTCGTGCGGGGTCCGTTCGGCGGCTACGTCGCCACGTTCCTGACGCGCGCGATGATGGCGGCGGTCGACGACCCGGCGCGCCGCCCGCGCTCGCTCACCGTCCACTTCGCCGAGCCGCCGCAGGCCGGTCCGGTCGAGGTGTGCGCGACGGTCGAGCGCAGCGGCCGCTCGACCACGAGCTTGAACCTGCGGATCGAGCAGGACGGCCGGCCCGTCGCGCTCGCGCTCGGGTCGTGCGCGGTCTGGCGCGACGGTGAGCCCGAGTGGGCGGAGACGCCGCCGGACGCGCGGAGCCCGGACGCGTTCGGGCGCCTCGAGCGGGAGGATCCGAGGCCGGGCTTCGTCGACCGGCTCGAGGTCCGCCCCGTGCTCCCGGTCTTCGGCGGCAGGCCGCGCAACCTCGCGTGGCTGCGGTTCGATCCCCCGCGGCCGCTCGATCACCTCGCGCTCACGGCGCTGTCCGACGGCTGGATGCCGGCGGCTCTCTCGAAGCTCGGCCGGTTCGCCGGCGCGCCGACGCTCGACCTGACGATCCACTTCCGGGCTCCCGTGGCGAGCGGCGAATGGGTGCTGGCCGACTACCGGTCGCGCTTCTCGGCGGGCGGCGTCTGGGAGGAGGACGGCGAGCTGTGGGCCGCCGACGGCACGCTGCTCGCCCAGTCGCGCCAGCTGGCGCTGATCCGGGCATGAGGCTCGGCTACCTCGGCCTCGGCTCGAACGTCGGCGACCGGCGCGCCAACCTGCAGGCCGCGGTCGAGGACCTGTGGGTCCACCGCGTCCCGGTGCTGGCGTCGTCGTCCGTCTACGAGACCGAGCCGGTCGGCGAGGTGGTCGACCAGCGCGACTTCTACAACGCCTGCGTGCGGATCGAGACGGAGCTCGAGCCGGAGGCGCTGCTGGACGCCTGCAAGGCGGTCGAGCGCGCGCTCGGGCGCGCGCCGGGCGGCGTGCGGCACGGGCCGCGGCCGATCGACGTCGACCTGCTGCTGCTCGAGGACCTCGAGTACGAGTCCGAGCGGCTGCGGCTGCCGCACCGCGAGGTGACGACGCGGCGGTTCGTGCTCCTGCCGCTGCTCGAGCTCGACCCCGAGCTCGTGGTGCCGGGCGCGGGCCGCGCCGCCGACGCGCTGGCCGAGCTCGGGCCCGGCCAGGACGTCCGCCGCGCCGGCCCGCCGCTCGACGTCGCGCGGTCTAGTGTGGGGCCGATGCTGCTGGTCGTCGACGTCGGCAACACGCAGACGCACATCGGCACGTTCCGCGACGGCGTGCTCCAGGAGCACTGGCGGTTCGCGACCGTGCGCGAGTCGACGGCGGACGAGCTCGGGGCGGCGCTGCGCGCCCTGCTCGCCCTCCGCGGCGTCACGTTCGAGCTGATCGACGCCTCGATCGTGTCCTCCACCGTGCCGCAGCTGCGGCCGGAGTGGACCGAGATGGCGCACCGCTACCTCGGGCACGAGATGACGGTCGTCGGCCCCGGGCTGCGGACCGGCATGCCGATCCGCTACGACAACCCGCGCGAGATCGGCCCCGACCGGCTCGTGAACGCGATCGCGGGCTACGAGAAGCTGGGCGGACCGTGCGTGGTCGTGGACTTCGGGACGGCCGTCACGCACGACGTGGTGTCCGCCGACGGCGAGTACCTCGGCGGCGTGATCTTCCCGGGGGTGGAGATCTCCCTCGAGGCCTTGAGCGACCGGGCGGCGGCGCTGCCCAGGATCGAGCTCGTCGAGCCACGCGCGCTGGTCGGCAAGTCGACCGTCGACGCGATCCGCTCGGGGATGGTCTTCGGCTACGCGGCGATGGTGGACGGGATCGTGGGCCGCCTGCGCGAGCAGCTCGGCGAGACCACGAAGGCGATCGCGACCGGCGGGCTGGCGCGGACGGTGGTCCCGTTCTGCGACTCGCTCGACGCCGTCGACGACCTGCTGACCCTGGAGGGGCTGCGGATCATCTGGGAGAGAAACCAGGCGGGTTAACCGTTGCCCGCATCGCTGAACCACCGCCGGATAACCTCGTGAAGCGATGCGGGCGAAACCCCTATCTCGTTCACTGCATGACTCCTGGTCGCTCGGCGGCGTCACGATCCCGAACCGGGTCGTGCTCGCTCCCCTGGCCGGGATCGGCAACTGGTTCGTGCGCCTCCAGGCCAAGCGCTACGGCGCCGGCCTGGCGGTGTCCGAGATGGTGTCGTCGTTCGCGATCCACTACGGCAACCGCAAGACGCACCAGGAGCTGCTGACGATCGACCCGCGCGAGCGCGAGGGTGGGCCGGTCTCGATCCAGCTGTTCGGGCAGGACCCGGAGATCATGCGCTCGGCGGCCGCCCACGTGGCCGGGATCGGCGCGGACATCATCGATCTCAACATGGGCTGCCCGGTGCCGAAGGTGATGAAGACGGGCGCAGGTGCGGCGCTGCTGTCGGACCCGGACACCGCGGTGTCGGTCGCCCGGGCCGCCGCCGAGGGCTCCGGGCTGCCGGTGACGGTGAAGCTGCGCGCCGAGGGAGTCGAGGTGGCGCGGCGGCTGGTGTCGGAGGCCGGTGTGGCCGGCATCACGTTCCACCCGCGCACCATCAAGGTCCGCCACAAGGGGACGCCGGACTACGAGCTCGCAGCCTCGCTGGTCGAGTCGCTCCCGGTGCCGGTGATCGTCACCGGCGGCATGGACGACGCCGATCACGTGCGCTGGGTGTTCGATTACACGGGGTGCGAGGCGGTGATGCTGGCCCGGGGTTCGCTCGGGAACCCGTGGCTGTTCGAGCAGGTTCTCGGCGTCCGTGACGACGAGCCCGGCGTGGGCGAGGTGCTCGACGAATGGGGCTGGGTGCTCGACTGCGCCGAGGAGCACCTGGGGCCTGATCGCGCCGCTCGCTATCTGAGGAAATTCCACCCGTGGTACGCCGAGCGGCTCGACGCGCCGCGCGCCGTGCTCGACGCGCTGCAGCGCGCCGGGACGCTCTCCGATCAGCGTCTCGTGATCGCCGAATTCGGTGCTACCATGCTCGGCCGCGCCGCCGTCTGAGCGCATTCTCTCGTCCGCCAAGTGCGGGCGTTTTCTTTCTCCGGACCCCACCCCCAAGGACGACGACATGCAGAAGGACGTCATCCTCACACCCGAAGGCCTCGAGAAGCTCAAGCAGGAGATCGAGTACCTCTCGACCGAGAAGCGACGGGAGGTCGCTGCGCGGATCAAGGAGGCCCGCGAGTTCGGCGACATCTCCGAGAACTCGGAGTACGACGACGCCAAGAACGAGCAGGCGATGCTCGAGTCGCGGATCGCCGCGCTCGAGGACAAGCTGCGCTCGGCCTCGGTGATCGACGCCTCGGAGCTGTCGAACGACGTCGTCCGCGTGGGCTCGGTGGTCAACGTCAAGGACGAGGGCTCGGGCAAGTCGCTCCAGTACACGATCGTCGGCTCGACGGAGGCGAATCCGGGCGAGAACCGGCTGTCGAACGAGTCGCCGGTCGGCAAGGCGCTGCTCGGGAACAAGCGCGGGGACGTGGTCAGCGTGACGCTGCCGAACGGCAAGGCCCGCGAGCTGAAGATCACCAAGATCGACGTCGCCAAGGTGTGAGCGACGACCTGGTCGCTCAGCGCCGGCGCAAGCTCGCCGCGCTGCGCGACGAGGGCGTCGAGCCGTTCCCGCACGCCTTCCCCGGCGTGCGGCCGATCGCCGATGTGAAGGCGCCGTTCTCCGAGCTTCAGCCAGGGGAGGAGACCGAGGTGCGGGCGCGCGTGGCCGGGCGGTTGGCCGCCCGGCGGGGGCAGGGTCGTGCCGCGTTCCTGGATCTCGTCGATCGGTCCGGCCGAATCCAGCTGCACGCGCGGGCCGATGTCCTGGGGCAGGAGTCACTGGACCGGCTCGTCTCACTCGACCTCGGCGACCTGCTCGGCGCCGACGGGACGGTGTTCCGCACGCGCCGGGGCGAGCTCTCCTTGAAGCTCGAGGACTGGACACTGCTCGCCAAGTCGCTGCGGCCGCCGCCCGAGAAGCACCACGGGCTGACCGACGTCGAGACCCGCTACCGGCATCGCGAGCTGGATCTGATGGCGAACGACGAGGCGCGCGAGCTGTTCATCGCGCGTGCGCGCGTGATCTCGGAGGTCCGCCGGTTCCTCGATGCCGAGGGGTTCGTCGAGGTCGAGACGCCGATCCTGCAGCCGATCTACGGCGGCGGGATGGGGCGGCCGTTCACGACCCACCACAACGAGCTCGACCGCACCTTGTATCTCCGTATCGCGACCGAGCTGTATCTGAAGCGGCTGATCGTGGGCGGGCTCGAGCGGGTGTACGAGATCGGCAAGGACTTCCGCAACGAGGGCGTGTCGTTCAAGCACAACCCCGAGTTCACGATGCTCGAGTGGTACGAGGCGTACGCCGACTACCAGGACGTCGCGGACCGGTGCGAGCGGCTGGTGGCGTCGGTGGCCTCGGCTCTGGGGTTCAGCGGATTCGAACCCCCGTGGAAGCGGGAGACGCTCGGCGGGGCGATCTCGGCGCGGACGGGCATCGACGTGTACGAGCACCGCGATGCCGACTCGCTGCGCGCCGCCATGGTCGCGGCGGGCCTCGATCCGGCCGAGCACGAGGCGACCTGGCCGCGGCTGGTGGACCACCTGCTGTCGAAGTACGTCGAGCCCACGCTGGTCGAGCCGACGTTCCTGTTCGACTACCCGGTCGAGCTGTCGCCGCTGGCGAAGATGCACCGCTCCGAGCCGGCCTCGTCGAGCGCTTCGAGGCGTTCGCGGGCGGGATGGAGTTCGCGAACGGCTACAGCGAGCTCAACGACCCGGACGACCAGCGCGCCCGCTTCGAGGCACAGCGGGCCGACGCGGCCGCCGGCGACGAGGAGGCGATGCCCTACGACGAGGCGTACGTGCGCGCTCTCGAGCACGGGATGCCGCCGACGGGCGGGATCGGAATCGGCATCGACCGGCTGGTGATGCTGTTGACGGGCCGTTCCACGATCCGGGAAGTCGTCCTGTTCCCCGTGATGCGTGACGAGCCTGGCTCGTCTTCGTGACGGGTCTCGCGCCGGCCCGCTGACGGCTTCCGGTCACGCTGGGACCCGTTGGTAAACTGACCCATGGCCGCAAAGCGAACCCCGAATCGTTCATCCGCAGGGCAGGCGCTGCCGAATACACGGATGAAGGATCGGGGTATTTTCGTCTTCCGACCCCACGTCCGGACCGCCGAAACGACCGAGCGCTAGCCATCAAGTAGCAGGAAGGACTGCGCACCACCATGTTCGAGCGATTCACAGAGCGAGCACGTCAGGTGGTCGTCCTCGCGCAAGAGGAAGCCCGAACCCTCAAGCACAACTACATCGGCACCGAGCACATCCTGCTCGGCCTCCTCCGCGAGGAAGAGGGTCTCGCCGCTCGCGTCCTGGAGAGCCTGGACATCACGGTCGAGCGCGTTCGCGCCCAGGTCGTCCGCATCGTGGGCTCGGGCGAGGAGGTCACCTCCGGCCAGATCCCGTTCACGCCGCGTGCCAAGAAGGTGCTCGAGCTCGCCCTGCGCGAGGCGCTCTCCCTCGGCCACAACTACATCGGCACCGAGCACATCCTGCTCGGCCTCGTGCGCGAGAACGAGGGCGTCGCCGCACGCATCCTGCTCGACTTCGACGCCGACAGCGAGAAGATCCGCAACGAGGTCATCCGCATGCTGTCCGGCCCCGGCGGCCGGCGGCAGTCCGGCTCCGGCGCGAGCTCCGGCGCCGCCGCGGGCGGCCAGGACCCGCAGGGCAAGAAGTCGTCCAAGCTGCTCGACCAGTTCGGCCGCAACCTGACCAAGCTGGCGGCGGAGGGCAAGCTCGACCCGGTCGTCGGTCGCGAGACCGAGATCGAGCGGATCATGCAGATCCTCAGCCGCCGCACCAAGAACAACCCCGTTCTGGTCGGCGAGCCCGGCGTCGGCAAGACCGCCGTGGTGGAGGGCCTCGCCCAGCGCATCACCAACGGCGACGTGCCGGAGCTGCTCAAGAACAAGCAGATCTACACGCTCGACCTGGCCGCGCTGGTCGCCGGGCTCGAAGTACCGCGGCGAGTTCGAGGAGCGCCTGAAGAAGGTGATGAAGGAGATCACCCAGCGCGGCGACATCATCCTGTTCATCGACGAGCTCCACAACCTCGTCGGGGCGGGCGCCGCCGAGGGCGCGATCGACGCCGCCAGCATCCTCAAGCCGGCCCTGGCCCGCGGTGAGCTGCAGACCGTCGGCGCCACCACGCTCGACGAGTACCGCAAGTACCTCGAGCGCGACAGCGCCCTGGAGCGCCGCTTCCAGAAGATCACGGTCGACCAGCCGTCGATCGAGGAGACGGTCCAGATCCTCAAGGGCCTCAAGGACCGCTACGAGGCGCACCACAAGATCACCATCACCGACGAGGCGCTCGAGGCGGCGGCCGAGCTGGCCGACCGCTACATCTCCGACCGCTTCCTCCCCGACAAGGCGATCGACCTCATCGACGAGGCCGCGTCGCGCATGCGCATCAAGTCGATGTCCTCCCCGCCCGTGTACCGGGAGCTCGAGGAGGAGATCGAGACGACGCGGCGCGACAAGGAGGCCGCGATCGAGAATCAGGAGTTCGAGAAGGCCGCGCAGCTGCGCGACAAGGAGCGGCGCCTCACCAACAAGAAGCGCGAGCTCGAGGACGCCTGGGAGTCCGGCGAGGGCGGCGAGCGCCCGAGCATCGGCGAGGAGGAGATCGCGGACATCGTCTCGATGTGGACGGGCATCCCGGTCTTCAAGCTCACCGAGGCCGAGACCCAGAAGCTGATGCGGATGGAGGACGAGCTGCACAAGCGCGTCATCGGCCAGCACCAGGCGATCCAGGTCGTCTCGAAGGCGATCCGCCGCTCGCGCGCGGGCCTCAAGGACCCGAAGCGCCCGACCGGCTCGTTCGTCTTCCTCGGCCCGTCCGGTGTCGGCAAGACCGAGCTCGCCCGCACGCTCGCCGAGTTCCTGTTCGGCGACGAGGACGCGATGGTGCGGATCGACATGTCGGAGTACATGGAGAAGCACGCCGTGTCGCGGCTGGTCGGCTCGCCTCCGGGCTACGTCGGCTACGACGAGGGCGGCCAGCTCACCGAGGCCGTGCGCCGCAAGCCGTACAGCGTGCTCCTGCTCGACGAGATCGAGAAGGCGCACCCTGACGTCTTCAACATCCTCCTGCAGATCCTGGAGGACGGCCGGCTCACGGACTCCCAGGGCCGCACCGTGGACTTCCGCCACGCGATCGTGATCATGACCTCGAACATCGGGGCCAGCGAGATCGCGCGGAACACGCCGCTCGGCTTCACGGTCGGCGACGACGACCACGGCATGACCTACGACGACATGAAGAACCGGGTCACGGGCGAGCTGAAGAAGGTCTTCCGCCCCGAGTTCCTCAACCGCATCGACGAGGTCATCGTCTTCCACAAGCTGACCAAGGTGGAGATCAAGTCGATCGTCGACCTGCTGCTGCGCCGCATCCGCGGCCAGCTCACCGAGCGCGAGCTGCAGCTCGACCTGACCGACTCGGCGGAGGACTTCCTGGTCGAGAAGGGCTGGGACCCGGCGATGGGCGCGCGGCCGCTGCGGCGGGCGATCCAGCGCTACATCGAGGATCCGCTGGCCGACTTCGTGCTCCGCTCGGAGCTCGAGCCGCAGGCGACCGTGCTCGTCGACAAGGCGTCCGAGGAGAGCGAGGACGAGCTCACGCTCTCGATCGTCAAGGCCGAGAAGAAGCCGGTCCCGGCCACGGTCGGCGGCAAGACCGACCAGCCGGAGGAGGGCGTCGACGACGGCGGCGCGCTCGACCAGCCGGCGGTCGAGCCCCCGCCGGCCGACGAGTAAGGGAAACTTGCGCCTGCGGCGCGCGTGTGCTTAGGGGGCGCCCGCCAGGGCGCCCTCTGACGCTCCTGCGGTGCCGATCACGCCCAGGCCGGCCAGCAGCCGCTTCGACACCCCTTCGAGCGTTGCCTTGCCGTAGGCGTGCGAGGGGCTGCCGGTGGTGAGCACCGCGATCGCCACGCGGTGGTCCCCGCGTCGCAGCAGGCCGACCTGGTGATCGACCGCCCCGGTCCCCGACCCCCAGCCGCCCTTGAAGTGGAGCCGCCAGCCCTCGGGGATCACCCGCGCCATACCCCAGCGCTGGGAGGGCACGATCGAGCGCAATAGCCGCAGCGCGTAGGCGCGGTGCCGCCGCGGGAGCAGGCTTTCGAGGTCGAGGAAGAATCGCGTCTGGTCGCGCGCGGTGATCAGCGACATGCCCCAGATCGGATCGACGGCGAAGCGCGTCATGCCGGCGTCATGGGCGAGGCGGATCAGGGCGCCGTTGCCGATGAGATCCCGGACACGGGTGGCGCTGCCGTTGTCGGAGCGGGTGATCATCGGCCGTAACAGCGCGCGATCGGACCGCCCGTCGCGGAGGTAGCCGACCATCAGCATCGCCTTCAGCACGCTCGCGGCCGGGACCTGGCGATCGACCCCGCGGCCGTACAGCCGGTGCGGCGTGCGCACGGCGAAGCTCACCGTGCCCTGGCGCTGCGCCGCCCACGCCGCCGCCGCCGCCACGTCCGGCTCCCAGCGCTGCGCCCACGCGCCCGCCGGCCAGGCCAGCGCGGCGAGCATCACCGCCACGGCCAGTGCCGGCGCCAGGCTCCGCATCGCGCGCAGACGTTACCGTCGTCCGATGCCTCACGGTCCGAGCACACGCGCCGTCCACGCCGGTCTGCCGCCCGCCGCCCAGGGCGAGCCGCTGCTCCCCGGCCCCGTCCTCGCCGCCCCCTTCCACCTGCGCGGCGACGCGCACAGCACCCCGTACGGCTACGGCCGCGACGCGAATCCGACGTGGACCCACCTCGAGCGTGCGATCGGGGAGCTCGACGGCGGCCGCTGCGTCGTGTTCTCCTCCGGGATGGCGGCGGTCACCGCCGTGGTGATGCCGCGGCTGCGGCCGGGCGACGTGCTGGTCGCCTGCGGCGACGGCTATCCCGGGATCCGCAACATCGCCGAGCTCGACCTCGAGCCCAAGGGCATCGAGGTGCGGCTCGTGCCGACCGACACCGAGCGGATCGTCGCGGCCTGCGACGGCGCCAATCTGGTCTGGGTGGAGACGCCGTCGAACCCGCGCCTGGACGTCTGCGACCTCGACGCCGTCGTGGCGGCGGCGCACTCGGCCGGCGCGCTGGCCGCGATCGACAACACGGTCGCCACCCCGCTCGGCCTGCAGCCGCTCGACCATGGCGCCGACTTCGCCATGACCTCCGGCACGAAGGCGCTGACCGGGCACTCGGACGTCCTGCTGGGCGCCGTCAGCGTCCGCGACGACGCGCTCGCCGAGGAGCTCGTGGAGTGGCGGATCCGCACCGGCGCCATCCTCGGCCCGTTCGAGGCGTGGCTGGCGCACCGGTCGCTCGCGACGCTCGGGCTGCGGCTCGAGCGCGCGCAGGCCAACGCGCTCGCGCTGGCGGAGGCGCTCGCCGGGCGCGACGACCTCACGCACGTGCGCTGGCCGGGCGTCGGCCCGGTGCTGTCGTTCGCGCTGCCGACCGCGGAGGCCGCCCAGGCGTTCCTCGACGCCAGTGACCTGGTGAGCGAGGCGACAAGCTTCGGCGGCGTGCACACGACCGCCGAGCGCCGCGCTCGCTGGGCCACCGACGACGTCCCCGAAGGGTTCATCCGCTTCTCGGCCGGCTGCGAGGACACAGAGGACCTCGTCACCGACGTACTGGGCGCCCTGGACAAGAGCAGTTGACGTTCAGGAGGGCGAAGCCCGGTTAAGCCCGGCCGGATGCCGGGCTCTGCATCAGGCCGCGGGCCGGACGCCCCGCGGAGCAACCCCGGCCACCCCAAAAGCACGAAGGCCCGCCGTCAGGCGGGCCTTCACGCGTTATGGGGTGGCGGTGGGCCGCGGGTCAGACGGCGTCCGCCTCGCGGCGCCGCCCGGGGGTGAGGGTGGGCGGCGCCAAGCCGGGGATCGTGGGTCAGGCGATCCCTGCGGAGGGGATGGCGGGATTTGGGTCCCGCTCATGTATGTCGCAACGTCCATGTCGCAATCGCGACGACGAGGCATTTCCCGTCGCCACGACCAGAATCATGCGGGATACCGATTGGCGAAACCTTGGAGAAACCTTGGCGGCGCGATAGCGTGGGTCGCGCGTGGCTCACCAGACGGGGTGGACGATACGCCTGTGCGGGCCGATGGGAGTAGATCACGGAGGTCGCTCCCTCGGTGTGGCGCTGCCCGGACGGCAGGGCCGGCTCCTGTTCGCGTACCTCGTCCTCAACCGGGACCGCGACTGCGGCCGCGGCGAGCTGATCGACCTGCTGTGGCCCGAGAAGCCACCCGCCGCGGCCGACACCGCGCTCTCCGCGCTCCTCTCCAAGCTGCGCCGCACCCTGGGCGACGGCACGCTCGCCGGCCGTTCCGAGCTGCGGCTGACGCTCGAAGAGCCGATCGACGTCGACGTCGAGGCGGCGGCAACCGCGACCGTGCGCGCCGAGGCCGCGATCGACGCGTGCGACTGGCCGGCGGCGGCCGCCGCCGCGCGCGAGGTGCTGACCGTCGACCTCCAGACCTTCCTGCCGGACTGCGAGGGCCCTTGGGGGAACGAGGCCCGGCGCGAGCTCGAGACGGTGCGCGTGCGGGCGCTCGAGGTGCTGGCCGAGGCCGGCCTTCATCAGGGCGGGCGCGAGCTCGGCGCCGCCGAGCAGGCGGCGCGGGCGGCGATCGCGGCCGCTCCGTTCCGCGAGTCGGCGCACCGGCTGCTGATGGAGGTGCACGACGCGGCCGGCAATCCCGCCGAGGCGCTGCGCGCCTTCGAGGAGCTGCGGATCCTGCTGCGCGACGAGCTCGGCACCACGCCGAGCGCCGCCGCCATGGCCGTGCACGAGCGCCTGCTGCGCGGCGAGGAGCTCGCCCTGGCGTCCGCCGCTTCCCCCGAGCCGGTGCCCGTGGTGGGCTGGCCGGCGCCGCTGGCGGCCGCGCTCGACCGCCAAGCGCTGGTCGGTCGCAGGCAGGAGCTCGGAGTGCTCGAGCAGTCCTGGGGCGATGCGCTCGCCGAAGGACGGCAGCTCGTGCTCCTGGCCGGCGACGCCGGCATCGGCAAGACGCGGCTCGCCGCCGAGCTCGCGCGGCGCGCGCGCGACGACGGCGCGATCGTCCTCTACGGCCGCTTCGACGAGGAGGCGCTCGCCCCCTACCAGCCGGTGGTCGAGATGGTGCGCGGCTGGTCGTCGGGCGCCTCGCTCGAGCCGCTGCGCGAGCGCCTGGGCGTGCGCGCGGCCGACCTCGGGCTGCTGTTCGGCGAGCTCGGCCCGCCGCCGGCCGACGAGGCGGGCGACCCGGACACGCGGCGGATGCGCTTCTTCGACGCGGTTGCGGCGCTGCTCGGGGAGGCCGGCGCACAGGCGCCGCTCGTGCTGATCTTCGACGACCTGCACTGGGCCGACCGGCCGACGCTGCAGCTCCTGCGACATCTCGTGCGCTCTCCTCAGCCGCGCCGTGTGCTGCTGCTCGGCACCTACCGCGAGACCGAGCTCGAGCCTGGCCACGCGCTGCTCGAGCTGGTCGGCGACGTCCGGCGCGAAGGGCTGCTCAAGCGGCTCGACCTCGGCGGCCTCGCCGAGCCCGAGGTTGCCGAGCTGGTCGCCGCGCTCGGCGTGAACGGCGCCGAGCCCGCGTTCGTGCGCGCCCTGCACGGCGAGACCGAGGGCAACCCGTTCTTCATCGAGGAGGTCGTCCGCCACCTTCGCGAGAGCGAGCGCGAGCTGCACGCGGACATCTCGCTGACCGAGGCGGGCGTCCCCGACGGCGTACGCGAGGTCACGTCGCGGCGCCTGCGCCGGCTCGACCCGGAGTCGCGCCAGGCGCTCCAGATCGCGGCCGTGATCGGACGCGAGTTCGACTACGACGTGCTCGAGGAGGTCGCGCCGATCCACGACGACGCGCTGATCGCGGCGCTCGATGACGGCGTCGGCGCGCGGGTGCTGCGCGAGACCGGACGCGTCGGCCGCTACGCGTTCATGCACGCGCTCGTTCGCGCGACGCTGTATGACGGGCTCTCGCGGCTGCGCCGGGCGCGGCTGCACGGCCGTGTCGGCGAGGCGATCGTGCGTCTGCGCGGCAGCGACCTCGACCCCTATCTGCCCCAGCTCGCCTTCCACTTCGCCCAGGCGGCGCCGGTCGAGCAGCCCGACCGCGCGATCGACTACGCGCTCGCCGCCGCCCGCCGCGCCGACCGCCTGCTGGCCTGGGAGGAGGCGGCGCAGCACTACCGCGCCGCGCTGCGCGCGCGCGACCTGACCGGCGCCCGTGAGGACCCGGTGCGCGCCGAGCTTCTGCTCGCGCAGGGCGCCTCGGAGGACCGGGCCGGCCTGGAGGACGCGGCGCGGGCGACGTTCCAGGATGCCGCGGCCACCGCGAGGGCGCTCGGCGACGCAGCGCTGCTGGGGCGTGCCGCGCTCGGCTTCGCCGGCCAGTGGTCGGTGCTGGGCCGCGTGGACGAGGAGCGGCTGGCGGTGCTCGAGGAGGCGCTCGCGGCGCTCGGCGAGGAGGACAGCCCGCTGCGCGCGCGGCTGCTCGCGCGGCTCGCACTCGAGCTCTACTACTCGGGCGATCCGAACCGCCGCCAGGCGCTGTCCGAGCAGGCGGTCGAGCTCGCGCGGCGGCTCGGGGACCCGCGGACGCTGGCCGTATGCCTCGACGCTCGGCACTACGCGCTGTGGCGGCCGGAGACGGTCGACGAGCGGCTCGAGGTCGCCGCCGAGCTGCGCCGGGTGGCCGAGCAGACCGGCGATGCCGAGCTCGAGCTCGAAGGCGCGGGCTGGACGGTCGTCGACCTGCTCGAGCTCGGCGACGTGGTGGGCGCAGACGTCCAGATCGCGGCCGCGTCCAAGCTCGCGGATGCCCTTCAGCGACCGTTGTGGCTGTGGTGGACGCTGCTCCTGCGCTGCACGCGCGCACAGATGACGGGCCGGTTCGCGGTGGCCGAGCGGCTCGCCGACGAGGCGCTCGAGGTCGGTCGCCGCGGGCAGGCCGAGAACGCCCTGAATGCCTACGCGCAGGCGATGTTCAACATCCGCCGCGAGCAGGGCCGGCTCGCGGAGGTCGAGCCGGCGGTGCGGCGGTTCGTGGAGCTGTACCCGATGCTGGTGGCCTGGCGCGCCGGGCTCGCGCTGCTGCTGGTCGAGCTGGGGCGCGAGGACGAGGCGCGCGCCGAGTTCGAGGCGCTGGCCCGGCTGGAGGACCTGCCGCGCGACGCCAACTGGCTGATCGGCGTGACGCTGCTGGCCGAGGTGGCGGGGGCGCTGGGCGACGGGCGGCGCGCCGAGCCCTTGTACACGCTGCTCGAGCCGTTCGCGGGGCGCAACGTGGTCGTGGGGCGGGCCGCGACGTGCAACGGCTCCGCTTCCCGGCTGCTCGGCATACTCGCCGCGGCGATGCGCTCCTGGGAGCTGGCCGAGGGCCACTTCATCAACGCGCTCGCGATGCACGAGCGGATGGGCGCCGGGCCCTGGGTGGCTCGCACCCAGCTCGCGTACGCCGAGATGCTGCTCACGCGCCGCCGCCGCGGCGACCGGGCGCGAGCGCGAGGCCTGCTCGAGGACGCGAACGCGACCGCCGACACGCTCGGGATGCCGGTGGTGGCGGGGCGCGCGCACGAGCTGGCGGCGGCGGCGGGGCATCTGGCCGCGCCGCGCTGACCGCGCGCTCGTCGCGGCTCGGCTGGCCGCGCGGGCGCCTTCGTTGCGCCGGCGAACGTCAACTGCGGCATTTAGGGAGGTGGGTCCGAGGGGTGTCCCGGATCTGTTGCGTGTACGGCAACAAATCTGGGTCACCCCCGTGCTCCCGCCGCGCGAACGGCTCCTCATCCTCCCTACCTGCGCAGTTGAAGTTCGTCCGCCCGGGGGGCGAATCGTCCGCCGCCGCGCCTAGGGTCCCTGTGACCATGCCGCGCCCCACGTCCGTCTTCGTCTGCTCCGCCTGCGGCTCCGAGTCGGCCAAATGGCACGGGCGGTGCCCGGGCTGCGGCGCGTGGAACACGCTCGCGGAGGAGGCGCGCGGCGCTGCCGGTCCCGCGAAGCGGCGCGGCGGGGGCCGGGCCGCCCGGCCGGTGCGGCTCGCCGAGGTCGAGGCGCCCCGCCACGCGCGGCTGCAGACCGGCATCAAAGAGCTCGACCGGATCCTCGGCGGCGGCCTGGTGCCGGGCTCGCTGGTGCTGATCGGCGGCTCGCCCGGGATCGGGAAGTCGACGCTGACGACGATGGCGCTCGGCAACCTGCAGGGCGCCGGCCGGCGGACGCTGTACGTGTCGGGCGAGGAGTCGGCCGCCCAGATCCGCCTTCGCGCCGAGCGGCTGCCGGGCGCCGCGCTGGAGGTCCCGGTGCTGGCGGAGACGGACCTCGAGACCGTGCTCGCGACGCTCGACGCCGAGCGCCCCGAGGTCTGCGTGATCGACTCGGTGCAGACCCTCCACGCGCCCGACCTGACCGGCGCGGCGGGCTCGGTCGGGCAGGTGCGCGAGGTCGCCGACCGGATCACCCGGCTCGCCAAGGCGCGCGCGATCGCGGTGCTGCTCGTCGGTCACGTGACCAAGGAGGGGTCGCTGGCCGGCCCGCGCGTGCTCGAGCACCTCGTCGACTGCGTGCTGCAGTTCGACGGCGAGCGCGAGCGTACCTATCGCACGGTGCGCGCCCTCAAGAACCGCTTCGGCTCCACCAACGACGTGGGCGTGTTCGAGATGCGGTCAGGGGGTCTGGTCGAGGTCGCCGACGCGTCGGCGCGGTTCGTCGGCGAGGCGACCCGCGCCCCCGGGAGTGCCGTGCTCGCCGCCATGGAGGGCTCGCGACCGCTGCTCGTCGAGGTCCAGGCGCTGGTCTCGCCCTCGGAGCTGGTGCCGCCGCGACGGGTCGCGAACGGGATCGACCGCAACCGCCTCGCGCTCGTGCTGGCGGTCCTCGCCCGCCACGCCGGCGTCGGCGTGGGGGCGGCCGACGTGTTCGTCAACGTCGCCGGTGGCGTCCGGGTCGACGAGCCGGGAGCCGACCTCGCCATCGCCCTCGCCGTCGCCAGCGCCCACCGCGGCGTCCCGCTCGGCGGCGGCGACCGCCCGCTGGGCTGCTTCGGCGAGGTCGGGCTGACGGGCGAGCTCCGCTCGGTCGCCCATCCCGACCGTCGGATCGCCGAGGCCGCCAAGTTCGGCCTGCAGCCGGTGATCGCCCCGCGCGGCAGCGAAGCCACCGAGGCTCCGACCCTCAGGGAGGCATTGCGGGCCGCGCTCCCGAGGCCCGCTGCGCGCGCCGCATGAACGCTTACTGAATCGATTCAGTTCGCTCTGCAACGCCGTTTATCCACTGTTAAAGCAACTGCTAGAATTAGGTGGTGATGACGCCGCGATCTGGGGAGGAGCTCGCTGAGCTCGAGGCGCGGCAGGAGCCCCGGCTCGTCAAGGCGCTCGAGATGGTCGCCCCCGGAACTGCTGTGCGCGAGGGGATCGACAACATCGTCCACGCGCGCACGGGCGGTCTGATCGTCATCGGCGATCCCGACGAGCTCGCGTTCCTCTTCTCCGGCGGCATCAAGCTCGACATCGACTACACGCCGGCGATGATGTACCAGCTGGCCAAGATGGACGGCGCGATCGCGCTCAACGGCAGCGCGACCAAGATCGCCTGGTGCAACGTCCAGCTCATGCCGGATCCCACGATCCTGAGCTCGGAGACCGGCACCCGCCACCGCACCGCCGAGCGCGTGTCCAAGCAGACCGACGCGCTGGTCATCGCCGTCTCCCAGCGGCGCGACGTCGTCTCGCTCTACGTCGACGGCGCGAAGTACATCCTCGAGGAGATCCCCGCGGTCCTGGCCAAGGCCAACCAGGCGCTCGCGACCCTCGACAAGTACCGCTCCCGGCTGGACCAGGTTTCCACCCGCCTCACTGCACTCGAGTTCGAGGGCGGGGTCACGCTTCACGACGTCCTGACGGTGCTCCAGCGCGCTGAGCTGGTGACCCGGATGGCGGTGGAGATCGAGCGCTACATCGTCGAGCTCGGCTCCGAGGGCCGGCTGATCGAGATGCAGCTCGAGGAGACCATGGTCGGTGTGGCCGGCGACAAGGCGGCGCTGCTGCACGACTACCTGGCGGAACCCCGCGACGACGCGTTCGCCATCGCGCTCGACGGCATCGCGCGTCTCGCGCACCAGGACCTGCTGGACTTCGGGCGGCTGGCAGAGCTGCTCGGCTACGACCGCAAGGTCAACACGCTCGACTATCCCGTCTCGCCCCGCGGCTACCGCATCCTGGGCCGCATCCCCCGGCTTCCGAAGCTGGTGGTGCAGAACATCGTCCGCGAGTTCCGCGGGCTGGACGAGATCCTTGCCGCGACCGACCCCGAGCTGGAGTCGGTCGACGGCGTTGGTGAGATCCGGGCGAAGGACATCCGCGAGGGCCTTCGCCGTCTTCAGGAGATCAACCTCGTGGACCGTTACCTGCAGACATGAGCGCGCGTTGCGCGAGACGGAAGGTCGTCCGGCACCCGGACGCACCCCGATGAAGGAGGACACCATCCCCACCGAGACAGCTACCGAGCACATCGAGGACCTGGAGATCACCCGCGAGGCCGAGTGCATCGACTTCATGGTCGGCGACAACGTCGTCTACCCCCATCACGGGGCCGGGCAGGTCATCAAGAAGGAGGAGAAGGAGATCCTCGGCGAGGTGCGCCAGTACCTCACGATCAAGATCCTTCATAACGACATGACCGTGATGGTCCCGTGCGAGAACGCCGGCAAGGCCGGCCTGCGCCGGGTCATCGACGAGGACACCGTCCAGAAGGTGCTCGCCGTGCTCTCCGATGATGTGTCGGACATGCCCAAGAACTGGAACCGGCGCTTCAAGCACAACCGCGACAAGATCAAGACCGGCGACATCTATGAGCTCGCCGAGGTCGTGCGCAATCTCGCCGTACGCGAGCAGGACAAGGGCCTCTCGACGGGCGAGAAGCAGATGTACACGCGGGCCAAGAAGATCCTTGCGTCGGAGATGATGTACGCCTTGGAGAAGACCGAGGACGAGGCCGAGGCCTACCTCGACGATCTGCTCCAGCGCTCGGACCAGCAGCTGGCGGCCGCCGCCGGGTAGGCGCGCCGCGACTCGGAGATGGCGGTCGCGCTCCTCGTGGCCGCCGGAAGCGGTGAACGCCTTGGCGCCGGAAGGCCCAAGGCGTTCGTCGTTCTGGCCGGACGCCCGATGCTCGAATGGTCGCTCGAGGCCCTGCGCGCCGCCGCGATCGACCACGTGGTGGTCGCAGCGCCGCCCGATGTGGCAGCCGCGGGCGACGAGCTCGGGCTCGGGCCGGACGTGACCGTCGTGGCGGGCGGCGCTGCCCGCTCGGAGTCGGTCCGCGCGGCGCTGGCCGCCGCGCCGCCCGGCGACGTCGTCGTCCACGATGCGGCGCGACCGCTCGTGACGCCCGACCACTTCACGGCGGCGCTCGCCGCGCTGGCCGACGCCGACTGCGCGGTCGCCGCCGCGCCCTGCACCGACACCGTGAAGGAGGCCGGGCCGGACCGGATCGTCACCGCGACGCTCGACCGCTCGCGACTGTGGGCGATCCAGACGCCGCAGGCGTTCCGCCGCGCGGCGCTCGAGCGCGCGCTGGCCGTCGGCGACGAGGTGCTGGCCGAGGCCACCGACGACGCCTGGCTGGTGGAGCGCACCGGCGGCACCGTGCGCGTCGTAGAGTCCACGCCCGCCAACCTGAAGGTCACGACCCCGCACGACCTCCGGATCGCCGAGCTGCTGCTTGCTGACCGACTACCACGTCCATCTGCGCCCTGACGAGCGCGAGCACACCTTCGAGCGCTCCTTCACGACCGCCAACGCCGAGCGCTACCGCGAGACGGCGGCCGAGCGCGGGATAGCGGAGCTCGGAGTCGCCGAGCACATCTACCGCTTCAGCGCCGCGCTCGAGATCTGGGACCACCCGTTCTGGCGCCGCTACGCGCACGACGACCTCGACGCCTACTGCGGCTTCGTACGCGAGGAGACCGACCTGCGGCTCGGGATCGAGATGGACTTCGTGCCCGGCCGCGAGGACCGGATCGCCACCCAGCTCGAGGGCCGCGACTGGGACTACGTGGTCGGCTCGATCCACTTCCTGCGCGACCTGTCGCTCGACACCGAGGACTACTCGATCTGGGGCAGCGGCGAGTCGCCCGAGAGGGTCTGGCGACGCTACTTCGAGACCGTCGCCGAGTCCGCCCGCTCCGGGCTCTACGACATCATCGGCCACCCCGACCTGGTGAAGGTGTGGGGTCGTGCGGCGCCCCGGCCGGAAGGCGACCTGCGCCGCTACTACGAGCCGGCGGTCGAGGCCTTCGCGGAGACGGGCGTCGCCGTCGAGCTCTCCACCGCCGGCTGGCGCAAGCCGGTCGGCGAGCAGTACCCGGCCGTGCCGTTCCTCGAGATGCTCGTAGACGCCGGCTGTCCGATCGCGCTGTCGAGCGACGCGCACGTGCCCGAGCAGCTCGGCTTCGAGTACGACCGCGCGCTGGAGCTGCTCGACAGGGTGGGAGTCCGGGAGATCGCGCTGTTCGAGCGCCGGCAGCGGCGGATGGAGCCGGTCGGGTGAGGAGCGGCATCGGCATCGACTCGCACCGCTTCGAGGCAGGGCGCCGGCTGGTGCTCGGCGGCGTCGAGATCCCGTTCGAGCTCGGCCTCGCCGGCTATTCGGACGCCGACGTGCTCGCTCACGCGATCGCCGACGCGCTGCTCGGCGCCGCCGGGCTGGGCGACATCGGACAGCACTTCCCTGACACCGATGTGGCCTGGAAGGACGCCGATTCCATGCAGCTCCTGCGGGATGTCGTCGCGCGCGTGCGCGAGGCGGGGCACGAGCTGGTGCACGTCGACGCCACGGTGATGCTCGAGCGCCCGAAGCTCGCGCCGCACCGTGACGCGATCGTCGCCTCCCTGGCCGCCGTCGTCGGCTCCGTCAACGTGAAGGCGACGACCGGCGAGGGGATGGGGTTCGTCGGTCGCGGCGAGGGCGCTGCCGCGCTCGCCGTGGCGACGCTCCGGTAGCTGAGTTAAGGTCCGCCCTCGGTGCGGAGGATTCGGCTCTATGACACGCTGAGGCGCGAGGTGCGGCCGCTCGAGCCGCGCGACGAAGGCGCGGTCGGCATCTACGCCTGCGGGCCGACCGTCTACTCGCGCGTGCACGTGGGCAACGCGCGGCCGTTCGTGGTCTTCTCGCAGCTCAAGCGATTCCTGGAGCACGAGGGCTACCGCGCGACGCTGGTCGCGAACATCACCGACATCAACGACAAGATCTACGACGCCGCGCGGGCGGCCGGGCGCGAGTCCGCGGATCTGGCGCGCGAGATGACGGCCCACTACATGGCCGACACCGGGCGGCTCGGGATCGGGCGGCCCGACCACGAGCCGCTCGCCTCCGACTACGTCGAGCCGATCGTCGACCTGATCGGGGCTCTTGTGGAGGGCGGACACGCCTACGCCGCCGACGGCGACGTCTACTTCCGCGTCCGCACGCTGCCGGAGTACGGGGCGCTCTCGAAGCGCGACGTCGAGCAGATGGACCAGGGCGAGGGCGTCGAGGGCGCCGACCGCAAGGAGGACCCGCTCGACTTCGCGCTCTGGAAGGCGCACAAGGAGGGCGAGGACACCTGGTGGGACTCGCCGTGGGGCCGCGGCCGGCCCGGGTGGCACATCGAGTGCTCGGCGATGGCCGAGTCGCTGCTCGGCCTCGAGTTCGACATCCACGGCGGCGGCATCGACCTCGTGTTCCCGCACCACGAGAACGAGATCGCGCAGACCGTGGCCGGGCGCGGGCGGCCGCTGGCACGGCTGTGGATGCACAACGGCATGCTCGAGGCGGCCGCGGGCGAGAAGATGGCCAAGTCGGTCGGCAACATCCGCGGGCTCGCCGAGGTGCTCGACGAGGTCGGTCCGGAGACTCTGGTTCTGTACTTCTGCACCGGCCACTACCGGCAGCCGCTGACGTTCTCGCCGAAGTCGCTGAAGGCGGCGGGCAACGCCGTGCGGCGGATCCGCGACGCCGGGCGGCGGCTGGCCGCCGGCGAGTCGCCGGAGGAGCTGGCGGTGCACCGCGACGCCTTCTTCGACGCTCTGGCGGACGACTTCAACACCGCCAGGGCGCTTCCCGCGCTGTACGAGTGGATCGGGGCGGCCAACAAGCTGCCGGAGGGCACCGGCGACGGGCATCTGCGCGAGATGCTCGGCGTGCTCGGGCTCGAGTCGCTGCTCGAGGC
Organism: uncultured Solirubrobacteraceae bacterium; assembly: GCA_963849695.1. Classification (GTDB taxonomy): domain Bacteria; phylum Actinomycetota; class Thermoleophilia; order Solirubrobacterales; family Solirubrobacteraceae; genus DASSUW01. The sequence goes on from CAWKIT010000016.1 coordinate 318,227, forward strand.
CGAGACCGGCCCGCCGCCCGACGCCGTCGCACTCGCGGGCCGGCGCGACGAGGCACGCGCGGCGAAGGACTGGGCCGAGGCCGACCGGCTCCGCGACGAGCTCCGCGAGCTCGGCTGGGAGGTGCGCGACGGCCCGCAGGGACCGGAGCTCATCCCGGCGGCCTGACCCGCGCGCGGATCGTTCGGCCCGGCCGGATCGTGGCCTGACCATCGTTTACGGCCGCAACCCGGTTCGGGAGGCGTTGCGCGGGCGGCGGCGGGTTCATCGGATCTGGGCTGCGGACGAGGGCTGGTCGGGGGCGCCGGTGCTGCGTGCTTCGAACGAGGAGATCGAGGCGCGGTGCGGTTCCGATGCCCACCAAGGCGTCTGTGCCGAGGTCGACCCGTACCCGTATGCCGACGCGGCCGACTTCCTCGCGGCCCCCGCGCCTCTGATCGTCGCGCTCGACGAGGTCACCGACCCCCAGAACCTCGGCGCGGTCGCGCGCACGGCCGAGGCGGTCGGCGCGACCGGCGTCGTGATCCCCGAGCGGCGGTCGGCGGAGGTCACGGCCGCGGTGTGCAAGGCGTCGGCCGGTGCGGTCGAGCACCTGGCGGTCGCGCGCGTGCGCAACCTCGCCGACTTCCTCGCCGACGCCAAGGCCGCCGGGACCTGGTGCTACGGCGCCGCGGCCGGAGCGCGCACTCCGTACAGCGCGCCGGACTACTCGGGTGGCGTCGTGCTCGTCCTCGGCGCCGAGGGGAAGGGCCTGCGGCCGCGCGTCGCCGCCGCATGCGACGACCTCGTCTCACTCCCGCTCCGCGGCCGCGTCGATTCGCTCAATGTGAGTGCGACTGCCGCCGTCCTGCTGTACAGAATCTTGCAGGATCGGCTTGACACGTCCACATAACCGTGCAACTCTCCGGCCCATAACGTTGAGCTTGAGGGTTATTGATGGGTCCTCTGCTCATCGAAAGGGGCGCCGGGGGAGGTGCGCGCCACGACGAATGGACCCGACGAGGGCCCAGGGAGGGACGTGCTCGTGGCCAGATTGTCTCCAAGTCGTGCTCAGGCTCAAGTACATCTTGAGGATGGGTACCTGATCGCGCTTGCCAAGCAAGGGAGCGCGGATGCATATGACCGTCTGGTCCGGCGTTATTACTCGTTCGTACGCCTGAAGGCGTCGTCGTACTTCCTGGTCGGCGGGGACTCGGAGGACCTGATCCAGGAGGGCTTGGTCGGGCTCTACAAGGCGATCCGCGACTTCCGCAGCGACCGCGAGTCGTCGTTCCGCAACTTCGCCGAGCTCTGCATCACGCGCCAGATCATCACCGCGGTCAAGACGGCGACGCGGAACAAGCACACGCCGCTCAACGGCTACGTGTCGTTCTCCGCCGCGCCGGCCGGCGCCTCGGAGTCGGAGCCGACGCTCGACGAGGTCCTGCCCGGCTCGACCATCCACGATCCCGTCAACCAGGTCATCTCCTCGGAGGAGCTGCGGTCATTGGTGGCGTGCCTGTCCACCGTGCTGTCCGAGCTCGAGTCGCGAGTGCTCTCGCTCTACCTCGACGGTCATTCGTACACCTCCATCGGCGAGCGGATCGATTGCGACTGCAAAACCGTCGACAACGCGCTCCAGCGCGTCAAGCGCAAGGTGGGCGCCCACCTGATGGCACGCAACGTCGTGCTGTAATGGCCGCGTGCCGACCTGGTTGATCATCGTCATCGTCGTCCTGATCGTGCTCGCGATCGGCGGGTACTTCGCCCGCAAACGCCAGCTCGAGCGCTCACGGCCGGCGTTCGAGCGCTCGCTCGAGCAGGTCAACCGCGACCTGGCCGCGGCCGCCGCGCAGGATCGCGGCTGGGACCGCGCCACGCTCGAGGAGGCCGCGCGGCGGATCTACACCGAGCACCGCGGCGGCGAGCCGCCCGAGCTCGTCCTCATCGAAGTGCTCGACCGCCCCGGCACCGACGAGGACCAGGCGGTCTTCCGGTGCGGCGACGCCCACCTCACGCTCGGCCGCCGCGACGGCGAGTGGGTGTCCGAGTCGCTGACGTAGATCGCCCGCGCGCCGAGCGCCTCGCGCACATCCTCGCCCGCGACGGCTCCGAGTGCGTGTGGTGCCGCCGGCCGCTGGCAATTGGCGACCGCAACCTCTCGCTCGACCACCTGATCCCCCGGCTCAAGGGCGGCCCGGCGTGGCTGGAGAACGAGCTCGCCGCGTGCCGGCCGTGCAACCGCGCCCGGGGCCACACGGCGCCGGCCGCTTGGCTCGAGGCTTGTGAGGCGCGCGGGCTGGCGCCGAACCGCGAGGCCGTGGCGCGGGCGCTGGTGGCGCTGCGGGACGCGATCGCGGTGCGCGGCGGGCAGCGGCGGGCGCGGCCGTACCTGGAGGGTCAGTTGCGCCGCCTGGGGCTCGATTGAACGTCAACTGCGGCAGGTAGGGAGGATGGGGAGCCGGCCGCGCGCCAACTCGGCGGTTCGGGCGACGCTGTCCTGGCTTGCTGTCGCATCATCGAAACAGCCAGGCAGGACCGGAATCGCCCGAAATCGCGGCGCTGTCCTGCGACCACAGGCGCAGTTGACGATCTCTCGGAAACGGCCGACGAGGTCTAGCGCAGGCTTTCGGCCGCGGCCAACGAGGTCGCGCGGGGCGCTCGGCCGCGGCCGACGAGGTCAGGCGGGGCCTCGCCGCGGCCGACGAGGTCAGGCGGGGCCGGGCCGCACCACGACCCGGTTGCCCGACGGATCCTCGAGCCGGCCCTTCTGGCCGTCCGGCAGAAGCAGCTCGTAGTCCTCGAGCCCGCGCGAGCCGGGCGGCGGCGGGGGTGCCCCGACTCCCTGCCAGGTGTTGAGCCCGACGTGATGGTGGTAGCCGTTGCGCGACAGGAACAGGGCGCCGGGGTAGCTGCGGACCGTCACGTCGAGCTCCAGGCGGCCGGCGTAGAACTCCTCGGCCGGTCCGAGGTCTCCCACGTGCAGGTGGACGTGGCCGATGACGGTTCCCTCCGGCATCCCCGGATCGTCTCCGCCCGGAAGCTCCGCCATGACGGCATCCAGATCGAGCGCCACGGTGCCCATCCGCAGCTCGCCGGAAGGCTCGTACTCCCACTCGGACCGCGGCCGGTCGCGGTAGATCTCGATGCCGTTGCCCTCCGGGTCGCGCAGGTAGAGCGCCTCGCTCACGAAGTGGTCGGAGGCGCCCGTGAACCGCGCGCCGGCGCCCACCACCCGCTGGACGGCGCGGGCCAGAGAGGGACGGTCGGGGACGAGGATCGCGAAGTGGAAGAGGCCGGTCGAGCCCGGCGGCGCCGGGGGCGCGTCCGGGTCGGCGATCAGCTCGACCAGAGGCGTGTCGACGCCCATCACCCCGTCGCCCAGCGCCCGCAGCCCGATCGCACGCGAGTAGTACTCACGCAGGCGGTCCGCGTCGCCGACCCGGAGCCGGACGCGGCCGATCATGCCGCTCTCGGCCGCCGGTGCTTGACGTCCTCGAGGATCCGCAGCACCTCGCCGGGCTCGTCGCAGACGTGCAGCGACGAGACGTCGGAGGGCGAGATGTTGCCCTCGGCCAGCACCGGGTCGCGCAGCCAGTCGAGAAGCCCGCCCCAGAAGCCTCGGTCGATGAGCACGATCGGGAAGTAGCGGATCTTCTCGGTCTGCCGCAGCGTGGCCGCCTCGAACGTCTCGTCGAGCGTCCCGAACCCGCCCGGGAACACCACGAACCCGCTCGCATAGCGGACGAACATCACCTTGCGCGCGAAGAAGTAGTGGAAGTCGAGCTCGACGTCGACGTAGGGATTGAGCCCCAGCTCGTTCGGCAGGTCGATCCCGAGCCCGACCGACGGCACGCCGGCCTCGGTCGCGCCCCGGTTCGCGGCCTCCATGATCCCCGGCCCGCCGCCGGTGATGATCGCGTAGCCGGCGTGGCCCAGCGTGCGCGCCATCTCGCGCGCCCCCTGGTAGCGCGGGTGGTCGCGGGGCGTGCGCGCCGACCCGAAGAACGACACCGCCTTGCCGATGTGGTTGAGCGTCTTGAACCCCGCCCGCAGCTCGTCCTGGATGCGCAGGATCCGCTGGGCATCCGTGAGCTCGGAGAGGATCGCGGTGGTCTCGGCCTCGAGCAGCTCCTCGTCCGGCGTCGTCGGATGCCGGGGCGGGTGTAACTCGTCGGCCATCCCACTAGCGTAGTCCTGGCTCATGGGCAGGCCCGGCATATACCCGCCTGGAAGCGGACGCGCGCCGGCGGCAGCTGCTGGAGCTCGGTGCCACCCTGTTCGCCCGCCACGGCTACGAGCGACTCAGCATGGCCCGGATCGCGCGCGAGGCGGGCATCAGCAAAGCGCTGCTCTTCCACTACTTCCCCTCCAAGCAGGCCTACTTCGCGGCGACGCTCGAGCAGGCGGCGGCGGAGCTGGCCGAGACGACCGAGCCCGACCCGGACAAGCCGCCGCTGGAGCAGCTCGCTTCGAGCCTCGACGCCTACCTGCGCTGGGTCGAGCGCCACGCCGCCGCCTACGAGAAGCTGATCCGCAGCGTCGGCGCCGTGCCCGAGGTGCGCGAGCTGGTCGAGCGGGTGCGCGACGAGACCGCGGAGCGGATCCTGGCCGGCATCACGCCGGGCGGCCGGCCCGAGCCCGCGCTCAGGGCTGCCGTGCGCGGCTGGCTGTGGTTCATGGACGGCGCGGTGCTCGACTGGCTCGAGCACCGCGACATCGATCGCGACCGCCTGCACGACCTCCTGCTCGGCACGCTGATGGGCGCGGCTGCCGCGGCGGGCGAGCCGCTCACCGCGCGCTGACGCGCAGCGCCACGATCGCGCGGTCGTCGCGCGTGCGCTCGGGAACCCCGACGGTCGCCGGCGCCGGCGGCTCGAACGCCGCCACCGCCTCGTCGACCGCCGCCGCCACCGACTCGGCGGAGCCGCCCGCTGCCGCGTCCACGGCCTCGTGCAGCCGGGCGTCCCCGAACCGCCCGCCGGCCGCGTCGCGCGCATCGACGACGCCGTCGGTGTAGAGCACCAGCGTGTCGCCGGCCGCCAGCGCCAGCTCGACCGGCTCGAGCACCGGCTCGACCTCGACCCCTATCAGCGTGCCGCGCACGACGACCTCCTCGGCCCGCCCGCCCGCGCGCACGAGCAGCGGATACGGATGCCCTCCGAAGGCCAGGCGCGCCGCATAGCCGCCGGGAGCGCGGTCGAGCCGCACGAGGCCGACGGTGCAGAACGCCGTCTCCGACGACTGGCTGCGCATCGCCTCGTTGAGGAACCGCAACATGTCCTCCGGCCGCTCGTCGCGCTGCGCGATCGCGCGCAGCGTGTGGCGCGCGAGCCCGGTCAGGACCGCCGCCGCCGTGCCCTTGCCGGCCACGTCGCCGACCGCCAGCAGCCAGCGGTCCGGCGACATCGCGAAGCAGTCGTAGAAGTCGCCGCCGACCTCTCCGCCGTCGGCGATCGAGTGGTACCGGACCGCGACCTCGAGGCCGGGGATCTCCGCCAGCCGGTCCGGCAGCAGCCCCTCCTGCAGCGTGCGCGCCACGTACGCGCGCTCCTCGTACAGCCGCGCGCGCTCGAGCGCGTTGGCCGCCTGGACGGCGAGCGCGGCGAGGAAGGCGCGGTCGCCGGCCATGAAGCGGCGGGCCGTGCGGTTGCAGAGGACGAGCGCGGCGAACACGCGCCCCCCGAACGCGATCGGGACCACGACCATCGCCTCGAACGCCCCGGTGATCATTGCTCGCACCTGGGGATAGCGCTCCCAGTCGTCGAGCGTCTCCAGGTACACCGCCTCGCCGGTCCGCAGCGCGTCGCACACGGGAGCGTCGATGTGGAGCGGGAACCGGCGCCACGCGGCCATCGCGGTGTCCTCGAAGCCGCGGTCGTAGCGCATCTCGACCAGGTCGCCGGCGAGGAAGGCGAGCGCGCCGGCCGCCGCGTAGAAGCCCTCGACAGCCTGGCCGACCACGACCTCGCCGACCTCGTCGGCCGAGCTCGCCGCCGACAGCGCCGCCGTCGCGCGCTGCAGCCGCGCCGACCGGTCCGCCGCCAGCTCGGCCTCCCGGCGCGCCTCGCGCTCGCGCGCGAGGAGCTGCTCGCGCTCGCGGTCGGCGGCGTAGCGGTCCGCGAGGTCGATCACCACGGCGACCACGCGCAGCGGGTCGCGGTCGAGCGTGACGCCGCTCAGCAGCACCGGCGCCCGCGTGCCGTCGGGCCGGACGTACTCCTTCTCGTACGGCGCCACCCAGCCCTCGGCGTCGAGCTTGCGGGTGACCTGGTCGTCCTGCGCCGCCCACTCGGGCGCCGTGATCGCGCGCCAGCTGATCTCGCCGCGCTCGAGCTCCTCGCGCGTGCGGCCGACGATGTTCAGCCAGGCGTCGTTGGACTCGAGCACCCGCTCGTCGTCCGAGACGGTGACGCCCACGACGTTGGCGTCGACGAGCCGGCGGTACCGCCGCTCGTCGTCAGCGATCGGTTCCGAAGATGCGATCGCCGGCGTCTCCCAACCCCGGTCGGATGTAGCCGTTGCCGTCGAGCTGGCGGTCGAGCGCGGCGGTCAGGATCGGCACCTCGGGGTGCGCCTCCTGCAGGGCCTTCACGCCCTCGGGCGCGGCGACCAGGCACACGAACGTGATCCGCTGCGCGCCCGCGCGCTTCATCCGGGCGATCGCCTGCACCGAGCTGCCGCCGGTGGCCAGCATCGGGTCGACCACGAACACCTCGGCCTGGGCGACGCCGGACGGGATGTTCTCGTAGTAGCCGACCGGCCGCAGCGCCTCCTCGTCGCGGTACATGCCGAGGTGGCCGACCCGCGCGTCCGGCACGAGCCGCAGGAAGCCGTCGACCAGGCCGAGCCCGGCGCGGAGGATCGCGACCAGCACGACCTCGTCGGCCAGGCGGGTGCCGCTGGCGCCCTCGAGCGGCGTCTGGACCTCGTAGTCCTCGTGCCGGAGGCCGCGCATGGCCTCGTAGGCGAGGATCATCGCCGCGTCGTCGAGCGTCTGCCGGAACACGCCGTGCGGCGTGCCGCGATCACGCAGGATCGACACCAGCCGCCGGAGCAGCACGTGGTCGACAACCGTGACCCCCTCCATCGCTGCGGAACCTACACGGTGTGGTCCGAACGCGACGGGGTTCGAATAGGCTCGTGCGGGTGTCCGCTCCACGCCGCAACGTCGAGCTCAAGGCGCTCGACCCGGACCCCGTGCGCTCGCTCGCCGCCTGCCGCGAGCTGGGGGCCGAGGACCGCGGCGTGCTGCGCCAGCGCGACACCTATTTCCGTACGCGAAGCGGGAGGCTGAAGCTGCGCGAGGAGGAGCCCGGCGGGGCGACCTTGATCCAGTACGACCGCCCCGATGAGGCGTCGGCCCGCGAGAGCCGCTACCGGCTCACGCGCGTCGACGACCCCCGCGAGCTGCGCGCATCGCTGGATGCGGCGCTCGGCACGGTCGTCGTGGTCGAGAAGGAGCGCCGCCTCCTGCTGTGGGAAGGCGTCCGCATCCACCTCGACACCGTCGCCGGGCTCGGCGCGTTCGTCGAGCTCGAGGGCGTCGCGCCGCCCGACTCGGACCTGAGCGCCGAGCGCGAGAAGGTCGCCCGCCTCCAGCAGGCGCTCGGCATCACCGAGGTCCTCACCGATTCCTACGCGGACCGCCTGCTCGGCGCCGACGCGCTGGTGGCGGCCGCGCGCGAGGCGATGGGCCGCGCCCATGCGCCGTACTCGCGGTTCCACGTCGGCGCCGCGCTGCGCGCCGAGGACGGGTCGATCCACGCCGGCGCCAACGTCGAGAACTCGGCCTACCCGCAGGGGCAGTGCGCGGAGGCGTCGGCGATCGGCGTGCTCGTCGCCGCCGGCCGCTCCCGCGTGCTCGAGGCGGCGGTGATCGCCGACTCGCCCGAGGTCTGCGTCCCCTGCGGCGGCTGCCGCCAGCGGCTGCGCGAGTTCATGCCGCTCGACGCGACGGTCCACCTCTGCTCGGCCGGCGGGGAGCGGCGCGCCGCCACGCTGGAGGAGCTCCTGCCGCTGTCGTTCGGGCCGGAGTTCCTGCCGGCATGAACGTGATCGCGGAGCGGGCCCCACGGCTGGGGATCATCCTCGGCTCGGGCCTCGGAGCGGTCGCCGACGCGCTCGAGGACGCCGTCACGGTCCCGTACACCGACCTGCCGGACTTCCCGCAGCCGAGCGTGTACGGGCACGCCGGGACGCTCGCGCTCGGCACGCTGTCCGGGCTCGCGGTCGCCTGCCTGCAGGGCCGCGCGCACGTCTACGAGGGCGGCGACCCCGGCGCGATGCGCGGCCCGGTGCGCGCGCTGAAGGCGGCCGGCGCGGAGGCGCTGTTCGTCACCAACGCCGCCGGGTCGCTCGACCCCGAGGTCGGGCCGGGCTCGCTGATGGCGATCAGCGACCACATCAACATGCTCGGCGTCAACCCGCTCACGGGCTCGAACGACGACGTCGTCGGCCCGCGCTTCCCGAGCCTGCGCGACGCGTACGACCCCGAGCTGCGCGCCGTCCTGCACGCGGCCGCCGAGGACCTGGACATCGCGCTGGCCGAGGGCGTCTACCTGGCCACCGCCGGGCCGAGCTTCGAGACGCCGGCCGAGATCCGCGCCTTCCGCACCCTCGGCGCCGACGCCGTCGGCATGTCGACCGTCCCCGAGGTGATCCTCGCCCGCCATGCCGGCATGAGGGTCGCCGCGGTGTCGGCGATCACCAACCTCGCCGAGGGCATGGGCGGCGAGCCGCTCTCCCACGAGCAGACACTGCGCTACGCCAACCAGGCCGCCGGCTACCTCACGCGACTGATCATCGAGTTCTGTGCTCGCTTCTGAGGTCATCCGCCGCAAGCGCGACGGCCACGCGCTCTCGCGTGAGGAGATCGACTTCCTCGTCGCCGGCATCACGGACGGCTCGCTGTCCGGCGCGCAGGTCGGCGCGCTCGCCATGGCGATGTTCCTGCGCGGGATGGACACGCGCGAGCGCGTCGAGCTGACCGAGGCGATGACGCGCTCGGGCGAGGTGCTGCGGTGGGACCTCGACCGCCCGGTGCTCGACAAGCACTCGACCGGCGGCGTCGGCGACAAGGTCTCGCTGATGCTGGCGCCGATCGTCGCGGCCTGCGGCGGGGCGGTGCCGATGATCTCCGGCCGCGGGCTCGGCCACACCGGCGGCACGCTCGACAAGCTCGACACCATCCCGGGCTATGTCAGCCAGCCCGACATCGATCGCCTGCAGCGCGTGGTGGCCGACGTCGGCTGCGCGATCGTCGGCCAGACCGCGGAGGTCGCGCCCGCCGACCGCCGGCTGTACGCCATCCGCGACGCCACCGGCACCGTCGAGTCGCTGTCGCTGATCGTCGCCTCGATCCTCTCCAAGAAGCTCGCCGCCGGGCTCGACGCGCTGGTGATGGACGTCAAGTTCGGCTCCGGGGCGTTCCTGGCCGCGCGCGAGGACGCGGAGGAGCTCGCGCAGGCGCTGGTCGACGTCGCGGGCGGCGCCGGGCTTCCGACCGTGGCGCTGCTCACCGACATGGACGAGGTGCTGGGGACCACGGCCGGCAACGCCGTCGAGGTGCGCGAGGCGATCGACTACCTGCGTGGCGTATGCGAGCCTCGACTCCACGAGGTGACCCTCGCGCTGGCCGCCTCGCTGATCGAGCAGGGTGGGCTGGCCGAGGACGGCCGCGCGGCCGCGGAGCACGCACTCACGTCGGGCGCCGCGGCCGAGCGCTTCGCCGCCATGGTCGCCGCCCTCGGCGGGCCCGCCGACCTCCTCGAGGCGCCGGACCGCCACCTCGCCGCCGCACCGGTCGTGCGCGCCGCCACGCCGGAGCGGCCCGGCGTCGTGACCGCGATGGACTGCCGCGCGGTGGGTCTGGTGGTCACCGGCCTCGGCGGCAACCGCCGCCACGAGGAGGACGTCATCGACCCGGCCGTCGGCCTCACCGAGATCGCCCCGACCGGCGCCGAGGTCGGCCCCGACCGGCCGCTGGCCGTCGTCCACGCGGCGAGCGAGACCGCCGCCGACCAGGCGATCGACGCGCTGCGCGCCGCCGTCACGGTCCATGACGAGCCGCCCGCGACCCGCCCCGTCGTCGCCGGAAGAGTCGGTTGAAGCTCGACGTCCCGGCGCCGGACACCACGGTGCCGAAGGCCGAGCTGCACGTACACCTCGAGGGCACGGCGCCGCCGGCGCTGATCCGGCGGCTGGCCGCCCGCCACGGCATGCCCGTGCCCGAGGGCGTGTTCAGGAGCGACGAGGAGTTCGAGTGGAGCGACTTCCTGCACTTCCTGCGCACGTACGACCTCGCCGCCGGCGTCATCCGCACCGCGCAGGACTACCGCGACGTCACCTTCGAGTACCTGAGCGCGTGCGCCGCCGAGGGCGCCGTCTACGTCGAGCTGATCGCGTCGCCCGACCACGCCGCCGCCGTCGGCCTCTCGGACGCCGAGCATTACGCCGGCATCGCCCAGGGGATCGACGACGCGCGCGCCGCGCACGGGATCGAGGCGCGGATCGTGATCGCCGCCGTGCGCAACCTCGGCGTCGAGGCGGCGGAGGCGATCGTCCGCCGCCACGCCGACGACCGCCATCCGTACGTGGTCGGCTTCAACCTCGTCGGCGACGAGGCCGCGTGGCCCGCGAGCCTGTTCGCGCGCGCGTACGAGACCGCGGCGGCGTCCGGGCTCGGCTGCACCGTCCACGCCGGCGAGCACGACGGCCCCGGCTCGATCCGCGCCGCGCTCGCGCTGCCGATCACGCGGATGTCGCACGGCGTACGGGCGATCGAGGATCCCGCGCTGGTCGCCGAGCTGGCCGAGCGGGAGATCGTGCTCGAGGTCTGCCCGAGCTCCAACGTGGCGCTCGGGCTGTACCCGAGCTACCAGGACCATCCGCTAGGTGCGCTCCGGGAGGCCGGGGTGCGGGTCACGCTCGGCTCGGACGATCCGCCCTACTTCGGCTGTAGTATCGGCGCAGAGTACGCCGTGGCGCGTCAGCATCACGGCATCGAGGAGGAACAGCTGGTCGAGGTCACGCGGCTCGCCGTGGAGGCCGGTTTTGCGGAAGATGCGGTGAAGGAGGGGCTGCGCGCAAGGCTGGATTTCCCCGGGGACGCGCGGACCGACTAGGCTGCCGCCGCCTCAAGAACCCTTACTTCTGGAGGAACCAGCAGTGCCAAAGCGCAGCCTCGCCGCCATCCTGATGGCGGCTTTCGTGCTCATTCTCGGGGTCGTCGCAGCAGGATGCGGCGAGGATGACGAGGACTCTTCTGCCGGCGGCGGCGGGTCGAGCTCATCGCAGGAGGAGAAGCCGGCGATCAAGGTCGGTCTGGTGACCGACATCGGCGGCCTCAACGACCGCTCCTTCAACCAGCTCGCGAACGAGGGCCTCGAGCGGGCCAAGTCCGAGCTCGGCGTCGAAGGCCAGGTTGTCACGTCGGAGTCGAACGCCGACTACGTGCCCAATCTGTCGCGCCTCGCGCAGCAGCAGTACGACCTGGTGATCGGCGTCGGCTTCCTGATGGCGGACGCGCTCAACACCGTCGCCACGAAGTTCCCGAAGACGAACTTCGCGATCATCGACTTCTCGCAGGCGGCCCTCAAGGACAAGCCGACCAACGTGCGCGGCCTGCTCTTCAAGGAGAACGAGGCCGGCTACCTGGCCGGGTACCTCGCCGCGCTGGTGGTCAAGAAGAAGGGCGGCGACCAGGTGATCTCCTCGGTCGGCGGCCAGAAGATCCCGCCGGTCGACGCCTACATCGCCGGGTACCAGGCGGCCGCCAAGGAGGTCGTGGGCGGCATCGAGACGCTGAACGGCTACTCGCAGGACTTCGTCGACCAGGCGAAATGCAAGGAGATCGCGCTCAACCAGATCGCCGAGGGCTCGCAGGTCGTGTTCCAGGTCGCCGGCCAGTGCGGCCTCGGCGCGCTCGACGCCGCCAAGGAGAAGGGCGTGCTCGGGATCGGCGTCGACGCCGATCAGGCCTATCTGGGCGACCACATCCTGACCTCGGCGCAGAAGAAGGTCGACGTGGCCGTGTTCGAGACGGCGAAGGCGGCCCAGGACGACGCGTTCAAGGGCGGTGAGGACCAGGTCTTCGACCTCAAGAACGACGGCGTCGGGCTCGGCAAGCTGAACGCCGAGGGTCAGCCGTTCGCCGATCAGATGGAGGAGGTCAAGAAGCAGATCATCGACGGCGAGATCACCGACATCCCCGCGGAGGTCAAGTAGCCGCGACACAGGACACGCCGATGCCCGGCGAGGCCCCCGCCCTCGAGCTGCGCGGGATCACGAAGCGGTTCGGCTCGCTCGTCGCGAACGACGCGATCGACTTCGAGCTGCGCCGCGGCGAGATCCACGCGCTGCTGGGGGAGAACGGGGCGGGCAAGTCGACCCTGATGAACGTCCTCTACGGGCTCCACCACCCGGACGAGGGCGAGATCAGGCTCGACGGCGAGCCCGTGACGATCGACTCCGCGCGGAAGGCGATCGGGCTGGGCATCGGCATGGTCCATCAGCACTTCATGCTCGTCCCGGTCATGACCGTGGCCGAGAACCTGGTGCTGGGGACCGAGCCGCGCCGCCCCGACGGGCGGCTCGACTACAAGGAGGCCGCCCGCCGCACGCGCGAGCTGAGCGAGCAGTACGGCCTCGCGGTGCGGCCGGAGGCGAAGGTCGAGGACCTCGGCGTCGGGGCACAGCAGCGCGTGGAGATCCTGCGCGCGCTGTTCCGCGGCGCCAAGGTGCTCGTGCTCGACGAGCCGACCGCCGTCCTGACGGCGCAGGAGTCGCAGGACCTGTTCCGGGTGCTGCGCACGCTGAAGGCGGACGGCACCTCGATCGTGTTCATCTCGCACAAGCTCAACGAGGTGCTCGACGTCGCCGACCGCGTGACGGTGCTGCGGCGGGGGAAGAAGATCGACACCGTGCCGACCGAGGGCGCCACCGAGCGCAGCCTCGCCACCTTGATGGTCGGCCGCGACGTGCTGCTGCGGGTCGAGAAGCCCGAGCACACGCCGGGCGAGCCGGTGCTCGAGGTGCGCGACCTGCACGTGGCCGACGACCGCGGCCTGCCCGCGGTGAGCGGCGTCGATCTCGAGGTCCGGGCGGGTGAGATCGTGGGTCTGGCGGGCGTCGACGCCAACGGCCAGAGCGAGCTGATCGAGGCCATCACCGGGCTGCGGACGGCCGCGAGCGGTCAGGTGATCGTGGACGGGCGCGAGGTCACCGGCCGCGGGCCGCGCGAGATGATCGACGCCGGCGTCGGCTGCATCGCCGAGGACCGCCATCGCCGCGGCCTCGTCCTGCAGTTCGACCTGTCCGAGAACATCGGGCTGCACGAGTACCGCAGGCCCGGCGTCTCGAAGTGGTGGGGCTGGCTGTCGCCGCGGACGCTCGCCGACCGCGCGCGCGGGCTGCTGCAGCAGTACGACGTGCGCGGCGGCGACGCCGAGACACTGGCGTCCTCGCTCTCGGGCGGCAACCAGCAGAAGGTCGTGATCGCGCGTGAGCTGTCCGCCAACCCGAAGGTGCTGATCGCGGCGCAGCCGACCCGGGGGCTCGACGTCGGCGCGATCGAGTTCGTCCACCGCCGGCTGGTGGAGGAGCGCGACGCCGGCCGGGCGATCCTGCTGGTGTCGCTCGAGCTCGAGGAGATCCGCTCGCTCAGCGACCGCGCGCTCGTGATCTACGAGGGCGAGATCGTGGCCGAGCTCGACCCGTCGGCCTCCGAGGAGGACTTCGGGGTGGCGATGACCGGCGGCGGCCGGAAACAGGTGCCGGCGTGAGCGCCGAGCCGGACGTCGGCGCGCCCGTCACCGTCGCCGGCCGGCTGTCGACCTACCTGCGCGGCGGCGGGATCATCACGCCGATCATCACGGTCATCTTCGCGTTCATCGTCGGCGGGCTGGTCGTGCTCGTCACCGGCGGCAACCCGCTCGAGACCTACAAGGCGATCTTCGACGGCACCGGCCTCAACCCCGCCCAGTGGCTGGACGAGGAGACCCGCGCCATCGCCGAGCTCAACCTGCAATCGACGCTGATCCTCACGACGCCGCTGATCCTCACCGGGCTCGCCGTGGCGTTCGCGTTCCGCTGCGGGCTGTTCAACATCGGCGGCCAGGGCCAGTACCTGGTCGGGACCTACTTCGCGGTCTGGGTCGGCTCGTCGTTCGCCGGCATGCCGGCCCTCCTGCACATCCTGTTCGCGATGGTCGTCGCGTGCCTGGCGCGGCGCCGCGTGGGGCGCGATCGCGGGTCTGCTGAAGGCCGTCGCGGGGGCGCACGAGGTGATCTCGACGATCATGCTCAACTGGATCGCGGTCTGGACCGGCCTGTTCCTGTTCGGGCTGGGCGGCCCGCTGCAGAGCGACACCGACACCTCTGTCCCCGTGTCGAACGACGTCGCCGCGAGCGCCAAGCTGCCGGTGTTCTTCGGCGATCCCGAGCTCCAGGGCGCGCACGTCGGCATCTTCATCGCCCTCGCGGCGCTGCTGGTGTTCTGGGTGCTGCTGAACCGCACGCGGACCGGGTTCGAGGTGCGTGCGGTCGGCTTCAACCCGGAGGCGGCGCGTGCGGCGGGCATCTCGGTCGGCCGTAACTACGTCGTCGTGATGGCGGTGTGCGGGCTGTTCGCAGGCCTCGCCGGGTCGCTGGACGTGCTCGGCTGGCAGTTCCGGGTGGCCACCAACGACATCCAGATCAGCCAGATCGGCTTCCTCGGCATCGCGGTCGCGCTGCTCGGGCGCAACACCGCGGTCGGCGTGCTCTTCTCGGCGCTGTTCTTCGGCGCGCTCGTGACCGGCACGTCGGTGCGGAACCTCGACCCGGCCGTGTTCGAGCCGGCGCTGGCCGTCAACCTCACCTGGATCATCCAGGGGCTGGTGATCCTCATGGTGAGCGCCGACATCCTCGTCGTCTACCTGTGGCGCCTGCGCGGGAAGCTGCGCCGGCGGGGCGCTCCGCCGCCTGCGGAGGCGTCGCCGGCATGACCGTCACCGCCTCGCGGCAGGCTCCGGCCGCCGAGCCCGCCGAGCGCGCGGGCTGGCTGACCGGCCGCACCGTCGGCTGGGCCGGCGTCGCGCTCGCCTTCCTCGCGTTGTTCGTGGCGCTGCCGCCGCTGACGATCCGCTCGCCGATCCCGACGGTCGTGCTCGGCCTCGCGGGCATCGCGGCCGGCCACTGGGCCACGCGCAACGGCGAGAAGCGACTGGGCTGGGGCGTGGTCGCGGCATCGATCGCGGGCATCGCGATCGGGATCGTGGCGACGCAGTCGGGCGTCACGAACCTCGACCGGGTGTTCGTGTGGTCGGCGTTGCTCGCCGCGATGCTCCGCTACGCGACGCCGCTGCTGTTCGCCGCCCTCGGCGGGCTGTTCTCCGAGCGCAGCGGCGTCATCAACATCGGCCTCGAGGGCATGATGCTGATGGGCGCCTTCTGGGGGCTGTGGGGCGCCGAGGTCACCGGCTCCTGGGTGATCGGCCTGGTGGTGGGCATGGTCTCCGGCGTGGCGCTGGCGCTGATCCACGCGCTGTTCTCGGTCACGTTCCGCGCCGACCAGATCGTCTCCGGCTTCGCGATGAACTTCCTCGCGCTCGGCATCACCGGCTACTTCTTCGTGACCGTCTACGGGAGCCAGGGCACGCCGGAGAACATCCCGCGCGCGCCCGACGTCGCGATCCCGCTGCTCGAGGACATCCCCTTCGTCGGCGACGTCATCGGCACGATGAGCATCCTCATCTGGCTCGGCCTGCTGACCGTGGTGCTGACCTGGCTCGTGGTGTTCCGCACGCCGATGGGCCTGCGGCTGCGGTCGGTGGGCGAGAACCCGCTGGCGGCGCAGACCGCCGGGGTGTCGCCGGCGCGGGTGCGGTTCGTGGCGGTGGCGGTGTCGGGGATGCTGGCGGCGATCGGCGGCGCCTACCTGTCGATCGGATTCGTCGGGTCATTCGGCGAGAACATGACGGCGGGGCGCGGGTTCATCGCCCTGGCGGTGCTGATCTGCGGCCGCTGGCTGCCGAGCGGCGCGCTCATCTTCGCGTGCCTGTTCGGGTTCTTCAGCGCCCTCGCGCAGCGGCTGCCGGTGTTCTCCGAGCAGGCCGCGACTCTGTTCCAGGCGCTGCCCTACGTGATCACGCTGATCGCCGTGGCCGGAGTGGTCGGCCGCTCGATCCCGCCGGCCGCGATCGGCCGCCCCCTGGATCGCTGAGGCTCTGCGATCATCGCGGCATGCGCCGCCGCGTCTGGATCGCGCCGCTGGTCGCGCTCGGCCTGGGCGCGTGCGGGACGAGCGACTCGGAGCGCTCCAGCCTGACCACGCCGGGCGCCGACGACCCGGTGGTGCGGGAGATCGAGGGCAGCGAGACGCCGCGTCGCGGCAAGCCGACCCGCGACGAGGTCAGCGCGATCCGCGGCTGGGCGGACGCGCTGCGGGCGGGCAGGGTCAACCGGGCGGCGAGCTTCTTCGCGGTGCCGACCGTCGTGATCGACGGGACGAACCCTCAACGCACGCTCCCGAACATGACCGCGGTCCGCGACTTCAACCGCGGGCTGCCATGCGGGGCGATGCTCGTGCGCACGAGCCGCGGGGAGGCGTCGTTCGTGGTCGCCACCTTCCGCCTCACCGAGCGACCGGGGCCGGGCCGCTGCGGCGGCGGCGTGGGCCGGCTCGCCGACACCGCCTTCCTGATCGAGAAGCGCCACATCGTGCAGTGGCTGCGCCAGCCGGATCCGGCGCAGCCCGATGACGACAAGTTCGTAGAGCCGGAGAGGGGACTCGAACCCCTGGCCCACGACTTACAAGGTCGTTGCTCTACCAGCTGAGCTACTCCGGCGGGGCGTGTTGAGTCTAGGCGGCCGGGTACCGCCGCGAACGTCAACTGCGGCTGGGTGGGGGAGGCGGGGAGCCGCCCCGTTGGGCTGTCCGTGGCGCGAAATGACCGACTATGCGGTCATAAGGCGCCACGCTCGCGCCCGTGGCGCTTATGGGTCGATATACGACCCATAGGCGCCACGGACCCGCCGGGCGGTTGGCTCGCCACCCGCCCTACCCAGCGCAGTTCGCCGGACCTGTCGGCGGCGCCTAGTAGGCGCCACACGCCGGTCAAGGATCCCGCCGCCGCCACCACGCGAGCGTGTCGCCGAGCGTCTGGGCGAGCGGGATCTCCGGCTCCCAGCCCGTGGCCACGCGCAGCGCGTCGAACGATCCGCGGAGCTCCATCACCTCGTGCGGACGCAGCTTCGCCGGGTCGACGACGTGCTCGACCGCGACGCCGGCGGCCTCGGCCAGCATCGCCACCAGCTCCCGCGACGACGCGGTGCGGCCGGAGCAGATGTTGTAGACGCCGGGCTCGGCGCGCTCGGCGAGCAGCCGGTACGCGCGCACGACGTCGCGGACGTCGGTGAAGTCGCGCCGTGTGTCCGGGTTGCCGGTCACGATCCGGACCGGGTTCTCGCCGGCGTCGACCGCCGTCGCGAACTGCCGCGCGAACGAGGCGATCGCGTACACCGGCGCCTGCCCCGGCCCGGCGTGATTGAAGGCGCGGGCGCGGATCACCCGCACCCCGTGGGCGTCGGCATAGAAGCCGGCGAGCAGGTCGGCGGACGCCTTCGACACCGCGTACGGGTTCTGCGGCCGCAGCGGAGCCGTCTCGCCGACCGGCAGGCGCTCGGGCGGCCCGTACACCTCGCCGGACGCGACCGCGACGACGGTCGCCTCGGACGCCTCCTCGCGGACCGCCTCCAGCACGTTCAACGTCATCGCGACGTTGTCGCGCAGCGAGCGCGCGGGATCGCGCCACGACTCGCCGACGTGCGCGTGCGCCGCCAGGTGATAGACGACCTCCGGCCGCGCGGCGGCGATCGCCGAGCGCGTCGCGGTCGCGTCGAGGAGATCGACGCCCTCCGAGCGCGACGCCGCGACCACGTGGTCGCCGGCCGCCTCACAAGCGGCCACCAGGTGAAGGCCGGCGAAGCCCGTCGCGCCGGTGATGACGACGCGGCGGCTCAGGGCTCAGCTCGTCCCGACCAGGTGCGCCGCTGAGCCGTGGCCGTTGGAGGCCACCGCAGCCTCGTCGACCGGCTTGAGCTCGTCGGCCGGCGGGTTGAGCCGGCGCTCGAGCTCGCCGACCACGAGCCCGAACAGCGCGTGCCGCCAGGCCGACTGGGCGAAGCCGCGGCCGCTGCGGAACAGCGCCGGGTCGACCAGTGCGAGCGCGGGCCAGGTGGCGAGATGCTCGACCAGGCCGGCCAGCGGGCCGCGCAGCACCGGCGGGACCGGCAGGCTCGGCGCGAGGGTCGCGTACGCAGCGCCGAACAGCGCGCCGTTCTGGAGATGGATCGCCGTGCCGACGGCCGCGGCCTCGGGCCGCCCGCCCGCGACCAGCCGCCCGAGCAGCTCCGCATCGTCGTGGTCGCAGCCGAAGACACGCTGGTCGAGTGGCTGCTGGACCAGCCACACGGCCGCCCCGACGCTCCCGGCGAGTGCTCCGCGCAGGGTGCGTGTGGGGTCGAAGGCCATCGCCATCACTGTAACGACGGCTCCGGACCCGGGTACCGCTGTGATGTGACCCCCGCTCACCTGAGCCGCATGCACGCTCGCTCCCGCGAGCGCGGTGTGAACCCGATCGTCTACTGGCTCACGCGCGCGCTGTTCCAGCCGTTCGCCCACCTCTACTGGCGGATGTCGCGGATCGGGCGGGAGCACATCCCCGCCACGGGCCCGGTGATCTTCGCCTCCAATCACCGCTCGTTCCTGGACCCCTTCGTGATCGGGACGA
The DNA here is from genome assembly GCA_963849695.1 of uncultured Solirubrobacteraceae bacterium. Taxonomy (GTDB): domain Bacteria; phylum Actinomycetota; class Thermoleophilia; order Solirubrobacterales; family Solirubrobacteraceae; genus DASSUW01. The sequence goes on from CAWKIT010000016.1 coordinate 336,977, forward strand.
TCGCGCGGCGGCCGCTCTACTACGTGGCCAAGCAGGAGATCTTCAGGTTCCGCGTGCTGTCGTGGTTCCTGAACTCGCTCGGCGCGTTCCCGGTCCGGCGCGGCGCCGCCGACTCGGACATGCTCGAGACCGCCCGCGCGATCCTCGCCCGCGGGGACTGCGTGCTGATCTTCCCCGAGGGCACGCGGACCCGTCCCGGCTCGCTCGGCCGCCCCAAGCGCGGCCTCGGCCGGCTGGCGCTGGAGACCGGGGCGCCGATCGTGCCGGTCGCTGTGCACGGGACCGAGGCCGTCCGCAAGGGCTGGCGGATCCGCCCGCGCAAGGTCCGTATCCGGATCGGCCAGCCGCTCACCTTCCCGAAGGTCGAGAAGCCCTCGCCGCAGCTCGCCGCCGCCGTGACCGACCGCGTGTGGCCGATGGTGATGCTGCAGTGGGAGTGGCTGGGCGGCCTGCCGCCGCTGCGCCGCGCCGCCGTCATCGGAGCCGGCGAGTGGGGCACCAGCCTGGCGGTGGTGCTCGCCCGCGCGGGCGTCGAGGTCGACCTCGGCACGCGCACGCGCGAGCAGGCCGAGGCGCTTGCCGCGACCCGCGCCAACGAGCGCTGTCTCCCCGGCGTCCAGCTCCCGGCCGGCGTGCGGCCCGTGCGCGCCTCCGAGCTCGAGCTGTCGCGTCACGACGTCGTCTGCTTCGCGGTGCCGGCCGCCGCGCTGCCCGCCGCGGTCGCCGCCCATGCCGGCGCGATCGCGCAGCGCACCGGCGTGCTCGTGATGTCCAAGGGCCTCGTCCCGCCGCTCGGCACCCTGCCCGCCGCCTTCGTGTCCGAGCGTGTGTCGTCGTGGGCGATCGGCGCCTTCGGCGGCCCCGCCCACGGCAAGGGCGTCCTCGACGGCGTGGCCTCGGTCGTGCTCGCGACCCACGAGGAGGCGTTCGCGCGCCAGGTCGGCGACGCGCTCGCGGCCGCCGGCCTCGACGTCGCCACGACGACCGATCTCGTCGGCGTCGAGCTCGCGGGCTGCGCCGCCAACGTCGCCGCGCTCGCCTCCGGCGCCGCCTCCACGGGCGGACCCGACGCCGCCGGCGCCGCGGCCGGCAAGGTGTTCGCGGAGGTCGACGCCTACGCGCGCCGCGTCGGCTCGCAGGCCGAGACGTTCGCCGGCCTGGCCGGCACCGGCGACCTCGTCGCGACCGTGCTCGCGACCAGCCGCGACCGCCGCGCGGGCGAGCTGCTCGGGCAGGGCGTCGCGGCGGGAGAGATCGCCGCCGAAGCCGTCGACAGCGTGCCGCTGCTCGCGGCGCGCGTGCGCGACGCCGGCGTCGACGCGCCGGTACTGAGATCGCTCACCGGTCTCGTCGAGGGACGCGTCGAGCCCGAGCGCTTCGCCTCGTCTTTGACGGCGCCCCGCAGGAAGAACCGGGCCACGGCGGCCGCGTGAGGGATAGTGTCCATGGTGGATGGAGGCTGCAAGCGACAAGGCCCGCCTCGACGCGGCCTTCACCGATCTCTATCGCGCCCACCTGCGCGACGTGTACTCGTACTCCTACTATCGGGTGGGCAACCATCACGATGCGGAGGACCTCACGGAGCAGACGTTCCTGCAGGCGTACCGGCACTTCGAGCGCGCCGAGCGCGAGTCGCAGGGCCGCCCGCTGCGGCCATGGCTGATCCGCATCGCTCACAACCTGGCGGCCAACTACTACCGCGACCGCTCGCGCCGGCCGCAGACGACGATCGACGACGCGGGCGCGCTGCCGGAGCTGCACACGACCGAGAGCCTGGTCGAGGGCCGGGAGGATCTCAATCGCATCCTCGAGTGCGTACAGCAACTCCCGGACGACCGCCGCGAGGCGCTGATCATGCGCTTCGCGCTGGGGATGGACAACCGCGAGATCGCGCGGGCGCTCGGGCGCACGGACGGCGCGACGAAGGTCCTGCTGCACCGGGCGATCAAGCAACTGGAAGAATTGGTCAAGACAGAGGCTGGGACTGAAGCTGTATGAGCGAAACGTGGGAATTCGAGACCAGGCTGCGGGCGGCGCTCGCTCCCGTCGAGCCGCCCGCCGACCTGGAGCTGCGGCTCCAGACGACGCTCGGCTCCCTGGTCGAGATGGCGGCCGACGAGCTCGAGGCGTGGGAGCTGCGCGCGGTCAAGGACCCGCGCAACTGGCCGCGCACCGTGCTCGGCCCCGCCGCCGCGGTCGTGATCGGGACCGGGGCCGCAGCCGGGCTCGTGGTTCTGAGAACGCGGGGCGGCCGGCGCGGCCGTCGCGCCCAGTCGCGAAACGCGATCGAGCTCGTCGACCGGACGATGCGCGACGCGGCGAACGAAGCGCTGCGCGTGTTCCGCGACGTCGCGCGGTGATCCGCTTCGACCCCTGAGACGAAGAACCGGCGATGGGGCTCGATCCACGCTCCCTTGCCGACGAAGACGTGATGCAGCTCGTGCGTCGCGGCGACGCGCGCGCGTTCGAGGTCATCTACGAGCGCCATTCCGCGGCCGCGTTCTCGCTCGCGTACCGGATGATGGGAACGCGCGCGGGCGCCGAGGACGTGACGCAGGAGGCGTTTCTGTCGATGTGGCGCTCGGGCGCCCGCTACGACCGCGTGCGCGGGTCGGTGCGCACCTGGGTGCTCGGGATCGTCCATCACCGGGCGATCGACGCGCTGCGGCGCGCGACCGTGCACGACCGCCGGCGTGCGGGCGACGAGGGGATCGAGGAGCGCTTGGAGGCGCGCGAGCGGACCGACGTCGAGGTGGCCCGGCGCGAGGAGGCGGGCGCCGTGCGCAGCGCGCTGGCGACGCTCCCCCCCGACCAGGTGCAGGTGCTGGAGCTGGCGTACTTCGGCGGGTTCACGCACACCGAGATCGCCGATCTCCTGGAGGCGCCGGTGGGCACGGTGAAGGGGCGGATGCGGCTGGGATTGAAGAAGATGCGCGCGCAGCTCGGCGACGGTCAGGTGGTGACATGAGCGATCACTCGCGCTGGGCAGATACAGCGGGCGCCTACGTCCTCGGGGCGATGGCGTCCGGGGAGCGGGACGAGTTCGAGGCCCACCTGGCGACGTGCGCCGTGTGCCGCGAAGAGGTCGACGAGCTGCGGCCGGCCGCCGATGCGCTGCCGATGGCGTCGCCGACGGTGCTGCCGGCGCCCGAGCTCAAGGACCGGATCATGGCCGAGGTCGAGCGCGAGGCCGAGCTGCTCGGCGCGGCGGGCGCCGGTGCCGACCGGCCGCCGCGAACGGAGCGCCGGCGCCGTCGCGCGTGGCTCAGCGGCTGGCGGCTCGCACCGGTCGCCGCCGCGCTCCTGATCGTCGGCGTGCTGGTCGGGATCGCGCTGGGCGGGCCGGATTCGCGCACCGTCGAGTTCGATCGCGCGGGCGCAGAGCTCGAGATCTCGGACGACCAGGCGACGCTCGTGGCCGAGAACCTGCCCGCCCCGCCTGAGGGCCGCGTGTACGAGGTGTGGCTGATGCCGGAGGGCTCGGACACGCCCGAGCCGACGGACGTGCTGTTCACGCCCCGCAGCGACGGCTCGGCCGTCGCTGCCATCCCGGGGATCGACGACGCGCGCCAGGTGCTCGTGAGCGACGAGCCGCCCGGCGGCTCCGACGAGCCCACCGGCGAGATCCTCATGGCCGCTGATATTTCCTAAAGACGCCGCTGCTAGCTTCAAGGCGAGAGATGGCCGTCTGCTACCGCCACCCCGGCCGCGAGACGGGCGTCTCGTGCTCGAACTGCGGCAGGCCGATCTGCCCGGACTGCATGACCGCGACGCCGGTCGGCATGCGCTGCCCGGAGTGCTCGCGGCAGAAGACGCCTGTGCGGACGATGCGCAACGTCTACGTGCAGCCGATGGTCACCTACGGCCTGATCGGGATCTGCGTGCTGCTCTACCTGGGCACATGGGGCGGCGGCTCCAACGCTGTCTTCGTCGACCTGGGAACCCTCGGGTCGGGGCGCACGCTCGAGGGTCCGATCGGCGTGGCGGAGGGCGAGTACTGGCGTCTGATCACCGGCGCCTTCCTGCATGACGGCATCCTCCACATCGCCTTCAACATGTACATCCTGTACTGGCTCGGCACGATGCTCGAGCCGGTGCTCGGGCACGTGCGCTTCACGGCGCTGTACTTCGCGTCGCTGCTCGCCGGGTCGTTCGGCGCGATCCTGTTCAAACCGCACGCGCTCACCGTCGGCGCCTCGGGCGCGGTGTTCGGCCTGATGGCGGCGGCGTTCGTGTTCCAGCGCGCACGGGGGATCGATCCCTGGCGGTCGGGCCTGGGGCCGGTGATCCTGCTCAACCTGGCGCTCCCGTTCGTGTTGCCGGGGCTGAACATCTCGATCGGCGGCCACGTCGGCGGGCTGATCGGCGGCGCGATCGCCGCGGTGGCCATCGATCGCCTCGGTCAGGTCCGGCGCGGCGACCTCTATCCGCTGCTGGCCTGCGCCGCCGTCGGCGCCGTCTCCGTGGTCGGCGCCGTGGCGGTCAGTTCGGGCTGATCCAACCCGGGCTGACCTCGTGGACCGGGCCCGGCGCGTCCGGGAGCCGGTCCGGGTGGAGGATGTGGGCGAGCAGCTCGAGGCCCTCGACCAGGCGCGGGCCGGGGCGGGAGAAGTGGCCGGCGGCGTCGACCGCGACGACGCGGCGGGCGCCGAGCGACGCCAGCTCGTCGGCGTACGTCTCGGCCTCCTCGAGCGCGCGGTCGGCGTCGTAGCCGCACGGCATCACGATCACGATCTCCGGCTGCGCGGCCCGCAGCTCGTCCCACGTGCTCTGCTCCGAATGCTCGCCGGGCCGGCCGAGCAGGTCGAACCCGCCCGCGTACTCGATCAGCTGCGGCGTCCAGTGGCCCGCGATGAACACCGGGTCGAGCCACTCGAGGGCGGCGACCGCCACCGGCTGGGCGGCGCGCACGGCGAGCCGCACGCGGTCGATCCGCGAAGCCGCATCGCTCACCAGGTCGACGCCGGCGTCCTTGGAGTCGGTCGCCTGTGCGAGCGTGCGCACGTCCCCCAGCACCTCGCCGAGCGTGTGCGGATCCAGCGCCACCACCTCCGGCTGGGAGTCGAGCCGCTCGGCGATCGCGCGCACGTCGTCGTAGGAGACCGCGCAGACGGCGCACAGCGCCTGCGTGACGATCAGATCGGGCTGAAGGCGCCGCAGGGCGGCCTCGTCGAGCTCGTAGATCGAGCGGCCCTGCTCGGTCAGCGCGCGCACCGCGCGGTCGATCTCGTCCGGCGGCAGGCCGGGCCCGATCACGTCGCGCGTCACCTTAGGCAGGTCGAGCGCCTCCGGCGGGTGGTCGCACTCGTGGGTGACGGCGGCGACCTCGTCGCCGACGCCGAGCGCGAACAGCATCTCGGTGGCCGAGGGCACGAGGGAGACGATCCGCATTCCGGGAGAGGATATGAACGCATGGTGACCCGGGTAGCATGTGGGCCGTCGCCTGATGAACGACGACGACAGCTCCCGAAGTAGCGGCGCGCCCCGCGCGCGTCCGGCGAATCGCCGATGACCGTCCTGCTGCTGCTGGCCGTCGTCGTGCTGGTGCTGCTCAACGGCTTCTTCGTGGCCGCCGAGTTCGCGCTCGTGCGCGTGCGGCGGTCACGGATGGAGGAGGAGGCCGAGGAGGGGCGGCGCGGCGCGCAACTCGTGGTCCGCCAGCTCGACGAGCTCTCGCGCTACCTCGCCGCCTGCCAGCTCGGCATCACCTTCACCTCGCTGGGCATCGGCTTCCTCGGCGAGCCGGCGGTCGCCGACATCTTCGAGTCCATCCTCGGCGATCAGCTGCCGCACGGCGTCACGCTGGCCATTTCGCTCGGCCCTCGCCTACCTGATCACGACCTCGCTCCACATCACGGTCGGCGAGCAGGTGCCGAAGATCTACGCGATCAACCGCGCCGAGGTGGTGGCGCGCCGGATCGCGCGCCCGCTGCACCTGTTCACGCAGGTCTTCAGCCCGTTCATCCACGTGCTCAACGCGGCGTCGAACGCGATGCTGCGGCTGGCCGGCATCCGCAAGACCGACGAGTTCGACGAGGGCGGCTCGCCGGAGGAGCTCAAGGTCCTGATCGCGCAGTCGCTGACCGGCGGCAAGCTCGACCCGGGCGAGGCGAGCATGCTCACCGGCGTCTTCCACCTGCACGAGCAGCAGGCACGGCAGGTGATGACGCCGGCGCCGGCGGTGGTCACCGTCGATCTGTCCGAGAACGTCGAGACCGCGCTGCGGCGCTGCGTCTCGTCCGGCCACACGCGGCTGGTGGTCACCGAGGACGAGAACCACGACCGCGTGAAAGGGATCGTGCACGCGAACGCGCTCGCCCAGCTGCTGCTGACCGAGGGGCCGGAGGGGAGGATCGACGAGCTGGTCCGCGACGCTCCGATCGTGCCCGAGACCAAGCCGCTCGACGACCTGCTGGCCGACCTCCAGCGCCAGCGCAGCTCGCTCGCCGTCGTGATCGACGAGTACGGCCGCACGGCCGGCATCGTCACGGTCGAGGACATCATCGAGGAGGTCGTCGGCGAGATCGACGACGAGACCGACCCGCTCGGCGGCGCCGTGCGGCGGCTCGCCAACGGCGACTGGTTCGTGCGCGGCCACGTCGCGATCACCGATCTCGTCGACTACGGGCTCGAGCTGCCGGTCGACACCGACGCCTACAACTCGGTCGGCGGGTTCGTGTTCGGCGAGCTCGGGCGGCTGCCGAAGCGCGGCGACACCGTGACCCACAACGGCTACTCGATCCGGGTCGAGTCCGTGCGCGAGAACCGGATCGAGGCGGTCCGGATCCGCGACCGCCGCGCCGTGGCCTAAGCCTCAACCTAGAGGCGCAGCCGGTAGCCGCCGAGGTGCAGCAGGTCGCCGGGGCGGACCTCGGCCTCGACGATCCGGCGCCCGTTGAGCCAGGTGCCGTTCGAGGAGTCGAGGTCGCGCAGCAGCCAGCGGCCGTCCTCGACGAACAGCTCGGCATGGCGGCGGGAGACCGTGTCGTCGGCGAGCACGAGCTCGCAGCCGCTGGAGCGGCCGATCACCAGCTGTGCCTGCTCGAGCTCGTCGGCGGGCGGCAGGCCGAGCCCGCGCGGTCGCAGCCATGACCGCAGGCGCTCGAGGTGGGCCGGCGGCGACGCGGGCAGGTCGGCGGTCAGGCCGCGCAGCGCGTCGCGGCTGCCGCTCTGCATCGCGTCGTCGACGCGGCGGGAGAACGTGTCGGTGCCCAGGCGACCCGCCAGGTACCCGCGCCGCAGCTCGGCGACCGTCTGCTCGCGGGTCTCATGCGATGGGCGCACCCTGGACCAACCCTACGCCGTTCGTCCAGGGTTGCGAATCGAAACTTAGCGCGGAATTGCACAAAGCCGCCGGACGCGCTACCTTGCCCGCAGTCCGACTGGACCGCCATGGCGGTTGAGGAGGAGAGAGGGAGATCCTGGGGAGGATCGACCGAGAGAACACAAGAGCCCGGCTCAGGGGAGCGAGCCGGGCTCAAGTGTTTTGGAGGAGGGGTGCGATGAGGGTACGTTCGTCGCCCCGGCAATATCCCAACCTTCTCTCAATGTGAACTAAACATTCGCGAGGCGGCCGTTGATGGTCGCCGTCGCGTGGGAGACGTACTCCTCCGCGCTCCAGCCGCGCTCGATGACGAGGTGCAGCCAGTTCGAGGGCTGGACCTGGGCCCAGGCCCAGTCGGCGGCCCGTTCAGGACTCCAGCCGGGCGCCAGCTCGCCGGCTTCGGCGAGCCGCGCGGTGGCGTGGCGGAAGGCCTGGTGCAGCTCGCCCATCCGGTCGCGCCAGGCGACGGCGCCCTCCTCGCCGGCGATCAGCGCGGCCTCCAGCCCGAGCGCGACCGGGAGGATCTCGGGCAGGTACTCGCACCAGGCGCGCACGAGCCGATCGAGTGCCTGCGCCGGCGGCAGCTCGCGCGTGGCGAGCGCGCGCTCGCGGAAGCCGCTGCGTGCGTCCTGGTGGCGGGCCATCGCTACGAGGAGGCCGGCCCGGCTCGTGAAGTGGACGTAGACGAGCTGCCGCGACACGCCCGCCGCCGCCGCGATCTCCCCGACCCCGACGCCGATCCCGCGCTCGTTCACGAGCGTCCACGCCGTCTCGAGGATCCGCGTCTTGGTGTCGTTTGACATGTGTAAAACGGCAGGCTAGCTTTTTACACGTGTCAAAGAACGGAGGACGAGATGGGCGGATCCAACGAATCGGGCCGGGTGGCCGCGGGTGGCGCGACATGGACGAGCCCTTACCCGCCGCTCGCGCGCGACGACGCCACGTTTCATGGCCTCGTGGCCGAGAGTGCTCGGAGGCACGGCGATCGGGTCGCGCTGGTCGACGCGCCGACGGGCACCGAGGTGACCTACGCGCTGCTCGCCGACCGGGTCGACTGCGTGTCCGCCCTGCTCGCCGAGCGCGGCTTCGGGCCCGGCGACGTGCTCGCGCTCCGGGCGCCGAACGTCCCGCCCTGGGCGGGCGTGGCGCTGGCGGCGATGGCCGCCGGCGGGGCGATCACCGGGGTCCTGCCGGCCTCGACTGCGGCCGAGGTCGCGCGCCAGGTCGAGGACTCCGGCGCGTCGCTACTGGTCACTGCACCAGGGTTCGACCTACCGGGGGTCGACACGATCGAGATCGGCGACGAACTGCTTGCCGCTCGCGGGCCGGCGCCGTGCTCGGCTGCGGACCCGGACGCGCTCGCGCTGCTGCCGTACTCGAGCGGCACGACCGGGCTGCCGAAAGGCGTGATGCTCACTCACCGCAACCTGGTCGCCGGCGTGCGCCAGGCGGCCGCGGGCCTGCGACCGACCGAGGAGGACGTAGTGCTCGCGCTCGCCCCGTTCGCGCACCTGATGGGGTTCGTCGTCACGCTGGGAACGGCGCTGGCGGCCGGCGCGCGCGTGGTGACGATCCCGCGCTTCGAGCCCGACGGGTTCCTCGCGGCCGTGGAGCGGCACGGCGTGACGATGCTGATCGTCCCGCCGCCGGTGATGCGGCTGCTCGCTCGCCATCCCGGCGCCCTGAGCTCGGTCGAGCTGATCGTCTCGGGCGGGGCGCCGGTCGGCGCCGAGCTGCAGTCGGCGGTGGCGCAACGGTTCCCGCAGGCCGTGGTCGGCCAGGGCTGGGGCCTGACCGAGACGACGGCGTGTGCCACCGTGCCCGACCGCGAGCGCGGGACGGTGCCCGGCTCGGCCGGGCGCGTGGCGGCGAGCACCGAGCTCCGCGTGTCGGCGGACGGGGAGCTGCTCGTGCGCGGCCCGCAGACGATGGCCGGCTACCTCGGCAGGCCGGACGCGACAGCGGAGATGGTCGATCCCGACGGGTGGGTTCACACCGGTGACCTCGGTCGGGTCGACGCCGACGGGAACGTCTTCGTCGTCGATCGCCTGAAGGAGCTGATCAAGGTCAACGCCCTGCAGGTCGCGCCCGCCGAGCTCGAGGCGCTGCTGGCGAGCCATCCGGCGGTCGCCGACTGCGCAGTGGTCGGGCGACCGGACGAGCGCCGCGGCGAGGTGCCGGTGGCGATCGTCGTCACCCGCGGCAAGGTCGAAGGCGAGGAGCTGCGGGCGTGGATGAACGCACGCGTGGCCCCGCACAAGCGCCTGCACGACGTCCGCTTCGCCGACACGCTTCCCCGGACGCCGGCGGGGAAGCTGCTGCGCCGGGCGCTCGGCGCTCAGACGTCGTACGCGTAGAAGCCGCGACCGGCCTTGCGGCCGAGCGCGCCCTCGCCGATCATCCGCTCGATCCGCTCCGGCACCTCGGCGCCGATCGAGCGGCCGATCGCCGCCGATACGTCGAGTCCCACGAGGTCGAGCAGCGCCAGCGGCCCGAGCGGGTGGCCCGCGCCGAGCCGCATGCAGGTGTCGATCGCCTCCGGGTCGAGCCCCGTCCGCTCCATCAGGCGGACCGCCTCGAACAGGTACGGGAACAGCAGTCGGTTGACCACGAAGCCGGCGGTGTCGGGCACCTCGACCGCGGTCTTGCCGAGCGCCTCGCACAGCGCGCGGGCGCGCTCGCGGGTCTGCTCGCTCGCCGCGGGCGGGAACGCGAGCTCGACCAGCTCCATCTTCGGGACCGGGTTGAACACGTGGAGGCCGACGAAGCGGTCGGCGCGGCCGGACGCCTCGGCCAGCTCGGCGATCGAGAGCGACGACGTCGTGCTGGCGAGGATCGCGTCGGCGCGCAGGCGGCCGCCGAGCTCGCGGACCAGCTCGCACTTGGACGCCGGGTCCTCGACGATCGCCTCCACGACGAAGCTCGCCTCGGCCAGCTCGGCGCCGTCGCAGGTGACGCGGACGTTGCCGTTGACTTGCGCGCCGGCCTTCTCGCACAGCGCCCGCACGCGGCGATCCGCCTTCTCCGCCGAGCCGTCGGAGCGTGCCCATACGAGCACGTCGCCACGCTGGGCCGCGACGGCGGCCAGGCCGCACGCGATGGCTCCGCTTCCGGCGATCCCGAGTCGTTCGGACACTCCAGCCTCCCCGTTGGCTGACTGGTCAGTCAATGGCCGTAGACTACGCCTCGGCGCGCCCGGTCGCGCCGATTCCCAACGGAGGCTTCCAGCATGCACGCCAACGGTCGCGAGGTGGTCATCGTCGAGGCGGTCCGCACCCCCATCGGGCGCGGTCACCCGGAGAAGGGCTACTACAAGGACACCCATCCGAACGAGCTGCTCGGCCGGACCTACACCGAGGTGATCGAGCGGGCGGGCATTCCCGCCGATGCGGTCGAGGACGTCATCTGCGGCTGCGTGCAGCAGTACGGCGAGCAGATGTTCAACGTCGGCCGCAACGCCTGGCTGCAGGCCGGGCTGCCGGTGGAGACGCCGGCCACGACCGTCGACCGCCAGTGCGGCTCGGCGCAGCAGGCCTTCAACTTCGGCGCGGCGCTGATCGCGGCCGGCGTCCATGACGTCGTGATCGGCGGGGGCGTCGAGCACATGGGCCACATCCCGATGGGGATCGCTTTCAAGTGGGTCGACGACGTCGGCTCACCGTGGCCGCCGGAGCTGCTCGAGCGCTACAACCTGGTCCCGCAGGGGATCTCGGCCGAGATGATCGCCGACAAGTGGGAGATCCCGCGGTCGGAGATGGACGAGCTCGCGCTGCGCTCGCACCAGCTCGCCGCGCGCGCCACCGAGGAGGGCCGGTTCGAGCGCGAGACGATCCCGTTCCAGGTCAACGGCTCCACCTACGTGTCCGACCAGGGCATCCGGCCCGACACCAACCTCGAGGCGCTGGCGGCGCTCAAGCCGGCGTTCAGGGAGGACGGCAAGATCACGGCCGGCAACTCGTCGCAGATCTCCGACGGCGCCGCCGCGGTGCTGCTCATGAGCGCCGAGAAGGCGGAGGAGCTGGGCGTGACGCCGCGGGCGCGGATCGTGGACCAGACGACGGTCGGCGTGGACCCGGTGATGATGCTCACCGGCCCCATCCCGGCCACCCGCAAGCTGCTCGAGCGCAATGGCATGACGATGGGCGACATCGATCTCGTCGAGATCAACGAGGCGTTCGCGCCGGTCGTGCTCGCCTGGAAGCGGGAGCTCGAGCCCGACATGGAGCGCGTGAACGTCAACGGCGGCGCGATGGCGCTCGGGCACCCGCTCGGGTCGACCGGCGCGCGGCTGCTGACCACCCTGCTGCACGAGCTCGAGCGGTCCGACAAGGAGGTCGGCCTCGTGACGATGTGCTGCGGTGGCGGCCTCGGGACCGGGACGCTGGTTCAGCGGGTCTGAGCCGTGGTGACCAACATCCCGCCGTCGATCACATACGACTGCCCGGTGACGTAGCCGTTCTCGGGTGACGCGAGGAAGGCGATCAGGGCGCCGACCTCGCGCGCGTCGCCCGGCCGCCCGACCGGCACCGGCCGCTCGTTCCCGCGCGGGTCCTCGTCCTCCTGGCCGGTCATCTTGGTGGCGATCTCGCCGGGCGCGACCGAGTTGACGAGGATGCCGTGCTCGCCGAGCTCGAATGCCATCTGCTTGGTGAGCCCGCCGAGCGCGTGCTTGGCGGTGACGTAGGCGGCGCCGTCCGGCAGCGGGACGTGCTCGTGGACGGACGTCACGTTGACGATCCGCCCGCCGCGGCCCTGCTCGACCATCCGGCGGGCGGCGCGCTGGGCGCACAGGAACGGGGCGACGAGGTCGAGGTCGAGCACACTGCGGAAGCGCTCGAGCTCGAGCTCGAGGAACGGCGTGGTGTGGCCGGCGCCCGCGTTGTTGACGAGCGCGTCGATCCCGCCGAGGGCTTCGGCGAGCTCGTCGACCACCGCGTCGGCGCCCGGGACCTGCTCGAGGTCCGCCTGTCGCGCCTCGGCGCGCACACCGTGCGCCTCGCACTCGGCGACGGCCTCGCGAGCGCGCTCCTCCTCCGAGAACCAGACGATGCCGACGTCGAAGCCGCGCTCCGCCAGCGCCACGGCCGCGGCGCGTCCGATTCCGGAGTTCCCACCCGTGATGACTGCGATGGACATCTCTCCGAGTCCTACCCGCCCGCGGTGCAGGTACATTCTCACCATGGCCGAGACCAGCACCGCCTATTACCGCGAGGGCGCCGCCCCGCGCGCCATCTCCACCGCGCAACTGATGGGCCAGGTGCTGTTCTTGGTGGCCATCGCGCTCGGGTTCTGCGCGTTCGGCACCGTGATCGGGCAGAACCTGTCGCTGGGAACGGCGCGCGCGTTCTCGTTCGCGGGCTTCGGCATGCTGCTCGTCTCGTCGTTCGCGGGCGAGCGGTTCCGCGTCGGCTCGTTCGCGATGTTCTGGCTGTTCGCGACCGCGCTCGCGATCGGCCTCGGCCTGGGGCCGGTGATCGCCTACTTCGCTGCGGTCGAGACCGACGCTCTGACGCAGGCGTTCGCCGGTACGGCGGCGACGGTGCTGGCCGCCGCCGCGCTCGGCTTCTTCCTCACCAAGGATCTCGCGCCGTGGATGCGTCCGCTGTCGCTGATCGTGTTCGCCGCGTGCTGCGGCACGATCGTGTGGTCGCTCTTCGCCGGCGCCATCAGCCCGTGGGTGAGCCTCGGCATCTACGCGTTGTCGGCGCTGCTGATCGTGGTCGACTTCAACTACCTGCGCAAGCACGGGACCGAGCGCGACGCGATCTGGCTCGCGACCGGCATCTTCGTCTCGATCGTCAACATCTTCATCTCGCTGCTGAACATCTTCTCCTCCCGTTGAGGGTAGGCTCGAGCGGTGGAGTCGCCCGTCCCCCTCGGACATCCCACAAACGAGGAGCTCGAGGCGCGCAGAGCCGCCGAGCGGATCGGCGAGCCGTTCCTCGTCTACCGCGACGACGCGGGCCGTCAGCTGATCTTCTCGCTGGCCCAGTACACATGCGTGGTCACGCTCGGCCGGCGTGAGGAGGCCGACATCTCGGTGCCCTGGGACCCGGAGATGTCGCGGCTGCACGCGGAGCTCGTGAACCGCGCCGGTGAGTGGACGGTGTCCGACGACGGGCTGTCCCAGAACGGCACGTGGGTCAATGGGCTGCGCGTCGCCGGCCGCCGGCGGCTCGCCGACGGCGACCTGCTGCAGGTGGGGCGGACGGTGCTCGAGTTCCGCGATCCGGCGCCCTCCCGCGCCGTGCCGACGCTCGTGCCGGGCGAGCTGACCGCGACGCCGCGGTTCTCCGAGCAGCAGCAGCGGGTGCTGCACGCTCTGTGCCGGCCGCTGTTCAGCGACGGCGAGGGCATCGATCCGGCGACCGACGAGGAGGTCGCCGAGGCGACGGGCATCCCGCTCGAGGCAGTGGTGAGCGAGCTCGACCACCTCGGCCGTTCCCTCGGGCTCGAGGAGATGCCGCAGCGCGACCAGCGCGCCGAGGTGGCGCTGCTGGCGGTGCGCAGCGGCCTCGTCGGCGCCGACGACGGCGGCTGACGAGCGCGGGCCTGCTCGGGCGCGACGCCCGCGCCCTACGCGGCGTCGGCGAGCCGCGCCACGAGCTCGTCGAGCCGCAGCTCCTCGAGCCCGCGCCCGACGGCTTCGAGCTCGGCGGCGCAGAACTCGACGAGCCGGCGGCCCTCCTGGCACAGCTCGAGCGTCTCGCGCAGGCCGGCCTCGCCGGAGTCGAGCCGCGAGATGATCGACTCGAGCCGCAGGCAGGCGGCCTCGTACGTGAGCGTGTCGGCCTCGGCCATCGGACCGGTCACCCTACGGGCGGCTCCGGACGCACAGGCACGCGCCCGTCGTGGAGCCGGACGACGAGGGCGGGCTCGGCACGCGCGGCCGCGGCGGAGACGACGGGCCGGCCGGCGGCATCCTCGACCAGGGCGAAGCCGCGCTCGAGCGTTCGCTGTGGATCGTGCGCGGCGAGCGCGACCGCGAGGCGGTCGAGGTCGCGGCGGCGGCGCTCCAGTCCGGCGGCCGACGCCCGCGACAGCGCTGCGCCGTCGCCGTGCGCTCGGACGCGGCCGCGCTGTGCGCCCAGTTCGGTGGCCGCGACCTTGCGCGCCAGCACGGTCGCCCGCGCGGCCGTGCCGCGCTCGCCTTCCGCCACCCGGCGGCGGGCGGCGGCGCGGAGCTCGCGCAGGTGCTGGTGCAGCCGCGCGCGGTGGCGCTCGACGTGCGCAGCGGGCGCACGCGACAACCGCGCCAGGGCCCGGGCTCGCTCGACGATCGCCCTTCGACCCTGGCGCTCGAGCCTCGTCGCCGCTCCGGCGAGGGCGCGGCGGGCGGAAGCGCAGTCGACCGGCACGGCCGCCTCGGCGGCGTGCGTCGGCGTCGAGCACGCGACGGCGGCGACGTCGTCGAGCAGCGTGCGGTCGGTGTGGTGGCCGACCGACGAGATCACCGGCACGCGCAGCAGCGCCACCGTCCGGCACAGCGTCTCGTCGCAGAACGCGAACAGGTCGGCCAGCGATCCGCCGCCGCGCGCGACGATCACCACCTCCACCTCGGCGCACGCCGCCAGGTCCTGCAGGGCCCTGGTGATCGCCGGCGCGGCGTGCCGGTCCTGCACCGGCGCGAACGCCCACACCACCCGGCCGCCCCAGCCGCGCCGGCGCAGGCCGGCCATCACGTCATCCCGCGCCTTCGAGTGCTCCCCGCAGACGACCCCGATCGTCTTCGGCAACGCCGTGCGCGGCAGCGCCGGCTGCAAACCGAACAGCCCCTCCGCGTGCAGCGCGCGCCGCAGCCGCTCGAGCTGCGCCAGCAGGTCGCCCTCGCCGGCGATCCGCAATCCCGTGACCGCGAACGAGAACGCCGGCGACGCGGTCTGCGAGCCCGGGTAGTAGTCACAGCCGCCCTGCGCGACGACCTGCACGCCGTCCGCCAAGCTCCCCAGCCCGAGTGCGTCGAAGTCGTCCCGCCACATCGAGCACGGGAGCGCGCCGGTGCCGTCGCGCAGCTCGAACCACACCCTCGCGCGCCCGGCCCTGAACGAGGACACCTCGCCGAACACCTGCACGCGTGTGAAGCCCCGCAGCTGCTCGCGCAGCGCCGCCGCATAGCGACCGACCGGCCACGGGCCGGTCAACGTCGAGCCGGGAATCCCGGCCGGTCGTTCAGTCACGTGGCATCGCATCTGCAGGGTATGGGCCGGTGCGGCGCGAACTCGCCCCCCGGCATGTCCTGTTTGCGCGACGCCAGAGGCGGGGTACGGGCGGCACACCGTGTGGCCTGATCCCGAGCCCCGCGACCTCGTGCCGCCGCACGCCTACGAGCTGTTCGAGGACAGCCGCCCGGTGGGTCGGCTCGAGTGGCGCTCGCGCCCGCGCGCCGACGCGGGCTGGTACGTGACGCTGCCGCCGCGACCGCCCGACCGGCTCAGCGTCGACCCCGCCATCGACCAGCTGGCCCGCGACATCAAGTCGTCCGAGAGCGACTGGGAGCTGAGCGCCGAGCTCTCGGCGATCCTCAGCACCGCGATGGCGATCGACGCCGCTGACCGCCTCCTGCACCCGCGGGCCGAGCTCCCGCGCCACCGCTTCAAACGCCTCTCGTCCGGCCCCTACGAGATCCACGTGACGGACATCGAGCCGACCGTGCTCGCCCATGCGGTGCCCGAGCTGCCGCTGACCGCGGCGTCCGACGTGCGCATCCTCGCCGGCGACCTGCACGAGGACGCCCTCACCATGGCCCTGCGCCGGATCCCGCTGCTCGGAGGCCGAGTCGTCGCCGTTCTCCGCGGTGAGCCAGACTCCGAGCTCTGACCCTCACCCTGAGATACGCCGCCGGGAGCGACCCCGGACCGGTCCGGCCCAACAACGAGGACGCCTTCCACGCCGGTCCCCGGCTGCTGGCGGTCGCCGACGGGGTCGGCGGGCACGCGGCCGGCGAGATCGCGAGCGCGACGATCATCGACGCGGTGGCGCCGCTCGCCGACAGCGAGCCCGGTTACGACCTCGTCGGCCGCCTGCTCGCGGCCGTGATCGCGGGGAACGCCGCGATCGCGCGGAGGATCGCCGACGACCCGGCGCTCCAGGGCATGGGCACCACGCTGACCGCGATCCTGTTCGGAGGCAGCCGCTACTGCCTGCTCAACATCGGCGACTCGCGCACGTACCTGCTGCGCGACGGCGTGCTCGAGCAGCTCACGCGCGACGACAGCTACGTGCAGCTGCTGGTCGACCAGGGGCACATCTCGCGAGAGGCGGCGGGCACTCACCCGCAGCGCAACCTGGTGCTCCAGGCGCTGACCGGCGAGGAGGTGATGGAGCCGGCGATGACGGTGCGAGAGGCGCGCGCGGGCGATCGCTTCATGCTGTGCTCGGACGGGCTGACCGACGTCGTCGGTGACGCGGCGCTGGCCGAGACGCTGGCCGCCGAGGAGCCGCAGGAGTCCGTCGACCGGCTGATCGCGCTCGCGCTCGAGGCCGGCACGCGCGACAACGTCACGGTGATCGTGGCGGATGTGCTGGAGGGCTAGCTCCGACCTCCTCCAGCCGGCGATGCAGCCGCTCGCGCAGCTCGGCGGGGTCGTACTCCTTCTGCGCGCGCCGCTTGCGCGCCACCACTGCGCCGGTCGCGGCCACGCCCGCGATTCCGGCGAGACCGACGAGCTTCCAGGGCACCCGCATCGGAGCGCGTAGGTTACGCGCCGTGAGCGTGACCCTCGACGAGGCGGTGGCGACCGCGTCGACCGGCGACCTGTGGCTGTTCCGCGGCCGCTCGATCGCCGACCGGGCGATCCAGGCCTTCACCAACAGCCCGGTCAACCACGTCGGGATGGTGGTGGCGATCGACGACCTGCAGCCGCTGCTCTGGCACGCCGAGCTCGGCCGCTCGCTGCCCGACGTGTGGACCGGCGAGCGCCGGCGCGGCGTCCAGCTCCACGTGCTCCGCGACGCGGTGAGGACCTGGAACGTGCGCTACCACCAGCGCGCCTGGACCCGCCCGCTCGAGGGAACGGTCGAGCGCCATCACGAGGATCGGCTGATGGAGGTGATCGCGCGCTTCGACGGCCGCCCGTTCCCGACCACGCCGGGCCTGGCGCGCCAGTGGCTGACGGCGCGCGTGCGCCGCCGCGAGTCCTCGCTGGAGTCCGTCTACTGCGCGGAACTGGTGGCGACCACCTACCAGCACATGGGCCTGCTTCCGAACCGCCGGCCGGCCGGTTGGTACGACCCGGGGCGGTTCTGGAGCGGCGACCGGATCGCGCTCGTCCCGCCGTTCGCACTCGGCCACGAGATCGCCGTGGAATAGAGCGAACGCGCGCGGACGTCATCTGCACGGGATGGCGACACTGAACTCCCTAGCCTGCCCCTGCGGATGCTCGTCGGCACCGACGGCAGCCTCACCGCGCTGCTCGAGGCGTCCTTCGAGGCGCCGGTCGAGGTCCGCACGGTCGCGAACACCGTCGACGGCCGCCTGCCGACGCCCGCCGAGCTCGAGCTGGAGCCCGGCGGACCCGTCCTGTGGCGCCGGGCGGTGCTGGAGGTCGACGAAGAGCCGGTGCTGCGGGCGAGCTCGGTGCTCGCGCTCTGCCGCTTCGCCCCCGGCGTGCGCGGCGCGCTGCTGGCCGGCGCCGAGCCGATGGGCAGCGTGCTGCGCGGCACCGAGGTGCGGCGCGAGCTGCTGGCGGCGGCCGCGACCGAGGCGACGGCGGCCGACGCCGCCGAGCTCGACGTCGACGAGGGCGCGCCGATGCTCGAGCGCGTCACCCGCATCCTCAGCTCGGGGCGCCCGGTGGCCGTCGTCACCGAGCGGATCCCGGCCACGATCTTCGACGCGCTGTGACGTTCGCGCTGATCGCCGGGCCGTGCGCGGTCGAGTCGCGCGCCCAGATGCTCACCACCGCGATCGCGGTCGCCGACGCCGGCGCCACCATGCTGCGCGGCGGCGCCTTCAAGCCCCGCACCAGCCCGCACAGCTTCCAGGGCCTCGGGCGCGACGGCCTGGCGCTGCTGGCCGAGGCCGCCGACGCGACCGGGCTGCCGGTCGTGACCGAGCTGACCGACGTGCGCGACCTCGACGCCGTGCTCGAGGTGGCCGACACGATCCAGGTCGGCGCGCGCAACATGCAGAACTTCACGCTCCTGCGCGAGCTCGGCCGCGCCGGCCGGCCGGTCCTGCTCAAGCGCGGGCCGGCGGCGACGCTCGACGAGCTGCTGCTGGCCGCCGAGTACGTGCTCGCCGAGGGCAACGACGCGGTGACGCTGTGCGAGCGCGGGATCCGGACCTTCGAGCGCGCCTATCGCTTCACGCTCGACCTCGCGGCGGTCCCGGTGCTCAAGCAGCGCACCCAGCTGCCGGTGATCGTCGATCCGAGCCATGCGGCGGGGCGGCGCGACCTGGTCCGGCCACTGAGCCTGGCGGCGGCGGCGGCCGGCGCCGACGGGGTGATCGTCGAGGTCCATCCGCGGCCGGACGAGGCGCTGAGCGACGGCGCCCAGGCGCTGACGACGGCGGAGTTCGCCAACTACGCGTACGAGCTGCGGGCGCTGGCCCAGGCCATCCGCGGCGTGCCCGCCGCGGCATGAGCGCGATCGGCCCGCGCGGGCGGCGCGCGCTGGTCGCCGGCACCGGGATCATGATCACCGGCGTCCTGCCGGCGTTCCTGACCGCCAGCCTGGCGTCGCGGATCCCGGAGGACTTCGCGTTCGACGACTCGCGCGTCGGCCTCGCGATCGCGATCTTCCACGTCGTGTGCGCGCTCGCCTCGACGCCGGCCGGGCGCCTGGTCGAGCGGATCGGCGCGCCCGCGGGCATCCGGATCGCCGCGGTCGCCACCGCGCTCTCGTGCCTGGCGATCGCCACCTTCGCGCAATCGGCCGTGGCTCTGACCGCGCTCCTGCTCGTCGGCGGCGTCGCCAACGCGCTCGGCGGCCCGTCGGTCAGCCAGCTGCTGACCCGCGAGGTCGGCGTGCACCGGCGCGGGCTGGCGTTCGGCGCCCAGCAGTCGGGCGCGCCGCTCGGCGCCCTGCTGGCGGGCCTGGCGCTGCCCGCGGTCGCGATCCCGTTCGGCTGGCGGTGGGCGTTCCTCGCCGTCGCCGCGCTCGCGCTCGGCGCCGCGGCGCTCGTGCCCGGCGGCGCCGCCGCGCCCGCCGCCCCGCGCCCGGAGCGCCCGCGCGGGCTCGGCGCCGTGCACGCGCTGGCGGTGGCCGCCGCCCTGGCGAGCGCCGCCGGCGTCGGGTTCGTCTCGTTCCTCGTGCTCTACGCGGTCGAGCGCGGGATGAGCCAGGCCGCCGCCGGCCTCCTGCTCGTGGCCGTGAGCCTGGCGGCGACGCTCAGCCGGATCGGCGTCGGCGCGCTCGCCGACCGCAACGGGCAGGAGCCGCTGCGCACCGTCGCGGCGATGCTCGCGGTGAGCACCGGCGGCTACCTGCTGCTGATCGCCGGCGAGCCGGTGCTGATCGTGGTCGCCGCGCTGGTCGCCGGCGGCTGCGGCTGGGCGTGGCCCGGCGGGCTCACGCTCGCGGTCGTGCAGCGCAGCCCGGGCGCCCCGGCCTGGGCGGTCGGGGTCCTCATGGCCGGGCTCTTCACCGGCGCCGTCGCCGGTCCGCTGGCGGTCGGCGTGCTCGCGCAGCAGGAGCAGTTCGCGATCGCGTGGGCCACGTGCGCGACCTTCGCTCTGCTCGCCGCCTGCGCCGTGACGGGAGTTAGCCGCACTGCGCCGACGCCCGCGCGAACGCTACGGTTGCGCCCGTGACGACGACCTCACACCTCCTTCTCGCCGCGGACCGCTGCTGAAGCGGCCCGGCCGCCGCGTGCGGCCGGGGCGCCCTCGCAGCCCGTAAATCCGCTCGAAGGAGTTCTCGTTGTCTCAGCATCCGCTCGCGCGCCTCGGCTGGCGCGCGGAGCTACAGATCGATCTCGACGCGCTCGGCGATCCGTCGCTGGTCGCCGCCCGCGTCACGGCCGTCGACCGCGGCAGCGTGCTCGCCGACGCCGGTGGCGGCGCCTGGCGCGCGCCGCTGGCCGGCCGCCTCCAGCGCGCCGGCGCGGTGCCGGCCGCGGGCGACTTCGTCGCCGCGGTGCCGGACGGCCCCGTGCGGGCCGTGCTCCCGCGGCGCGGCGTGATCGCCCGCCGCGTCAAGGGCGGCCGCCCGCAGGTGCTGGCCGCCAACGTCGACCTCGCGCTGCTCGCGACGTCCCCCAACCGCGACCTCAACCCGCGGCGCCTCGCGCGCTTCCTGGCGGTCACGACGCGCGGCGGGGTCGACGCCGTGGTCCTGCTCACCAAGGCCGACCTCGTCGACGACCCGGACGGTGTCGCCGCCGAGGTGCAGGCCGGGCTCGACGGCACGCCGGTCGTGCCGGTCAGCGCGCTCGACGGCACCGGCATGGACGCGGTCCGCGCCCTGCTCGAGCCGCGCCGCACAGCGGTCCTGCTCGGCACCTCGGGCGTCGGCAAGTCGACCCTCCTCAACGAGCTGCTGGGGGAGGAGCGCCAGGCCACGAAGGCGATCCGCGCGAGCGACGACCGCGGCCGCCACACGACCGTGCGGCGCGAGCTGGTGCCGCTGCCCGGCGGCGCGCTGCTCGTCGACACCCCCGGGCTGCGCCTGGTGGCGCCGCTCGACGACGGCGACGAGCCGGTGCCGCTGCTCGACAAGGCGCAGGTCAAGCGCGAGCGGAGGGCGCGCGAGCGTGCCTTCCACCGCGGGGTCTACCGTGAGATGCGCGAGCGCAAGCGATCGCGCGAGGCCCGCGACGACCGCCAGGGGTGAGATCGGTGGGGGCCCCGCCCAGCGAGCCATTCCGTGTGGTGCGATGGCCCGTTGGGCACCCCCTAGCCGCCGGCCAGCACGACGTCGTAGCCCTCGCCGCGCAGCACCTCGACGACCACGTCGCGGTGATCGCCCTGGAGCTCGATGACGCCGCCCTTCGCCGAGCCGCCGACGCCGCAGCGCTTCTTCAGGCGCCCGGCGAGCTCGCGGAGGCCGGCGTCGTCGAGCGGCACGCCCGAGACCGTCGTGACCGCCTTCCCGCGCCGCCCGGCGACCTCGCGCCTCACCTTCACCCGCCCGCCGCCGCGGCGCTCCGGCGCCCGCGGCTCGCGCGCCTTGCGCAGGTCGCCCTCTCCGCTCGACCAGACAACCCGGCGATCGCCCATGCGCAGGACGCTACGCCGCTCCGGAGGCCGATGCCAGTCGCGCGGCGCCGAGACCGGGTAGCGTTGGTCGCGGCAGCCGTGGTCACTCCTGACGAGATAGGTGGCGTGGCGCTGTTTTCAGCGCTCGACGCGGCCCAGCGTGAGCAACTGTCGCGGGTGGCGGCCGACGTCAGTCTCGCGACGGGCGAGTACGCCGCCGACGAGGGCGCCGATCGGGCGCTGTTCGCGGTCCTCGAGGGCCGGATCGAGCCCACCCGGCTCGTCGACGGGATCGAGCGCGCGCTCGGCGTGCGTCACCCGGGAGACGTGTTCGGGGAGGTCCCGATCGCGCTCGGGACGGTCTTCCCGGTCGGCTTCCGTGCGGCGGAGCCGTCGCGCGTGATGCGGATCGAGCCTCACGACTACCACGCTCTCGCGGCGGTGGTGCCGGACATCGCCAAGGAGGTCGGCCGGCTCGCCACGCACCGCATGAGCGGATTGCGCGGGCTCCAGGGGCTCGCGGAGCCGCCACCTCCGCGGGCGATCGTCGTGGGCCATCGCTGGGACCCCTCCTGCGCCGAGCTGCGGCGCTTCCTCGACCGCAACCAGGTCACGTTCAAGTGGCTCACGCCCGATACACCGGATGCCGAGGACGCGTGGGGCGGTCTCCTGCCGGCCGAGGCGGACTGGCCGGCGATCCGCATCGTCGACGGCAAGACGGTGATACGCCCACAGCACCGCCGCGTGGCGGAGCTGCTCGGCCTCGGCACCGAGGCGATGGCCGCCGAGTACGACACCGTGATCGTCGGCGCGGGCCCGGCGGGCCTGGCCGCCGCCGTCTACGGAGCCTCGGAGGGCCTGAGGACGATCGTCGTCGAGCGGGAGGCGCCCGGCGGCCAGGCCGGCACCTCGGCCCGGATCGAGAACTATCTCGGCTTCCCGCGCGGCGTGTCCGGGGACGAGCTTGCGAGCCGCGCGCTTCAGCAGGCGCGAAGACTCGGTGCCGAGATCCTCGTGACGCGCTCGATCCTGCGGATCGACGCCGCGACCCGCGAGCTGCATCTCGACGGCGGAGACGTCCTGCGCGCGCGGACGATCATCCTCGCCTGCGGAGTCGCATGGCGGCAACTGGCGATCGAAGGGTTCGACCGCCTCGCCGGGAAGGGCATCTCGTACGGCGCAGCGCGCAGCGAGGCGCCGAACGCCCACGGCCTCGACATCCATATCGTCGGCGCCGGCAACTCGGCGGGGCAGGCCGCGCTGTTCTTCTCGACCCACGCACGGAGCGTGACGATCGTCTGCCGCGGCGAAAGCCTCGAGAGGAGGATGTCGCGCTATCTCGTCGAGCAGATCGCGACGCGGCCGAATATCCGCACCGTCACCGGCGCCGAGGTGACGGCGGTGCACGGCGACGTCTCGCTCGAGGCGGTCGACCTCCGCGACTGCACGACGGACGCGACGACCCGCCACGAGTCGGGCGGGCTCTTCATCTTCATCGGCGCTGACGCCGAGACCGCGTGGCTACCGCCCGACATCGCCCTCGATCGCCGCGGCTACGTGCTCACCGGCTCGGACATGCGCGCAGGCGGGCACTGGACGCTCGATCGCGACCCATACCTGCTGGAGACGAGCGTCCCGGGGATCTTCGCCTGCGGCGACGTGCGGTTCGGCCCGGTCAAGCGCGTTGCCGCCGCCGTCGGCGAGGGCAGCATGGCGATCGCGTTCGTGCACGAGTTCCTGAGGGGAGCCCTACGTCCGCGCGACGACGACGAGCCGCGTCGTACCGCTGAGCGGGCCGCCCTCTAGGTCGCCGTAGCACCTGGCCTCGGCGAAGCCGGCGCGGTCGAGCATCGCCGCCAGCTCGGTCGCGGCGTAGACGCGGATCGACCACGTCCGCGACTCGCGCTCGTTGTTCCCGTCGATCAACGTCTGCGTGGTCTGGGCCACGCCTGAGGCGTGGTCGAACGTGGTCTGCATGACCATCAGGCGGCCCTCGCCGAGCAGCTCCCAGTGGCGGTCGCTGCCGAGCGTCACGAGCCGGTCGCGGTGCATGGTCTCGATCACCAGCGCGGCGCCCGGGCGCAGCACGCGGCCGATCTCCGCGAGCGCCTTGGTGTCCTCCTCGTCGCCGAGGTACCCGATCGACGTGTACAGGTTGAGCGCGGCGTCGAAGCTCCCGTCGGCGAACGGGAGCTTGCGGTAGTCGGCCTGGACGAACTTCGGCCACCGCTCGCCGCCGGCGCGGCGGCGCGCCTCGGCGAGCAGCCCCTGCGAGCGGTCCGTGCCGGTGACGCGGTAGCCGGCGCGGGCGAGCGGGATCGAGTGGCGGCCGAAGCCGCACGGCACGTCGAGCAGGTCGCCGCCTTCAGGGCAGCCGGACCGCAGTGCGGCGGCGAGCGACTGCGCTTCGGCCCCGGCGTCGCGCTCGTCGCTCGCGTACGCGCGCAGGTAGAAGTCGCTGAACAGCGAGTCCCACGTCTCGACCGAGCTCGTGTCGCCCCGCTCCACCGCGGGCGAGTCTAGTCCAGCTTGACATGTGACCTTTTAGTCACGTATTCTGTGGTGGTGACCGACGACGACCGCGTGTTCAAGGCGCTTGCCGACCCGACGCGTCGCTTCCTGCTCGACCGGCTCTTCGCGCGTGACGGCCGCACGCTGACCGAGCTCGAGTCGGAGCTGGAGATGACCCGCTTCGGCGTCATGAAGCACCTGCGCGTCCTTGCCGACGCCAACCTCGTGGTCACACGGCGAGCGGGCCGGGAGAAGCTGCACTTCCTCAATCCGGTGCCGATCCGCCTGATCCACGACCGCTGGATCGACAAGTACACCGAGCGCCAGGTGTCGGCGCTCGCGGACCTCAAGACCGAGCTGGAAGGAAAGGCATGACAGCGATGACCGAGACCACCGTCACGACCCAGGTCTACCAGGTGTTCATCAGGGCGAGCGCGCAGGCGATCTGGGACGCGATCACCAAGCCCGAGTGGAGCAGCCGCTACGGCTACCGACCCTCCAACGAGTACGAGCTGCGCCCCGGCGGGCGCTACCGCGGGCTCGCGTCGCCCGAGTTCCAGGCGATGGGCATGCCCGAGGTGGTGGTCGACGGCGAGGTGATCGAGGCCGATCCGCCGCGCAAGCTCGTCCACACCTGGCGCTTCCTGTACAGCGACGAGGTCAAGGCCGAGGGCCCCACGCGGGTCACGTTCGAGATCTCCGAGGGCGAGGCCGGCGTGTGCCGGCTCACCGTCACGCACGAGCTCGAGAACGCGCCGGAGACCGCCGAGATGCTGGCCGGGACGCAGGAGGGCGCCGGTGGCGGCTGGGCGTTCGTGCTCAGCGACCTCAAGACGCTGCTCGAGACCGGCGAGGCGCTTCCGGGCTAGAGCTCGACGGAGGGCAGCGCACGCTGGCCCTCCTGGAAGCCCTCGCCGCGCGTCTCACCGTGCACGGCGAGCGCCTTGAGCCGGGCGATCTCCTGCTCGCCGAGCCGGCGGGCGGGGTCGTCCGGACCGAGGCCGTCGATCAGGCGCCGGATGCGGGTCGCGAGCTGGAGCGCGAAGTGCGGCGTCGAGCTCCCCATCAGCTGCCGCACGTCGTCGACCGTCACGGGTCGCTGCAGGCGCTCGGGCTGCTCGGCTTGGGCCATTCGGTCAGTCGCTCTCGGTGTCGACGGGCTGGATCTCGAGGAGGGCGTCGATGCGCGACTGCACGTCCGCCGATATGGCGGCCTCGTCACCCATGAGCCAGCCGTGATTGTAAACGCCGCGCACCGGATCCTCGTCGTAGCCGGGCTGGATGTCGAGGAGATACTCCTGCACCGGGACCGGCAGCGTGGCGGCGTCGTCCACCAGCAGCACCGGCCCGAACTGGCCGGCGCCCGAGAACGCGGCGCCGGCGAGCGCGTCGAGCGTTCGCTCGGCGTTGACGAACACCAGCCCGTGGCCGGGATCGACCACGTTCCAGCCAAAGCCGCCGTCGGAGTAGCGGGCGAACGCGATCGCGCTGCTCACCGGGTCCGGGCCGGAGATGCGCTTGGTCGGCCCGAGCTTCTCCAGCTCGCTCACCACCCCGGCGGCGACCGCCTCCTCCGGCCCGAGCACGTAGATGCGCGGGCGCTCGTGTGCGCGGATCGCCTCCCGGGTCGCGGACGGCAGGGAATCCTTGGTGGTCCACAGCACCGGCTGGCCCGACTTGGCCGCCCAGCCGGCGGCGGGCATCGCGTACTGCGGGCTGTCGGCGGGGGCGACCAGCACCGCGCCGGTCGGGTCGCCGTCCGCCGAGCTCTGCAGCCGGTCGATGCCGCGGGCGAGTGAGGCCGAGCTCTTACCCTCGACCTCGGTGATCCGGCGGTTCTCGGGCTCGGCCGCGTCGCCGATCCGGATCACCTGCGCGTCGTCCACCTCCTCGGCGCCGGACGGCGCCAGCTCCTCCAGCGCCTCGGCGCTGGCGGCCGGCAGCTCGTCGCCGTCCGAGAGCAGCACGGCGGCCCGCAGCGGGCGCGCCATCAGCTGCGCGGCCGAGATCGCAGTCCGCCAGTCGCCCCGGTCGACGATCGCCACCACGCGGGGGCTGCTCTCGTCGGTGCGCGCCGGGTAGACGGCGCGAGCCGCGCCGGCCGCGGTCGCCACCGAGTCGCCGCCGGCCACGCGCGTCGTGTTCTTGGTCGCGAACACCGGGAAGCCGAGCGAAGGCGCGTCCTCGGGCTGCTCCTCGTCGCCGCCGGCCCCCAGCACGGGCTGGCTGTCGCGGCTCGTGCTCCCACTGGTGTCGCCGCCGGCTCTGCCGCCTTCACCGCCGCCGTCGTCGTCGCCGCCGCCGCAGCCGGCTGCGAGGACAAGCAGGAAAAGCACCGCCAGACCGCGAAACACCTCCGAAAAGCTAGCGCCCCAACATCACGCGCTAACCTACCGCGCCGGCCGTCCGGCGATCGGGCTCAAGTCCCGCCGGGTTCCGGTCGAGACCCACATGACATAAAACCGCGGCATGTACTAAGGTGCCGCGCCATGCCGAACCCCCGGGCCGGAAGCTCGGGGGGCGGGGGACCCAAATAGAAGTTGGGGCGAGTCACGTCCAGAGCGATGTGAGGCGCAGGCTCTTTCAGCGCCAGCCCGTCAGCTAACCCCGCAGGCCGACGAAAGAGGTAGTTGAGCTTGTCTTCGCTGCGGGCATTAGCCCTGACGATTTTCGCATTTCTAGTTCTGCCCGCTGCCGCCCAGGCCCAGTCATCCGGCGGCGCCCAGTACACGCCTCCGCCGCCCGTCGACATGACCGCTCCCGGCGCGAAGGCGACGCTGCTGCCCGACGGCAGCGCCGCCGCTCCGGCCGAAGCCCCCGAGGCTGTCAAGCGGGCGATCTGGGCCGCGAACCGGATCCAGGACAAGCCGTACAAGTACGGCGGCGGGCACGCCAAGCTCGAGGACAACGGCTACGACTGCTCCGGCACGGTCTCCTACGCGCTGATCCACGCGGGGCTGCTGAAGTCGCCGCTGCCCTCCGGACCCTTCATGAGCTGGGGCCAGCGGGGCCGCGGTCGGTGGATCACCGTCTACGCCCACGGCGGCCACGCCTACGCCATGATCGCCGGCCTGCGGCTCGACACAAGTGTCTACGGCTTCCGCACCACCCGCCGCGTCGCTCGCTCCGCGTTCGAGCGCGGCCCCCGTTGGCGGCCGACCGCGCGCCCGTCGCTCGGCTTCGTCGCACGCCACCCGACCGGCCTCTAGCGCCGATCCAGACCGGCGAAGGCGCGGCCGCGAAGTCGGCCGCGCCACCGCCGGACGGTACGCTTGCTCCAGGACCCGATCACGAGGAGGAAGCCGTGCCCGGCATGGGCGGACGCATGTCCGTAGTCATCAAGGCGAAGATCAACAAGCTCCTCGACCGGGCGGAGGATCCCTCGGAGACGCTGGAGTACAGCTACCAGAAGCAGATGGAGCTGCTCCAGAACGTCAAGAAGGGCATCGCCGACGTCGTGACGTCGAAGAAGCGCCTCCAGCTGCAGCAGCAGAAGCTCGAGCAGCAGGTCGTCAAGCTCGATACGCAGGCGCGCCAGGCTCTCTCGCAGGGCCGTGAGGATCTCGCCCGCACCGCCCTCGAGCGCAAGCAGTTCGCGCAGGGCGAGCTCCAGTCGCTCGACCAGCAGGTCGCCGAGCTGGAGTCACAGCAGGCGTCGCTGATCGAGAAGGAGCAGAAGCTGCGCTCCAAGATCGATCAGTTCCGCACCAAGAAGGAGGTCATCAAGGCGCAGTACTCGGCCGCCGAGGCCTCCGTGAAGATCTCCGAGGCCGCCAGCGGCGTGGGCGAGGAGATGGCCGACGTGGGGATGGCCATGCAGCGGGCGCTCGACAAGACCGAGGACATGCGCGCCCGCGCGGGCGCGATGGACGAGCTCGAGGCCGCCGGCGCGTTCGACGACAATCTGCAGCTCGGCTCGGGCAGCACCGACGACATCGATCGCGAGCTGCACCAGCTGACCTCGCAGAGCGCGGTCGACGACGACCTCGAGCGGCTCAAGGCCGAGCTCGGCTCGGGCTCGCCGCCGCAGCCGTCGCTGGAGTCGGGCGACCCGCAGTCCGAGCCGCAGCCGGAGCGGGAGCGCGAGGCGTGATCGTCCGGATCGCCACGGAGAGCCAGTACCGGCTGCCGGAGGACGATGCCGCCGCACTGAACGCGCTCGACAACGAGGCGGTGGCGGCGGTCGACGCCGCCGACGAGGATCGCTTCCACGAGGCGTTCGAGCAGATGATCGACCTCGTGCGCCGCGCGGGCACGCCGCTCGGCGAGGACGAGCTCGAGGAGTCCGACGTGATCCTGCCGCCGCCCGACACCTCGTTCGTCGAGGCGGCGGCCGAGTTCACCGGCGAGGGCCTGATACCGGACTAGGTTGCCTGCGTCGCCATCCAGGCGACGCCCGGATGGGGTACTCGGCATCCAGCCTCCGTCAACCGCCGCTATCAGCCGCTCGCGCCTGACGGCGGACCTGCGCCGCCTGGGGGTGCGCGGCATCGTCATGGTCCATACCCGCATGAGCGCGCTGGGCTGGGTCGTCGGCGGGAGCGAGACGGTGGTGCGGGCGCTGCTCGAGGCGCTCGGGCCGGACGGCACGCTGATGGCCTACGCCTCGTGGGCCGACCACGTGTACACGCTGGAGGACCGGCCGCAGGAGTACCGCGAGGCGTACGCGACCGAGCCGCCGCGGTGGGATCCCGTCACCGGCGCGGTCGACCCCGACTACGGCCGGATCCCGGAGCGGGTGCGGACCTGGCCGGGCGCGCTCCGCAGCGTGCATCCCGAGGCGAGCGTGGTGGCGGTCGGTCCAGGGGCGGCGTGGCTGACCGCCGAGCACGACGACGGATACGGCGCGGGCAGCCCGTTCGCGCGGCTGGTGGAGGCGGGCGGCAAGGTGTTGATGCTGGGTGCGCCGCTGGAGACCGTCACGCTGCTCCACCACGCGGAGGCGATCGCCGGCGCGCCGAGCAGGCGCACGATCACCTACGAGATCGCGATGGCCGACGGCACGACGCGGTCGTTCACCGACATCGACACCTCACGCGGCGCGTATCCCTACGAGCGGCTCGGGCTCGAGACCGACGAGTTCGAGGCCATCGCCCGGGACGCCCTGGCCGCTGGCATCGGAGTGCGCGGCCAGGTCGGGCAGGCGGAGTGCCATCTGTTCCCGGCCCCGGAGTTGACGGCCTTCGCCTTGGGCTGGATCGAGGGGCGGTTCGGCTAGCGCGCACAGAGCAGTGGGCGTGTCGGGTCCGGCCAACTGTGGCTGGGTAAGCGGGCGGGGACGCCGTCCGCGAGGCCGGCCGTTGGCGCCGGGAGCGGTCCCGTTGTGAATTTCTACAACGGATCCGGCTTGTGGGCCCGACGACTCGCGCAGAATCGCAGCCGAGACCGCGAAATGGGGCCCGTTCGGCCCCGGTTTTTCTAAGCCGTCCTGCCTGGGTGTTGATCTACGACACCAGGGCAGGACAGCTCGCATTGGAGAATCTCCAACGCCACCGCCGCCCGGATCCGGCCGCGCCGGCGGCGTCACCACCTCCCCACCCAGCCGCAGTTGGCCGGCGTCGCCACCCCCGCCCGCTGCGAGAAATCAGGCGGGCACCGCCGCCCGGTCGAGCACGGCGATGAAGGCTCGCGACCACTCCGGCATGTCCGGCCAGCCGCGGCAGGAGACCAGGTTCCCGTCCACTACGTCGGGCGCGTCGACGAACGTCGCCCCCGCGTTCTCCATGTCGCCTTGGAGCGGCGGGAAGGCGGCCGTGCGGCGGCCCTCCAGCAGCCCGTAGACGGCGGGCACCTGCGGCCCATGGCAGACCGCTCCGACCGGCAGATCCTTGGCGAAGAAGTGCTCGACGATCCGTCGCACGTCGGGGTCGGTGCGGATGTACTCCGGCGCCCGCCCGCCCGGGATCACGAGCGCGCCGTAGCGCTCGACCTCCGCCTCGGCGAACGTCAGGTCGACCGGCAGCCGGCGGCCCGGCTTCTCCGAGTAGGCGTCGAAGCCCTCCTCGAAGTCGTGAACCACGAGCTGGACGGGGCGGCGGCTGGGCGCGGCGACGTCGACCTCCCAGCCCGCCTCGCGCAGCCGGTACAGCGGGTACATGGCGTCGAGGTCCTCGGCGGCGTCGCCGGTGATCATGAGTGCGCGCGGCATGGGTTCCTCCCGCATTCGTACGTCAGCGGGATGGATGCTAGATCGGAATGCCCCACAGCGGGAACCAGCGCTCGAGCTCGGGCTCGACCGGCAGGTCCTGCCCGATCTGGGCCTTCAGCCGCAGCTCGCGCTCGTTGTCGCGCTGCTGCTCGCCGCCCGCCGGCACGAACGGATAGAAGGCGCCGCGCTTGTAGTTGTAGATCCAGTACAGCGGCCGGTCCTTCTCGTCGCGGAAGGCGAACACGGCGGCGAGGATGCGGTCGCCGTAGCCGCCGCCCTGGATCTCGTTCGAGACGGCGTTGACGCCGACCACGAGGTCCTCGAAGTCGGAGTCGCTGATGACCATCCAGCGGTAGCCGTGCTCGTCGTCGGTGCTCTCGACGCTGCCCTCGTTGTCGGAGCCGGTGCTGCGCACGATCTCCTCCATGTCGCGCACCAGCTGCTCGAAGTCGGACGTCGCGAGCGGCTGGAACACGATCGCCGCCTTGCCGGTCGTGCGCAGAGTGAGCTCGAGCTCCATCTTCACGTACGCCGTCGACATCGCGAACAGGCGGTCCGGCGCGGGCTGCTTGAGCTCGCGCTTGCCGCGAAGGATGTCGAGGAAGCCCACGGCTTACGCCGCGATCTGACCCTGGAGCTGCGCCTCGAGGCGGGCGAGCGCCGCGATCCGCTTCTCCATCGGCGGGTGGGTCGCGAAAATGCCCGAGATGCTGCCCCTGGCAGCGGGGAAGATGAAGAACGCCTGCAGCTCGCTGGCGGCGCGCAGGTCCTTCTGCGGGATCCGGTGCATGCCACTGGAGATCTTGGTCAGCGCCGAGGCGAGCGCGCTCGGCCGGCCGGTGATGATCGCCGCGCCGCGGTCGGCCGCGAACTCGCGGTAGCGCGAGAGCGCCTGCATGAGCAGGAACGAGACAACGTAGACCACGACCGACACGAGCAGCAGGACCATGAAGCTCGGGTTGTCGTCGTCGTCGCCCATCGAGCCGCCGCCGAAGAAGAAGCCGAACTGGACGATATAGGCGGCGATGGTGGCGAAGAAGCCGGCCAGCGTCATCACCAGCACGTCGCGGTTGGCGACGTGCGTGAGCTCGTGCGCCATCACGCCCTCGAGCTCGGCCGGGCTGAGCAGCTCCATGATCCCGGTCGTGGCGCACACGGTCGCCGACTTCGGCGAGCGGCCGAGCGCGAACGCGTTCGGCATCCGCGTGTTGGCGACCGCCACCTTCGGCTTCGGGAGGTCGGCCTGCACGCACAGGCGCTCGACCATCGCGTGCAGCTGTGGCGCCTCCTGCGGCGACACCACGCGCGCGCCCATGGCTCGGAGCGCGAGCTTGTCGGAGGCGAAGAGGTTGAGGGCGGCGAGGCCGCCGGCGAAGATCGCCACCGTGATCCCGCTCGCGCCGACTGCGAGCAGCGCGACTACGAGCGCGACGTAGACGAGTCCCAACAGGAACATCGTCACGGTCATGCGGATCTGAAGGCCGGTGTCCTTGCCGAAGGATGTGGGACTGGGCATCTCTGCATGAAATGGTGGCAGACCGCGACCGCCCTTGATCAACTTATTAGGGCGCGACGGTGGCGGCGTCGTCCACTCACGGGAAAGACCTGCAAGCTGCAGGATTCCTTGCACGTTCCATAACGAGGGCGCTGCGCTGGTCCCGCCGCCGGAGGGCGCCTAGCATGGCGCGCCCCATGGGTCGTCGACTCAGCCTCCTGCTCGTGGTGGCGGTGCTTCCGCTCGCGCTGTGGGCTGCCCTGCCGCTGATCTCTCCCGGCCAGAGCCCGGAGTCGCTGCAGCGCCGCATCGAGGACAAGCGCGAGCAGATCGAGTCGCACAGGGGCCGGGAGCGCGTCCTGACCACCGAGATCAGCGCCTTCACGCGCAGGATCGACACCCTGCAGTCGGACATCACGGTCCTCCAGACCAAGCAGTTCAGCCTCGAGGCCGACCTCGAGGCCAAGCGCGCCGAGCTCGCGCAGATCCAGGAGGACCTGCGGCGCGAGCGGCTGCACCTCGCGCGGCTGCGGCGCCGGCTCGCGGAAGCGCGCGTGGAGCTCGCGAACCGGCTCGTCGAGCTCTACAAGCAGGACAGGCCCGACATGGTGACCGTCGTGCTCGCGGCGGACGGCTTCGCCGACCTGCTCGAGCAGACCGAGTTCATGAAGCGCGCCTCGGCGCAGGACGCCCGGATCATCTCCCGCGTCCGCGACGCGAAGATCGAGTCGATCACCACCGCCGAGCGCCTCGACGGGCTCGAGAAGCGCGCGGAGGAGGTCGCGGAGGTGATCGAGGCCGAGGTCGCCGAGGTCGCGGCCGTCAAGGGCCAGCTCGTCGAGCGGCGCGACAGCTGGGCGTCGGCGCGCGCGGGCAAGTCGCAGCTGCTGGCCAACACCCGCGCCGACCGCCAGGCGCTCGAGGAGCATGTCGCGGCGCTCGAGCGCGAGCAGGCCGAGGTGACGGCGCGCCTGGCGGGGACGTCGGCGGTCGCCGGCCCGATCCGGCAGGGCTCCGGCGCCCTCATCTGGCCCGCCAACGGCTCGATCTCGTCGCCGTTCGGCACGCGCTGGGGCCGGCTGCACGCCGGCGTCGACATCCCGATGCCCGAGGGCACTCCGCTGCGCGCGGCGGCGAGCGGCAGGGTCGCGATCGCCGGCTGGGTCGGCGGCTACGGCAACTACATCTGCATCCAGCACAGCGGCTCGCTGTCCACCTGCTACGGGCACCAGTCGAGGCTCGGCGCGTCGGTCGGCCAGTCGGTGAGCCAGGGCCAGGTGATCGGCTACTCCGGCAACACCGGCAACAGCACCGGGCCGCACCTGCACTTCGAGGTGCGCATCGGCGGGTCTCCCGTGGATCCGCTCGGGTACCTCTAACCTCACTCGGGATGCAGCCCGAGCTGGAACTCGGCCCGATCACGCTCCAGACCTTCGGCCTCATGTTGGGGCTGGCCTTCGTCGTGGCCGGGATCGCGGCCGGGCGCTTCATGAAGGAGCTCGGCAAGCCGGTCGACTGGGCGTACGAGATGGTGTTCGCCGCGCTCGTGGGCGGGATCGTCGGCGCGCGGCTGTGGTGGATCGCCGAGAACTGGACCGAGGCCCAGGACGACCTGCTCGGCAGCCTCTTCTCGGGCTCGGGCCTGGTGTGGTACGGCGGCGCGCTGGGCGGCGCGGCGGCCGTGCTGCTGTGGGCGTGGCGCCGCAACTGGCTGACGCTGCAGATGCTCGACGTCGCGGCCGTCCCGCTGGCCGCGGGCTACGCGATCGGGCGGATCGGCTGCCAGCTCGCGGGCGACGGCGACTACGGCATCGCCTGGGACGGCCCGTGGGCGATGGCGTACCCGGACGGCACGGTGCCGACCACCGAGGAGGTCCACCCGACGCCGGTCTACGAGACGATCGCCATGGGCATCGTCGCGCTGCTGCTGTGGCGCTGGCGCCACCGCTGGCGGGCGGGCACGCTGTTCGGCCTGTATCTCGTACTGGCCGGCGCCGAGCGCTTCCTGGTCGAGTTCGTGCGCCGCAACGACGACGTCTTCCTCGGCCTCACCCAGCCGCAGCTGCTGTCGATCGTGATGATGGCGGGCGGCGGGATCATGCTGTGGGCGCTGAGCCGCCGCGCGGAGCCTGCCCCCGCGCGTGCCGCGGGCCAGCGCGCGTAGTACCGATACGCTGCGCGACCGGTGTATCCCCAGGACTCCTCGGTCGCGGACGGCGTGCTGAGCGTCGGCGGCTGCGACGCCCGCGAGCTGGCGCGCGAGTTCGGCACGCCCGCCTACGTCGTCGCCGAGGCGGATCTGCGCGCCGCGGCGCGCGCGTTCACGGCGGCGCTGGCGGAAGCGCACGGCGGCCCCGGCGAGGTCGTGTTCGCGTCGAAGGCGTTTCCGTGCACCGCGGTGCTGCGGGTGTTCGCCGAGGAGGGCCTCGGCTGCGACGTGGCGTCCGGGGGCGAGCTGCACCTCGCCCTGCGCGCCGGTTTCGCGCCCGAGCGGCTGTACCTGCACGGCAACGCGAAGTCCGAAGCCGAGCTGGCGTCCGCGGTCGAGGCCGGCGTCGGGACCGTGGTGCTCGACAACGAGCAGGAGGCGGACCGGCTGGCGGCGCTGGGCGGAGGGCCGCGGGTGCTGCTGCGGGTGGTGCCGGGCGTCGGCGCCGACACGCACGAGCACATCCTCACCGGCCAGGCCGGCTCCAAGTTCGGCATGCCGCCGGACGTCGCGCGGGCGCTCGCCGAGCGGATCGAGGTCGCCGGCGTGCACATGCACATCGGCTCGCAGCTTCGCTCGCTGGAGCCGTACCGGCGCGCCGTGGCCGCGCTCGCCGCCGTCGGCGACTTCGGCGTCTACGACCTCGGCGGCGGGCTCGCGGTCCCGTATGTCGAGGGCGAGCAGGTGCCGGCGCCCGAGGAGTGGGTGCGGACGGTGGTGGCGGCGGCGCACGAGGAGCTGGGGGCGGGCAAGACGCTGGTGCTCGAGCCGGGGCGCGCGCTGGTCGCGAACGCGGGCGTGACGCTCTACCGGGTCGAGTCGGTCAAGCCCGGCGTCGCCGGCGAGCGGATCGTCGCGGTCGACGGCGGCATGTCCGACAATCTGCGGCCGATGCTCTATGGCGCCGCGTACGAGGCAGCGGTCGCGGACCGGATGGGCGCGGGCGGCGACGTCTGCACGGTGGTCGGCAAGCACTGCGAGTCCGGCGACGTGCTCGCGCGCGACGTGCTCCTGCCCGACCCGAAGCCCGGCGACGTGCTGGTGACCCCGGTCACCGGCGCCTACGGCCATGCGATGGCCAACAACTACAACGGCGTGCCGCGGCCGCCGGTGATCTTCTGCTCGGGCGGCGACGCGCGCGTCGTCGTCCGGCGCGAGACCTACGAGGACCTCCATGGCCGAGACGTATAGGGTCGGGCTGCTCGGCCACGGCACCGTCGGGGCGGCGTTCGCCGAGCTGCTGGAGAAGCGGGCCGACGAGATCGTGCCGATCACCGGGCTGCGGCCGGAGATCAGCGCCGTGCTGACGCGCTCGCGCGGGACGTTCGAGGAGGTGCTGGAGAGCTCGGACCTGATCGTCGAGCTGATCGGGGGCATCGAGCCGGCGCGTTCCTACGTGCTGCGGGCGATGCAGGGCGGCAGGCACGTCGTCTCGGCCAACAAGCAGCTGCTCTCCCAGCACGGCGAGGAGCTGTGGGCGTGCGCGCGCGAGAACGGGGTGCAGCTGCGGTTCGAGGGGGCGGTGGCCGGCGTGGTGCCGGTGATCCGCGTGCTGCAGGAGTCGCTCGCGGGGTCGCGCGTGGAGCGGATCCACGGGATCGTCAACGGCACGACCAACTACATCCTCACCGAGATGGCCGGGCGCGGGCTCTCCTACGAGCAGGCCTTGCGGCAGGCGCAGGAGCTCGGGTACGCCGAAGCGGATCCGACCGACGACGTCACCGGCCGCGACGCCGCCGCCAAGATGGCGATCCTGGCGCGGCTGGCGTTCTCGACGCCGGTGCACCTCGACCAAGTCGTCTACGAGGGCATCGAGCACCTGACGGCGGACGACATGGAGTACGCCAAGGAGCTCGGGCTGGGCCTGAAGCTGATCGGCACCGCCGAGCGCGTCGACGGCGGCATCAGCGTGCGCGTGCATCCCGCCTTCCTGTACGCGGCGCATCCGCTGGCGTCCGTCCACGGGCCGTTCAACGCCGTCACCGTCGAATCCGACGCGATCACCGAGGTGACGCTGAGCGGCCCGGGAGCGGGTGGCCCGCAGACCGCGACCGCCGTGCTCGGCGACGTGATCTCCGCGATGATCCCGCCCGCCTCGACGCCGGAGACCACCGCGGCGCTGACCGTGGTCAACGACGTCGAGTCGGCGTTCTACCTGCACATGGAGGTCGCCGACCGGCCGGGCGTGCTGGCGCAGGTGGCGGAGCTGCTGGGGATGCAGGGCGCGTCGATCCGCTCTGTCGTGCAGAAGGGCCTGGGCGAGAACGCGCGGCTGGTGCTGGTCCTGCACCCGCTGCTCGAGTCGCGCTTCTACGCCGCCGTGCGGCTGATCGGGCAGCTCGACTTCATCCGCTCCGCCCCGCGCGCGATCCGCGTGATCGACGAGGAGTTCACTTGACGGGCCTCATCGAGCGGTGGCGCGACCGGCTGCCGTTCGAACCGGGCGA
This sequence comes from uncultured Solirubrobacteraceae bacterium, assembly GCA_963849695.1. Taxonomy (GTDB): domain Bacteria; phylum Actinomycetota; class Thermoleophilia; order Solirubrobacterales; family Solirubrobacteraceae; genus DASSUW01. Next base: position 373,252 of record CAWKIT010000016.1, read on the forward strand.
CCCGGTCGTCTCGCTGGCCGAGGGGTCGACGCCGCTGGTGCTCGCCGAACGTGTCTCCGAGCGGGCGGGCTGCGAGGTGTGGCTGAAGCTCGAGGGCGCGAACCCGACCGGCTCCTTCAAGGATCGCGGCATGACCTGCGCGGTGTCGGCGGCGGTGCGCGACGGGGCGGAAGCGGTGATCTGCGCCTCGACCGGCAACACGGCGGCTTCGGCCGCGGCCTACGCGGCGCGGGCGGGTCTGACCGGGGCGGTGATCGTGCCGGAGGGCAAGATCGCGACCGGCAAGCTCGCCCAGGCGCTGATGCACGGCGCGCGCGTGGTGGCGCTGCGCGGCAACTTCGACGAGGCGCTGAAGCTGGTGCGCGAGATCGTTCAGCGGCATCCGATCGCTCTCGTGAACTCGGTCAACCCGTTCCGGCTCGAGGGCCAGAAGACGGCGGCGCTGGAGGTGGCCGACGAGCTCGGCCCGATCGGCGCGCTGGCGATCCCGGTCGGCAACGCGGGGAACATCACCGCGTACTGGAAGGGCTTCCAGGAGGTCGGCGAGCGGCCGATGATGCTCGGCTTCCAGGCCGAGGGGGCGGCGCCGCTGGTGCGCGGCGAGCCGGTCGCGGCGCCGGAGACCGTCGCCAGCGCGATCCGGATCGGCAACCCGGCGCGCTGGGAGGAGGCGATGGCCGCGATGACCGCCTCGCAGGGCGCGGTCCGGGCGGTGTCCGACGCGCAGATCCTGGAGGCCTATCGGTTCCTGGCCGCCGGCGAGGGCGTGTTCTGCGAGCCGGCCTCGGCGACCAGCGTCGCCGGTCTGCTGGCGCACGGCGCGATGGGGGCGGAGCGGGTGGTCTGCGTCCTCACCGGCCACGGCCTGAAGGACCCGCAGACCGCGCTCGCGCACGCCGGCTCGGTGGTCCCGTGCGAGCCGGAGATCGCATCCGTCGAGCGCGCGGTGCTGGGCTGACGTGGCGTCCGTCCGGGTGAGGGTGCCGGCGTCGTCGGCCAACCTCGGGCCCGGCTTCGACGTGCTCGCAGCCGCGTTGGACCTGCGGATGGAGCTCGAGGTCGAGGAGACGGGGCGCTTCGAGGTCGTGACCGACCTGTCGATCGCGCGCGATCGCCGGAATCTCTGCGTGCGCGGCTTCACCGCGCTCCGCGCGGCGGACGGCGCGCGCTTCACGATCCGGTCCGAGATCCCGCTGTCGGGCGGCCTGGGGACGAGCGCCGCCGCCTACGTGGCCGGCCTGGCCGCCGCCGACGCTCTCAACGGCGGCGGGGCCGACCTGTTGTCGCACGCCGCGCGGCTCGAGGGGCACCCGGACAACGTCGCGGCCGCGCTGCTCGGCGGCTTCGTGGTGTGCACGGGCGCGCGGGCGGAGCGGGTGCAGCCGCCGCACGGGCTGTCGGCGGTTCTGGTCGTACCCGACCGGGCGGTCCGGACCGCCAAGGCACGGGCGGCGCTGCCGGCCGAGGTCCCGATGGCCGAGGCGGTCTTCAACGTCGGCCGGGCGAGCCTGCTCGTGCTCGGGCTCGCCCGCGGCGACCTCGAGGCCGTGTCCCGGGGGCTCGAGGACCGGCTCCACCAGCCGCGCCGGGCGCCGCTCTACCCGCGCTCGATGGACCTCGTCCGCCGGGCGCGACAGCTCGGGGCGCTGGGGGCGACGATCTCCGGCGCCGGGCCGTCCGTGCTCGTCTGGGTGCGGTCGGGCGAGGCGGGAGCTGTGGCCGGGCGGCTCGAGCGCGAGGCGGCCGGCTGGGCGCGCGTGATGGCGGTCCCGTTCGCTGCGCGCGGGCGTCGAGGTCGTCGGCTAGCTCGCGAACGTCAACTGCGGCGGGTGAGGGAGGTGGTGAGCCGCGCGCGCGGCTGGGATCCCGGGGGTGTCCCGGATTTGTTGCCTAGGAGGCAAGCATTCTGTGGGTCACCCCCCTCGTTCCCGTCTTCATCCTGACCGTGCCGTGGTTCACCCGCGCGGGTGGCACCCCGCTTCCTTACCCAGCGCAGTTGACGTTCGCCGGCGTCGCCGCGGCGACTAGCTCGCCAGCAGCGGCTTCAACGCCCGCCGCGCGTCGCGCAGGCCGATCCGGCCGAGGATCTCGTCGGCCAGCGCCAGGTAGTCGGCCCCCAGATCGGGCCGGTGGTCGAGGATCGACAGCCCCCGCTCGGCGGACTCCGCGTACGCGATCGACGAGCGGATCACGGTGTCGAACACCTTGTCGCCGAACGCCTCCTTCAGCTGCGCGTACGCCTCGCGCGAGTGGATGGTCCGCATGTCGGCGATGTTCATGACCACGCCGAGCCACTCGAGGTCGGGGTTGTAGAACTCCTTCGCCTGCTCGATCACGTCGAGCGCCCCCTGAACGCCCTGGAGCGCGAAGTACTGGGCCTCGGACGAGATCAGCGCCCAGTCCGCCGCGACCAGGCCGTTGATGGTGAGCAGCCCGAGCGCCGGCGGGGAGTCGATCAACACCACGTCGTGCTGCTTGCGCGCGTCCTTGAGCGCCTTCCGCAGCACCAGCTCGCGCCCCATCTTGCCGGACATCGAGCGCTCGACCTCGGCCAGCGCGGGCGCCGCCGGCACGATGCCGTCGTGCACCGCCGCCTTCGCCTTCGCGGCGCCGGACAGCACGTCGGCGATGGTCGGCGACGCGTCGGGCGGTACGTCGAAGTAGTCCGACAGGTTGCCCTGCGGGTCCAGGTCAATGGTGAGGACGTCGAGCCCGACGCGCCGCAGCACGTCGGCCAGGGTCCGCACCGTCGTGGTCTTGCCCGTGCCGCCCTTCAGCGACAGGACGGTGATCGTCTCGGCCATAGAGGGCGAGCACGATACCGCCAGCCTCGCGCCGGTCTCGCTACTCGGTGATGGCCGCCGCCGGGGGCGCGGGCGAGCCGGCTTCGACGGTGTCCAGGAAGAACAGCGTGTGACGGCCGACCGCGACCTCGTCGCCGTCGGCCAGCGGGCTCCACTCGACGCGCCGGCCGTTGACGTAGATGCCGTTCAGCGAGCGGTCGTCGAGCACGCGCACGCCCTCCGGCTGGCTCACGATCAGCGCGTGGCGGCGGGAGACCGTGGCATCGTCGAACCGCAGGTCGGCGGCCATCGAGCGCCCGATCCGCGTCCACTCGCGCGTGATCGGGAGCACGACGTGGCGGCCGCTCTCCTCGTACGCGAGGTACTTGCCGGGCTCGCTGACCCCGGCGCGTGCGTCCGCGACCCAGTCCGGCCGCTCGCGGCGCACCGGTTCGCCGGCGCTGCCGCCGACCGGCAGCGGTCCCGTGTTCTCGGCGTCGCTCATCCGCTGGTCCATGATCCGCCTTGGGATGTTAGGGAGCGCGTCAATGGAGGGGACTCGATGCCCGCCGCGAAACAGCCCCAGACCATGTTGCTCGCTCTCGGCCGGCACCGCAATCCGCTCGTTGAGATCTCGCTCCTCCGCCACAGCGTGGGTGCCCTCAGCGCCCGTCGCCTCGGATGCGTGCACTGCCACCGTACCCCTCTCGTCGGCGAGACCGTCCACATGTACGGCGACCGCCTCGTCTGCGAGCTGTGCCGCCCGCGGTACCGCGAGCCGCCGGCGCGCACCGAGCCGGTGCGCTCGCCGGAGCATCAGCGCGCCGTGCGCGCGCGCCCGCGCGCCGCCTGACGCGTATGCTTCCGCCGCCGTGGACCCCGTGACCGTCAGCGTCAAGATCGACCGGCCTCGCGAGGAGGTCTTCGCCTATCTCGCCGACATCGCGAATCACCCGGAGTTCACCGACCACTATCTGAAGCACTGGCGGCTGACGCGGATCGAGTCCGTGGGCCAGGGAGCCGGCGCCCGCTTCAAGATCGACGCGCCGCTCCAGCGCTTCTCGTGGGCCGACGTTACGTTCGTGGTCGTCGAGCCGCCGCACCGGATCGTCGCGGTCGGCCGCGGCGGCAAGTTCAACCGCATCAAGACGACCGCGATCTGGACGCTCGACGACGCCCCCGGCGGCGGCACCGAGGTCGAGTACATGGTCGAGTCCGAGCCGGAGCTGCCGACCGACAAGCTGATGGAGGCGATCAGCGGCCAGCACGGCTGGTTCAAGCGCAAGGCACGCAAGGCCCTCAGCCGCCTGCAGGCGATCCTCGAAGAGGACGAGGACCGCGGGCTCGCGCGACGGTCGCCGGGCTCAGCCGCGCGCGTACTTACGAACACGGTACTAGACTCCCGCCACGATGGCGCGGCTGCTCCGCATCGTCTTGTCCATGGCGCTCGTCGCGCTCGCCGCCGGATGCGGAGGCGGCACCGGCGTGGTCACGACGGCCGAGACCGAGGGCCTGTATCTCGACATCAACGGCCTCAAGTACCAGATCCAGATGTCCCGGTACCTGAACCCGGCCGACGTCGAGGATCGCGAGTACCTGATCGGGCTCCCCGAGGGCACGGAGGAGCTGGCCCCGAACGAGATCTACTTCGGGGTCTGGGTCCGGGTCGAGAACACCTCGGAGGACGAGACGCTGCCGGCCGCGACCGTCTGGGAGATCCACGACACGCAGGAGAACGTCTACCGCCCGATGGCGATCGACGCGGAGGTCAATCCGTTCGTCTTCGAGCCGGTCGAGGTGCCGCCCAAGACGGTCATCCCGCTTGCCAGCTCGGCCGCGGGGCAGGGCCCGACCCAGGGCCTGCTGCTGCTGTTCAAGCTGGAGATCGACTCGCTCCAGAACCGCCCGCTGGAGCTCAAGTTCTCGAACGGCGGCGACAGCACCGAGGGCACCTACGACCTCGACGTGTAGGGCTACACGCCCGCGTCGATGACCTGGGCGGCGGCCGGCGCCGCGACCTCGCCGCCGGCGCCCTGGGCGATCAGCAGCACGGACACTGCGATCCGCGGATTGCGGGAGGGTGCGAAGGCGGCAAACCAGGCGTCGGTGTCGGTGAGGTCCGCCGCCGGCGTCGGCTCGCCCGGCGCCGCGGGCACCGGATCCTCGCTGACGGTCGAGCGCAGCTCGGCGGTGCCGGTCTTGCCCGCCACGGGCACGTCCTTGACCGCGGCGCCGACGCCGGTGCCGGTCTTGACCACCTCACGCATCCCGCGCCCGACGAAGCGGGCGACCGAGCGCGGGGTCGCCTGGCTCGAGCCGGCCCGCTCGCCCTTGCGCAGCGTCGGCTCCATCAGCCTGCCCTCCTCGCCGATCGCCGCCGCGATGAGCGCCATCTGGAGCGGCGTGGTCAGCACCTTGCCCTGGCCGATCGCGGTCGAGCCGACCGCGAGGTCGTCGCCGATCTCGCCGGCCGCCGGGATCGTCGAGCGGGCGGCGCCGATCAGCTGCGGCTCCTTGTTGAAGCCGAACCGCTCGGCGGCGGCGACCAGCCGCTCAGCTCCGAGCTCGGCGCCGACCGGCGCGAACACCGAGTTGCAGGAGTGCGCGAACGAGTCGATCAAAGAGCCGCCGCACGCCTCGCCGTTGGCGTTCTGGAGCTCGACGCCCTCGAGCGTCGCCGCTGTCTGGACCGGAAAGCTCTCGTTGCGTTTGACCGTCCCGGCCTCGAGCGCGCCCGCGAGCGTGATGATCTTGAACACCGAGCCCGGCGGCTGCGGCGCCGAGAACGCGACGCCCGACAGCGCCAGCACCTCGCCCGTGCGGGGCCGCACCGCGGCGATCCCGCCGTAGCGCCCGGCGAGCGCCTCGACGGCGGCGCGCTGGATCCTGGGGTCGATCGTCGTGCGCACGCTCCGGCCCGGCGCTGGCGACGTGGTCGCGAGCACGCGCTCACCGGCCAGCAGCTCGCCGCCGGGGGTGCCGGCGAGCTCGGCGTCGAACTCGCGCTCGAGCCCGGTCAGGCCGACCGGTGCTCCATCCGGCACCCCGCGGGCCGAGAGCTCCTCCGCACGCTCGGAGGGCGCCGGGCCCACGCGGCCGGCGATCTCGGAGGCGAGCGGGTCGAGCTCGGACAGCCGCGCCTCGCCCTCGGCGATCGGCGTCCCGTCACGGGCCTCGATCGTGGCGCGCTCGGGCATCCGCGTATTGCGGGTGAGCCGCTCGCCCGGTCGCAGCCCGGGAAACACGAGATGCGGCGCCCAGGCAACCGCCGGCTCGCCGTCGTCATCCTCGCCCAGCGGCAGCGTGACCGGCGCCTCGAAGCCGCCGAACACGCGCGTGTCGGCCATGAACGGCACCGCGGCCGACTCCTCGCGGACGCTGTGGGGCCGTTCGGCGCGCAGGCGACCGAGCGTCGCGGTCACCCGCGCGCGGCGGTACTGGCGCGCGAACGACCGCAGCGAGGTCTCGGCGCGCGCCGGCGCCGTCAGCATCGAGTACATCCGCGCGTAGTCCTCGCGCTCCCAGGCATCGGCGTACTCGCGCGCCAGCCGCCGCTCGGACGGCTCGTGCCCACCGCCCGCGATCAGCCCGCCCACGAACGCCCCGGCCGCGAGCACGAGCAGGGGGACGAGCCGCCGCAGGCGTCGCGACCTGAGCGGCGAGGGCGATAGGCGAGTCACGACCATGGATCGCCGGTCACAGAGTAGGACCCGTAGGCTCGTCGTCCTTGACTGGCATCGACTGGGTGATCCTCGGCGCGGTCGTACTGCTCGCGCTCTTCGGATGGGCGCAGGGCTTCGTCGCGGGCGCGCTGGCGCTGGCGGGCTTCGCCGCCGGCGCCTGGCTCGGCACGCGGATCGCGCCGCTCGTCCTGGAGGGCGGCCGCGAGTCGACGTGGGCGCCGGCGTTCGCGCTGATCGGCGCGATCGTCGCCGGCGGCGTGCTGGCGGCGAGCTTCGAGGGGGTCGGAGCGCGCCTGCGCGCGCGGGTCTCCTCGCCCACCTTCGCAGCGATCGACGGCGCCCTGGGAGCGGTGCTGACCGCCTGCGTGGGGCTGCTCGTCGCGTGGGTTCTCGGCGCGGTTGCGCTGCAGGCGGCGCCGGACATCCGCCGCGACGTCCAGCGGTCGGCGATCCTGCGCGAGCTCAACGCGGTGCTCCCGCCGACCGGGCCGCTGCTCAACACGCTGCGCGCGCTCGACCCGTTCCCGCGCATCGACGGTCCGGCGGCGCGCGTACCGCCGCCGCAGCCGGGGATCGCAGGCGACCGCGAGGTGCGCGCGGCACGCACGAGCGTGGTGAAGATCCTCGGCACGGCGTGCGGCGTCGGCGTCGAGGGCTCGGGCTGGGTGGCCGAGCCCGGCGTCGTGGTCACGAACGCGCACGTCGTCGCGGGCCAGGACGATACGCGCGTGCTGTCCGAGGGCCGCGAGCCCGGGCTCGAGGCGCAGGCGATCGCGTTCGACCCGCGCAACGACCTCGCCGTGCTGCGCGTCCCGGGGCTCGAGGCGCCGGCGCTCGAGCTCGAGGGCGATCCCGAGGCCGGCACTTCGGCGGCGATCCTCGGCTTCCCGCTCAACGGGCCGTACGACGTGCGCGCAGGCCGGCTCGGTCAGACCCGCGAGGTCGTCAGCCAGGACGCCTACGGGCGCGGTCCGGTGCGGCGCTCGATCGTCTCGCTGCGCGGCACGGTGCGGTCGGGCAACTCGGGTGGGCCGATGGTCGACGGCGCGGGCCGGGTCGTGACGACGATCTTCGCGGCGACGACGAGCGGGCCGCGCGGCGGGTACGGCGTGCCGAACGCGATCGTGCGCGATGCCGTCGCCGGCGCGGGCGGCCCCGTTTCGACAGGGCAGTGCGGTGGCTGAGCTACCCTGCGCGGTCCCATGGGCAAGACGCTCGTCATCGCCGAGAAGCCGTCCGTCGGCCGCGACCTGACGCGGACGCTTCCGGGCGCGTTCCAGAAGCACGAGGGCTACCTCGAGTCCGACGCGCACGTCGTGACCTGGGCCGTCGGCCATCTCGTGCAGCTCGCCGAGCCGGACGAATACGACCCCAAGTACAAGAAGTGGCGGATGGCCGACCTGCCGATCGTGCCCGACGAGTTCCGCCTCGTCGTGCGCGACGAGCGCTCGAAGAAGCAGTTCGGCGTGATCACCAAGCTGCTGCGGCGCGACGACGTCGACCTGGTCGTCAACGCGTGCGACGCAGGGCGCGAGGGCGAGCTGATCTTTGCGTGGACGTACGAGAAGGCGAAGTCGCGCAAGCCGGTGCAGCGCCTGTGGCTGTCGTCGATGACCGCGGCGGCGATCAAGCAGGCGTTCGCGGCGCTGCGTCCCGGCGTCCGAGTTCGAGCGGCTCGAGGAGGCGGCGCGGTCGCGCTCGGAGGCCGACTGGATCGTCGGCATGAACTCCACGCGCGCGGCGACCATCCGGCTGCGGTCGTCGTTCGACGGCGCGGTGTCGCTCGGCCGCGTGCAGACGCCGACGCTGGCGATCATCGCCCGCCGCGAGGAGGAGATCAGGGCGTTCGTGCCGGAGCCGTACTGGCTCGTCGACGCGGAGTTCGAGCCGTCGGCGGGCGAGGGCGGGCGGCGCTACCACGGCCGCTACCACGCCGGCGCGCAGCCGCGGCTCAAGACCGCCGAGGAGGCGGCGGCGATCGTCGACGCGGTCCGCGACCGGACGGGCGAGATCACCAAGCTCGAGACGTCGACCAAGAAGGACCGTCCGCCGCTCCTGTACGACCTCACCTCCCTGCAGCGCGAAGCCAACACGCGCTACGGGTTCTCGGCTCGGCGGACGCTGGCGGCGGCGCAGCGGCTGTACGAGGACCACAAGGCGCTGACGTATCCGCGCACCAGCTCACGGTTCCTGCCGAGCGACATGATCGGCGACCTGAAGCCGACCGCTTCCGTCGTCGGCTCCCATCGCGAGTACGCGCGCGCGGCGGCGTACGTGACGGGGCTGGACGTGCTCCCGCTCGGGCGCGTGGTCAACGACGCCAAGGTCACCGACCACCACGCGATCATCCCCACCAACAGCGACCACCGGGTCGACAAGATGAGCGACGACGACCGGCGGGTCTACGACATGGTCGTGCGCCGGTTCCTGGCCGTCTTCCACCCGGACGCGGTGTTCGAGAACACGCGGTTGGAGACGACGGTCTCGGAACACGTCTTCCGGACGCGGGGAAGGGTCCTGATCGTGCCCGGCTGGCGGGGCGTGTACGGCGAGGGGCTGACCGACGGGGCGGCGGCCGACGAGGACGACGGCGGCGATCAGCAGCTCCCGAAGCTCTCGCAGGGCGAGGACGTGACGACCTTGGCGGTCGAGTCGCTCGAGAAGGAGACCAAGCCGCCGCGGCGGTACTCCGACGCCTCACTGCTGGGGGCGATGGAGACCGCCGGCAAGCTCGTCGAGGACGACGAGCTGCGCGAGGCGATGAAGGACTCCGGCATCGGGACGCCGGCCACGCGCGCCGCGATCATCGAGCGGCTGATCGACGTCGGCTACATCGAGCGTGAGGGGCGCTCGCTGGTGGCGACCGAGAAGGGCATCAACGTCATCAGGTTCCTGGGCGAGCATGCGCTGACCTCGCCGTCGATGACCGGCGACTGGGAGCACCGGCTGGGGCGGATCGAGGAGGGCGAGGAGTCGCGCGAGCGCTTCATGCACGACATCGCGGAGTTCGCGCGCCGGACGGTGGGGGAGCTCGACGCCAAGCTGCGCGAGGTCCGCATCCCGCGCGCGAACCTCGGCCCGTGCCCGGTCTGCGGGCGCGACATCGTCGAGAACCGCAAGGGCTTCTCGTGCTGGTCGCGCGAGGATCCGGGCTGCGGGTTCGTGATCTGGAAGTCGAAGGCCGGCAAGTCGCTGCCGGTGACCGTGGCGCGCGAGCTGATCTCGCGGGGGCGGACCGAGAAGCCGGTGACGGGGTTCAAGGGCCGCTCCGGCCGGTCGTTCAAGGCGAAGCTGGCGCTGATGCAGGCCGAGGACGGCAAGTGGCGCGTCGAGTTCGACGAGCCGTGGGCGCGCGAGGGGGCCAAGCCGCCCGAGGGCGTGGAGCAGCCGGCCGAGGGCGCTGCGGTCCGAGCCGCGTAGGCCAGGCGGGTCGAACTTCGGGCTTGTAGGGGCGGCGGGATCGGGGCGCCGCCTGGGCGGTCGGCGGCGGGATGAACGTCAACTGCGCTGGGTGGGGAAGTGGGTGCAGCGGGCCGCGCGGGTGAACTACGCACGGTCAGGACGAAGACGGCGAAGGGGTGGCACGGATTTGTTGCCGCAGAGGCGACAAATCCGGGCCACCCCCCGGGATCCCAGCCGCGCGGGCGGCTCCCCAGCTGCCCTACCCAGCCGCAGTTGACGTTCGCCGGAGATGCCCAGCCGAACGGGCGTGTCCGAAAGCGGACTACGCGGAGCGCCCTCGGGTCCGCGCGCTCAGACCGAAGGCTCGCCGGCGCCCCGCCGACTCCGGCCCGCGGAGGGCGCGCGCGTGACCTCGGACTCGCCCTGGCGGCCGACGAGCGCACGCAGGAAGGCGGCGAAGCCGGAACCGACGACGGCGACGATCTCGGCGAGGCCGCCCGCGCGCCGGGCCTCCACGAGCACGGCGTCGACCTCGGGAACCGCGCCCGGGCCGGAGTCGTGGGTCCACGCCACGTAGAGGTCCTCGCTCCCGACGACGTCGGCGAGGTTGGCGGCCAGGATGAGATCGGCGTCGGTGTGATCCGTGGGCAGGTGCAGGTGCGGCATCTCGGAGGCTCCCGGTCGCGTTCCGTATCCGAGGTAACAACCATCAGCCTTGCAACTTGCGTCACGAACGGCTCCCGTACATCCGTCCAGTACTGCAGGAATCCGGACTGCGAGCGCATGGCTCGCCTGCGACGAAGGCGTATCGAAGTCGTCACACCGTCTGGTGCGCGCGCGACCCTGTAGGGCCGCGATGCCCCTCACGCTGATCACCGGACCCGCCAACGCCGCCAAGGCAGGCGCCGTGCTCGAGCGCTTCCGCGCGGTGCTGCCGCGCGAGCCCGTGCTCGTCGTCCCGACGCCCGCGGATGCCGACCACTACCGGCGCGAGCTCGCGTCCGAGGGGATGGTGCTCGGCACGGACGTCGCGACGTTCTCGGGGCTGGTCAGGATGGTCGCCGAGGCGACCGCGGTGCGTCCGAAGGTGCTCGGCCGGGTCGCGCGCGAGCGCGTGGTGCGCGCCGCCGTGGCCCGCACGCGTCTCCGGGCGCTGGAGCGCTCGGCGGCGGCGCCCGGCTTCGCGGCGGCAGCGGGCTCGTTGTTCGCCGAGCTCGGCCGCTCGCTCGTGGGCCCGGCGCGGTTCACGCGCGCGGTGCGCGACTGGATCGCCACCGGCGAGGCCCCCGCCCATGCGGAGGAGCTCGCCGCGCTGTACTCGGCCTATCACCGGCAGCTGGAGCGCTTGGGGGTGGTCGACCGCGAGGGCCTGGCGCGGGCGGCGCTCGATGCTCTGCGCGAGCGGCCGGCCGCCTGGGGCGGTCGGCCGGTGTTCCTCTACGGCTTCGACGACCTGACGCCTCTGCAGCGCGACGCCGTCGAGACCCTGGCCCGCCACGCGGACGTGTGCGTCGCGCTCGCCTACGAGCCCGGGCGGGCGGCGTTCGCCGGCCGGGCGGCGACCGTCGAGCTGCTCAAACCGCTCGCCGACCGCCACGAACTGCTGGCCGACCGCTCCGAGCACTACGCTCCCGCCGCCCGCGCGGCGCTCCACCACCTCGAGCGCGGCCTGTTCGAGCCCGGCGCCGGCCGCGTCACGCCCAACGGGGCGGTCCGGCTGCTCGAGGCGGGCGGCGAGCGCGCCGAGGCCGAGCTCGTCGCCGCCGAGGTGCTGGAGCTGACCGGCGCCGGCATGCTGCCCGACGACATCGCGGTGCTCGTGCGCGGCGGCGCCGCCGAGGCCGAGGTGCCGGCGCAGGTGCTCGAGGACTACGGCGTGCCGGTCAGCCTCGACCGCCGCATCCCGTTCGCCCGGACGCGACTCGGCGCCGGAGTCCTCGCCGCGGCCCGCGCGGCGCTTCCGGGCGGCACCGCCACCGACCTGCTCACCTGGCTGCGCACCCCAGGCCGGCTCACGGACGCCGGGACCGCCGACCGGCTCGAGATCCGCATCCGCCGAGCCGAGCTCGACTCCGCGGCCGAGGCGCGCGCCACGCTCGCCCGGCTCGACGAGCCCGGCTCGGCGGGCGCCGATCGACCGGTCGCGCCGGCAGCGGCCGGCGAACCACTCGTCGAACCCCCGCCGGGCGACCCGCGCGCAGCCGGGCCCGGCGCGGCACGCGATGCGTCCGCGGAGCTCCTCGCGGCGCTCGACAGGCTCGCGGACGCGGCCTCGGGCGGAGCGGACGCGTTCCTGGATGCGATCGTCGCGGAGGCGGACTCGACCTGGACCGCTCCGCACCGGCGGGCGGCAGCCGTGCTGGCCCCGGACGAGGCCGCCGACGCCCGCGCCGCGGCCGCGCTGCGCGCCGCCGCCGCCGAGCTGCGCGGCCTGGCGGCAGCCGACCCGGCGCTCGTCGGCTCGCCGTCCGACATCCTCGCCGCGCTCGCCGACGTGCCGGTGCGCGGGGCCGGCGCGCCGGGCGCGGTGCTGGTGGCCGACCCGCTCGAGATCCGTGCCCGCCGCTTCCGCGCCGTCTTCGTCTGCGGCCTCCAGGAGGGCGCGATTCCCTCGGCACCCGGTCCCCGAGCCGTTTCTCGACGACGCCGCGCGCGCCAGCCTCGCCCGTGCCGGCGGGCTCGTACTGCCGCGCCACGAGGACGTGCTCGCGCGCGAGCGGTATCTGCTGTACGCGGCGGTCTCGCGGCCCGAGGAGGTCCTGTTCCTCTCCTTCCGCTCGTCCGACGAGGAGGGCGACCCGGCGCTCCCGTCGGCGTTCGTGGACGAGGTCCGCGCGCTGTTCACCGACGAGCTGTGGGAGCGGCGCGGGCGGCGGCTGCTGGCGGACGTCACGTGGCCGCCCGGCGCCGCGCCCACGCCGCACGAGCTGCGCCGGGCCCGCGCCGCCGCCGAGGACCGCCCGGACCCGCCGGCGCTCGGCGCGCCCACGACCGCGCCCGCGCTCGCTGTCCTCGCCGCGCGCGAGACCGAGGCCGCCCGCGGGCTGGAGACCTTCGCCGGCTGCGGCGTCCGCTGGCTCGTCGAAAGCGTGCTGCGGCCGGGGCGCGCCGAGCCGGATCCGGAGCCGATGCGCCGCGGATCGATCGCCCACGCCGTGCTCGAGCAGACGCTCCGGCGCCTGCAGGCGCGCGCAGGCTCCGCCCGCCTGGAGCCGGAGTCGCTCCCCGCCGCGCTCGAGGAGCTCGGCGCCGCGATGGCGGCGCGGCGCGCCGCGGCTGCCGGCACCCGCGCTCGTGCGCTCTTGCGCGAGCTCGAGGTCGATCTGCGGCGGCTGCTCACCCACGAGGCGGAGTGCGGCGCCGGGCTCGAGCCGAGCCGGCTCGAGTGGAGCTTCGGCCGCGAGGGCGACGAACATGGTCCGCTACCGCTCGCCGGCACCGGCCTCGGTGTCACCGGGCGGGTCGACCGGATCGACGTCGACCCCGCCGGTCGCGCGCTGGTGCGCGACTACAAGGGCCGGAAGGTCAGCGCCGGCGCGCGCTGGGTGCGGGACAACAAGCTCCAGGTCGCCCTCTACGCGCTCGCGGTGCGCGAGCTGCTCGGCCTCGAGACGGTCGGCGCGCTGTACCAGCCGGTCGGCCACCGCGACATCCGCCCGCGCGGCGTGGTGCGCCGCGACGTGCCGGGCCGCTACGTGAACGGCGACGTCGTCGAAGGCGAGGAGCTCGACGCCGCACTCGAGGCCGCGCGCGAGCTCGCCGCCCGCGCCGCGGGCGACCTGCGAGCCGGGAGGATCCGCGCCTGCCCCGACTCCTGCACGCCGAACGGCGGCTGCGCCTACCCGGCGATCTGCCGCGCCGGCGACGGCGCCGCCGAGGAGGAGGTGGCATGACCGCGCTCGTCGCCGAGCCCACCACCGGCGTGCGGTTCACGACCGAGCAGCGCGAGGCGATCGAGGATCGCAGCGGCTCGGGCCTGCTGGCCGCCAACGCAGGCTCCGGCAAGACCGCCGTGATGGTCGAGCGCTTCGTGGAGGCCGTACGGCACGACGGGATCGCGGTCGGCGCCGTGCTCGCGCTCACCTTCACCGAGAAGGCGGCCGGCGAGCTGCGCGACCGCGTCCGCCACCGGTTCACGGCGCTCGGCGAGGTGGAGCATGCGCGCGAGGCGCAGGCGGCGTGGATCGGCACGATCCACGGCTTCTGCGCCCGCGTCCTGCGCGCGCGCCCGCTGGCCGCGGGCCTCGACCCGCGCTTCACCGTGCTCGACGAGGCGGCCGCGCGGCGCCTGGCCGAGCGCGCGTTCGAGACCGCGCTCGAGGCCTGGGCCGCAGCCGGCGGCGCGCCCGCGCTCGACATCGCCGCCGCGTACGGCCCGGCGCTGCGCGACATCGTGCTCGCCGCGCACGAGACGCTCCGCAGCCGCGGCGAGTCCCGTCCGCGGCTGCCGATCCCGCCGCCGCAGCCGCTCCCCGGTACGACCGCGCTGGCCGCCGCCCGCGCCGCCGCGGCGGCCGTGCTCGCCGATGCCGGCGACGGCAAGAAGGTCGCGGCCGCGCGCGAGGCGCTGGATGGGCTCGTGATCGCCGAGGGAGCGGTGCCGTGGCCCGGCGACCTCGACGTAGCCAGGCTCGGCACCGGCGCGAAGGCGCTCGACGACCCTGCTTGCGCCGCCTACCGCGCCGCCTGGGAGGACTACCGGGCGGCTTGTGCCGACCACCACGGCCGGTCCGCGCTGGTTCTCATCGACGGCTTGCTGGACCGTTTCGGCGGCGCGTTCGAGGAGGCGAAGGCGGCCCGCGCGGCGATCGACTTCTCCGACCTCGAGCTGCGCGTGCGCGACCTGCTGACCGACCCTGCGGCGCGCCGCTCGTGGGCCGAGCGGTTCGACCTGATCATGATCGACGAGTTCCAGGACACGAACCGCCTCCAGCTCGACGTGCTCGAGGCGCTCGAGCGCGACAACCTGTTCGCGGTCGGCGACGAGTTCCAGTCCATCTACCGCTTCCGCCACGCCGACGTGACGATCTTCCGCGAGCGCCGCGATCGGCTCGGCGCCGACCGCGTGCGCCGGCTCGAGCGCAACTTCCGTTCGCGAGAGGACCTGCTCGACGTGCTCAACGCCGCCTTCGCGCCCGAGCTCGGCGAGCGGTTCGCGCCGCTCGTGGCGGGGCGCGAGGAGCCGCTCCCGCCGGCCCTGCCGGACTCGGAGGCGCCGCTCCGGCTGTTCGACCCCGACCCGGGCGGGAGCGAGCCCGCGGTCGAGCTCCTGATCACCGACACGCGCGGCTGGGACGAGCCGGAGCTCGAACGGGCGCTCGGCCTCACGGCGCTCGCGCCGCAGCCATGGCGGCGCGCCGAGGCGCGGCTCGTCGCGCACCGGCTGCGCGCCGAGATCGACGGCGGCCGGCGGCCCGGCGACGTCGTCGTGCTCGTGCGAGCGACGGCCTCGCTGCGGCTGCTCGAGCAGGCGCTCGAGGAGCAGGGCCTGCCCACCTACGTCGTCGGCGGCCGCGGCTACTGGTCGCAGGAGCAGGTCCGCGACGGGATCGCCTACCTCGGTGCGCTGGCCAACCCGCTGGACGAGGAGGCTTTGCTGGCGGCGCTCGCCTCGCCGTTCTGCGGCCTCGGCACCGACGCGCTCGTTCTGCTCACGCAGGCGGGGCGGGAGAGCGGCCGCGGCGCGTACGCCGCGCTGACCGATGCCGAGCACTGGACCGCGCCGCTGGAGGACGGCCAGCGCACACGCGTGCACGCGTTCGCGCGCTTCTTCGCCGCCGAGCGGGCGCGGGCCGAGCGGGTGCCGGCCGAGGTGCTGCTCGAGCGGGCGATCGTCGCCACCGGCTATGACCTCGCCGTGCTGGCGCGCTCCGGCGGCGAGCGGCGGCTCGCGAACCTGCGCAAGCTGATGCGCCTGGCGCGCGAGTACGAACGCGCCGAGGGCCCCGACCTGCGCGGCTTCCTCGCCTTCGCCGCCACCCAGGATCTGATCGAGGCCCGCGAAGGCGAGGCGGCGCTGGAGTCCGACGGGCTCGACGCCGTGCGCCTGATGACGATCCACCGCGCGAAGGGCCTCGAGTTCCCGGTCGTCTGCGTGGCCGACCTCGGGCGCGCCGCCGGCGGCAACCGGGAGCGCCTGCTGCTCGGCAGCGACGGGTCGGTCGGGCTCAAGCTGTCGCCGATCGGCGGCGGCGAGCCGGTCCCGGCGCTCGACTGGGACCGCCTCGCCGCGCGCGAGCAGGAGGCCGACGCCGAGGAGGAGCGGCGGCTGTTCTACGTCGCGATGACGCGCGCGTGCGAGCGGCTGATCCTCTCCGGCGGGCTCGACTGCGAGCGGCTGCCCGGGCCGCGGCCCGGCGGCCCGCCGATCGACTGGATCGCGCGCGCGCTGACCGGCGACCCGGCCGCCGCCGTCGCGGCGCCGGAGACCGCGATCGAGCGGCCGTGGGACAGCCGCCGCGCGAGCCTGCTGTGCCGCCTCAACGCCCCCGAGACGCTCGGAGCCGTGCTGCCGCGCACGGCCCTGTCACCGGCCGCCCGTCCACGCGCCGGAGCGTCCGGCACCGCGCTGCCGGACGCACCCGCCGTCCTGCCCAGACCCCCGGCCCGCCCGCACCCACCCCCGCAGCGCCTGTCCTACAGCACCCTCGGCGCCTACGCCCGCTGCGGCTACCGCTTCTACCTCGAACGAGTGCTGGGGTTGCCGCGCGTGCCGCCGCCTCCGGTGATCGTGGCGGCGCCCGACGAGGTCGTGGCGGCGCCGCCCGGGCTCGACGCGCGCGTTCGGGGCTCGCTCGTCCACCGGCTGCTCGAGGACCTCGACTTCGCCCGGCCGGTCGTGCCCGACCGCGAGGCGGTGCCGGCGCTGGCGGCCGCCTGGGGCGTCGAGATCACCGCCGACGAGGTCGAGGACGTCCGGTCGCTGGTCGCGGCGTTCGCCGGCTCGCCGCTGTGCGAGCGGCTCGCGGCCGCCCGCCGCACGCGCCGCGAGGCGCCGTTCGCCTTCGCGCTCGACCCGTCCGGCGACGGCCCGCTCGTCAACGGGTTCCTGGACGTCCTGGCCGTCGAGCACGACAGTGGCGTGTTGATCGTCGACTACAAGTCCGACCGGCTCGAGGAGGCGGCGCCGTCCGAGGTCGTCGAGCGCGACTACGCGACCCAGCGGATCGTGTACGCGCTCGCCGCCCTGCGCGACGGGGCGCCGCGCGCGGAGGTCGCGTACTGCTTCCTGGAACGCCCCGGCGAGCCGGTCACCAGCACCTTCACGGCGGCTGACGCGCCCGCCCTCACCGAACGCCTGCACGAGCTCGCGAGCGGCCTGCTCGAGGGGCGCTACGAGGTCACCGCCACCCCGCACCGCGACCTGTGCGCCGACTGCCCCGGCCGCGCCGCGCTCTGCTCGTACCCGGAGGCGCGAACCCTGGCTCAGGGCCCCTCGTCGTGATCTTCGAACAGCCGGATCGCCGCCTCGCGGTCGGGCACGCGCAGCTTGCGCAGCACCGCGGCGACGTGGCTGCGCACGGTCGCGGGTGACACGAACAGCCGCGTGGCGATCTCGTTGGTGGCCAGACCCTGCCGCAGGAAGTCGAGCACCTGCCACTCGCGGCTCGTCAGCTGGGCGGCCGCGCCCACCAGGGCCCGCCGCCGCGGCGCGCTGTCGCGGAACTCCTCGACGAGCCGCGTCACCAGCTCGGGCGGGAGCGCGACGCGGCCGTCCAGGACCTGGGCCAGCTCGTCGGCGATCTCCTCGAACGCCATGTCCTTGAGCAGGTAGCCCGAGGCGCCGGCGCGGAGCGCCGCGAACAGGTCCTCGTCGCTGCGGGAGACGGTCAGCATCACCGCGCGCGTGCCCGGCAGCCGCGCGGTGATCTCCCACGCCGCAGCGGCCCCGCTGCCGGGCATCCGCATATCCAGGAGCACCACGTCAGGCCGCTCGCGCAGCGCGGCCTGGATCGCCCCGGCCGCGTCGCCGGCCAACGCCACCACGGTGAAGCGGGGATCGGAGTCGACGGCGGCCCGGACGTCCTCGCGGGTCGGTGCGTGGTCATCGGCCACGAGCACCCGCGAGCGAGCGCTCATCGAAGCTCCACGGCCACCTCGGTCCCGGCGCCCGGATCCGACCGGACGCTCAGCTCTGCACCCACCAGCGCCGCCCGCTCGCGCATCCCGCCCAGACCGAAGCCGGGCGCGCTCGCGGCGGTGTCGAACCCGCTGCCGTCGTCGATCATGCGCAGCCGCAGCGGCTCGGCCGTCAGCTCGACGTGAACGACCGAAGCGTTGCCGTGCCTGGCATTGGCCACCGCCTCTCCGAGGATGCGGGCGAGCACCTCGCTCACCTCGGGCCCGACGTCAGCCGACCCGGAGGTCGAGAACGTCACGGCCACGCCCGTCCGCGCCGCGATGACGGCCGCGTGGCGGGCGAGCACCCGCTCGAGCGGCTCGTCGGGCGGGCGCGAGAGATGCTCGATCGCCCAGCGCGAGTCCAGCAGCGCCCGCTCCGCGGCGACCACGATCTGCTCGGCCTCGGGGTCATCCGAGATCCGCGCGGCGTGGCGCCGGATGAACGCGAGCTCCTGCGCGACCCCGTCGTGGATGTCGCGTGCGATCCGCCGCCGCTCGCGCGCCGCTGCCCGCGCCGCGACCGCGGCCGCCGCCTCGCGCACTGCGGCCCACAGCAGCACGACGCAGAAGACCAGCCGCAGGATGTCGCCGATGTGCACCCACTCGTGCCCCACCGGTGGCACCAGCGCGTAGATGAGCATCGCGAACGCGGAGAACGTGACGGCCAACCCCAGGTGGCGGGCGAAGCGGTCCATCGTCCGGACGCCGCGCGCGGTCAGCCCGAGTGACGCGGCGGCCAGGCTGATCGCCATCACCAGCTGCAGCACGATCGCGGCGAACGGCTGCGGCAGCAGCTCGCGCATCGGGTCAGAGCCGGGCGCCGGCCGGTGTCCGCGCCACTCGTCGAGCACGAACTCGACCGGGCCGGCCGCGGCGCCGAGCGCCGCCAGCACCACGATCACGGCCGTCGCCGCCACCGCCGTCCGCGGCGCCGACGGCCGGCGTGCGGGGGCGAACGCGCCGGCGCACACGAGCAGGGCGCCGACCAGCATCCCGGTGAGGCCGACCGGCCCGCGCGGCCCGGCTCCCGGCTCGATCGCCAGCATCGCGGCGAGCGCCGCGCTGGTCAGCGCGATCACGGCGAGGCCGGCGGCGATCACGAGCCGGTCGAGCCGGAGGTCGTCGCGCCAGCCGCGGAGGACGATCGCGGTCGCGACGAGTCCGATGAGCGCGGTCCCGGTCTCGAGCGCGACGTGCAGCGACGGCGCCTCATAGGCCATCTGCAGCGGTGCCGGCAGCGACACCCCGAGTGTCACCACGGCGGCCGCGAGCCAGGCGGAGGCGATGGGGAGCCACGGCCGCGACGGCCGCAACCGCCGGCGGGCCGGCCCCGCGGCGCCGGACCAGGGCGCTGAACGCGCTGCCGCGCTCAACGCGGAGGATCCAGACGCTCGGTCGCGGTGATGGTCGCCTGATTCACCCTCTACTCCTTCGGACGTGGCTTTTGGCCGCTCCGAACAGCGCGGTGCTTGTGGCTCCGCGCACGGAACCGCAAGTTCTAGCGACGCAAGGCGTAAGTCGCAAGGTGCTTCGGCACAACCCGCCGATCGACGAGAACCCGGAGGTCCCGCCGCCACTCAGGGGCGCTTGGGCAGCAGCGCGTGGCCGTCGAGCACCGACTGGGCGACCTCGACGACGCGCCGCCGGCTGGCTCGCGAATGGTCGCGCAGCAGCTCGAACGCCTCGCGCTCGCCGACGCTGTGCCGCTCCATCAGGATGCCCTTCGCGCGCTCGATCACCCCGCGCCGCTCGAGTGCGCCCTCGAGCTGGTCGACCTTCTCGTGCAGCTGGCGCGCCTCGCGGTAGCGGCGGACCGCGATCTCGATCGCGCCCTGGACCGACTCCGGGTCCATCGACTCCACGTAGGCGCTGATGCCGCGATCGGCGGCGCGCGACAGGAAGTCGACGTCGGCGTCCGGGAGCTGGGCGATCACCGGTCCGGAGGCGAACTCGACCGCCTCGCCGATCAGCGCCAGCGCGTGATCGTCATCGTCGTGGACGACGACGATCGCGATCTGAGGATCCTCCTTGGCGATCAGCTCGACCGCATCCTGGACCGACACCGCGTAGGGCGTGACCTCGTGGCCGAGCCCGGCGAGCACCTCGTGCAGGCGCCGGAGCGCGCTCTCGTTCTCGTCCGCGATCAGGACGCGCAAATTGGTCTCTGTGATCGTGGTGGAAGTCACGCCTCGTCGCTACACTCGAGTGGCTGCGGCCCTGATGCTCGTCGCAGCAAGCTCGCGCCCCTGACCCCGGCGCTCATGGCACCGCGAACGGGGTAGGGCGTGCAGACGAGCGAACATCGGCCGGGCAATGGCGGTAGAGGCGGAGCATATCCCCCTGCGTCCAACGACCGGGCGGCACGGGCGCGCGAGGACCGCCGCCTGCTCGAGCGCTATCACCACCACGGCGACCGGGCGGCCCGCGAGGCGCTCGTAGACCGCTTCCTGCCGCTCGCACGGCAGCTCGCGCGACGCTACCAGCGCGGTGGCGAGCCGCTCGACGACCTCATCCAGGTCGCATCGCTGGGTCTGCTGAAGGCGATCGACCGGTTCGAGCCGAGTCGCCACACCGCGTTCTCGTCGTTCGCGGTGCCGACCATCCTGGGCGAGCTCAAGCGCCACTTCCGCGACCGCGGATGGTCGGTGCGCGTGCCGCGCGACCTGCAGGAGCTGTCGGTGCGGGTGGACCGCGTCGCCGAGGACATGTCGCGCGACCTGGGCCGCGCGCCGACGCCGGCGGAGATCGCGACGCACATCGGGGTCAGCACCGAGCAGGTGCTGGAGGCGCGCGAGGCGGCCGGCGCGTACCGCGCGATCTCGCTCGACCGCCCGCGCGACGATGACGACGAGGGCGACGGCATGACCGAGACGATGGGCGTCGAGGACCCCGGCTTCGGGCTCGCCGAGGACGCGGCGACCGTCGAGCGCCTGATGGCCGTTCTGGGCGACAGAGAACGCGAGGTACTGCGGCTGCGGTTTGCGGAGGACCTCACGCAGTCGGAGATCGGGCTGCGCGTGGGCGTCTCGCAGATGCACGTCTCGCGCCTGATCCGCCAGGCCGTGGCGCAGCTGCGCGAGGCGGCCGAAGAGGCCGAGGACACCGCTGCCTGACCAGAATCGTGCCCGTGCGGGTACGATCGCGCCCATGGAGCACTGGGACCTGCGCAGCCTGGAGGTCGAGCCGCGCCAGCCGCGGATCCTGCACTCGAAGCGCGGGGAGGCGAGATCGATCGCCATCAACCTGCCCGCCGGCGAGGCGCTCCAGGAGCACGAGGTCCACGAACGCGCGTACCTGATCGTCGTCGAAGGCGAGATCGAGGTGCGCAACGGTGGAAGCGCGATCACGGGCGGTGCCGGATTCGCCGCCGTCTTCGACCCGCACGAACGCCACGAGGTGCGCGCGATGAGGGACGCGCGCCTGCTGCTGGTACTGGCACCCTGGCCGGGCGACGGTCACCCGGGGGCACGCGACAAATAGGGGAGGAAGGGCCTGCAATGGCAGAGATCCAGTTCAAGGAGATCACCAAGCGGTATCCGGACGGTTTCGAGGCGGTGAAGGCGATCGACCTCGAGATCGGCGACGGTGAGTTCATGATCCTCGTCGGCCCTTCGGGCTGCGGGAAGTCGACTGCGCTGCGGATGATCGCCGGGCTCGAGGACATCACCGAGGGCGATCTGATCATCGGCGGCGAGCGGGTCAACGATCTCGCCCCGCGCGATCGCGACATCGCCATGGTGTTCCAGAATTACGCCCTGTATCCGCACATGACGGTGCGCGACAACATGGGCTTCGCGCTCAAGCTCGCCAAGGCCGACAAGTCCGAGATCGACGAGAAGGTGCGGGAGGCGGCGCGGATCCTCGACCTCGAGCAGCATCTCGAGCGCAAGCCCGCGAACCTCTCCGGCGGCCAGCGGCAGCGCGTCGCGATGGGCCGCGCCATCGTGCGCGACCCGAAGGCGTTCCTGATGGACGAGCCGCTGTCGAACCTCGACGCCAAGCTGCGCGTCCAGATGCGCACGGAGGTCGCCCGGATCCAGAAGCAGCTCGGCACCACGATGGTGTACGTGACGCACGACCAGACCGAGGCCATGACGCTCGGCGACCGCGTGGCGGTCATGCGCGCGGGCATCATCCAGCAGGTCGACACACCGGCGAACCTGTACGAGAACCCGCAGAACCTCTTCGTGGCGGGCTTCATCGGGTCGCCGTCGATGAACTTCCTCCCCGGCCGGCTCGAGGGCGACGTCGTCAAGACGCCGATCGGCGAGGTGAGGCTGGCCGATCAGCTGCGCTCGAACCTCCAGCGCGAGGGCGACGGCTCACGCGACGTGATCGTCGGCATGCGGCCTGAGCACTTCGAGGACGCCGCCGTCGAGCAGGAGGAGCTCCCGAACCGGATGAAGTTCCGGACCAAGGTCGATGTCGTCGAGTCGATGGGCTCCGAGCTGTACGTCTACTTCGACGTCAAGAGCGACCAGGAGATGCACACCGCGGACCTCGACGAGCTCGCCGCCGACGCCGGCATGGAGGACCTCCCGTCGCACGGCGAGGGCCAGCAGGTGGTGGCGCGGCTGAGCGCCGACAGCAAGGCCGAGCCCGGCGGCGAAGTCGAGCTGACCGTCGACACCAGCGTGGTCAAGCTGTTCGACGCCGGCAGCGGCCGCAACCTTACGGCCGCCTGAGAACGCCTGCGTCGCCATCGGGCTGACGCTCTGACCCGGACGGGCGCCATCCAGGCGCCCGTAACCGGGCCTTCGGCCCTCTTGGCGGCTGAACGCCCGCGGACCGTCCGCGGGGGCCGGACGGCTACGAGCCTTCGGTCGCGCTGCCCTGCGGCTCGGGCGACGGCGCCGGCGTGCCGGGAGCGTGCAGGAGGTTGTTGACGCCCTTGATGCCGTCGACCTTCGCGGCCTCGTCGGCGAGCCTGGCGATCCAGCCCTCGTCGGCGAGCTCGCCGCGGAGGTTGGCGACGCCGGCCTGGACGTCGACCGAGACCTGGCCCTTGGGAGCGTCCGGATCGCGGAAGATCTCGGTCTCGACCTTGCGCGCGAGCGTGACGTCGTCGACATCCTCGATCCGATGCCGGCCGGGCAGCTTCGACGTCGCCCCCGCGACGGCGCCCTTGGCCTTGTCGGTCGGGAGCT
The DNA here is from genome assembly GCA_963849695.1 of uncultured Solirubrobacteraceae bacterium. Lineage (GTDB taxonomy): Bacteria > Actinomycetota > Thermoleophilia > Solirubrobacterales > Solirubrobacteraceae > DASSUW01. The sequence goes on from CAWKIT010000016.1 coordinate 396,388, forward strand.
TCGAGGTCGCGGTCGAGACGGCGCCCTTGGCCTTGTCAGTGGCGCTCTTCGCGGTCGGCGCCGCCTTCTCCCTGCCCGCGCGCGCCTGCTCGCGCAGCTGCTCGCGACGCCGGGCCCCGCTCTCGCGGTCGAACAAGTGCGCTGCGGCCGCGCCCGCGGCGGCGCCCAACAGCAGCGTGATGAGTCGGCTCATCGAACGTCTCCCTTTCTTCGCTTTCGAGGTGGACTACCACAGGGCCGGGGCGATGAAACGACCCGCGCGTCATAGCGGCGGGCGGCGGCGGACAGGCCGCGGCGGCGTCCGGCGACGGCGCCGGCGGCGGCGCTCCTCGCGGCGCAGCTGCTCGATCACCTCGTCGCTCCACTCGTGCGTCCGCAGCACGCGGTAGCGGTAAGCGGCGACTCGCATGTAGGCCTCGGTCTCGGTCTCGCCGTGCACGGTCAGGTCGCCGGCGCGCAGCAACTCGACGACAGGCTCGTACTCCTCGGCGAACCACAGGCGCGCGACCTCGCCGCGGTCCATGTAGGTGCCGCGGCTCTGCATGACGCGAAAGCCCCACGCCTCGACGGCCTCCGACAGCGTCCCGAAGTCCCACGGGTCGTCGAGCTGGATGCGCTGCCGCGCCTCCGGGGGCAGCGGCACCCGCTCGCGGAACAGCCGCTCGTGGTCCTTGAGCGGGAGGTCGGACACGAGCGTGTCCTCGCCCAGCTTCAGGCGCGTGTTGACCTCGGTCACATAGGCGTCGATGTCCTCGCGGCCGAGCGACTTGGCGACCGACACTCGGTGGTGGCCGTCGCGCACGAAATAGAGCTCGCCGATCTTGAAGAGCGAGACCGGCGGCAGCGCCTCGCCGCGTCGCTGGGCGGAGGCGATCCGCTCCCAGCGGCTGCGCAACCGTGCCGAGGTGGGGCGCAGACGGCGGTCGAAGTCGACGCCCCGGTCGACGGTGCCGACGATCGCGTCGAGCGGCACGATCTGCAGCCCGAGGTCGTGCTGGCCGGTCCGCCCGAGCGCCTCCACGACCTCCTCGAACGGCAGCATGAGGCCGACGTCGTCGGGCTCCCGCCGCAGCCGGCGACCGATCTCTGCCAACAGTCGGGCCCGGCGGGCGCGGGAGAAGTCTGACTGGGCGTCGGACTCGGGGAAGCCGCTGCTCACCCCGTGGCGAGCCTCACCCGCCGGCGCTGACGGCGTCGCCGTCGAGCGCGTCGTCCAGCGTCCGCACGAGCGTGAAGACCCCGTCCAGGCCGGTGATGCGGAACGTCTTCACGATCGCCTCATTGTCGCAGACGACCACGAGCGAGCCGCCTCGCAGCTTGAGGCGCCGGTGGGCCCCGATCAGCACCCCGAGGCTCGACGAGTCGATGAAAGTGGTCCCCGTGAGGTCGACCACGACACTGCTGCGGCCGGCGTCGATCGGCGCCGACACGCGCTGCTTGAACTCGGGTGCGGTGAACAGGTCGATCTCGCCGCTGACGGCGACGATGTGGGTGTCGCTGTCGACCTGCCGGTCGCTGATCGCGAAGTCGATCGCCATGAGCGGATACCTGATGCCCGGCCCTAGCCGGTCCGAATCATCGCCCGTTCGAGTACGCGAGCCGGACGTAGAGGAACTCAGTATCGCCCTCGGGCGTGACGGAAAGCTCGTCCGCGAGCTGCTCGATCACGTTGCCGACGCCCGGCACCGCGGCGTCCACGATCAGCGCCTGGCCGCCGCCCTGACGCAGCGGGCCGACCCTCAGGAGAAGCGAACGGTCACCCGGGTCGAGCGCGACATTGATGTTGTCGTCGATGCTGTGGGCGGGAGCGCGGGCGGCGATGAGGTCGGCGACCAGCACGGCGTCATCGAGCCGGTCGAGCGGGAGATCGGCGCGCGCGGCGAGCATGCCGACCACGCGGCGCAGGATGGGGCCCACCAGGGGGCCGGAGGCGATCGAGACGGTCGTCGCCGGCTCGAGGTCCTTCACGCGAGCCCCAGCCGTGGACGGCAACGGAACGACATGGCGATGCGACTCCCGCGGCCCGGCTGCTCCTCGAGATCGACCGAGTCGGCCAGCGCGGCGATCAGCGGCAGCCCCAGCCCCGGACCGCTGACGTCGGCCCTCGGGCCGAGGCCCTGCCCGCGGTCGCTGACCACGAGCTCGAGCCGGTCGCCGTCCGGCCGGATCAGCACGTCGATCGGGCCGTCCTCGTCACCGCGGTAGGCATGGCGGATGACGTTGGTGCAGGCCTCGGTGGCCGCCAACCGGATGTCCTCCACCAGCTCGGGCGGGAGCTGCAGCGCCTCGGCGAACGCGCCCAGCACATGCCGTACGACCGCCACGTTCTCGGCTCGGGCCGGGAGGCTCAGCCGCACGTCGCTGGCGTGCGTCGGGGGGCGCCGCGGCCTGCGGCGCGCACGATGCATTGGAGAGCCCTCTCGTGCGCTCCCTCTGACGGTGCGGAACGATATCTCGCTACCCATAGTTGACTTGATTCGCAGTACCCCGGCGCAAGTTGGCCATAACAGCCCCTACGCTCGTGGTTCTCGACCGAACCTCATCGGCCGGGAGTCGGGAGCATGACATGCGGTGACCGCCGTCATGCGGCCGAGCGGCTGAACCGCTGGGGCGTCTCCGCCGCCTGCCGGTCCGTGTTCGCCCCGGCGCACAGCCAGCTGAAGCCGGCGTGCAGCATGTCGCTGCCGGCCGACGCGGCCAGCACGGTCGACACGGTGCGGCCGGCTTCCGGGGCGTGCAGCCGCAGGGCGACGAGCGCGAGCGCGCTCCACGCCCCCGTGCAGCGCGTGCACGTCAGCAGCTCGCCCACCGCGTAGCGCAGGCGCCGCCCCTTCGGGCGCTTGTGGTCCCCGCGCTCGTCCACGAACGGCTGCCGGATCCAGGACTCGACCTTCTCGTGCACGATCAGCTTCGACAGCGCGAACGTGGCGGCGGCGAGCAGCGGCACCTCGGCGTGCGGCACCGGCTCGCGGCCGCGCGCGGACGCGGCGACGGCGCCGAGCAGCCCGCCGTAGAGGGTCGTCAGAGCGGCGTAGTCCGTCGCCTCGGTGGGCGTCTGCGCAACCGGCCGCACGTCAGATCGGCCGCGGGTTCGGGTCGGGCGGCAGCGGCCCCGGCTCGGGCGTCGGCGTCGGCGGGGAAGGCGGAGGCTCGGGCCTCGGGATCGGCGAGGGATCGGTCACGCCATCCGCGTACCCGCGCACGCGCACGGCTAACGATGCGAAAGGAAGCCGTCGAGGGGTCGAGGCGCCCCGGAGGGCGCCTCGGCCTGATGAGGAGGAGGGTGGCGCGCCCACCGAAGGTTGGAGGTCACGCGACCGCCGTGATATTTCCCCCTGGACGCCCGAGACAAACCGTGTGGTGCGTCCACCTGGATTTCAGCGTGGCCGGTTGGAGAGCCGCTCCGACTCGGGCCTGGCGCTGCCGCCACCCTCGGACTCTCCGCCGACGCCGCCCTGGCCGGCCGGCGGCACCGAGCCGCGCGCGGGCTCGCCGCTCTCGCCTTCCTGCGCGGCGACGGTCCGGCCCTCGGTCGTCTGCTCTCCGGCGTGCTGGTCGGTGTCGCCCAGCGGGGTCCGATCGTCCGGCGCGACGATCGCGGCGTCGCTGCCCGGCACGCCCTCGCCGTGGCTACGGTCGGCGGCCGCCGACTCGCGCCCGGCGCGCGTCGACTTGAGCACGAAGAAGGTGACGCCCGCCGCCACGATCAGCAGGACCAGGATGGCCGCCAAGACATAGCCCATGTCATTCGGCTACCCGCCGAGCGCCCCCTCGAACCGTTTGCGACCCGCGGCGCGGCGGTAGCCCCGTCGTGAACCCGAGACAGAGAGGACGATCATGGCTGAGAAGCTGGAAGGCAAGCGAATCGCGTTCCTGGTCGCCCACGAGGGCACCGAGCAGGTCGAGCTCACCGAGCCGTGGGACGCCGTCACCGGCGAGGGCGCGACGGCCGAGCTGGTCTCCACCGAGGAGGGCGAGATCCAGGCCTTCAACCACCTCGACAAGGGCGACACGTTCAAGGTCGACCGCGTGGTCGGCGACGTCAGCCCGAGCGACTACGACGGGCTGGTGCTGCCGGGCGGCGTCGCCAATCCCGACTTCCTGCGGATGGACAAGGACGCCGTGGCGTTCGTGCGCGGCTTCTTCGAGCAGGCCAAGCCGGTCGGGGTCATCTGCCACGGGCCGTGGACGCTGGTCGAGGCCGACGTCCTGCGCGGGCGCAAGATCACGTCGTGGCCGTCGGTGCAGACCGACATCCGCAACGCCGGCGGCGACTGGGTCGACGAGGAGGTCGTGGTCGACGAGGGGCTCGTCTCCTCGCGCAACCCGGACGACCTGCCCGCGTTCTGCGCCAAGATCGTCGAGGAGTTCTGCGAGGGCGCGCACGAGGGCCAGCGCCAGAGCGTCAGCACGGCCTCGTGAGCGGCCCCGCCGCGATCCTCGACATCGACGGAACGCTGGTCGACACGAACTACCACCACGCGATCGCGTGGTACCGCGCATTCCTCCAGAGCGGCGTCGTGCTGCCGCTCTGGCGGATCCACCGCCACATCGGGATGGGCGGCGACCAGCTGGTCGCCGCCCTCGCCGGCGAGGACTTCGACGCCGAGCACGGCGACGACGTCCGCGCGGCCGAGAAGGCCCTGTACATGGCGCTGATCCACGAAGTGCGCCCGCTCGATGCCGCCCGCGAGCTGATCGAGGACCTGGCCGGCGACGGGCGTGCGGTGGTGCTCGCGTCCTCGGCCAAGCCGGACGAGGTCGAGCACTACCTCGACCTGCTCGAGGTGCGCGAGCTCGCCACCGGGTGGACGGATTCGGGCGACGTGGAACGGACCAAGCCGGAGCCGGACCTGGTCCGGGCGGCGGTCGAGAAGGCCGGCGGCGGGCCGGCGGTGATGGTGGGCGACTCGACCTGGGACTGCGAGGCCGCCGGTCGCGCCGGCATCGAGACCGTGGCCGTGCTGACCGGCGGCTTCAGCGAGTCGGAGCTGCGCGAGGCAGGCGCCGCGCACGTGTTCGGATCCCTGCAGGACCTTCGTACAGGGATCCCGAGCACGCCCTTGGCGTGACTCCATCCGTAATCGGTAGCCTGAGGCGAAGGGTTGCGTCCCCGACGTCGTGAGGGCGCGCTGTAACTGATGGCCATGACCCCATGACTCCCGAGCGCCCGGTTGCCGCCACCGAGGCCGAAACGCCTGGTCCGACGCGGGCCGAGGAGGATCGGCGGCTGCTCATCCGCTACCACCGCCAGGGCGACCAGGCGGCGCGCGAGCAGCTCGTCGAGCGCCTGCTCCCGCTCGCGCGCCGGATGGCGCGCCGCTACCGGCGCTCCGACGAGCCGCTCGACGACCTCGTGCAGGTCGCCACCCTCGGGCTGATCAAGGCGATCGACCGCTTCGACCCCGCGCGCGAGACCGCGTTCTCCTCGTACGCGGTGCCGACGATGCTCGGCGAGCTCAAGCGCTACTTCCGCGACAACGGCTGGGCCGTGCACGTCCCGCGCGGGATGCAGGAGCGGGTGATGCAGGTCGACAACGCGGTCAAGGACCTCTCGCGCCGCCTCGGCCGCTCGCCCTCGGTGGCCGAGATCGGCGAGATGCTCGATCTGACGCCGGAGCACGTGCTGGAGGCGATGGAGGCCGCGTCCGCCTACGACGCCGTATCGCTCGAGTCGTACCGGTTCGGCGACGAGGGCGACGGCGAGACCTACGCCGAGTCGATCGGCGTCGACGACGAGCGGTACGAGCTCGTCGAGTACGGCGCCACGATCGCGCCGACGCTGCAGGCGCTCCCGCCGCGCGACCGGATCGTCCTGCACCTGCGGTTCGTCGAGGATCTCACGCAGGCCGAGATCGCCGAGCGCGTGGGGGTTTCCCAGATGCACGTCTCGCGCCTCATCCGGCGCGCGCTGGAGCGGCTGCGCACGGTCGCCGATCACTCCGGCTGAGGTGTCGGCCCCCCTGCGTTCCGGGTAGGCCCGCGACATGGGTATCACCGACAAGATCACAGGACGCGTAAAGCAGGCCGCCGGCGACCTGGCCGACGATCCGAAGCTCCGCCGCCAGGGCCGCCAGGAGGAGCGCAAGGGCCAGGCGAAGGACGAGCTCGCCGAGGAGCGCGAGAAGGTCGACCGCAAGGCCGAAGAGGTCGCGAACCTCGAGCGCAAGACGCGGTGAGCGAAGAGTCCCAGCAGGGCTATCCCGAGGAGGGCCCGCCGGGCGCCGACCCGAGCGCCGACGACCGGCCCTCCGAGGACAGCCCGCCGCGCGACGCCGCCAAGGCGCCGCGCAAGCACGACGACCAGGCCGGCGACGCCGACGACGGCAAGGCCACGGGCAACCCGCGCTCGGCCGGGTAGCCGTCCGACGCCGGTTGTCGGCGCCGATGTGACTACGTAGAGTCGGCCGGACCCCCGAGCGAGGAGGCCTGGCCATGATTCGCAGCCCGTTTCCGGACGTCGACATCCCCGACGTACCGCTGACGGACTTCGTGCTGGCGAACGCCGAGCGGCTGGGTGACAGGCCGGCGCTGATCGATGCGACGACCGATCGGACGGTGACGTACGCGCAGCTGGCCGAGTCGGTGCGGGCCATGGCCGCCGGCCTTGCCGAGCGGGGCTTCGGCAAGGGCGACACCTTCGCCCACTTCGCCCCGAACCTCCCCGAGTATGCGATCGCCCTGCACGGGGTCGCGACGGTCGGCGGTGTGAACACGACCGCCAACCCGTTGCTGACCGCGGAGGAGCTCGCGGTCCAGTTGCGCGACTGCGGCGCGCGGATGCTGGTCACCGTGCCGGCGTTGCTCGACAAGGCGGCCGAGGCCGCCGAGCAGGCCGGGGTGAGCGAGATCTTCGTGTACGGCGAGGCCGAGAGCGCGACGCCGTTCGCCTCGCTCCTGCAATCCGAGGGCGAGCCGCCCGAGGTGGCGATCGATCCCGCGAGCGATCTCGCCGCGCTGCCCTACTCGAGCGGCACCACGGGGCTGCCCAAGGGCGTGATGCTCACCCATCGCAACCTGGTCGCGAACATCTGCCAGACGGTCGCCGCGCTTCGTACGTCCGAGGACGACCGCGTCGCCGCCGTGCTGCCGTTCTTCCACATCTACGGGCTCGTCGTCGTGCTGAACACGAGCCTCCGGGCCGGCGCGACGCTGGTGACGATGCCGCGCTTCGAGCTCCCCGCGTTCCTGAGCATGCTGCAGGAGCACCGGATCACGCGCGCCTATGCCGTGCCGCCGATCGTGTTGGCGCTGGCCAAGCATCCGCTCGTGGACGAGTTCGACCTCTCGAGCGTGGAGTACGTGCTGTCCGGCGCCGCACCGCTGTCGGCCGACCTCGAGGTGGCGTGCGCCGGCCGCCTCGGTTGCCGGATGCAGCAGGGGTACGGCATGACGGAGGCCAGCCCCGTCACCCACCTGGTGGGCGATGACGCCGCCGGCCGGACCCCCGGCTCGATCGGGCAGACCGTGCCGAACACCGAGTGCCGGATCGTCGAGCTCGGGACCGACGTGGACGTGGCGCCCGGCGAGGCCGGCGAGCTCTGGATCCGCGGCCCGCAGGTGATGAAGGGCTACCTCAACCAGCCCGAGGCGACGGCCCACACGATCAACGCCGAGGGCTGGCTCCGCACCGGCGACGTCGGCCGCGTCGACGAGAACGGCGCCTTCTGGATCGTCGACCGCGTCAAGGAGCTGATCAAGTACAAGGGCTACCAGATCGCGCCTGCCGAGCTCGAGGCCCTCCTGCTCACCCATCCCGAGATCGCGGACGCGGCGGTGATCCCGGTTCAGGACGACGAGGCCGGCGAGGTGCCGAAGGCCTTCGTGGTCGGCAGCGTGACGGCCGACGAGGTCACCGCGTTCGTGGCCGAGCGCGTCGCCCCCTACAAGAAGCTCCGCGCCGTCGAGGTCATCGACGAGATTCCCAAGTCGCCGTCGGGGAAGATCCTCCGCCGCGTGCTCGTCGACCGCGAGCGGGCGGCGGCCGCGACGAGCGCGGTCCACGGCGGAGGGTGATCTCGCCTACGCCTCGCGCCACCGGACGTTAGTCCAGTCTTTCGCGATTCGGACCTGCCTTCGGCATAAGGTCGAAGGCATGAAAAAGCTCATCACTGCGGCCGTCGCCGCCGGCGCTCTACTCGGGGTGGCTCCCGGCAGCGCTCTCGCCGCGAAGGAGCCGTTCGCGCAGGTCGTCTCCCACGTCAAGCTCGGCAAGGACGGCACCGCGTCCGTCCGTGCCCGCTACATGTGCGAGTCCTCGACGCATCTGTGGGTCTCGGCCAAGCAGACGGCGGATGGCTCCGTCGATCCGACGCTCGAGGCCGAGGGCAGCAGCGGCGCTGCCGCGGCGTGGATGGACACCAACGACTGGGTGACCATGGGCGGGGAGACGTTCCCGATCTCCAGCGGCGACGAGCAGCTCGTCTGCGATGGCCGCACGCACTCCCAGAGCGTCACCATCGACGTCACCAACGCGCCGTGGGGCGCGTGGGACGCACTTCAGCCCGGCATGGCGTGGGTGCAGTGGTGCATCGTCGAAGAGGCCGAGAACGGCGAGTTCGTCAGCGACCAGCGCTGGGTCGGCGTCAAGTAATCACGGTGAGGACCGGCTCGTCGAGGCGCGACCTGCGCCTCGTGCGAGCCGGCCCGAGCCTGTCAGGGCTCATCGTGCGCATGGGTCCCGTCCGGCCGCAGCGCCAGCACCGCCACGTCGTCGCGCAGGGCCGGCAGGGAGCCGATCGCCGCGTCGACCAGCCGCTCGACGGTCGCCTCCACCGAACCGCGCGCGGCCTCGCGGGCGGCGGCGGCGAGCTCGTCCGGTGACCACACGTGCCGTGGCGCGCCCGCCTCGGTGAGGCCGTCGGTGTAGAGCAGCAGCGTGTCGCCGGGCTGCAGCTCGACGGAACGGTCCTCGAGGTGGGGCTCGGGCACGAGCCCGAGCAGCGTCCCCGGCGTCCCGATCTCCTCGGTCGTCCCGTCCGCGCGCACGACCAGCGGCAGCGGATGGCCACCGCACGCCACGGTCACCCGGGGCGTGCCCTGCCCGAGGTCGAGCTGCGCGCAGGCGATCGTGCAGAACCGGTTCGGCGCGTCGCTCTGCCGGAGCATCGCGTCGCTGAGCCAGCGCAGGATCGCCGACGGTGCCCGCCGCCGCACGGCTGCCGCGCGGATCGTGTAGCGCGCCAGCGCCGTCACGGCCGCCGCCTCGGCGCCCTTGCCGCAGACGTCGCCGACCACCAGGTACCACTGATGCTCGGAGACGCTGAACACGTCGTAGAAGTCGCCGCCCACCTCCAGGCCCCGGCCCGCCGGCCGGTACACCGCCGCCAGCTCGGCGCCCGGCAGCTCGGGCAGGGCCGGCGGCAGGAGCGACGCCTGGAGCGTGCCGGCGATCGTCGCGGCCGTCTCGTACAGGCGCGCGTTCTCGACCGCGGCGGCGGCCCGCAAGGCCAGGTCCTGCGCGAGCGAGAGATCCAGCTCGTCGTACCGGCGCCCGGACTCCGCCGACGCGAAGGTGATGACGCCGAGCACGCGGTCGCGCACCATCATCGGTGCCAGCATCGCCGAGCGCAGACCGACGGCGCGCAGCAGCGCGAGGTGCTCCTCGTCGCGCGCGACCCGCACCAGCAGCTCGTCGGACACCTCGCGGTAGAGCTCCGCGCGGCCGAACCGCACCACCGCGTACACCCCCGTCACCGGCTTCCGGGTCCGGTGGGTAGCGCTCCTGCAGCTCGCGCGCCATCGTCACGCGCGCCGGGTCGACGTGCTCGACCGCCACGCGCTCCAGATCGTCGCCGGCGACCAGGTCGACCGCGCACCAGTCCGCCACCGTGGGAACCGCCAGCCGGGCTACGTCCCGCAACGTCTGATGGTGGTCGAGCGAGGCGTTCAGCGCGTGGCTGGCCTCGGCGAGGAACCGCTGGCCGAGCTCGGCGCGCTTGATCTCGGTGATGTCCTCGATCACGTTGATCGCGAGCCGCACCGCGCCGCCCTCGTCGAACACCGGCGTCGACTGCACGCGCGACCACCGGTCCTCGGCGCCGCCGTGGTGGCGGTAGCGGACGGTGAGCGGCGGCGGGCGCTCGCCGAGCAGCGCGCGCCGGCCGGGCAGGCGCTCGACGGGAAGCTCGGAGCCGTCCTCGGCGAGCATCTCGTAGCGCCCCCGGACCTCCAGCGGGTCCGCCGTCAGCAGCTCCTGCGCGTCGCTGAAGCCCAGCAGCCGCACGGCGGCGTCGTTGGCGTAGATCAGGCGGCCGTCGGCGCTCTGCGCGGTGACGGCGTCCGCCACGCCCTCGACGATCGCCTCGAGATCGTCGCGCGCGCGCCGCGCTTCGGTGTGCAGCCGCGCGTTGTCGATCGCCGGCGCGCAGCGGTCGGCCAAGTCCTGCGCCCTGGGCACGTCCTCGCGGGTGTAGCGGCGCCCGGAGGTGCTGTAGGCCAGCGCGAGGTCGCCGATCACCGCGCCGCGCACGCGCATCGGGACCACGAGCGCCGAGGTGATGCCGACCTCCTGGATGAGCCGGTACTGCTCGGGATCCTGGGCGACCGCCGCCCAGAACGCGTCCGGGATCTCGCTCATGAGCTCCGGCTCGCCGGTCCGGATCACCTTCGGCGAGCCCACCTGCGCGTCGGGGTCGAGCGGGTAGCGGCGGTCGTACTCCTCGATGAGCGCGCGCTTGGACGGATCCGCGTGCTCCATCACGACGCGCTCGATCTGCCCGTCGGGCCTCAGCAGCTCGACGAAGCACCAGTCGGCGTAGGCGGGGACGGCGAGCCGCGCGACGGCCGCCAGCGTCTCGCCGTAGTCGAGCGAGTCGAGGGCCGCGGGCTCTCCCACGGCCTTGACTCTATGCCAGGCCTTCGACCTCGTACTCGCGCAGGTAGCCCTCGAACAGCCGGCGGTGGCCCTCCTCGTCGTGCAGGATCTCGATCACCATGTCCTGCGTCACCCAGTCGAGGCCGTCGGTGAACTCGATGATGCGGTTGTAGTGCTCGATCGCGCCGGTCTCGGCCTCGATCACGCCCTTGATGACGTGCACGACGTCGGTCTGATGCTCGGGCGGCTGCAGGTAGCTCTGCTCGGCCGCGAACTCCTGCGATCCCGGCACGACGCCGTACAGCTCCTTGATCCGGGCCGCGAACCGCTGGGCGTGGCCGAGCTCCTCCTGGATGTCCTCCTGCAGCGACTCGATGATCTCCTGCGCGCGGACGCCGTCCGGGTTGATCGAGTTGGCGATGTAGCTCATCACCGTCTCGATCTCCATCCAGTACGCCTTGTGGAGCATCCCGATCAGCTCCTCGCGCTGGCCCGCCTTGTCCTCCGAGAGGATGCCGGTCGTGCTGGTGCGAACGCCTCCGGTCATTACTTCTCCTTCGATCTCGGTACTCGATGAACCTACCCGGGAAGTCTCGCAACATGCGGATCGTGGTGACCGGGGCAACAGGGAACGTCGGCACCAGCGTCGTGCAGGCGCTGGCCGACGATCCGGCCGTCGAGGAGATAGTCGGGCTGGCGCGGCGGCTGCCGCGCTGGCAACCGCCGCGGACGCGCTGGGTGCAGGCCGACGTGGTGACGAGCCCGCTCGAGCAGCACTTCACCGGCGCCGACGCGGTGATCCATCTGGCGTGGCTGATCCAGCCGTCGCGCGACCAGGCGGCGGTGCGCGCCGTCAACGTCGACGGCTCGCGACGCGTGTTCGAGGCCGCCGCGCGGGCCGGGGCGGGCTCGCTCGTCCACGCCTCGTCGATCGGGGTCTACTCGCCCGGGCCGAAGGACCGGCGGGTCGACGAGTCGTGGCCGCGCGAGGGGATTCCCTCGTCCTTCTACTCGCGCCACAAGGCGGAGGCCGAGCGGGCGCTGGATGCGTTCGAGGACGAGTTGCGCGTCGTGCGCATGCGCCCGGCGCTGATCTTCAAGCGCGAGGCCGCCTCGGAGATCCGGCGGCTGTTCATCGGGCCGCTGCTGCCGTCGCCGCTCGTGCAGGCGCGGCTGCTCCCGATCCTGCCGCTGCCCAAGCGCCTGGTGCTGCAGGCGGTGCATTCGCTCGACGTCGGCCAGGCCTACCGGCTGGCGGCCACCTCGCCGGACGCGCGCGGCGCCTACAACATCGCCGCCGACCCGGTGCTCGACCCCAAGGAGCTCGGGCGCATCCTCGGCGCGCGCGCAATCCCCGTTCCGAAGGGGATGCTGCGGAGCGCCGCGGCGCTGACGTTCCGCGCATACCTGCAGCCGAGCCCGCCCGGGTGGGTCGACATGGGCCTGTCCGTGCCGCTGCTCGACAGCACGCGGGCGCGACGTCAGCTCGGCTGGGAGCCGAAGCGCGACGCCGGCGAGGCGCTGCTCGAGCTGCTCGACGGCCTGCGCCACACTGCCGGTTTCGACACGCCTCCGCTGGCGCCGCGCGCCGGCGGGCGCCTGCGGCTCAGCGAGTGGCCCCCCGGCGGCGCTCGAGGCGCCCCCTGAGCTCGCCGGGGTCGAGCACCTCGCGCAGCCGGTCCATCGCCTCGATCAGGGTGTCGGCGTCGACGTCCTCGCCCTCGCGCGCGAACCGCCGCGACGGGCGCAGCATGTCCTGCCCGCGCAGCTCGGCCGCGGTCGGCCGGCGCGCGAGCGTCTGGGCGTCGGGCGGGTCGCCGCGCAGCAGCCACGAGCCGTCCGGGCGGCGCACCAGCTCCTCACGCTCGGCGAGCTCGCTGAGCGCGGTCGAGACGGTCGGCCGGCGGGCGCCCACGAGCTGGCCGAGGATCCGGTGCGTGAGCGCGAGCGGGACCACCACGCCGTCGCCCGACACGCGCCCCCAACGCTCGGCGAGGTGCCAGAACAGCGCCTTCAGGCGCCGGTCGACGCGCGTGAGCTGAGAGATCGCCTGCGTCGTCGCCAGCCGCAGCGAGCGCTCGCCGAGGCGGTCGAACAGGGAGGCCGTGATCTCGGGATAGCGCGCCGCCTCGGCCGCGAAGCGGCGGTCGAGCACTGCGAGAGTGACGGTCGACAGGACCGACCAGACCGCCTGGACCGGCAGCAGACCAGTGCCGGTGCTCCCCTGCCAGGGGCGGACGAGGTCGCCCGGTCCCAGCAACTCGGCACTGACGTGGTCTGCGACCACGAGTTCGCGCGACAGGACGCCGTCGAGCACCAGCAGCCCGACGTGGTCGCCGCTGGCACCGGACAGGCGCGAGACGTCCCAGGGGCCGACGGACAGCCTGTGGGTGCGAACGACGAGCTCCCGCTCCGCCTCCGCGCGCCGCGTGCCGGTCAGGAGCGCCCCAAGCTCCGGGTCCGCCTCCAGCAGACGGACCGTGTCGGTGCCCCTCGGCATTCGGACAGGTCCTGTGCTCACCTTCAATCGCCTACCCGGCGGCGTCGGATTCCAGACGCCGGTCGTATCTCGTTGCGCATCAGCTCGCATAGCCCGCCCGATCGGTCTTGCGGTGGTCTCGCTTACCCGCCTTGTTCAACAGCGCTCGATGGCCGGCGGTCTCGTTGCACCGCTCCACCGGCTGTTCCTCAGCGCTCTCCATGCGCTCGAAGCGCTCGAACATTCGAATTTTCCCTCCTAGGATCGTTCTCTTCGAGTGTTCCCGGCCTGGCAACGCTTCCAAACGCCCGGGATATGGTGTAGCCGCGTTTATTGGTTGGTGTATCCGGTGACGAGGAAATGAGATGAGCTCGGCTCAGGATGCGTTCAGTGGCGCCCTTGCCGCGCTGATCGACCGCGGGGAGGAACGCGGCTGCCTGGAGCTCAGCGAGATCGACGAGTTCGTCCAGGCGCTCGATCTCGAGGAGAACGATCTCGGCGGCCTCTACGAGCACCTCGATGCGCGCGGGATCACCATGCGGGACGACTGCGGGCGCGAGCAGGCGCCGGCCGCGCCCGTCGACGACGCCGCACTCGCCCACGTCACGACCGACACGCTGCAGCTGTTCCTCAACGAGATCGGCCGCCACCGGCTGCTCACGCCCGATGAGGAGATCGAGCTCGCCCGCAGGATCGAGCGCGGCGATCTGGTCGCGAAGGAGCGCATGATCAACGCCAACCTGCGCCTGGTCGTCTCGATCGCCAAGAAGTACCAGGGCTCCGAGCTGACGCTGCTCGACCTGATCCAGGAGGGCATCCTCGGCCTGATCCGGGCGGTCGAGAAGTTCGACTGGCGGCGCGGCTACCGCTTCTCCACCTACGCGACGTGGTGGATCCGGCAGGCGGTCGAGCGCGGGATGGACGCCAAGGCGCGCACGATCAAGCTCCCGATCAACCTCGTCCGCACGCAGCGCAAGGTCGCGCGGGCGGAGAACGCGCTCACGCTCAAGCTCGACCGCTCGCCGACCGACGCCGAGGTGGCGGCGGAGGCGCAGATCTCGGTCGACGACCTGAACGCGATGCGCGACGCCGCGCGCACCGTCACCTCGCTGGACCGGCCGCTCGGCGAGGAGGACGACGCCTCGTTCGGCGACCTGCTGCCCGCCGACGCCCCCGGTCCCGAGGACGAGGTGCACATCTCGCTGCGGCGGCAGGCGCTCCGGCACGCCCTCGACGAGCTGCCCGAGCGCGAGCGCACCGTGGTGGCGCTGCGCTACGGCATCGACGGCGGCGAGCCGACCCCGCTGCGCGAGATCGGCCGCCGCCTCGGTATCACGCCCGAGCGCGTACGCCAGATCGAGTCGAAGGCGCTCGGCCGGCTCGGCCGCATGCGCGAGCTCGACGCCCTCCGCCAAGCGGCTTAGTCAACCGCCGGCGGGGGCTCCCTGCGAAGGGGCCTCCGGGTCCCAGCGCCCGTCGATGCCGACCCTGCCGGTGACCGGGTTGCTTTCGGCCGGGTCGCTATCGCGCGTGTACGCGAACGTCATCCGCACCTCGGTGCCGGTGTCGGCGCTGCCGCGCAGCTCGAACGCGTCCGACAGCGCGGCGATCAGGGGCAGGCCGAGGCCGAGGGCCGGCGGCTCGGACCGCGCCGGCCGCGGCTGGAGGCCGGTGCCGTGGTCGCGCACCACGATCGTCAGCCCCTCCTCGGTTGCGCGCATCTCGACCTCGAGGATCCCGCTGTCGGCTTCGTAGGCGTGCACGACGACGTTCGTACAGGCCTCGGTCACCGCCATCTTCATGTCGGCCAGCACGGCGGCCTCGAAGTCGAGCGCGTCCGCCATCCCCGCCAGGGCCTGACGCACGACGCCCACGCCCTCAGGGCGTGCCGGCATGGTCAGCAGGACTTCCGGCCGGCTGGTCATTCGCCCGCGCCGTTCGTCCTCGCCGCCTGGATCGCCTCCTCGCGCTGGCGCAGCACCGGCAGCACCGGTACGAGGCCGGTGATGTCGAGGATGCGCTGCACCCCCGGCTCCACGGTCTCGCCGACGCATACGACGAACCCCTGGCTCGCCTCCAGCGCGCGGCGCCTCGCGTCGAGCAGCGCTCCGAGCACTGACGAGTCGACGAACGTTGCGGCCGTAAGGTCCACGACGATGCCACCGCCGCGTTCCAGGGCCTCATCCAGCCGCTCACGCAGCGTGGGGGCGGTGTAGATGTCGTGCTCTCCTTCGACGACGACCACCACGACATCCCCCGCGGTGTCGTCGAGCACGATGGGATTGGCTTCCATACGGGCATGCACGATACCCGCAACCCCCGCCGCCTAACTCCGAAGGTTCACTACCCGCAAGCTCATGTCCGACAACCTCGATTCGTACCGCCGCAAGCGGAATTTCTCCGCCACCCCTGAGCCGTCGGGCGGCGATCGCGCAGACGACGACGCCGCGCCGAGGTTCGTGGTGCAGGAGCACCACGCCCGGGCGCTGCACTGGGACCTGCGGCTCGAGCACGACGGCGCGCTGGCTTCGTGGGCGGTCCCGAAGGGGATCCCGCAGGATCCGAAGCGCAACAACCTCGCGGTCCGTACCGAGGACCACCCGCTCGAGTACCTCGACTTCCACGGCGAGATCCCGAAGGGCGAGTACGGCGCGGGAACGATGAAGATCTGGGACCGCGGCACCTACGAGCTGCACAAGTGGCGCAAGGACGAGGTGATGGTCACCTTCGCGGGGGAGCGTGTCCAGGGCCGCTACGTGCTGTTCCGCACCGACGGCAGCAACTGGATGATCCACCGGATGGATCCGCCGCAGGATCCGGACCGGGAGCCGATGCCCGAGAAGATCGAGCCGATGCTCGCGCGCACCGGGCCGCTGCCCAAGGACGACGAGAACTGGGCGTACGAGATCAAGTGGGACGGCGTGCGCGCGATCGGCTACGCCGAGGGCGGCCGCCTCCGGCTGAGCGCTCGCAGCGGGCGAGACATCACTCCCCGCTATCCCGAGCTGCGCGGGCTCGGGCGCGCGCTGGCGAGCCACGAGGCCATCGTCGACGGCGAGGTCGTCGCCTTCGGGCCCGACGGCCGCCCCAGCTTCCAGAAGCTCCAGAGCCGCATGCATCTCGCCTCCGAGCACGCCGTGCGCCGGCTCTCGCAGAGCGACCCCGTGGCCTACATCGTGTTCGACCTGCTGTGGCTCGACGGCCACTCGCTGATGGACCTGCCGTACGTCGAGCGCCGCGAGCGGCTGCTCGAGCTCGGCCTCCAGGGCGAGCGCTGGCAGACGCCCGCGCACCACACCGGCGACGGCGCGGCCATGCTCGAGGCCTCGCGCGCCCAGGGGCTGGAGGGCATCATCGCCAAGCGCCTCGACTGCCCGTACCACCCCGGCAGGCGCACGACCGGCTGGGTCAAGGTCAAGAACGTGCTGGAGACCGACGTGATCGTCGGCGGCTGGCTGCCGGGCGAGGGGCGCCGCGCCTCGCAGTTCGGGGCGCTGGTGGTCGGGGTGCACAAGGACGGCGCGCTCACGTACGCCGGCCGCGTGGGGACCGGGTTCGACGAGCGCGAGCTCGACCGCATCGGCGGCATGCTCGCCGAGCGCCGGCGCGACACCAGCCCGTTCGAAGGCCGCCAGCCGCCGCGCGAGACGCGTTTCGTCGAGCCGGTGCTGGTGGCGCGCGTCGGCTACGGCGAGTGGACCGAGGCGGGCACGCTGCGCCACCCGCGCTACCTGGGGCTCCGCGACGACGTCGCGCCCGAAGACGTGGTCGGCGAGTGAGCGACGCCGGTGTGCGCTTCGCGCACCGAGGTCGTCAGCGCGGCTGCGGGCTCGGCGGTCGCAGCCCCGCGTCCTCGAACAGGGCTCTCAGCAGCGGCTCGTATTCGCCGTCGGCGAGCGCGCCGAAGGGATCGGGGGTGTGCGCAAGCAGCGTCTCGTAGGGGAGTCCGAAGGCGGCACGCATCGCCAGCGCTCTTCGGCGCTCGGCGCTGTGCGCGCCGGCAAGCGCGCGGCCGGCGGCAGTCAGCCGTCGCAACCGGACGACACGCCGCGGCACCGCCCAGAGCAGGACGGCGAGCGTAGGCAGCGCGAACGTCAGCCAGCCGAGCAGCAGCGCCGTCTTCTCGATCGCCGACTCGCCCTGCTCACCCAGCTCCGCGGTGTTGCCGCCGGTGGCGGCGCCGGCGTCGGTGAACGCCTCGTCGAGGTCTCGACCGACGATCGGGACATCGGCGACGAGCCCACCGGCGTCCTCGAATCCCAGCCGGACCGAGTTGCCGGCTTCCTGGACTCCGCGGCCGAGGCCGGCGGCGTCGTCGAACGTGTCGTTGACCGTGAGCCCGAGCCAGGCGAACGACGCCACGAGCGCCACGACGACGAGGTCGGCGAGCACCGCTCGGCGGCGTGGCCCCGAAACCTCCGGGTAGTAGCGCACGCGGGCAGTATCCACACCGGGCCCGACGCCATCGTTCCGACGGCGGTTTGAGGCGATCGCCCGCGGGAAGGGTCCGCTCATGCCACCCACCCGCAAGCTCGGCGGCGAGGAGGTGTTCCCGATCGGGCTCGGCGCGATGCCGATGTCGCTGTCCGGGCGGCCGCCCGACGAGCGGTCGATCCGCACGATCCACGCCGCGCTCGACGCCGGGGTGAACCTGATCGACACCGCGGACGCCTACAGCGTCGACGACACCGACGTCGGCCACAACGAGCGGCTGATCGCCCGCGCGTTGCGTGGCCGCCGAGACGGCGTGATCGTCGCCACCAAGGGCGGCCACACCCGCCCGGGCGGGACGTGGGAGCTCGACGGCCGGCCGGAGCACATCAAGGCCGCGTGCGAGGCGTCGCTGAAGGCGCTCGAGACCGACCGGATCGACCTCTACCAGTACCACCGCCCCGACCCGACCGTCCCCTACGCCGAGACGATCGGGGCCTTCAAAGAGCTCCAGGACGAGGGCAAGGTGCGGTGGATCGGGATCTCGAACGCGAACGTCGAGCAGATCGAGGAGGCGTGCTCGATCGCCGACGTCGCGGCGGTCCAGAATCAGCTCTCGCTCGAGTACACGTCGCCGATCGAGAAGGGCGAGGTGGCGCTGTGCGAGGAGCGCGGGATCGCGTTCCTGCCGTGGTCGCCGCTGGGCGGGATCCCGCGCGCGGACGAGGCGGCCGGCCGCCACGGCGCCGTGCGGGAGGCGGCCGAGGCGCACGGCGTCTCGCCGCAGCAGGTCGCGCTCGCCTGGCTGCTGTCGCTGAGCCCCGTGGTGATCCCGATCCCGGGCGCCAGCCGCCCGGAGTCGATCGAGGACTCGGTGCAGGCGGTCGAGCTCGAGCTCACAGAGGACGAGCTGGAGGCGATCGGATGAGGGAGGTCGTCATCACCCCGTACCGCGACGGCCCGCTGATCGTCCGCGGCCCGGTGCGGCTGTCCGACCAGGACGGCAACGCGATCGCGGTCGAGCGCGAGACGATCGCGCTCTGCCGCTGCGGCAAGTCACGGATGCGGCCGTTCTGCGACGGCACCCACAAGCTGGCCCGGTTCCGCGCGCCGAGCGGCGCGGAGAAGGGTCGCGCGGGCGGTTAGCTTCGCGCGCCTCGTCGCGCGAGCGCGACGTCGTCAGCGAGCAGCGGCAGCCTCGACAGGCCGCCGCAGCGAGCTGCGACCCGTCTCCCACGACTCGAGCAGGTGGCGCGCGAAGCGTCCCTCGAGCTCGATCAGCGCCGCGGCTCCCCACAGGATGTCGGGCTCGAGGGCGGGGTCGGCGCGCGCGAGCCCGCCGGCGAGGTCGACGGCCGCGACGTTCTCGTGCACCGCGTCGGCGACCACGTGCTCGTCGAAGAAGCCGGTCGCCTCGGGGACGCCGAGCCGGCGCAGGCCGGTGGCGTAGCGGCGGTTCGGCACCGAGGAGGTCATCTCGAACAGCGCCAGGTGGCCGACGATCGCCCCGAGCAGGCGGCGGTGCAGCCCGAACATCGACATGAGGTTGACGGTCGCGAGGGTCACGCCGGGGATGTGGTCGACGTACGCGCCATAGCGGCTGTCGAGGCCGAGGGCGTCCATCGCGTCGGCGAACAGCTGCGCGTGGATGCGCCGCGGATCGCCGCCGCCGTACTCGTCGGCCTGGATCTCCACCATCGCCGCCTTGGGCCGTCCGCTGAGCCGCGGGAGCGCCCACGAGTGCGGGTCGGCCTCCTTGAGCTGATAGGCCGAGCGGTGGATCACGAACTCGAGGAACTGCTCGAGCGTGCCGCGGCGCTCCAGGTGCTTCGACAGCGACGGCGCGTCGTCGGCGTCCATGATCGCCCGCAGGGCGAGATCCATGGCATCGCCCGGCACCTGCACAGGCACCGGCACGTCACGACGCAGATCGGCCTCGAAGCGGCGCTCGAGCTCGGCCCGCAGCGCGAGCAGCGACGGCTCCCACTCCCAGCGGTCGTCGACGCCCGGCAAGCCGCGGTAGTGAAGCTCGTAGCAGAGGTAGAGGGCGAGCTGCAGGTCCTCGTCGTCGCCGGGCTCCGGCGTCGCCCGCAGCGGGCAGACAGGGCCGGGCAGAGCGTCGAGCAGCAGCTCGGTGACAGCGCCGCGAGGCTGGGGGAGGACGATCACGTACCGCCCCTACCCAAGGAAACCGTCTGCCAGCCATGCGGCCAGCCCGCGCAGGCCGCGCTCGGTCGCGACCTGCCGTTGGCGCGCAGGGCCGTCGCCGGCCGGCATCGTCGCGCCGAGCTCATCCGCCAGCGCGGCCACCCGCTCGCGCGTGGCGCGGCGCTCGCCGGACTCGAGGTCGAGCATCTCACCCTCGAGCCCGTGCCGGCACGCCGACCAGCGGTTCTGGTCGATCCGCCAGGCCTCGGCGACGGGCAGGCGCTCGCCGGCGTCGTGGCGCTCGGCGAGATGCTTGACGAGCGCGTGCACGAAGCCGCCGATCGCCGTCGTCTCCTCCACCGTGCGCTGCGTGTCCGGCACGCGCACCTCGACGGTGCCGAGCGTCGGATGCAGGCGCAGCTCCCACCACCACTGGCGCGGGTCCTCGAAGCCGCACCACCGCAGCGCGCCCTCGTAAGCCTCGAAGCTCTCGAACGCGGGCGGGACGCCCTGGCGCGGGAGCAGCCCCGAGATCCGTGAGCGGACCGACGCCAGCCCGCTGTCGCGGCCCTCGTAGAACGGCGCATTGGCGGCCGCCGCCGCCAGCTCGGGCAGGTACGACCGCAGCGCGTTGTAGACGGCGAGCGCGCGGTCGGCGCCGCGGACCGCCACGTGCACGTGCAGGCCGAACACGAGCTGGCGGTTCGCGACTGCGGCGTACTCTGCCCCGATCGCCCGGTAGCGCTCGCCGGGGTTGAGTGGCCCGGTGCCGCACGCGAACGGGTGCGCGCCGGCGCCCGCGACCCGGAAGCCGGCGGCGGCCGCCTCGAGGTCCGCGCGGGCGCGGGCGAGCTCGCGGGCCGCCTCGCCCACCGTCGAGGACGGCGCCGTGACGATCTCGAGCTGGGCGGCGGGCATCTCGAGCTTGAAGCGCGGGTCGCCGCCGAGCGCACCGATCACGTCCGCCGCGCGCGGCGCGAGGTCGAGCGTCTCGCCGTCCAGCAGCATCAGCTCCTCCTCGAGCCCGACGGTGAACTCCGGCGAGGGCTGCTCGAACGCGTCGCGCACCGCGCGGGAGGGTAGGGGGTCGGTCGTGCGGCTCGTGATCCCACCCGGAGTCTTCCGTCCGATCAGCGACACGTGGCTGCTGGCCGACGCGCTCGACCGCGAACCGCTGCCCCCGGGCGCGCGCGTGCTCGACCTGTGCTCAGGCACCGGAGCGCTCGCGATCCGCGCCGCGCTCGGCGGACCCCGGGTCGTTACCGCGGTCGACGTCTCGCGCCGAGCGGTGCTCACGATCCGGCTGAACGCCGCGCTCAACCGCGTGCGGGTGCGGGCCCTGCGCGGCGACCTGTTCGCCGCCGTCACCGGCGAGCGGTTCGACGCGATCGTCTCCAACCCGCCTTACGTGCCGGCGCCGAGCGACCACCTTCCCGCGCGCGGGCGCGCGCGTGCCTGGGATGCCGGGCGCGACGGCCGCGCCATGCTCGACCACATCTGCGACCGCGCCCGCGTCTTCCTGCGGCCGGGCGGGCTGCTGCTCGTCGTGCACTCGTCGCTGCTCGGGCTCGAGCCGACGCTCGCGGCGCTTCGGGCGCACGGACTGGAGGCCGAGGTGGCGGTCCGCCAGCGGGGCCCGCTGGGGCCGCTCATGAACGGGCGCCGAACGCACCTGGAGACGACCGGGATGCTCGACGAAGGCCAGGACGAGGAGGACGTTCTCGTGATCCGGGCGCGCAACGCCCCGTGCGCACGTTTGATCGGCGCCGGCCGTCAGTCAGAATAAGAGCATGCCCCGATCGATATGGAGCGGCGCGATCTCCTTCGGACTGGTGAACGTGCCGGTGAAGCTCTACTCCGCCGTGTCGCGCAAGACCGTGCGCTTCAACCAGCTCAACGAGAAGACCGGCAACCGGATCCAGATGAAGCGGACAGATCCGGACACCGGCGACGACGTCCCGTTCGACCAGATCGTCAAGGGCTTCGAGCTGACCAAGGACCGGTACGTGGTCATCACGCCCGACGAGCTCGACGCGCTTGATCCCGAGCGCACGCGCACGATCCAGATCGAGGAGTTCGTCGACCAGATCGACATCGACCCGATCTACTACGACCACCCCTACTACCTCGTCCCCGACAAGGGTTCCGCGAAGGCCTACGGGCTGCTGCTGAACGCGATGCAGGCGTCCGACAAGGTCGCGATCGCGCGCGTGGTGATCCGCTCGAAGGAGGCGCTGGTGGCCATCCGCCCTGCCGGCGACATCCTGATGATGGAGACGATGATCTTCCACGACGAGGTCGTCCCGCACGACGAGATCGACGACCTGCCGGACTCCAAGGACCTCGACGTCTCCGACCGCGAGGTCAAGATGGCCCAGCAGCTGATCGACTCGCTGTCGAGCGAGTTCGACCCGTCCCAGTACCGCGACGAGTACCGCGACAAGGTGCTCGAGCTGATCGAGCGCAAGGCGCAGGGCGAGGAGATCGCCGTCCAGCCCGAGGCGCCGGAGCCGGCCAAGGTGCCCGATCTGATGGCCGCCCTGGAGGCGAGCCTCGCCGCGGTCAAGACCGACGACAAGCAGGACGGCGGCGGCGCCAAGAAGTCGAAGAAGGCCGCCAAGCGGGAGAAGGCGGCCGCGAAGTCCTGATCGTTTGACAGCGCCCCGTCCGGGGACTAATTTGTCCGCTCGCCAGCCAAAAGCTGGTTGAACCGCGGCGCCAGGCGAGGCGCTTTCGCGGGCAAACAGGGAATCGGGGGAGAGCTTCATGCGTCGGATGGCGTTCGTGGTTTCGGTCGTTAGTGGCCACGCTGTTCACTGGTCTGTTCACCGCGAGCGTTGCCGGAGCGCAGGCTCCAGCGGCCACCGTCAGCGTCACGGGGGACGCGACTACCTGGTCGCCGCCGAACGTCACGGTGACCACCGGCGAGACCGTGCGGTGGAGCTTCGAGGGGGCGACCTTGCCCCACAACGTCCACGGGACGAGCCCGAACTGGGATCCGCCACTCGACTCTCCGATCGGGACCGGCCAGGGGCCGGTCGACCACACGTTCAACGCGCCGGGCGTCTACACGTTCGTCTGCGACGTCCACCCGACGACGATGACCGGCACGGTCACCGTCGAGGACGCGGGCGCCGACCCGCTCGAGAACGTGCTCGTGTTCTCGGAGACGGCCGGGTTCCGCCACGACTCGATCGACGAGGGCATCGCCGCGATCCAGGCGCTCGGGGCAGCCAACGACTTCGCGGTCACCGCGACCGAGGACTCGACGCAGTTCAACACCGCCAACCTCGCCCAGTACGACGCCGTCGTCTTCCTCTCCACGACCGGCGACGTCCTCTCCGCCACCGAGCAGGACGCATTCGAGGACTACATGCGCGCCGGCGGCGGCTTCGTCGGCATCCATGCCGCGGCCGATACGGAGTACACGTGGCCCTGGTACGGCCAGATGGTCGGCGGCTATTTCCGCAACCACCCGCCCGGCACCCCCACGGCGACGGTCAACATCGAGGATCCTGACGAGCCGTCTACGGAGGGCCTGCCGGCCGCTTGGGTGCGGACGGACGAGTGGTACAACTACCAGTCGCCGGCGAACCCGGTGGTGGGCGGCGGCGGGAACGACTACTCGCCGCGCACCAGCGGCGTCAAGGTCCTCGCGACCGTCAACGAGGCGACGTACGACGAGCAGGACGGCAACACCACCGACGACGATCACCCGATCGCGTGGTGCTCGGACTTCGACGGCGGCCGCGTCTGGTACACGGGCATGGGCCACACGGCGGAGTCGTTCGGCACCGGCGAGGGCAACATCCGCCAGCACATCCTCGGCGGCCTCCAGACCGTGACCGGCGCCGAGCCGTCCGACTGCGGCGCGCCGCGCCAGGCCGCGCCGACGGCCGACGACTTCGAGATCGTCACGATCGACGACGACACCGAGAGCCCGATGGAGATCGCCGTCGCCGACGACGGCCGTGTCTTCTACGTCGAGCGCATCACCGGCGAGCTGAACGTCTACAACCCGGCCAACGGCCAGGTGACGACGGCGATCCACGATCCCCGTCTCCAGCGTCCAGGAGAACGGGCTCATGGGCATCACGCTCGACCCGGACTTCAACACCAACAACCACCTCTACGTCACCTACACGCCGCTCACGCCGAATACGAACAACGAGACGCGCGTCTCGCGCTTCACGGTCGGCGCGAACAACACGATCGCGCTCAGCTCGGAGCAGTTGATCTTCACCTGGATCGCCCAGCGCGAGCAGTGCTGCCACTCCGGCGGCTCGCTCGCCTTCGGGGCCAACGGCGACCTCTACATCTCCACCGGCGACAACACCAACCCGTTCGCCTCCGACGGCTACGCGCCGATCGACGAGCGGCCCGGACGCGCGTTCTGGGACGCGCAGCGCACCTCCGCCAACTCCAACAACCACAACGGCAAGGTCCTGCGCATCCATCCGCTGCCGGGCGCGACCGGCGCGCCGGGCATCGGCACGACCTACTCGATCCCCGACGGGCAACATGTTCGCCCCGGGCACCGCCAACACGCTGCCCGAGATCTTCGCGATGGGCTTCCGCAACCCGTTCCGGCTCACCATCGATCCGCATACGGGCTGGGTGCTGCTGGGCAACTACGGGCCTGACGCCGGCGCGACCAACCCGAACCGCGGCCCGCAGGGCAGCGTCGAGTTCGAGGTCGTCAAGGGCCCGGGCTTCTACGGCTGGCCCTACTGCGTGCGCGACAACGTCCCGTACAACGACTACGACTTCGCCAACAGCACCTCCGGGCCGAAGTTCGATTGCGCGAACCCGGTCAACAACTCGCCCAACAACACGGGCATCACGAACCTCCCGCCGGCGATCCCGGCCACGATGTGGATGGGCTACACCGAGCCGGACGCGCGCTTCCCGAACGCTGGGCACCGGCGGCGCGCCGACCGGCGGCCCTCGCTACGACTTCGACCCCGCCCTCGACAACCCGGCGAAGTTCCCGGAGTTCTACGACCGCCATTGGTTCATCGGCGAGTGGAACAACGGCTGGATCAAGACCGCCACGCTCGACGACCAGGGCAACGGCACCGGCGTGTTCGACACGCCGTTCATGGACACGTTCTTCCGGCCGCACGAGATGGAGTTCGGGCCCGACGGCTCGCTCTACGTGATCGACTGGGGCGACGGCTTCAGCGGCAACAACGCCAACTCCGGCATCTACCGGATCGACTACGTGGCGGGCGCACGACGCCCGATCGCGCGAGCGACGTCGAACGTGGACAGCGGCCCGACTCCGCTCACCGTGACAGTTCTCGAGCGCCGGATCGATCGACCCCGACGAGCACGTCGCTGACCTACGCGTGGGACTTCGACGGCAACGGCACCACCGACTCGACCGACGCGAACCCGACTCACACCTACGCCACGGCGGGCACCTTCAACGCGACGCTGACCGTCACCGACGCCGACGGCCAGACGGGCTTCGACACCATCCCGATCACGGCCGGCAACACGCGGCCGACGGTCACGATCACCGTGCCCGAGGACGGCCAGTTCGCGGCGTTCGGCGACATCGTCCCGTACGAGATCACGGTCACCGATCCCGAGGACGGGCCGATCGACTGCAACCGCGTGACGCTCAGCTGGCAGCTCGGGCACGACGACCATGCGCACGGCCTCGGCCAGCAGACCGGGTGCTCCGGGACGTTCCGCACGGCGGCCGACTCGGGCCACGGCGCGAACGCGAACATCTTCACGTCGGTCGTCGCGACCTACACGGACACCGCGCAGGGCGCGGCCAACGCGCTGACGGGCCGGGACGACCTGATCCTGCAGCCGAAGCCCAAGCAGGCCGAGTTCTTCGCCACGACCGGCCGGACCGGCGCCAACACCGGCGGCACGCCCGGCGTGCAGAGGGAGACGACGACCGATGCCGGCGGCGGCCAGAACATCGGCTTCACCGAGCACGGCGACTACGTCTCGTACACGCCCGTGAACCTCGAGGAGCTGACCGGGATCCGCTTCCGCGTCGCCTCCGGCGGCGCCGGCGGCACGATCGAGGCCCGTCTCGACTCGCCGACCGGCCCGCTGGCCGGCTCGGTGGCGGTCGCCAACACCGGCGGCTGGCAGAACTGGGCCGACGTCACGATGGACCTGCCGACGCCGCCCGAGGGCACGCACGAGCTGTTCCTCGTGTTCGTGAACGCGGGCGTCGGCGGTGGCGACGGGCTCTTGAACCTCAACCACTTCACAGCGCTCGGCAGGGGCGCGGCGAACAGCGCCTCCCCCGAGGTGACGGCGAGCGCCGAGCCGATGACCGGCGACGCGCCGCTGGCGGTCCAGTTCACCGGCACCGCGACCGATCCGGATGCGGGCGCCGGCGAGCAGCTGACCTACCTGTGGGACTTCGGCGTCGCCGGCACGACCGACGACACGTCGACCCAGCTCAGCCCGACGTACACGTACGAGCGGCCCGGCACCTACCTGGCGCGATTCACGGCCACCGACGCCAACGGGGCCTCGGCGACCGCGAGCGTCCAGGTCGAGGTCACGAGCTCGAGCGAGTGCCCGCAGAACAACGTCCGTAGCGACGAGTTCGAGGGCGACTCGCTCGACACGAACCGCTGGCAGGTCATCCGGCCGGACAACACGCGGCCGCCGACCGTGTCGGGCGGGAACCTGAACTTCCCGATCGACGACGGCTCGCTCTACGGGCCGGGCACGTCGGCGCGGAACATCATCGTCCAGCCGCTGCCCGACGGAACCGTCGAGGTGACGGCGAAGATCACCACCGAGCCGCTCACCCAGAACTTCCAGCAGGCCGGCCTGCGCGTCTATCAGGACGACAACAACTGGGCCTCGATCCACATGATCTCCGCCAACGGCGTGCGTGACTTCGAGTTCATCTACGAGAACACCGGCACCCCGCGCAACGAGGGCCTGGACAAGGTCAGCGGCATCCCCGAGACCTCGCCGCACGACCTACTGGGTCAAGCTGATCTCCGACGGCTCGAACCTGCGCGCCGAGTACTCGTTCGACGGCGTCGACTTCGACCCCGTCGGCCGCGTCGCGGACATCTCCGGCTGGTCGGCCCCGCAGGTCGGCCCGGTGGCGCTGTCCGACCAAGCGACCACGTACCCGGTCGCGCGCTTCGACTGGATCCGCTTCAACCCGGATTCGTCGACCGGCGGCGGCGGCGGCGGTGGCGGCGGCGGCGCGGAGACCGAGCTGTTCGCCGACGAGTTCGACGGCACCGACGTCGGCGCGGGCTGGGAGGTCGTGCGCCGCGACCAGGCG
Organism: uncultured Solirubrobacteraceae bacterium; assembly: GCA_963849695.1. GTDB lineage: Bacteria > Actinomycetota > Thermoleophilia > Solirubrobacterales > Solirubrobacteraceae > DASSUW01. The sequence goes on from CAWKIT010000016.1 coordinate 423,550, forward strand.
CTGACGGTGTCGGGCGGCGCGCTGCGCATCCCGGCGGCGGCCGGCGACCTCTATGCCGCCGGCGGCACCGCCGCGAACCTCGTCCTGCGAGATCCGCCGGCCAGCGGCCCGTGGACTGCGACCGCGAAGGTCAACTTCGAGGGGCTCACCCAGTACCAGCAGGCGGGCATCGTGGTCTACGGCGGTGACGACGACTACCTCAAGCTCGGCCGGATCGCCCACACCACCACGGGTGACGAGAAGTTCGAGTACATCCACGAGGCAGCCGGCACTCCGGACAACACTGCCGCGGACTCGACCCCGAACATCGCGGCGGACTTCCCGGACGACTACTGGGTGCAGCTGCGATACGACGGGACGAACGTCACCGGCTGGTACTCGACCGACGGGTCGAACTGGACCCAGGCCGGACGGGCGTGGCCGCTGCCGGCGAATGCGCGGATCGGAGTCTTCTCCTTCGGCAACACGGCGACGACCGCGGCGCCGGAGGCGGCGTTCGACTCGTTCCGCATCACGCGGCCCGGGGCGCCGACCGGCCCGAGCTTCGACGACGAGTTCGACGGCTCGACCCTCGACGCCACGCGCTGGGACGCCAGCATCCGGCAGAACCAGAACGCGGCCGTGAGCGGTGGCCAGCTGACGATCACGACGGAGCCGGGCGACATCTACTCGAACGACACGACGCCGCCGCCGAACAACTTCATCCTCCAGGACGCCTCCCACGCGGGCGACGACTGGACGATCGAGACGAGGATCGACTCGAGGGTGAACGGCGGGTACGGCCAGGGTGGCCTGATCGCCTACGTGAACGGCAACAACTACGTCAAGCTCAACCCGATCGCCGATGCCGGCCAGACCCGGATCAACCGCATCGAGCTGCGCACGGAGGTCAACGGCACGCCGACCGGGCCGGCCAGCCGACCCGGAGATCGCGGACGGCACAGGCACGATCTTCTACCTGCGCCTGAACAAGACCGGCACGAGCTACACGGGTGAGTTCTCGCGCGACGGCACGACATGGACGTCGGCCGGCACCGTGACCAACCCGATGGCGGACCCGGACTTCGGCGTCTACGCGTTCGGGCCGCAGGCCGACGGCCAGGGCGACACGGTGTCGTTCGACTACTTCTGGCTCGACGGCCAGGACTCGCCGGGCGAGTGCGAGTGCGTGGCGACCGGAGGCGACAGCTTCGACTCCGGGACGCTCGACAAGCGAAGTGGAACGCGATCGTCCGCCCGCAGGACGGACCTGATCTCGTTCAACGACGGCTGGCTGCGAGATCAGACCGTCAACGGCGACATCTACACCAACGGCGACCCGGCCGGCGACGAGGAACTTCATCCTCCAGGAGCCGACGGAAGCCGGCCAGGACTGGGTGATCGAGACCCACATCGACGCCGGCGACCATCAGCGGCGGCTACGAGCAGGGCGGGCCTGCTGGTCCGTGCCGACGACGACAACTACATCAAGTTCGACATCATCTCCGACGACGGCCAGACGGTACGCAACCGGCTCGAGCTGCGGTCCGAGATCGGCGGGCAGATCCAGGACCCGCAGCCGGCAGACCCGACGGTCCCGAACGACGCGAGCCGAGGTGTGGCTGCGCCTGACCAAGTCGGGCACCAGCTACACGGGCGAGTACTCGTTCGACGGCGTGACCTACCAGTCGGTGAACATCCCGGTCACCAACCCGATGGTCGACCCGGCGTTCGGCCTCTTCACGCTCGGCGTCAACAGCGGCGGCGGCACGGCCCGGTTCGAGTACTTCGAGGTCGACGGGTCGACCGGTTGCGAGGAGCCCGAGCCTGAGAACCGCGCGCCTTCGATCGACGCCGCGGCGGCAACGCCGACGTCGGGCTTCGCCCCGCTGCAGGTGGCCTTCTCGGTCACCGCGAGCGACCCCGACACCGGCGACACGCTGACGTACGCGTGGGACTTCGACGGGGACGGTGACGTCGACTCGACCGAGGAGGATCCGACGTACACGTACACGGCAGCGGGCGAGTACCAGGCCGAGGTGACCGTGTCCGACGGCGAGGCCGAGCGGTCGCGGACCATCCCGATCACCGTGTTCGGGCCGGACGACCCGGAGGCGCGGTTCCGCGTGCTGGTGTTCTCCAAGACCGCCGGCTTCCGGCACGACTCGATCGACGAGGGGCATGCGGCGATCGAGCAGCTGGGCAATGAGAACGCCTTCCAGGTCGACCACACCGAGGACGCGACCGCGTTCCGTGACGCGGTGCTGAACCGCTACGACGCGGTGGTGTTCCTCTCGACCACCGGTGACGTTCTCGACGCCACGCAGCAGCGGGCGTTCGAGCGCTACATCCAGGCCGGCGGCGGATACGCCGGCGTCCACGCGGCGGCCGACACCGAGTACGACTGGAACTGGTACGGCCACCTGGTGGGCGGCTACTTCCTCAGCCATCCGCCCGGCACGCCGTCCGCCACCGTGCACGTCGAGGACGGCTCGCACCACTCGACCGAGGGCCTGCCGAACCCGTGGCCGCGAGTGGACGAGTGGTACAACTACCGCTCGCCCGACTACCAGGACCCGAACGTCCCGGACGGCGACTACAGCGTGCGCGACAGCGGCGTGCACGTGCTCCTCACGCTGGACGAGGCGACCTACGGCGAGGAGGACGGCAACGATCCGGTGGCCGACGACCATCCGATCTCGTGGTGCCAGCGGTACGACGGCGGACGGTCCTGGTACACCGGCATGGGCCACACCGCGGCCTCGTTCTCCGAGCAGCCGTACCTGCAGCACCTGCTCGGCGGCATCGAGACCGCGGCCGGCATGCCCGGCACCGAGGGCTGCGACCCGCCGAACGAGGACCCGGCCGTGCAGGCGTCGGCCGACCCGCGGAGCGGCACCGCGCCGCTGACCGTGGGCTTCTCGGCCAACGGCTCCGACGCGGACGGCGACCCGCTGGCGTACGCGTGGGACTTCGGCGACGGCGGGACGTCCTTCCGCCAGAACCCGGACCACACGTACATGGAGGCCGGCACGTACACGGCGACGGTGACGGTGACGGATCCCGACGGCGGGACCGGCACCGCGACCGTGGAGATCGTCGTGGCCAACCCGCCGGGCAACCGGGCGCCGAGCGTGGCGGCGGCCGGGGACCCGGTGGCCGGCAGGCCGCCGCTGGCGGTGCAGTTCTCGGCGAACGGGACCGACCCTGACGGCGACGCGCTCACGTACGCGTGGGACTTCGGCGACGGGGGCCGGTCGTTCCTGCAGAACCCGAGCCACACCTACACAGCGGCGGGGTCGTACACCGCGACGGTGACGGTCACCGACTCGCGCGGCGCCACCGCCACCGACACGGTGGTGGTCACCGCGGGCAACCGCGCGCCGACGGTCGACCTGCAGGCGACGCCGACATCGGGGCCGAGGCCGCTGGATGTCACGTTCACCGCGAGCGGCTCTGACCCGGACGGCGACGCGCTGGAGTACCGGTTCGACTTCGGCGAGGGCAGCCCGACGAGATGGAGGCGCTCGGGGACGGTCGACCACCGGTACCGGACGGTCGGCATCTACACGGCCACCGTGACCGTCAGGGATACCGCCGGCGCCACGGCGACGGACACGGTCCAGATCACCGTCACTCCGAGGCGGTAGGGAGCGTCACGGGGGGCGCCGCCTACGCGGCGCCCCCTTCGCCGTCGCCGCTTGAAAAGATGCGGGCCATGGCCCCCGATGCGAACCTGACCCCCCGCCCCGAGCACCGCTTCACCTTCGGTCTGTGGACCGTCGGCAACCCGGGTCGCGACCCGTTCGGCGGACCGACGCGCGACCCGCTCGATCCGGTCGAGTCGGTCAAGAAGCTCGGTGAGCTCGGTGCGTGGGGCATCAGCCTGCACGACGACGATCTGATCCCGTGGGGCACCCCGGCGCCCGAGCGCGACAAGATCGTCGCGCGGTTGAAGGCCGCGCTCGACGAGGGCGGGATGGGCGTCGGGATGGCCACCACCAACCTGTTCGGCCATCCGGCGTTCAAGGACGGGGCGTTCACGTCCAACGACCGCGGCGTGCGGCGGGCCGCGATCGGCAAGGCGATGCGCTCGATCGACCTCGGGGCCGAGCTCGGCGGCGAGGTGTACGTGTTCTGGGGCGGCCGCGAGGGCACCGAGGTCGGCGCCGCCAAGGACCCGCGCGACGCCCTGGAGCGCTACCGCGAGGCGATCAACGTGCTGGTCGACTACTCGGAGAGCCAGGGCTACGGCTTCCGGTTCGCGATGGAGCCGAAGCCGAACGAGCCGCGCGGGGATCTCTTCCTGCCGACCGTCGGCCACGCCCTGCACTTCATCTCGACGCTCGACCGGCCGGAGCTGGTCGGCCTCAACCCGGAGGTCGCGCACGAGACGATGGCGGGGCTGTCGTTCCACCACGCCGTCGGGCAGGCGCTGTGGGCCGGCAAGCTGTTCCACATCGACCTCAACGCCCAGCGGATCGGGCGCTACGACCAGGACTTCCGGTTCGGCGCCGAGGACCTGAAGGAGACGTTCCTGCTCGTGCGGCTGCTCGAGCGCGCCGGCTACGAGGGCCCGCGGCACTTCGACGCGCACTCGTACCGCAACGAGAACCCCGAGGGCGTGTGGGACTTCGCGTCCGGCTGCATGCGCACCTATCTCGCGCTGGCCGAGAAGGCGCGTCACTTCGACTCGCTGCCCGAGGTGCAGGAGGCGCTGGAGGCCGCGTCCGCCCCCGAGCTCGCGCAAGCTTCGGTCGACGGCGACAGCTCGGACACGCTGAAGGCCGAGTCCGAGCGGCTCGACGCCCTCGCGGAGCGCGGCTACTACAACGAGGCGCTCGACCAGATCCTCGTCGAGGTGCTGCTCGGGGTTCGCTAGGCCGCCGCGGCCCGGCGGTCGAGCTCGAACCACACGAGCGTCTCCTCGTCCGAGTCGACGCCCCAGCGGTCGGCCAGCTCGGCGACGAGGTAGAGGCCCCAGCCCGAGGGCCGCGCCGGATCGGGCGAGGGGGAGGACAGCACGAAGCCGCCGCCGGGGTCGTGGACCTCGACGCGGAGCTTGTGATCGGCGAGCTCGACCACCAGCTCGATGACGTCGCCGGTAGCGAGGTTGGCGTGGCGGACCGCGTTGGTGACGAGCTCGGACACCAGCAGCCGAACGTCGCGCATACGGCCGTCGGGCAGATCGCCGAGGTCGTCGAGCGCGTGCCGCGCCTGCGCGGCCGCCTCGGGCGAGACCGGAAGCCGGCGCTCGACCCTCATCGGGCTTCCTCCGGCGCGTCCACGAACTCCAGCCGCTCGCTCATGCGGGTGATCTCGAAGACGCGGTGCACGGTGTCGCCGCCGGGGACCAGCGCGAACCGCCGGCCCGTCTCGCGCGCCCGCATGTCGGCCATCACGACCAGCCGCAGCCCGCTCGAGTCCATGAACTCGAGGCCGCGCAGGTCGAGCACGACGGTCGCCAGCTCGGGCTCGGCGGCCAGCCGGTCGAGCTCGTCCTCGAGGATCGCCGCGCCGGACAGGTCCAGCTCGCCGGTCGGTGCGACGACCGCGACGGTGGCGTTCCGCGTCGTCTTGAACTCGAGGTTGGGCATCGTCGCCGACAAGCCTAAACCTCCGGCGTACGGGAAGACTGTGCGCCACATGGCAAGGCTGCTGCGATCGGACTGCTCTGGACCGGGCATCGCTCGCCGCGGACGTGGCCGCGGCTTCGAGTACCTCGACGAACAGGGGCGCCGTGTGACCGACCCCGAGGTTCTGGCGCGCGTGCGCGACCTCGGCATCCCGCCGGCGTGGCGCGACGTCTGGGTCTGCCCCAATCCGCGCGGCCACCTGCAGGCGACCGGCACCGACGCCGCCGGCCGCAAGCAGTACCTCTACCACCCGGACTGGCGCACTCGTCGCGACGCCGAGAAGTTCGCGGAGATGGAGCGGTTCGCGCGCGCGCTGCCGGCCCTGCGCGAGCACGTGCAGCAGGACCTCGAGGCCGAGAGCGGTTACACGCGCGCGCGAGTGGTGGCGTGCGCGGTGCGCCTGCTCGACCGCGGCTTCTTCCGGATCGGCTCGGAGGAGTACACCGAGTCGTTCGGGCTCGCCACCATGCGCAAGGAGCACGTGACCGTGACCCGGGGCGGCGAGATGGTCTTCGACTACCCGGCCAAGAGCGGTGTCCGGCGCATCCAGGCCGTCGTCGACCCGCTGGCGGCCGAGATCGTCGCCGCGCTCAAGCGGCGCCGCGGCGGCGGCGACGAGCTGCTCGCGTACAAGGACGCACGGCGCTGGCGCGACCTGCGGTCCGAGGACATCAACGCCTATCTCAAGGAGGCCACGGGCGACGGCTTCTCGGCCAAGGACTTCCGCACCTGGAACGCCACCCTGCTGGCCGCGGTCGCGCTGTCGGTGTCCGGCCAGGTGGCGGGCTCCCCGACCGGGCGCAAGCGCGCGATCAGCCGCGCGGTCAAGGAGGTCGCCCACTATCTCGGCAACACGCCGGCGGTCTGCCGCGCGTCGTACATCGACCCGCGCGTGTTCGACGCCTACCGCGCCGGCCTCGTGATCGGGCGCCCGCTGCGCGAGGCCGCCGACACCGAGCCGGGCGAGCTGCCGATCCACCAGCGGGCGCTCGAGGAAGCCGTGCTGGACCTGATCGACGAGCGCGACCGCTCGGCCGCGCTCGAGCGCGTGGCGGCCTAGGGCTGGGCCGGGACCTCGGGGCCGTCGGGAAGCGGCGGCGGCGGGTCGTCCGGCGGTGGTGCGTCGGGCGGCTCGGCGGGCGTCGCGGGTGCTTCGCGGTCCGGGGTGGGCACTGCCGGCGTCGGGGGCTCGTCGGGGACGATCGGCTGGTCGGGCGTGGACGGCGTGGTCGGGACCTCCATCGCGTCAGCCTGCCGTCCCGTACGCGTACAAGCGCTCGAGCGAGGCGCGGATGATGCGGGAGACGTGCATCTGCGAGCACCCGACGCGCTCGGCGATCTCGGACTGCAGCAGGTCGTCCTGGAAGCGCAGGCGCAGGATCTCTTGCGCGCGCTCGTCGAGGATGCCGGTCATCCTCTCGATCGTGATCCCGGCCTCGACGCGGTCGAACTCGACGTCCTCGACGCCGATCAGGTCGCCGGCGCTGGCCGAGGTGCCCTCCTCCTCGTGCACCGGAGCGTCGAGCGAGCGGACCGAGCGGCCCTCGGTCGCCTGCAGCGCCTCCACGATCTCCTCCTCCGACCGCCTGAGCCGCCCCGCGATGTCGGCCACGGTGGGCGAGCGGCCGAGCTGGGCCCAGAGGGCCTCGCGCGCCTCCTCGACCGACAGGCACAGCTCCTGCAGATCGCGCGCCGGGCGAACGTCCCAGGTCGCGTCGCGGAAGTAGCGCCGCAGCTCGCCGAGGATCGTCGGCACCGCGTAGCTCGAGAACGCCAGCCCGCGGTCGGGATCCCAGCGGTCGACGGCCTTCACGAGGCCGACCGAGGCGACCTGGACGAGGTCGTCGAGCGGCTCGGACGCGCGGCGGTAGCGCAGCGCCAGACTGCGGGCGAGCGGCATGTAGCGTTCGATCAGCTCGTCGCGCGCGGCGGCGTCGCCGCGCTTGTGACGGCGCATCAGGCGCTGGTCGTCGCGCTGGCGGCGCGCGCGCTCGGAGCCGGACCGTACGGCTGACCCGGGCCGCTCGGCGAGAGCACTATTCGGCATCGGGCTATGCCCTACCCCGCGCGCGCGCCGATCCGGGCATTCACTTGTCCGTTTCCGAACCGTTCATCGCCGCCGAGCGCCCTTTTGCCGCTCGGCGGCCGCGATCGTCGCGCCGATCGCGTTGGTGGTCCGCAGGAGCTGCTCGATCAGAGCGCGGCTGTGCTCCTGCGCACGCGCCGCTCGAATCAGGGCATGTGCGACTCGCTGGTGCTGCGTCGGTACAGCGCCCGGGCGCCGCATGGGCGAAGACCTGCACGTAACCGGCCGCCCCGATTTCGCACCCGTCAGCGCTGCGACCACAGCGGCGTGGCCCGTGCGGTCAGATGTCGGTCGGGTCCACGCCTGATGCGGCGCGGCAGCGCGAATACTCGTCAGGGTGGCTGCCGTTCTCGATGTCACCGGGCCCGTCGCAGAGAAGCGGCTGTGGGAGCTTGCCGGCCAGGGCGACGCCGCCGCGCGCGAGCAGCTCGTGCAGCGGTACATCCGGCTGGCGCACAAGCTCGCGCGCCGCTACGCGAGGAGCAGCGAGCCGCTCGAGGACCTGGAGCAGGTGGCGTGCCTGGGTCTCGTGCGCGCGATCGACCGCTTCGACTCCTCGCGCGGCACGACCTTCAGCACGTTCGCGGTGCCGACGATCCTCGGCGAGCTCCGGCGCCACTTCCGCGATCGCACGTGGGCCGTGCGGGTGCCGCGCGAGCTGCGCGACCTCGCGGCCGCCGTCGAGCACGCCGCCGAGGGGCTCGCGGCGGAGCTCGGTCGCAGCCCGTCGCTCGCGGAGGTCGCCGATGCGGTCGGGCAGTCGGTCGAGCACGTGATGGCCGCCCGCGAGGCGGCGCTCGCGTACCGCTGCGACTCGATCGACCGGCCGCTCCGCGCCGATGAGGCGGGCGGCGGCGCGACGCTGGCCGACCTGCTGGGCGAGCCGGACGACGAGCTGAGCCGGGTCGAGGCCGGTGTCATGCTCGACCAGCTCGCGGAGGTGACGCTGAGCGAGCGCGACCGTGTCGTGCTGCGGTTGCGGTTCGAGCACGACCTGCTGCAGCGGGAGATCGCCGACCGGATCGGCGTGTCGCAGATGCAGGTGTCGCGCATCCTCCGGGACGCGATGGACCGCCTCCAGGACGCCGCGCACTGACGGCCGCTTCCGTCGGCGGGGAGTGTGCCGCACACCCCCCGCCTGGACGGGAGAGACCCGAGCGTGCGGCCCGCCGGCCCGGTGCCGCGGCGTCTGCACGCACACGGCTGGTCGTTGGGCAGCGATCCCGGCGAGCCGACGCTCGGTGCAGGAACGTTCTACGCCACGCGGTCGACCGCGCCAAACGACCTATCGCGCTTCTGACCGTTGGGCCGTGACTCCCGGATAGAATCGCGCCCTCGTGAGCGAGCGCAGCACTCCGCCGCCGGACGTCTTCACATGCGACGTCGGGCGCAACGACAGCTTGGCGTGGGTGCGCCCTGTGGGCGACCTCGACATCGACACCGTGCACCACGTCGAGTCGGAGCTCGCGGAGCTCCACGAGGAGGGCTGCCGCAACCTCGTGCTCGATCTCCGCGGTCTCACCTTCATGGACTCCACGGGCCTGCGCCTGGTCATCCGCTGGCATACGGCGGCACGTGACGACGGCTTCCGCTTCGGCGTCGTCCCGGGCACCGACGTCGTCCAGCGTGTCTTCCGGCTCACGGGCATGGACGCCTATCTGACCGTGGCCGACCCTCCGCCGGGCGGATGATCGCCCAACCGATCGTACGGGCGTAGGCTCCATTCCGTGGAGACGGATGACCCCGCTCGGGGTCTGCTCGGGCGTGTCGTCGGCATCGGTGCGTCGGCCGGCGGCGTCGACGCCCTGACACGGCTGTTCGGCACCCTCGACGGTGCCCTGCCGGCGGCGGTACTGGTCGTCCTGCATGTCCCGGCGACGGGGCGCAGCCTGCTCGCCCCGATTCTCAACCGCCACACCGCCCTCGACGTGCGCGTGGCCGAGGAGGGCGAGGCGCTCGTTCCCGGACGGGTCTATGTCGCGCCGGCGGACCGGCACCTGGTCGTCGCGAACGACCGCGTCCGGCTCGAGCGCGGCCCGAAGGAGAACGCCGTCCGCCCGGCGGTCGACCCGATGCTCCGCTCGCTCGCCGCCTCCTATGGCGATCAGGCGGTCGCCGTGGTGCTCTCCGGCGCGCTCGGCGACGGCAGCAGCGGGGCGCTCGCGGTCAAGCTCGCGGGCGGTACCGTGATCGTGCAGGACCCCGAGGACGCGACGGTGCCGAGCATGCCTGAAAGCGCCCTTCGAGCCGTCGGGGAGGCCGACGCGGTGCTCACGGCGGACGCCATCGGACCGGAGCTCGCCCGCATCGCGGAGGAGGCCGTCGGGATGCGGCAGGATATGCCCGTGGCTTCCGTCAGCGAGGGTCCCGGCCTTCCCACCCGCCCGCCTACCAGCTACAGCTGCCCGGAGTGCCAGGGGCCGCTGTGGCAGGTCGAGGAGGGGGAGCTCGTGCGCTACCGGTGCCGCGTCGGCCACGGCTACTCGGAGGACTCCCTGCTGATCGAGCAGGGGAGCGCGGTCGAGGCCGCGTTGTGGTCCGCGCTCGAGACGTTGGAGGAGCGCGCCGAGTTCCTCGGGTGGGTCGCCCAGCGGCACGGCGACCGGCGCCCGCGGCTGCGCGATCGCTTCGAGGGCGCGGCCGCCGACGCGCTCGAGCGCGCCGAGCTGGTCCGGAGGGCGCTCGGCACGGCCGGCGAGCCGCCGCCGGTGCTCGACCTCCAGGCGGCTGAATGAGCATCGACGAGAGCGATCCGGGCTTCGAGGCCCTGCTGGACTTCCTCAAGCGCTCTCGCGGCTTCGACTTCACCGGCTACAAGCGCCCGAGCCTCGAGCGGCGCTTCCGCCGGCGCATGGATGCGATCGGCTGTCGCGGCTACGGCGACTATCTCGACTATCTCGAGGTGCATCCCGAGGAGTACGAGCAGCTGTTCGACACGCTGCTGATCAACGTCACCGAGTTCTTCCGCGACCCGGCCACCTGGGAATACCTGCGTGACGAAGCCCTCCCGCTGCTGCTCGGGGCGAAGCCGAGCGAAGAGCCGGTTCGGGTCTGGTGCGCCGGGTGCGCCTCGGGCCAGGAGGCCTACACCATGGCGATGCTGCTCGCCGAGGCCCTCGGCGAGGAGGCCTACACGGAGCGCGTGAAGATCTACGCCACCGACGTCGACGAGGACGCGCTGAAGACGGCGCGGCTGGCTCTCTACACCGACAAGGAGATCCAGAACGTCCCGGAGCCCTTGCGCGCGAAGTACTTCGAACGCGTCGACAAGCGGCTGGGCTTTCGCAAGGACCTGCGACGCACGGTGATCTACGGCCGCAACAACCTCGTCTCGGACGCCCCGATCTCGCGCCTGGACCTGCTGGTGTGCCGCAACACGCTCATGTACTTCACGGCGGAGACCCAGGGCCGGATCCTTCGTCACTTCCACTTCGCTCTCCGCGATCACGGCGTGCTCGTGCTCGGGAAGTCGGAGATGATGGTCTCCCACCGCGAGATCTTCACGCCGGTCGACCTCAAGAAGCGGATCTTCCGCAAGCTCGAGGGGGCGGTCTCGCTCCAGGCGCGGATCGCCGGGATGACGAACGGTGATGCGATGGAGCTGCCGGCCCCGTCCGACGACCGGGCCAGCCGCGACGCCGCACTGGAGCTCGGTCCGCAACCCCAGATCATCGTCAGCCGCACCGGCGAGCTGAGCTACGCCAATGTCCCCGCCCGCGGCCTGTTCGGCATTTCGCGGGACGATTTCAGCCGTCCGTTCGCCGAGCTCGAGATCGCGAGCGCCCCGGTCAACGTGCTGCCCGCGTTCGAGGAGGCGCTGCGTGATCGGCGCCGCGTCGAGCTCGGAGAGCACAGCTTCCAGACCCGCGGCGGCGAGCCACGCCGGCTCGCCGTCGCCGTGGTGCCGCTGCTGCCGAGCGCCGGGCCCGCCCACGGCGTCAGCATCGTGTTCGAGGACGTCAGCCGGTACGTCGCGCTTCAGCGCGAGCTCGAGGGCAACCGGCGCGACCTCGAGCTGGCGTACGAGGAGCTCCAGTCCACGATCGACGAGCTCGAGACGACCAACGAGGAGCTCCAGTCGGCCAACGAGGAGCTCCAGACCACGAACGAGGAGCTCCAGTCGACCAACGAGGAGCTCGAGACGATGAACGAGGAGCTCCAGTCGACCAACGAGGAGCTCGAGACGATCAACGACGAGCTGCGTGATCGCACGGCCGAGCTCAACCAGGTCAACGAGTTCCTGGAGGCCATCCTCACGTCGCTCGGGATCGGCGTCGTGGTCGTGGACCGCCAGCAGCGCGTGCAGATCTGGAACGACCGCGCCGAGGACCTCTGGGGGGTGCGACAGGACGAGGCCGTCGACCACCACCTCCTGTCGCTGGACATCGGGCTGCCGGTCGAGCGCCTCGCCGGCCCGCTGCGCTCGGTGCTCGGCGGGGGGAGCGAGCGCGAGCTGGCGATGCTCGACGCCGTCAACCGCCGCGGCCGCACGATCCAGTGCGCGACGACGATCATGCCGTTGCTGACCTCCGGCGGCGGCGACGGTAAGGTCGTCCGTGGTGCGATCGTGCTGATGGAAGACGGCCGCCCGAGCGACGGCGAATGACCGAGAGCGCGCCCGACGACGAGCTGGAGCAGTACGAGTTGAACGCGTACGAGCGCGCGCGTCGCGCGGTGGAGCGCGAGCAGGCGGCCCGCCGCCGCGCCGAGGAGGCGCGGGAGGAAGCCGCCCGTGCGCCGGACGAGGCGAGCCGGACGCGGCATGAACACGAAGCGCTCGCACACGAGCGCGCAGCGGAGGCACACCGCCGTGCCAGGGAGCTGCAGGAGACGCACGCGGAGCACTCGCGGGAGGCCGCGGAGCGCCGCTCGTCCTCCGCGGAATGACGGGCCGTCAGTCGCGTGCCACGCGGGTGACGCTTCGCGTCTCCTGGCAACGGTTTCGCAGCGCGTTGCCACGTTCCGCGAGCCGCGAGGTCTCGATGATCATCTCGCGCATCTCTTCGACGCGCACCCGGTACTGCTCGCGCAGGCGGTCCAGGACCGTCCGCAGCTCGACACCTCGCACGTGGACCGGCGCGAGCGCCGGGCTATCGGTCCTCGTGATCGAGACGACCGTGGCCTCGGCGGGTGCCGGTGCCGCGGGCGCCGGCGAATCCGGTGGGACCAGGCGCCGCCGCATCGGGATCACGCGCTCGATCTCAGGCTCGGGGACGCCGACCGGGGCGCCGGTGAGCAGCCACGTGCCATCCTGGCGCCGCCTCAGCTCCCCGCGCTTGGTGAGCTCGCCGAGCGCGGTCGACACCGTCGGCCGCCTGGCGCCTATCAGCTGTCCGAGCATGCGGTGCGACAGCGTCATCGGAAGTGCGACTCCCTCGGCGGTCATCCGGCCCCAGCGCTCGGCGAGGTGCCAGAACAGTGCCAGCAGCCTGCGGTCGACGCGGTTGAGCTGCGAGATCGCCTGCGTGACGGCCAGCCGCAGCGCACGCTCGTTGACGCGGTCGACGACCGCCACCATGACCTCCGGGTAGCGGGTCATCTCGACGCCGAAGCGGCGGTCGAGGAGAGCGAACCGGCTGCGCGCGAGCACACTCCAGCGGACCTGATGGCGCAGCAGAGTGGACCCGTCGTGCAGGCGCCACGGGCGGATCACGTCGCCCGGCCCGAGCAGCTCGGTGCTCACCGTGTCCGACACCAGGACCTCGCGGGCGAGGACGCCGTCGAGCACCAGGATGCCGACGTGACCTGGGCTGGCGGAGGCCAGCTTCTCGGCGTCCCACGGCCCGGGATCGAGCGTGTGGACGGCGACGCGCAAGTCGCGCCGGGCCGCCTCGACCCGAGCGGCGTCGGTCAGCAGCAGCCCGAGGTCGGGGTCGAGCTCGAGCAGCGGTGAGATCTGGCGATCCGACATTGCTTCTTCCACTCCCTCCGAAATCGCACAGTAGTCCTCTCACGGACCATTGCACATCGCGGTCAGAGTCCGGACGGTAGCGACGGGAACGCGCTACTGTCAGCGGCATGACGGGCACGCCGCTTGGTATGGAGGCGTTCTCGGTCGAAGGCGACGTGCGCGGGGGACCGAACGCCGCCTCCAGGGCGCGCACGCTGATGCGCAACGAGCTTTCGGGGCGGGTCCCGGGGCACGTCCTCTCCGAGGTCGCTCTGCTGCTCACGGAGCTGGTCGCCAACGGCGTCCGCCACGGCGGCGCCGACGAGCGGGCCGCTCTTCACGTGCGGTTCGAAGGCCGCCCGCCCGCGCTGCGCGTGGAGGTCGCCAACCCCGAGCACACGCCCGGCGCCGTCGGGACGCGGCGTCCCGACATGGGCGGCGGTGGAGGCCTCGGCCTGCACATCGTCGAGCGTGTGGCGAGCCGCTGGGGCGTGCGCGACGACCCGCGGACGGCGGTCTGGTTCGAGCTCGACTGCGACCCGGAGACGCTCCTCTAGGCTCCCGCGGGTGCCCCCCAAGCGGCTCGAGGTCCAGATCGACGGGCGCACCCTGTCGCTGTCGAACCTGGACAAGCTGATGTATCCCGAGGCGGGATTCACCAAGGGGCACGTGATCGAGTACTACACGCGCATCGCGCCCGTGCTGCTCGACCACCTGCGCGACCGGCCGCTGACGCTCAAGCGCTATCCGGACGGGGTCGAGGGGCCGTACTTCTACGAGAAGCAGTGCCCGTCGCACCGGCCCGACTGGGTGCCGACAACGGTGATCGGGAGCAGCCGCGCGCGCGACGGCAAGATCAACTTCTGCCTCGCGAACGATCTCCCGACCCTCGTGTGGCTGGCGAACCTCGCCGACCTCGAGCTGCACACCTCGCTGGCCACGGCGGCGGACTACTCGCGGCCGACGGTGATCGCCTTCGACCTCGACCCCGGGCCGCCGGCCACGATCGTCGAGTGCGCCCAGGTGGCGCTCGAGCTGCGGACCGTGTTCGAGCACCTGGGCATGCAGGCGTTCCCGAAGACCTCCGGCTCGAAGGGGATGCAGGTGTACGTGCCGCTCAACACGCCGGTCGGCTACGAGCAGACGAGCGGCTTCGCGAGGGGGCTGGCGCAGCTGCTCGAGCGCCGGCGGCCGGAGCTGGTGGTCTCGGACATGAAGAAGTCGCTGCGCGAGGGCAAGGTGCTGGTCGACTGGAGTCAGAACGCCCAGCACAAGACGACCGTCTGCGTGTACTCGCTGCGCGCGCGGCCGCGGCCGACCGTCTCGACGCCCCTGCTGTGGGAGGAGGTCGAGGCGGTGATCGGCTCGCGCGATCCCGACGACCTCGTGTTCACCTCCGGCGACGTGCTCGAGCGCGTGGCCGAGCACGGCGACTGCTTCGCGGGCGTGCTCGAGCTGGAGCAGCGGTTGCCCGACGCGCTATAAACGCTGCCATGGACCTCGAAGAGCGCTCGCTCGACGACACGCTCGAGCAGACCTGCACCGTGTGCGGCGCGAGGCTGACCGCGCTCGAGATCGAGGCCGCCCGCGAGGCGGGCGGCCCGTTCCTGTGCAGCGTCCACGCGGCCGAGGAGCTCCCGGCGGCCGAGGCCGCCGACGACACGATCACCCCGGATTAAGCGGCGGCCTTCGCGAGCTCGCGCGCGGCGGCGGCGATGGCCGGCGCGTCGATGCCGGCCGCGTGCAGGAGCTCCTCCGGCGTTCCGGACACCGGCATCTCGCGCACGGCCAGCTTGGTGACGCGCGGGCGGTCTTCGGAGTCGGCCAGGGCGTCGAGGACCGCGTCGCCGAGCCCGCCCTCGGGCCAGTGGTCCTCGACCGTTATCACCGCGCCGCACTCGCGCGCCGCGGCGCGGACCGCCTCGGCGTCGATCGGCTTGACCGAGTAGCAGTCGAGCACGCGGGCGCGGATGCCCTCGCCTTCGAGCGACTCGGCGGCGCGGTCGGCCTCGTCAAGGGTGATCCCGCACGCGACGATGGCGACGTCGTCGCCGTCGCGGACGACCCGGCTCCCGCCGATCCTCACGTCCTCGTCGGCCGGCGTGCGTACCGGCGTCTTCCCGCGCAGGGTGCGCAGGAACGAGACGCCTTTGGTGTCGGCCATCGCCGCGACCAGCTTGGCCGTCTGGTTCGCGTCGCTCGGATGCAGGACCGTCGAGCCGTGGACGGCCCGGAACGCGGCGAGGTCCTCGAGCGCCATCTGCGACGGGCCGTCCTCGCCGATCGAGACGCCGGCGTGCGAGCCGCTGAGCCGGATGTCCGCGCGCGAGATCGCCGCCATCCGCACGAAGTCGTAGGCGCGCGAGAAGAAGGCGGCGAACGTCGAGGCGAACGGCACCCAGCCGCGGACCTGGAAGCCGACCGCCGCCGCCACCAGCTGCTGCTCGGCGATGAACATCTCGAAGTAGCGGTCCTCGTGGGCCGCGCGGAAGTCCTCGGAGTGCGTCGAGTTCGATACCTCGCCGTCGAGCGCGACGACGTCGCCGCGCTGGGAGCCGAGCGCGGTCAGCGCCTCGCCGTACGCCTTGCGGGTGGCGACCTCCTCGCCGAGCTCCCAGCTGGGGAGGTCGGTCGGGGTCGTCTCGAACCGGTGGGGCGTGCCGCCGGCCGGCTCGGCGAGCTTCACGGTGACGTCGCGCTCGCCGCCGAGCTCCTGGATCGCCTCCTCGGGGTCGTCGAGCGGCTTGCCGTGCTTGCCGGGCAGGTCCTCGACCGCCTCGACGCCCTTGCCCTTCTTCGTGCGGGCGACGATCGCCGTCGGCCGGCCCTCGGTGGACTCGGCTTCGGCGTACGCGGCCTCGATCGCGTCGACGTCGTGCCCGTCGATCGCGATCGCGTGCCACCCGAAGGCGGTGAGGCGCTCGACGTAGCCGGCGGTGTCCCAGCCCAGCATCGTCTCGCGCGTCTGCCCGAGCCGGTTGACGTCGATGATCGCGACCAGGTTGTCGAGGCCCTCCCAGCCGGCATGCTGGATCGACTCCCACATCGAGCCCTCGGCCATCTCGGAGTCGCCGCACAGGCACCAGACGCGGAACGGCAGGCGGTCGAGCCGGGCGCCGGCGAGCGCTACGCCGGTCGCGATCGGCAGCCCCTGTCCGAGCGAGCCGGTGGCGACGTCGGTGGGTGGGATGCGCGGGGTGGGGTGCCCCTCGAGCCGCGAGCCGAGCTTGCGGAAGGTCAGCAGCTCCTCGTCCTCGAGCCTGCCGGTCGCCTTGAGCATCGCGTAGTACAGCGGCGAGGCGTGGCCCTTGGAGAAGATCAGGTGGTCGTCGGACCGCAGGTGACCGTCGATGAGGACGGCGATCAGGTCGGCCGCCGACATCGAGGACGTGGGGTGGCCGGAGCCGGCGGCGGCGCTGGCGCGGACGGAGTCCACGCGCAGCTGCTGCCCCAGCTCGCGGCGGAAGTCGCTGCGCTCGCCCATCACGCGGCCACCAGCTGGTCACGCTTGGCCTCGAGGTCGGCGAACAGCTCGCGGAACGACTTGGCGAACTTCTCGACGCCCTCGCGCTCGAGCGTGGCCACCACGTCGTCGTAGTCGACGCCGGCCTCGCCGAGCCGCTCCAGGATGCGGCGCGCGCCCTCCACGTCCTGGTCGAGCTTGCGCTCGATCACGCCGTGGTCCTGAACGGCCTCGATCGTCTCGCGCGGCATCGTGTTGACGGTGTCGGGGCCGACCAGCTCCTCGACGTAGAGAGTGTCGCGGTACGCCGGGTTCTTGGTCGAGGTCGAAGCCCACAGGCAGCGCTGCGGCGTCGCGCCCTTCGCGGCCAGCGCGTCCCACTGCGCGCCCGAGAACACCTCCGCGTAGGTCTCGTACGCGAGCTTGGCGTTGGCGATCGCCAGCGTGCCCTTGAGCTCGTCGAAGCCGCCGATCTCGTCGAGCCGGCGGTCGGCCTCGGTATCGACGCGACTGACGAAGAAGCTCGCCACCGAGGCGACCTTCGAGGGGTCGCCGCCGCTCTCGACCAGGCGCTCGAGGCCGCGGATGTACGCCTCGGCGACCTCGCGGTGGCGCTCGAGCGAGAAGATCAGCGTGACGTTGACGGGGATGCCGCTCGCGATCGTCTCCTCGATCGCGGACA
This sequence comes from uncultured Solirubrobacteraceae bacterium, assembly GCA_963849695.1. Taxonomy (GTDB): domain Bacteria; phylum Actinomycetota; class Thermoleophilia; order Solirubrobacterales; family Solirubrobacteraceae; genus DASSUW01. The sequence continues at coordinate 441,286 of CAWKIT010000016.1, forward strand.
GGCCCTCCTTGGTGGCGGGGATCTTGATCAGCACGTTCGGGCGGTCGATCAGGCCGTGCAGGCGTGCGGCCTCGTCGATCGTGGCCTGGGTGTCGTGCGCGAGGTTCGGGTCGACCTCGAGCGAGACCCAGCCGTCCTTGCCGTTGCCGTCGTCCCAGACGCGGCGGAGCTCGTCGCACGCGGCGCGGATGTCGTCGCGCGCGAGCACGAGGAAGATCTCCTTCGGCTCGGACTCCGTCGCGCTCACCTCCTTGATCTGGTCGTCGTAGGCGTCGCCCTCCGCGATCGCGCCCTGGAAGATCGTCGGGTTGGAGGTCACGCCGACGACCCCGTCGGCGACGAGGCCGGCGAGGTCGCCGCCGTTGACGAAGTTGCGCGACAGGTAGTCGATCCAGACTGCTTGTCCTTGCTCGGCGAGCTGCTTCAGCGGGGTCATGTCTCTCCTGGCGAGTCGGGGTGCACCTCTTATGAAACCGTGCCCGTCGAGTCGGCCGCGGAAACGGCTGCCGCGCGCCGCGGCTACGCCGCCGCAGACAGGGGCGGCGACGCCCGCGAACGCAGGGTCGCCCACATGGTCTGGTGGGGGCTGACGGGCGCTAGCGCGGGCGCCCGGACAGCTCTCGCAGCCAGGCTGCCACGGCTTGCTCGTCGCGACGCGCCTCGCGCTGGCGCGCCGCCCGGGCCTGGCTGGCGGTGATCGTGTTACGGCCGCCGGAGCTTGCCGGCCGCCCGAAGCGACCGACAGGCGCTGCAGCCTTTCCCGTGAGCGGCTGACCTCGCCGCCCGGCGTCATAAGCCACCGACATCTCGGCGGACCATACATTCCGAGCGAGTTGCCGTCTACTCCAATGTGTCCACCGAACAAACCGAGGATTCGACACCCGGGCCAGGCGACCACTCGGAAAGCGCTCCGCCTGCAGGGAATCGCGAATCCTCGTACCAAGCTCCGGATTGTTGCCCTGCCGACATAAATTCCGCCCCAGACGTGTGCGAACGAACCGCCTCGAGCGGCCGGGCCGATGATCGTCTGCGGCGGTGACGGCCTCGGCGGTTTCGGTTAGAGTCGGATTTTCGCCCCGATCGAGGAGTTCTCGTTGATCATCCGTTGGGCGCCAGCGGGGTTTGGCATGACGCAGCCGTGGGGTTCCGGCGCATCCCCCCTCGCTCGTTTCGGCTCGGCGAAGCCCGAGGGGTGGTTGTGGATCGCGCTGTGGATCGCGGTGGCGGCCGCGGAAATGCTCGCGCTCAGGCCTGTGCTGCTCGACCGCGAGGCGCCGATCCAGGGGATCGAGGTCGTGTTTACGCTCGTCGGCGGCTCGTTCGCGGCGTGCGGCCTGATCGCTTGGCGCCGCCGGCCAGACAGCCGCAGCGGTCTGCTGATGATCGCGACGGGCTTTCTGTTCTTCGTATCCCCCCTGCTCAGCCAGCTTCAGGGCGAGTTCGCGAGCACGGTTCGGGTCCTGTTCGTCGACTACTGGATCTTCCCGTTCGTCACGCTGCTCCTGACCCTGTTGACCAGTGGGCGGCTGCAGACGCGCTTCGACCGCCTGCTCGTGGCCTCGTACGCGATTCCGCTGGGGATCGGGCAGCTCGCGTGGATGTCGACCGACCCCGAGCAGGGCCACCTGCTGCTCGCCTTCCCGAACGCGGACGTCGCACATGCGATCGACCGCGCGCAGCGCGGTCTGCTCGCGGTCTGCTGTCTGGTGACTGTGGTCGTGGTCGTGGCCCGGTGGTATGCGTCGACGCGGCCGCGCCGCCGCGCGCTGCTCCCGAGCGTGGCCGGCGCGTTCGGGCTGCTCTGCTTCGCGACGCTGCTCGTCAACGACCTCGTCGCCGGAACGCGCTCGCAGACGCTGCTGTGGATCGCGGCCTGCTCGCTCGTGTCCGTGCCGCTGGTTTTCCTGGCCGGGCTGCTGCGATCGCGGCTGGCGCGCGGCGGGCTCGCCGACCTGTTCCGAGGGCTCGGCGCGACGAGCGCCGCGGACCTGCAGGCGGCGCTCCGGCGCGCGCTCGGCGACCCGAGCCTGGAGCTGGCGCTGGAGGGGTCTCCGACCGCAGGTCCCGGCCGCGCCGTCGCACCCGTCGAGCGCAACGGGCGGCTGGTCGCCGCGCTCGTGCACGACGCCTCGCTCGACGAGGATCCCGAGTTGCTCGAGGCCGCCTGCACGGCGACGGCGGTCGCGCTCGAGAACCAGCGCCTCCTCGCCGAGGCCGACGCGCGGCTCGGCGAGCTGAAGGCATCGCGCGAGCGGATCGTCGCCGCCGGGGACGCGGAGCGCCGGCGGCTCGAGCGCAACCTGCACGACGGCGCGCAGCAGCGGCTCGTGGCGATCGCGCTGCATCTCCGGCTGCTGCAGAGCCGGGTCGGAGACGACCCCGACGCTGCGGACCTGGTGACGATTGCGAGCGCCGAGCTCGCCGAGTCGCTCTCGGAGCTGCGGGAGCTTGCGCGCGGGATGCACCCGGCGGTCCTCGAGCACGGGCTCGCGGCCGCGCTCGACGCGCTCGCGAACCGCTCGACGGTCGCGACGACCGTGTCGTGCGAGATGCGCGAGCGGCTGCCCGATCCCGTCGAGCTCACCGCCTACTTCGTCGCCAGCGAGGCGCTCGCCAACGTCGCGAAGTACTCAGGCGCGTCCCACGCCAGCGTGCGCCTGTGGCGCGCCGGGCCGCACGCCAAGATCCAGATCGCCGACGACGGCGTCGGCGGGGCCAACAACACCCGCGGCTCCGGCCTGCGCGGGCTCGCCGACCGCGTCGCGGCGCTCGACGGCCGGCTCTACGTCACCAGCCCGCCCGGCGCCGGCACGACGATCACGGCCGAGCTGCCGTGCGGGTCGTGATCGCAAGGCGCGAGGTACGGAGCACCGCGCCCCGGCCGTGACCGGCGCTCAGGCAGCGAGCACGGCGAGCGCCATGAGCGCGTACTCGGCGAAGAACAACGCCCACACGCGCATGTAGAACGGCCTGAAGTCGGAGGGGTCGGCACGGCGCGCCCACACCACGAGCAGCGCGAGCGCGACCGCGTGGCCGGCCACGAGCACGAGGCCGTCGGCGTCGTCGACCAGCAGCGGCCCGAGGACGATCATCCCGGCGTATGCGGCCACCAGCGCCCCTATCCCGAGCTGCGCCGCTCGCCGCGCGCCGAGCCGCACGGTGAAGGTCGCGATCCGGAACCGGCGGTCGCCCTCGAGGTCCGGCACGTCCTTGAGCACGGCGATCGCGAACGAGAACGGCAGGACGAACGCGGTCAGGGCCCACACCGCGGGCGGAATGGTCAGCGTCCCGTCGCCGAACGCCAGCGAGAAGTGGCCGTACATGCCGAGGTTGACCGCGATCGCGCGCACGCCCGAGATGCACAGCGAGGCCACGAGCGGGAACCGCTTGAGCCGCACCGGCGGCAGCGAGTACGCCGCCCCGACCGCCAGCGCCGCGATCACCGCCGCAAGCTCCAACGCGCCCTGCGTCAGGGCGAGCACCACCGGCACGAGCGCCGCCACCGCCACGATCCACCAGGCGGCCTCGCGCGACAGGTCGCCGGCCGCGAGCGGCAGGTGCGGCTTGTTGATGCGGTCGATGTCGACGTCGGTGATCTGGTTGACGCCGACGATCGCGACGTTCACGCCGGCGCCCGCCACCATCACCCAGAAGAGCTGGTCGAGCCCGGATCCGGGAAGCTCGGCGACCGCGATCACGTAGAGGCCGACGGCGCTGATGAACGTGCCGAGCAGCGTGTGGGGCCGCGAGAACCGCCACAGCAGGGTGGCCGCGCCGGTCCGCCGTACGACCGCCGCCTGGCTGCTCAAGAGCGCTCCCGCCGCGCCCGCAGCATCATGGCCAGCGCGATCGGCACGAACGCCAGGCCGGCCAGCGACCCGACCGCGAACCGCGCCGCCGACCGCAATCGCTGTGGAACGCTCTGCGGCGCGTCGAGCTCCTCGACCACCGGCGATACCGCGAGCGGCGACGGCCCTGCGGCGGGGCAGACCCCGGCCACCGCGACGGCGTACGGCACCCGCGTGTCGCGGTACCAGTCGGGCGCCACCGGGACGACCTCGACGTCGGCGAACCCGGCGCGCTCGAACCACGTCCGGTACTGCTCGACGGACGGGAACAGCATCCACAGGTCCGCGAGCGCGCGGGCGAGGCGCCCGCCCGGCTGCACCGGCCCGACCACCAGCGCCACGCCGCCGGGCCGCAGCACGCGGTAGGCCTCGGCGATCCCGCGCTGCGGGTCCGGCCAGTATTCGATGCTGCCGGCCGACACGTAGCGGTCGAACGAGTCGTCGGCGAACGGGAGCGCCTCGGCGTCGCCGAGCAGCCGCCGCACGCCGGCCAGCGCCGGCCGCCGCGCCGCGCGCGCGAGCTGGTGCGGGCTCTGGTCGAGCATCGTCACGCTCGACGGGTCCACCGAGGCCACGATGCCCTCGGTCGTGAAGCCGGTCCCGGCGCCCGCGTCGAGCACGTTCAGGTCGCGCCGGTCAAGGCGTGCGGCCGCCAGCGCGCGCGAGCGCATCGCCGGCGTCCAGAACAGGGGGTTGACCCAGTCGTCGTAGCCGAGCGAGAGGACCCGGTAGAACCAATAGGCCTCCCGCTTGTGCTGGATCATCCCCATGCGAGCCGCCGACGATACCCGCCTCGACCCCTGGCTCCCCGAGCCGGTCGTCCGCACGCACCATCGGCGGACGGCCGCCGCCGCGCCGGACGCGCTGTGGCAGTCGGCGAATGCGCTGGAGCTGTCGGAGACCCGCGCGCTCGGGCGACTGATCCGCTGGCGCATCCCCGGCCTCGCCGAGCACCTCACCTACGGCGAGCTCTTCCGCGCCTATCCGTTCACCGTCCTCGACGAGGGAGAGCGGCACGTGGTGGCGGGGCTGTGCGGGCGGATCTGGACGCTGGCGCGCGACTACCCGCGGCTCGCCGGCCCGGAGGAGTTCGCGGCCTGGGACGAGCCGGGCACCGTGCGCGTCCTGTTCGGGCACTGGGTCGAGGAGGCCGACGGCGGCAGCGCGCTGGTCAGCGAGGCGCGCGTGCGGCCGGTCGACGGCACCGCCGGCCTGCGGCTGCGCGCGCTGTGGAAGCTGATCGGGCCGTTCGAGCGGCTCGTCGGCGCCGAGGCGATCGCGGCCGCCGAGCGGGCGAGCCGGCGTTAGACGACGCGCGTGCGCCGTGCTACCGAGAGATCTCGGCGTGCGTGACCGGGACGCCGAAGCGCTGCTCGGCGTCGGCGAGGCCTTCGTCCTCGCGGTAGTCCTTCTCGCCGGCGTGGCTGAAGATGACGATCCGGTCGGCGGCGAACGTCGCGAGCGCGTCCTCGATCGCCTGCGCCGGCTCGCTCTCGCCGGTGTCGCCGGCGGCGTCCACGCCGGCCTCCTCGAGCCGCTCGACCGTCTCCTCCTGCGCGACCTCCGCCTCGTGGATCGCCTCATCGGCGTCCGACACCCAGAACGCCAGCTTCGACTGGTGCGTGGCGGGGGAGACCACCAGCACCTCGGCGCCCTCGACCTCGTCGCCGACCGTCGCTCGCAGCAGCTCCGCGTCGACCGGCTCGGGCGTGACCACCAGCAGCTTCACGACGGTGCCGCTACCCGCCAAGCGGGCTCAGAAATCATCCGGCGCGAACGCGCCGGCCACCGCGCCGCGCGCATAGCCCGCGCCGATGCACGCCATCAGCTTGATCCGCGCCGCCGCCGGCGACAGCGCGGCCGCGCAGATCAGCGGACCTGACCGCAGGTCGCGCTCGGCGCCGTCGAACCCGTAGGTGCCGTGCAGGATCGAGCCCCGCTCGGGCCGCACGGTCACCACCACCGGCACGCCTGCCGCCGCCCGCTTGAGCGCGGCCAGGAACGGCGGCGGCGTGTGGCCGGCTCCCAGCACGACTCCGACGAGGCCGTCGGCGCCCGCCTCGAGCGCGGCGTCCACCAGCGAGGCGTCGGCGCCGAGCGCGGCGGGGACGATGTGAACGGTCGCGTCGAGCGAGGCCACGGGCAGGGGCGGGAACCGCTCCAGCCGGCGTGCCATCCACGCCCGGCCCTCCTGCACGCGGCCGATCGGGCCGAGGCGCGGCGAGTCGAAGGCGGCGGGGGCGGTGGAGTCGGCCTTGCGCACGGCCCGGGCGGCGTGCACGGCGCCGGCGAAGACGATCAGCACGCCGAGGCCCTCGGCGCCGTCCGCGCCGGCCACGACCACCGCGTCGAACAGGTTCGCGGGGCCGTCGGCGCCGAGGGCGGAGGCGTGGCGCATGGCGCCGGTGAACACGATCGGCGCCTCGCCGGCGTACAGGAGGTCGGTGAGGAGGGCGACCTCCTCGAGCGTGTCGGTCCCGTGCGTGACCACAACGCCGCGGCCGCCGTCGGCCTCGGTGACCGCCGCGCGCGCGATATCGAGCGCCTCGGCCGCGCTGAGCTGGACGCTCGGGCGGGTGTTGACCGTGCGCGCGCGCAGGCCGGCCACCTCTCTCAGGGGTGGAACCGCCTCCACGAGCGCGTCCGCGTCGAGGTGCGGAACCGCCCCGCCGCCGTCCCCCTGCGTCATCGCGATCGTCCCGCCGGCGGCGAGCACGGTGACCTCTCGGACGGCCGTGTCGAGCACCGCGCCAGCCTACGGGAAATCGTTCACAAAACGATTTTTCCCTGGTAACAGCAGGTTTACGAGAGTCGATCGGTCTGCGTCGATGCTCAGCGCATGGCCGCCACGACCCTCGTTGCCGACGGCCAGGCGCGACGCGGGCGCCTCCTGCTCGACCGAGGCGCCCAGACGACGGTCTACGTCGCCTGCCACGACGCCGACCGCACCGAGATCGGCGTTGCGCTGCCGGGCGAACGGCTCGCGCCGTGGTGCGCCCGTCACGGGGTGTCCGAGGCGATCGTGGGCGGATTCTTCACGCGCCCGGACGGTGTGCCGCTGGGAGAGGTGCGGACGCACGGCGTCGCGCGCGAGCACGTGCCGGTCGAGGCGCCGTGGCACGCGGTCCGCGCGTGCCTGCACGTCGAGGGCGGCGAGGCGCGGATCGCTCGGCGCGACCGGATCGCGCGCACCCCGCGCGGCGATCTGCTGCAGGCGGGGCCGCTGCTGGTCGCAGACGGCGAGGTGGCCTACGACGTGGACCGCGACGACGAGGGCTTCCGCGCGGCGGCGCACCAGTTCGACCCCGATCCGACCGTCGGGCGGCACCCGCGCGCCGCGATCGGCCTGGCCGACGGGCGGGTGTTCGCGGTCGCCTGCGACGGGCGCTCGGCGCGCGAGGCGGGCCTGACGCTCACCGAGCTGGCGCGGTTCATGGCCGCGCTCGGCTGCCGCCAGGCGCTGAACCTCGACGGCGGTGGCTCGACGGCGCTGATCTCGGGCGGCCGGCTCCAGAACTTCCCGCGGCGCGACTTCGACGTGCCCGAGCCGGGCGGCCGTCCGCTGGCCACCGCGCTCACGTTCCATCGCCTGTGACTGCGGCCAGGCCGTCTGCCGGTCACCCCGCCCTTTCGTCACCGGGTATCTGCTGTTGCCGCCCGCCTACCTGCGGGCCGGGCGGGGTATGGTCACAGCCTGGTCACAAATCGTTCACAGCGGCGGCGGGCCGTGATGGCGCTCGCCTTCTTCCCTCGCGGCGGGTCGGCGCACGTGGCCCGCAATCTCGCGACCGCGCTGGACGGCGGCGGGTGGGACGTGACGATCGTGTCGGGCTCGCTCTCCCGGCCGGGCGAGCCGGGCGACGCGCGCGAGTTCTACGCCGGGCTCGACGTCCGCCCGCTCGACATGACGCGCGCCCTCGAGGCGCCCGACCCGATGCGGGCGGACCCGCCGATGCACCCGTCCTACGAGGACCGCGTGGGCGCGCCCGACCGCATCTTCGCTTCGCTCGACGACAACGAGTACGAGCGCCAGGTCGTCGCCTGGTGCCGCGCGCTGCAGGCGGCTGGTGCAGTGGACGCCGACATCCTGCACCTGCACCACCTGACGCCGATTCACGAGGCGGCCGCGCGCGTCGCTCCCGGCGTGCCGGTGGTCGGGCATCTCCACGGCACCGAGCTGCTGATGCTGGAGGCGATCGAGGCCGACCCGGGCCGGTGGGCCCATGCCGGCGAGTGGGCGGACCGGTTGCGCGGCTGGGCGGCCGCCTGCGAGCAGGTGATCGTGCTCTCGGAGACCGCGGTGGCGCGCGCGGGCGACCTGCTCGGCCTGGACCCCGACCGCTGCGTGCTGGTCCCGAACGGGTTCGACCCGGAGGCGTTCCGTCCGCGGCAGGTCGACCACAAGGCGCACTGGCGGCGCCACCTGGTGGACGAGCCGCGCGGCTGGGCGCCGGGCGAGCCCGCGGGGTCGGTGGCGTACGCGGAGGCCGACCTGGCGGCGTTCGCCGACGACGAGGGCGAGACGCCGGTGCTGCTGTACGTGGGGCGCTTCACGGAGGTCAAGCGGCTGCCGCTGCTGATCGAGGCCTACGAGGCCGCCCGGCCCGGCCTGGCGCGCCGCGCCCCGCTCGTGATCGTCGGCGGGTTCCCGGGCGAGTGGGAGGGCGAGCACCCGCTGGAGACGATCCACCGCGTCGGCGCGCAGGACGTGTTCCTGGCCGGCTGGCACGGTCACGACGAGCTGCCCGCGTTCCTCGCCGCCTCCGACGTCGTGGCGCTGCCGTCGGTGCGCGAGCAGTTCGGCCAGGTGCTGGTCGAAGGGATGGCATGCGGTCTGCCCGCGATCGCGGTCGACGCCTGGGGGCCGGCCGACATCGTCGCCCACGGCGAGACCGGCTGGCTGGTCGAGCCCGACGACCGCGTCTCGCTCGCCAACGCGCTCGTCCACGCGGTCAACTGCCCGCGCGAGCGGGCGCGGCGGGGTGCGCAGGCCGCGGCCGACGCGATGGCGCGGTACTCGTGGCCGGCGCTGGCGCGCGAGGTCGCGGCGGTCTACGACGCGGTCGCGCCCTCGGCGCCGCGGCGGGATCTGACTGCGGCTGGGTAAGGGGGCGGGGGAGCCGCCCGCGCCGGTCGTCCGTGGCGCCTTTGCGTCGATATAGGCGATGTCAAGGCGCCACGCTCGATCCGTGGCGCTCTCGGGTCGCTATTCGACCCATACGCGCCACGCGTGCGCCGTGGCGCCAAATGACCGCATAGACGCCATTTCCCGCCACGGACGACCGCCGCGGCCGGCTCCCTCGCTCTCCCTACCTGCGCAGTTGACGTTCGCCAGAACCGCCACCCGCGCAACAACATTGCGCAGAACGTGCCGCTCGACCCGGTGATCGCTGCAAATCGCGCATGGACCAGTCGCGCCGCCAGGGACACCAGCCTGGGCCGCTGCTACCTTTCCGGCCTCCCGCGCAGTACCTGACGCCGCCGCCTCACGGGAGCCCGATGCCAGCGATGCCACGACCGACCGGTCCGGTCGGCCTCTACGACCCTCGTTACGAGCACGATGCCTGCGGCGTCGCTTTCGTGGCGCGCCTGAGCGGCGGCCCGACGCATGAGACCGTGCAACGGGCGATCGTGGCGCTCGAGAACCTCGAGCACCGCGGCGCCGCCGGGGCGGACCCGAACACCGGCGACGGCGCCGGGATCCTGCTCCAGATGCCCGACGAGCTCATGCGCGGCGTCGTCGGCGACGCGCTGCCGGAGCGTGGGGCGTACGGCGTGTGCGTCTGCTTCCTGCCCCAGGACGACGCTCGCCGCGCCGAGCTCGAGGCGCTGCTCGAGAAGGCGGTGACCGACGAGGGCCAGAAGGTCGTCGGCTGGCGCGACATCCCGGTCGACAAGGACTACGTCGGCATCACCGCCAACTTCTACGCGCCGTACATCAAGCACCTGATCGTCGCCGCCCAAGGCGACCTGGCGCGGGACCACGACGCCTTCGAGCGCAAGCTCTACGTGATCCGCCGCGTGGCCGAGCTGGCCGCCGGCCCGGATCTCGTGATCCCGAGCTTCTCCGCGCGGACCGTCGTCTACAAGGGGATGCTCACGGCGCCGCAGCTGCTCGGCTACTACCCCGATCTCCACGACCCGCGCACGAAGTCCGCGCTCGCGCTCGTCCACTCCCGCTTCTCCACCAACACCTTCCCGAGCTGGGAGCTCGCACACCCGTACCGCATGATCGCCCACAACGGCGAGATCAACACCCTGCGCGGCAACGTCAACTGGATGCGCGCCCGCGAGTCGCAGCTCGCCTCCGAGCTGTTCGGCGACGACCTGCCGAAGATCCTGCCGATCGTCCGCCCCGGCGGGTCCGACTCGGCGACGTTCGACAACGTGCTCGAGCTGCTCACGCTGGCCGGCCGCAGCCTCCCGCACGCGGTGATGATGATGATCCCCGAGGCCTACGAGGGCCGCGAGGACATGCCCGACGACCTCAGGGGCTTCTACGCCTTCCACAGCTGCCTGATGGAGCCGTGGGACGGCCCGGCGGCGGTCGCCTTCACGGACGGGCGCGTGATCGGCGCCACGCTCGACCGCAACGGCCTGCGGCCCGGCCGCTGGCTCGAGACCAAGGACGGGTGGGTCGTGCTCGGCTCGGAGACCGGCGTGATCGACGAGCCGGCCGAGAACGTGCTGCGCAAGGGCCGCCTGCAGCCGGGCAACATCTTCCTGGTCGACCTCGGCCGCGGCCGCATCGTCGAGGACGGCGAGGTCAAGCGCGAGGTGGCGTCCCGCCGGCCCTATCTCGAGTGGTTCGAGCGCGGGATCAACCACCTGGCCGATCTGACCGAGCGCGAGCCGCTCGGGCTCGAGCAGCCGCTGCGCCAGCTCCAGTTCGCGTTCGGCTACACGCAGGAGGACATGAAGGTCCTGCTGGCGCCGACCGCCTGCAAGGCCGAGGAGCCGATCGGCTCGATGGGCAACGACCTGGCGCTCGCGGTCCTCAGCGACAGCCACCCGCCGCTCTTCTCGTACTTCAAGCAGCTGTTCGCGCAGGTCACCAACCCGCCGATCGACCCGATCCGCGAGGCGATCGTGATGAGCGTGTCGACCGGCGTCGGCTCCGAGCGCAACCTGCTCGACGAGACGCCGCAGCACGCCTGCCAGCTCGCGATGAAGACGCCGATCCTGCGCAACCACGAGCTGGAGAAGCTCCGCCAGGTCGACTCCGAGGTCTTCAGGGCGCGCACGCTCGACGTCACGTGGCCCGTCGAGGACGGCCCGGACGGCATGGCGGCAGCGCTCGACCGCATCTGCGCGGAGGCCGACGCCGCGCTGGCCGAGGGCGTCAACGTCCTCATCCTCTCCGACCGCGCGACCGGGCCCGAACGAGTCCCGATGCCGTCGCTGCTGGCCGTCGGCGGCGTGCACCACCACCTCGTGCGCGAGGGCACGCGCCTGCAGGCGGGCCTGGTGCTCGAGTCCGGGGAGCCGCGCGAGGTCCACCACTTCGCGACGCTGATCGGCTACGGGGCGAGCGCGATCAACCCGTATCTGATGTTCGAGTCGCTCGGCGAGCTCGTCGCCCACGGCAAGGTCGGTGGCGTCGACGACGTCGAGACCGCCGAGACGAACGTCGTCAAGGGCATCGCCAAGGGCCTGCTCAAGACGATCTCGAAGATGGGCATCTCGACCGTCCAGTCCTACAACGGCGCGCAGATCTTCGAGGCGGTCGGCCTCGCGAGCGAGCTGATCGACCGCTGCTTCACCGGCACCGCGTCGCGCATCGAGGGCGTCGGTATCGACGTGCTGGCGAGCGAGTCGCTCGACAAGCACGTCAAGGCCTTTCCGATGGCGCACGAGGAGATCCTCCCGGTCGGCGGCGTCTACGCCTGGCGGCGCGACGGCGAGCACCACATGTGGAACCCGGAGACGATCGCGCTGCTGCAGCACGCGGTCCGGCACGGGGGCCGGCAGAGCTACGACGAGTACTCGAAGCTGATCAACGACGACGCCGCGCGCCGCGCGACGCTGCGCGGGCTGCTCCAGTTCCGCGAGCTGCCGGAGGACGAGTGGCTGCCGCTCGGCGAGGTCGAGCCGGCGAAGGAGATCGTCAGGCGCTTCGCGACCGGCGCGATGTCGCTCGGATCGCTGTCGCGCGAGGCGCACGAGACGCTGGCGATCGCGATGAACCGGCTGGGCGGCCGCTCCAACACCGGCGAGGGCGGCGAGGACCCGGTCCGCTACACGCCGGACCCGAACGGCGACTCGCGGCGGTCGGCGATCAAGCAGGTCGCCTCCGGCCGCTTCGGCGTGAACATCAACTACCTCGTCAACTCCGACGAGCTGCAGATCAAGATGGCGCAGGGCGCCAAGCCCGGAGAGGGCGGCCAGCTGCCCGGCCACAAGGTCGACCGCTACATCGGCTCGATCCGCTTCACCACTCCCGGCGTGGGCCTGATCTCGCCGCCCCCGCACCACGACATCTACTCGATCGAGGACCTCAAGCAGCTGATCTACGACCTGCGCTGCTCGAACCCGGCCGCGCGCGTGAGCGTCAAGCTGGTGTCGGAGGTCGGGGTCGGCACGGTCGCGGCCGGGGTCGCCAAGGCGAACGCGGACCACGTGCTGATCTCGGGGTTCGACGGCGGCACCGGCGCCAGCCCGCTGTCCTCGATCCAGTCGGCCGGCGTGCCGTGGGAGATCGGCCTCGCCGAGACGCAGCAGACGCTCGTGCTCAACGACCTGCGCTCGCGCATCTGGGTGCAGACCGACGGCCAGATCAAGACCGGCCGCGACGTCGTGGTGGCGGCGCTGCTGGGCGCCGACGAGATGGGCTTCTCGACCGCGCCGCTGATCGCCACCGGCTGCGTGATGATGCGCGCCTGCCACCTCAACACGTGCCCGGTCGGCGTCGCGACCCAGGACCCGGAGCTGCGCCGCCGCTTCGCCGGCACGCCCGAGCACGTCGTCAACTTCTTCTTCTTCGTCGCCGAGGAGGCGCGCGAGATCATGCGCCGGCTCGGCGTGCGGCGGTTCGCCGACCTGATCGGCCGCGTCGACCTCCTCCAGGCCGACGGCGCGATCGACCACTGGAAGGCGCGCGGGATCGACCTCACGCACGTGCTCAACATGCCCGACGTGCCGCCCGGCACCACCCTGCGGCGCTGCCGGCCGCAGGACTCGCCGCTGCCGGGCGCGCTCGACTGGAAGCTGATCGAGGCCGCCCGCGAGGCGATCGACCACAGCCGTCCAGTGCAAGGCGAGTTCCCGATCCGCAACATCAACCGCACGGTCGGCGGCCTGCTCTCGAGCGCGGTCACCAAGGTGCACGGCTTCGAGGGCCTGCCGCCGGAGACCGTCCGCTTCACGCTGCGCGGCTCGGCCGGCCAGTCGTTCGGGGCCTGGCTGGCGCCGGGCGTCGAGCTCACGCTGATCGGCGACGCCAACGACTACACCGGCAAGGGCCTGTCCGGCGGCGTGCTCGCCGTCCACCCGCCCGACGGCGCGACGTTCAAGGCCGAGGAGAACGTGATCATCGGCAACACCGTGCTCTACGGGGCGACGGCCGGACGCGCGTTCTTCCGCGGCCTCGCGGGCGAGCGCTTCGCGGTCCGCAACTCGGGCGCCGGCGCGGTGGTCGAGGGCGTCGGCGACCACGGCTGCGAGTACATGACCGGCGGCCGCGTCGTGATCCTCGGCCGCACCGGCCGGAACTTCGCGGCCGGCATGAGCGGCGGCGTCGCCTATGTGCTCGACGACGACGGCACGTTCGAGTCGCGCTGCAACATGGGCCTCGTCGGCTTCGAGGAGATCTCGGAGGCCGACGCGATCGAGCTGCACGAGCTGATCGAGGAGCACCACCTGCGCACGCAGTCGCCGGTGGCGGCGCGCGTGCTGCGCGAATGGGCGGACGTGCTGCCGCGCTTCGTGAAGGTCATGCCGCACGACTACAAGCGGGCGCTGCGCGAGCTGGCGGAGGCCGAGGCGCACTCGTTCGAGCCCGCCGAGTCGACGGGCGGCGAGGGATTCATGGCCACGGAGCGGGCGGCATGAGGAACCGCACCGCCTGATGGGCAAGCTCGGAGGGTTCCTCGAGGCCGAGCGCATCGGCCAGCCGGAGCGCGACCCGACACAGCGGATCGCCGACTACCGCGAGTTCGTCAACACGCTCCCGGTCGAGGGGCTGCGCGAGCAGGGCGGGCGGTGCATGGAGTGCGGCGTGCCGTTCTGCCACAACGGCTGCCCGCTCGGCAACCTGATCCCGGACTGGAACGACCTCGTGTACCGCGACCGCTGGCGCGAGGCGATCGACCAGCTGCACGCGACCAACAACTTCCCGGAGTTCACCGGCAAGCTGTGCCCGGCGCCGTGCGAGGCCGCCTGCGTGCTCGAGATCCGCGAGGGCGACGCGGTGTCGATCAAGCAGATCGAGGTCTCGATCATCAACCGCGCGTTCGACGAGGGCTGGGTCGTCCCGCGGCCCCCGGCGGTCGAGACCGGCCACACGGTGGCGGTGGTCGGCGCCGGCCCCGCCGGCCTGGCCGCCGCCCAGCAGCTGCGTCGCGCCGGCCACGCCGTCACCGTGTACGAGCGCGACGAGGCCGGCGGCGGCCTCGTGCGCTTCGGGGTGCCGGACTTCAAGATCGAGAAGTGGGTGATCGAGCGCCGGCTCGAGCAGCTGATCGCCGAGGGCGTGCGGTTCGAGTACGGCGTCGACGTCGGCGCCGACGTCGATCCCGCCGAGCTGCGCGCGCGCCACGACGCGGTGGTGATCGCGACCGGCTCGCGCGTGCCGCGCGACCTGCCGGTCCCCGGCCGCGAGCTCGAAGGCGTGCACTTCGCGATGGAGTACCTGTACGTCCGCAACCGCGCGGTCGCGGCCGACGGCGGCGCGCCCGGGGCGATCACCGCGGCCGGCAAGCACGTGATCGTGATCGGGGGCGGCGACACCGGTGCGGACTGCGTCGGCAACGCCCATCGCGAAGGCGCGGCGTCGGTCACCCAGATCGAGCTGCTCGGCGAGCCGCCCCCGTCGCGGCCGGACGCCGTCACGCCGTGGCCGCGGTGGCCGATGAAGTTCCGCCGCAGCTACGCGATCAAGGAGGGCGGCGAGCAGGACTTCGCGATCTCGACCACTCGCATGACCGGCTCCAACGGCCACCTCGAGCGCATCCACTGGGCGCGCAACTCCGGCCGCCCGCCGTTCGACGTCCTGCCCGATACCGAGGAGCACCGGCCGGCCGATCTCGTGCTGCTGGCGATGGGCTTCCTGCACCCCGAGGGCGGCCTGCTCGATGCGCTCGGCGTCGAGAAGGACGGTCGCGGCAACGCGAAGGCCGGCGCCTACGGCACGTCCGCCGACGGCGTGTTCGCGGCCGGCGACGCCCGCCGCGGGCAGTCGCTGATCGTGTGGGCGATCAACGAGGGCCGCCAGTGCGCCCGGATGGTCGACCGCTACCTGCGCGAGCTGGCGGCGCGCGATCCCCGCGCCGACCTGTCGGCCGGGACCTCGCAGCGCGCCGGGTCGCCGGACCTCGGCGCCGACCCCCCGCAGCGCGCCGCCAACTTCTGATGGGCTGGCTGCTCTACCTGATCACGCTCTCTGCGGTCGTCGGCCTCCGCCGGCGGCGCGGCGGCGGCCTGACCGAGCCGGGACGCGCGGATCGCCGCCGCATGTAGAGTCGCCCTCAGTCCCACACGGAGGAGGAGAGGCGATGCGAGGGAGGTTGCTCGCGGGCGCCGTGCTCTTGGCGACCGCTGTGCCGGCCGCGCCGGCGACCGCGCACGACTTCGACGTCGACGTGCTCTCGAGCCGCGCCGACCAGGTCAGCGGAGGCGACGCGCTGGTGCGGGTCGAGGGCCCGCGGGGGCGGCTCGACGACGTGCGCGTGCTGCGCAACGGCAGCGACGTCACGGACGCGTTCGAGCGCGACGACGGCGCGCTCGTCGGCCTCGTCGACGGGCTGCGGCTCGGCCGCAACCGCATCAGCGTGTACGACCGCCGGCGGCGCGTGGCGTCGGCGCGCCTGAAGAACCACCCGATCGAGGGCCCGATCTTCTCCGGCCCGCACCAGCGGCCGTTCGTGTGCAAGACGATCCAAGCGGGTCTCGGCGAGCCGCTGGTCGACAACCTCGACGGCGACGGCTTCCGCGTCCTCGCGCCGGACGGCAGCACCGCCGGCTGGAGCCGCAACTGCAGCGCGAACACGACCGTCGACTGGCTCTACCGCTCGACCGCGGGCGGCAACCTGAGGCCGCTGCCGGCCGGCCCGCTGCCGGCCGACGTCGCCACCGCCACGACGCTCGACGGCCGCACGGTGCCGTTCGTCGTGCGGCGCGAGCGCGGCACCATCAACCGCTTCATCTACTCGCTCGCGATGCTCGCCGACCCGGCCGCCGGCGACACCGACACGTCGCGCTGGAACCGCCGGCTCGTGTACTTCTTCGACGGCGGCGTCGCGATCGGCCGCAACCAGGGCACGCCCGGCGGCTCGGCGACCAATCCCGACCTCCTCGCGCGCGGCTACGCGATCGCGCATTCGAGCGGGACGCGCGCGAGCGTCCACTACAACATGGTGCTCGGCGGCGAGACCGCGCTGATGACGAAGGAGCGCTTCGTCGAGCGCTACGGCGTGCCGCTGTACACGGTCGGCATCGGCGGCTCCGGCGGCGCGATCCAGCAGTACCTCTACGGCCAGAACCACCCCGGCCTGCTCGACGGCGCGATCCCGACGCACTCGTACCCCGACATGGTCACGCAGACCATCCAGTCGGCGACTGCGAGCTGCTCGAGCGCTACATGGACGTCACCGACGCCGCGAACCCGAAGTGGCGCGTGCTGGGACCAGCGCGAATGGCTGATCGGCCTCAACGCGAGCGACACGTTCCCGAACCCGTACACGCGGCCGTCCGGGCAGCACCGAATGCGTCAACGGCTGGCGCGGCCTGACCCCGCTGGCCATGAACCCGCGGTTCGGGACCGCCGGTGCGGGCACCGAGCGGATGGACCCGGCCGTGATGGCCGCCGTGCACTGGACGCATTGGGAGGACGTCAAGAACGTCTACGGCGTCGGGCCCGACGGCTACGCGCGGCAGACGTGGGACAACGTCGGCGTCCAGTACGGCCTGAAGGCGCTCACCGACGGCAACATCACGCCGGCCGAGTTCCTGCGAGCTCAACGCCACGGCCGGCTCGTGGAAGGACCCCGGCGAGATGGTCCAGGAGGGCGCGCCGTTCGTGCCGGGCGGGACGTTCGACCCGTGGAGTCTCCGCAACCAGCGCACCGGAGATCCGGCGCCGCGCCGCGCGGGCTCGATCGCGGCGATGAACGCGGCCTACCGCGAGGGCCTGTACTTCGACGGCGACATCGACATCCCGATCATCGACTGGCGGCCGTACCTCGAAGAGGTGCTGGACATGCACAACAGCCACCAGTCGTTCGCCTCACGGCAGCGGATGCTCGACCGCGACGGCCGCGCGTCCAACCAGGTGATCTGGTTCTCCGAGCGCGGCGGCGACCAGACGCTCGAGGCGTTCCGCGTGATGGATCAGTGGATCCTCTCCGGGCGCCGGCCGGACGACGCCGTCGACCGCTGCTTCACCGCGGCGGGCGCCGAGATCGCACGCGGTCCGGGCGCGTGGGACGGGATCCTGAACTCGCGCCCCGACGGCGCCTGCACGACGGCGTTCCCGCTGCACTCGACGTCGCGGATCGTGGCCGGCGGACCGCTGCGCGGCGGCGTGTACAAGTGCGCGCTGCAGTCGGTCGGCAGGGCGATCAGGCGCGGGCTGTACGGATCCTGGACGCCGACCGACGGCCGAGCGCGACCGGCTCGAGCAGATCTTCCCGACCGGGGTGTGCGACTACACCAGGCCGGACGTCGGGCGACCTAGGCGAGGTCGCTGACCGCAGCCAGCAGCCGTTCCGCGTCGGCCTCGTCGTTGTAGTGGACGAAGCCGGCGCGGACGGCGCCGTGCGGCGCCAGGCCGAGGTGGCGCTCGAGCTCCCACGCGTAGTAGTTGCCGTGCCACACCGCGATCTCGTGCCCGGCGAGGGCGGCGGCGACCTCGTCGGCCGTGCGGCCGCGCACATTGAACATCAGCGTCGGCGCGCGGTCGCGGGCGTCGCCGTAGACGGTGACGTGGTCCATCGCGCGCAGGGCCGCGAGCGCCGTGTGGAGCAGCGACTCCTCGTGCTCGCGGACGGTCTCCCACTCCGTCGACAGCACGTAGCCGGCGGCGGCGAGCACGCCTGCGAGCGACTCGAACGGCAGCGTGCCGAGCTCCCAGCGGTCGGGCACCTCGTCGGAGGAGGGGCGGAGCTTGTCGGGCGCCAGGTCGGCGAGGATCTCGGGCCGGGCCCACAGGATCCCGACGTGCGGGCCGAACCACTTGTACGCCGAGCAGGCCAGCGCGTCGCAGCCGAGCGCCTCGACGTCGAGCCGGCGGTGGGGCGCCGCGTGCACCGCGTCGACGTACACGCGCGCGCCCGCCGTGTGGGCGGCGGCGACGATCCCCGGCAGGTCCGGCACGGTGCCGACCGCGTTCGACGCGGCGGTGACGGCGACCCAGCGGGTGCGATCGGTGAGGACGCGCTCGACGGCGGCGGCGGGAAGCTCGAGCGTCTCCGGCTCGGGATCGGCGAACCGGACCTGCGCGCCCGCGCGTTCGGCGGCGAGCAGCCACGGCCGGACGTTGGCGTCGTGGTCCAGCCGCGTGCAGACGATCTCGTCATCGGGCTGCAGCGCGCGGCCGGCGGCGGCGGCGAAGCGCATCGTGAGCGCGGTCATGCTCGGCCCGAAGACGACCCCGCGCGGGTCGCCGCCGAGCAGCGTGGCGACGCTCGCGCGGGAGGAGGCGACGAGCTCGTCGGTGCGGTGGGCGGCCTGGAACCTCCCGCCGTGGTTGGCGTTGTGGCCGGAGCGCATGAAGTCGGCCATCGCGTCGATCGCGGCGTCGACCATCTGGGTGCCGGCCGGCCCGTCCAGCCGCGCCCAGCCGTCGCGCAGGCCCGGGAAGCGCTCGCGGTTCACCGGTGAACCCCGCCGAGCGGTCGCGGAAGCCCAGGACGTGCTCGGGGTTCACCCAGTCACCTCGCGCAGCAGCTCGCGGTCGTGCCCGTAGCTGAGCAGGCGATCGGCGTCGGCGGGCGCCAGCCAGCGCACCTCGTCGACCTCGTGCGAGGGGACGAACTCGCCGTCCAGCGGCTCCATCATCCAGTAGCGAACCACCTTGGCGCGGCCCTTGTTGTCGCGGTAGCTGGTGGGCGGGAGCTCGTGGCCGAGCCGGCAGCGCAGCCCGATCTCCTCCTCGACCTCGCGCAGCGCGGCGGCCTCCCAGCTCTCGCCGCGGTCGAGCTTGCCCTTCGGGAACGACCAGTCGTCGTAGCGCGGGCGGTGGACGAGCGCGACCTCGATCCCGCCGCCGCCGCGCCGCCACACGACGCCGCCCGACGCCTTCACCTCTGCCGCCTCGGGATCGATCGCCATGGGGTCGGCATCCTTGCATCCCGGGCGGGCGCAGGCCGGTACGCTGGGCGGCCTGCTCACCGTCGCCCAGGCCCGCCGGCTGTTCTCGCCGGAGACCACGTACCTCAACACGGCTTCCTACGGGCTGCCGCCGCGGCCGGCGTTCGAGGCGCTGCAGGTCGCGGCCGACGAGTGGCGCCACGGCCGCACCGGCTGGCACGGCTGGGACCGCTCGGTCGGCGAGGCGCGCGCGGTGTGGGCGCGGATGCACGGCGTGCCGGTCGAGTGTGTGGCGGTCGGGAACCAGGTCTCGTCGTTCGCGGGGGTGGTGGCGCTGTCCCTGCCGCGCGGCGCGCGCGTGGTGTGCGCCGAGGGCGACTTCACCTCGGTCCTGTGGCCGTTCCTGGTCGACGCCGGCGTGGCAGTCGACATCGTGGCGCTGGAGGACGTGCCGGCCGCGGTGCGGCCGGGGACGGCGCTGGTGGCGGTCAGCGCGGTGCAGTCGCTCGACGGCCGGGTCGCAGACCTCGACGAGATCGCTTCCGCCGCGGCCGCGGTCGGCGCCCGCACCTTCATCGACGGCACGCAGGCGAGCGGCTGGCTGCCGCTCGACGCGAGCCGCTTCGACTACGTGGCGAGCAGCGGCTACAAGTGGCTGCTCAGCCCGCGCGGGGTGTGCTTCATGGCGATCCGGCCGGGAGCCGACGAGCCGCTGCGCCCGCACCTCGCCGGCTGGTACGCGGGCGACGCGCCGTTCGACACCAACTACGGCGCGCCGCTGCGGCTGGCGCCCGACGCCCGCCGCTTCGACCTCTCGCCCGCATGGCTGAGCTGGGTGGGAGCCGCGCCGGCGCTCGCGGTGCTGGAGGAGGTGGGTATCGCGACGATCCACGAGCACGACCTGGGGTTGGCGAACCGCTTCCGGTCCGGGCTCGGGATGCCAGATGGGGACTCGGCGATCGTCTCGCTGCCGGCCGAAGGGCTCAGCGGGCGGCTCGGCGACGCGGGCGTGATGGCGACCGAGCGCGAGGGCATGATGCGCTTCTCGTTCCACCTCTACAACACGGAGGCAGAGGTCGACCGGGCGTTGGAGGTCGTGGCGGGACGAACCTCGGGCATGTAGGGAGGCAGGAGCCAGCCCGCGGCGGGTCGACTGTCGACTTAGTACGTCTCAGCGCCACAAACTCGACACTCGACCGCCGACTGTCGTGTTCGTCGGCTCCAGACCGACAAACTCGACACTCGCCCCGCGAGGCGGCCCTCCCGCCCCCTCAATGGCCGAAGTTCGTCCCGCTGGGCGGCCACGAAGAGGACGGGCCGGACGCACGAACCGCGGCACGCTCAAGGATCCGGGAACGGCTGCACCGGCACGCCGTGGTCGGTCTCCCGCATGCCGAGCTCGTAGGCGCCGCCGAACGCGGTCGCCAGCTCGACCGGCGGGCGGCCGGGGCGCTCGACTCGCAGCCGCACCTGCGCGATCGAGCAGTTGAGGGCGTGGTGCTCGCCGCCGCCCGGGTCGGCGTAGACGAAGGCGACGGTCTGGTCCCGCGGGGCGGCGACCGAGACCCGGATCGTGGCCGCCGCGCCGCCGATCACGGCCTCGAGCGCTCCCGGGCGCGCGTCGACGCGCGTGCTGCGGACGCGGCCGAGGCCGCCGACCCGCATCCGGGACCCGTCGAGCTCGACCGCGCCGTTGGCGACCCACGGCGTCGTGCGGCCGCCCACCTGCACGCGCCCGAGCGCGACGTCGAGCCAGGCGCCCGGCGCCTCGGCGAAGCCCAGCGCGTGCAGCCAGACCCAGCGCTCGGCGTGCTCCGAGCCCCAGTTGTGCCCCACCATGCCGCGCCAGCCGGCCACCTCGATCCGCCGCCCGCCCGCCTCGAGGGTGCCGGCGAACACCGCGTCCGGCAGCGGGCTCTCGGGCTTCGTGCGCGGCAGCGGAGCCCGGTACATCCACGCGCGCGGGAGATGCCTCAGAGCGGCTTCCGCCCCCGCGGCCTCGAGGTCCCACGAGGCCGACCGGTCGTGAGCCTCGGCGCGACCGGCGAACCGCGTGGAGCGGGTCTCGCCGCGGGGGGAGGCGTCGAACCGTGCGCCCTCGGGCGGCGCCGGCGCGGGCAGCGAGTGCTTGACCGCGTACGGCGGGCCGGCCTCGGCGTCCCACACCGTGCACCACAGCGCCCCGGTCGGAGCCTCGCCGGGCCGCGCGTGCAAGGTGTGGCGGATCCAGGCGCCGCGCGGCCGCGCGGGGTCGACCGCGCGCAGGTAGTGAGACTCGTAACGCCCCGGCATTCCGTCCGGCGGCGAGCGTACCGTCCCGCTCGCCATGCCACTGTGCTTCATCGAGCCGCAGGACGCCATCAGGGTCATCGCCGAGTCCGTCGGGCGTGAGGCGCGCCGCCAGCTCCTGTCCGAGCTCGTGCGCGCATGGGTCGACGAGATTCCCGACGAGGAGCTCGCCTCGCACTACGCGAAGGCGGTCGCCGACCTCGACGAGCACGACCTCTCGATGCTCGCCGCCTGGCACGCGTCGATCGAGATCGGCACCCCGCTCGCGAACAAGGACTTCCTGGTCGCGGCGTTCGGGTCGCTCGGCGAGAACCGCCGCGAGGCGCTGAAGATCGCCGCCGGCCTGCGCGGCGAGGAGGCGTTCAGCGCCGGCTTCGCGGAGGACCAGGCGCTCGAGATGGTGCTGCCGTGGCTGTCGCCGGAGCGGGCCACCGAGATGGCGGCGGAGTGCATCGAGCTGTACTGCTGGGACCGCCTCGGCTGCGAGAACTGACGTTCAGCGCTGCGTGAGCAGCGACGTCAGCTCCGCGATCGCCTGTGCGCTGTCGCGGAACACGATCCCGTGCATGCCGGCCTCGCGTGCGCCCTCGACGTTGTGCTCGAGGTCGTCGACGAACGCGCACGCCGCGGCGGGTAGCCCGAGTCGCTCCAAGGTGATGGCGTAGATCTCCGGCTCCGGCTTGCGGGTGCCGACGAACGCCGAGTCGACGACGACCTCGAACAGCTCGTCGATCGGGAGCAGCGCCCGCCAGCGCGGCTCCCATTCGCGCACGTTGTTGGTGCACAGCGCGAACCGCAGGCCGCGCTCGCGGCGCAGCGAGCGGTAGTGGTCGAACAGCTCCCAGTTCGGTCCCATCGCCGACATCAGCTGCTCGCCGAAGCCGTGCAGCGACACGCGGACGCCGGCCGTCTCGGCCAGCCCGCGCTCCACCCTCGTCAGGAACTCGCGCTCGCTGATCTCCCCGCGTTCGACCGCGAACAGCGGATGCACGCCGTCGTGCCGCAGGCAGTACGCCATCGCCTCGCGGTACATCTCGGGGCGCACGTCGATCCGGTCCTGGACGCGGTCGAACGCTTCCAGCAACGGCGAGGTCAGCACCCCGCCGAAGTCAGAGACGACGGCTTGGATCATGCGTGGTGTCGACGTCGACCGCCGTGCCCTCGACGTCGACCGCCGTGCCCTCGACGTCGGAGTCCTGCCGCCGCCGCACCCGCGGACCGGTCACCGACACCACCATCCGATGCGCGAGCCGCCGCGCGAGGATGCGCCGGATCAACGCCCGCGTCGGCGGGATGAGCAGCACCAGTCCGAGGATGTCCGTGATGAACCCGGGCGTCAGCAGTAGCGCGCCGCCGAAGATCACCAGCGCGCCGTCGAGCACCTCGCGCGCCGGAGCGCGGCCCGACTGAACCGCCTCGTTGAAGCGCCGCCAGGCAGTTCGCCCCTGCGTGCGCATCATCACCGAGCCGAGCACCGAGTCGACCACCAGCAGCGCGATCGTCCACCACACGCCGATCACCTGCCCGACCTGGATGATCACCGCGAGCTCCGCGATCGGCACGACGATGAAGAGCAGGACGAGGGGGAGGAGCATGGGGAGCACCCCACACGTTACGAGCTGAGTTCGCTACGAGCTAAAGGCCGGCAGCGGGCCCTCGAGCCGGACCGCGGGGAGCCGGTGGAGGCCGACCGTCTCGATCAGCGTTCGGATGTTCGGCCGCGCGCCCTTCAGCCACAGCGTGCGGCCCTGGGCGCGGAGGCGCTGCGCGAGGCAGGCGAGATCGATCATCAGCGAGGTGTCTGCGAAGTGCAATTCCGAGAGGTCGACGATCACGTCCCGCGTCGCCTTCAGCGCGACAGAGATCGGCCGACGGCGCCGCCCGCTGGTCGTCCGGTCCTCATCCCCCGCGATCCGCAAGATCGCCAACTTCTCGTCGAAGTGAACGATCCCGGCAAGCTAGTACATACCGCGGAGTTAGTACAGGCTCCCGACGTAAGTCCCTACACTCGGGGGGATGGTTGACGAAGATGACGTCATCGACGCCCTAAGTAACGTGATCGATCCCGAGCTCGGACTCGACTTTGTCGAGCTCGGCCTCGTCTATGGCGTCGAGATCGACGGCGGCGCGGTGAACATCACCTTCACGCTGACGACGCCGGCGTGCCCGATCGGGCCTCAGGTCTCCGAGCAGATGAAGGAGTTCGTGGGCGAGCTCCCGGGTGTCGAGGAGGTCGTCCCGAACATGGTCTTCACGCCCCCTTGGACGCCGGAGAAGATGTCCGAGGACGCGAAGTTCGCCCTGGGGTATTAGTGCCCCGGCGGGCATCCGGCCCGCCGTTCTGAGACCGACGGTCGCCGTCCGGGCGCCCGTAACCGGCTTCGCCTTTTGCGTCGGCCGCGAGCGCAGCGCCAACGAGCTCGTCGCGCGCCTCCTCGAACATCTCGCCGACCGCGTCGAGATCGGGCATCGCGTCGTAGTCGCCGAGCAGGCCGAAGTCCATCCCGCCGTTGTAGGACATGATCGCGACCGCGAGCGCGTGGTCGCGCGGCAGGAAGGCGACCGGGAACAGGTCGAGCAGCTCGCGCCCGAGCGCGTAGAGCGGGAACTGCGGGCCGGGCACGTTGGTCACGAGCAGGTTGAACAGGCGCGTCGAGAAGTTGATCCGCGACGCCTGGGCGAGGACCGTCGGCGGGGCGAGGTTCTGCACGCTGGTCAGCACCTCGGCGCCGACCGCCTGCTTGGACTCCTTGAGGCCGTCCATCGCCGTGCGGACCACCCGCAGGCGGGCGACCGGATCCTCGACGTAGACCGGCAGCGGACCGCGCATGGCCGCGAGCCGGTTGCCCATCTGGCCACGCTCGTCGGCGCCGCGGATCGACACCGGCACCAGCGCCCGCAGCTCGAGCCCCTCGGTGCGCACGCCGCGCGAGTGCAGCCACCGCCGCAGCCCGCCGGCCACCACGGTCAGCACGACGTCGTTGACCGTGCCGCCGAAGGCGTCCTTGACGAGCTTGAAGTCGCTCAGCTCGCTGCGGATCATCACGAGCTGCCGGTGCGGCCCGATCGGCACGTTCAACGGCGTGTGGGGGGCCGGGTTGAGCGCGGCCCATGCGAGTTCGGCCAGCCCCTCGACCGACTCGCGGACCGCGTGCAGCGAGCTGTCCGGCCGCGCCGCCGCGCGCAGGGTCCGGCCCGCGACCGAGAACGGCAGCTCGGCGAGGCCGCGCGCGCCGCGGGCCGCCATCTCCACCGCGCTCGGCTCGGGCTGCGGCATCCACGGCTCGCTCTCGTGCGGGATCGGCGGCGGCGTGGGCTCGAGGTCGAACAGCACGGTCGCGAGGTCGACGCCGGCGACGCCGTCGACGACCGCGTGATGGGTCTTGGAGATCAGCGCGAAGCGCCCGTCGTGCAGGCCCTGCACCAGCCACAGCTCCCACAGCGGCTTGGTGCGGTCGAGGCGCTGCGAGTGGATCCGGGCGGCCAGCGCGCGAAGCTGCTCCTCGCTGCCTGGCTCCGGCAGGCCGGTGTGGCGCAGGTGGTACTCGAGGTTGAAGTTGGGATCGTCGACCCACAGCGGGCGGCCGGTCTCGAGCGGCGGGAACGCGAGCTTCTGCCGGTAGCGCGGCACCAGGTGCAGGCGGCCGCGGACGTGGTCGGCGAAGTCGTCGAACCGCGGCGGCGGGCCCTCGAAGACCATGACCGCCCCGATGTGCATGTGAGTGTGCTGCCCTTCCTGGGCCAGGAAGGAGGCGTCCACCGCGGTGAGCCGGTCGCCGTGAGACTGCGCCATGTCCTCTCCCTCTCGAGTCGAGCCAAGCGTATAGCGTCAGAGCACGGCGACCGCCAGGCCACCCGCGACCGAAGCGAGCAGCACCGACGTGAGCACGGCCTCGTAGCGGCCGCTGCGCAGGAGCACGGCGAACAAGGGCCGGCCGGCGAGATGCCCGGCGATCACCACCGGCACGAGGAGCGCGACCAGCCCTGCGTCCGGTACCGCGCCGCTCGTGCCGGTGACCGCGAGCGCGATCACGCCGACCACGCTGAGCCCGAGGAAGCAGACCGGCATCGTGTCGCGCATCCGGACCGGGTCGATCCGGCGTCCGAGGAGATAGACGATCAGCGGGGGCCCGGCGGTGGTCGTCGAGGTCGTGAGTGCGCCCGCCGCCAGGCCGGCTGTCGGTCCCGCCCATGCCGGCGCCTGAGCGCTTCCCGCCAGCCGCCGCGCGGCCAGCGTCGCGATCACGCCGGCGGTGACCGCGATCTGAAGCGCCACCGGGTCGAGGGCGCGCAGCACCGCCACGCCGGCCACGGCGCCCGGGAGCGCGAACGCGAGCAGGACCGCGCACTCGCGCCACACGGGGCGCGGACGGCGCCGCTCGGTCGCGAGCGTGAGCACGTTGACCAGCGAGCCGAGGACGATCAGGAGCCCGACCGCCTCCTCGGGCTCGACGACCGCGAACACCAGCGGCGCCGCCACGATCGAGAACCCGAACCCGGTCGCCGACTGGAGCGCCGCTCCTGCCGCGACCGCTGCGGCGGCCACGAGGGGCATGCCTCCATTGTCGCGCCCGGATGGCGCGCAGCGGCATCAGGGTGCCGGCCGGACGAAGGCACGGGCTATCTTCTTCGTCGTGGGGTGGGACTTCTCGACGGAGCCTGAGTTCCAGGCGCAGCTCGACTGGATGCGCGCGTTCGTGCGCGACGAGATCTGGCCGATCGAGACGGTGTTCGAGGAGCTCGGCCCCGACGGCTTCGAGCGCGCGATCGCGCCGCTGAAGGAGCGCGTGCGCGAGCGCGGGCTGTGGGCGGCGCACCTGCCGCCCGACCTGGGCGGGCAGGGGTTCGGCCAGGTGAAGCTCGGGCTCATGCACGAGATCCTCGGCACGAGCCCGTTCGCGCCGGTCGCGTTCGGCAGCCAGGCGCCCGACTCCGGCAACTCCGAGATCCTCGCCCTGGCCGGGACCGACGACCAGAAGGAGCAGTGGCTGCACCCGCTGCTGGCGGGCGACCTGCGCTCGGCGTTCTCGATGACCGAGCCCGACAGCGCGGGCAGCGACCCGACGCTGCTGCAGACCCGCGCCGTCGAGGACTCGGGCGACTGGGTGATCAACGGCCACAAGTGGTTCTCGACCAACGCCTCGGTGGCCGACTTCCTGATCGTGATGGCGGTCACCGACCCGGAAGCGCACCGCTACCAGCGCGCGTCGATGTTCATCGTCCCGGTCGACACGCCGGGCGTCACGATCCTGCGCGACGTGCCGACGATGGAGCACCCGTACGAGCGCTTCGGCTCCTACGGCGGGCACGCCGAGATCCTGTACGAGGACGTGCGCGTCCCCAGGGACGCGCTGCTGGGCGCGCGCGGCGCCGGCTTCCTGATCGCCCAGCAGAGGCTCGGGCCCGGACGCATCCATCACTGCATGCGCTGGCTCGGCGTGTCGCGGCGGGCGTTCGACATGCTGTGCGAGCGCGCGCTCAGCCGCTACTCGCACGGTTCGCTGCTGGCCGACAAGCAGACCGTGCAGAACTGGATCGCCGACTCGGCGGCGCAGATGCACGCCGCGCGTCTGATGACCCTGCACGCCGCGTGGAAGATGGACACCGAGGGCGCGGCGGCGGCGCGGCAGGAGATCGCGCTGATCAAGTTCTACGGCGCCCAGGTGCTGCACGACGTGGTCGACCGCGCGCTCCAGGCGCACGGGTCGCTCGGCTACTCGACCGACCTGCCGCTCGAGCAGATGTACCGGTTCGCGCGCGCGGCGCGGCTCTACGACGGGCCCGACGAGGTCCACCGCCAGAGCGTCGCGCGCCAGATCCTGCGCGGCTACGAGGCGCCCGCGGACGGCGTCCCGACCGAGCACGTCCCGACCCGCCGCGAGGCCGCCCGAGCGAGGTTCGCCGACCTGCTCGAGGCCGTCACGTCGAACGACTAGTGCGCAGGCTCCTGCTCGTCGCGCTCGTGCTTGTACTCGCCGCCGCCGCGTGCGGCTCCTCCGACGGCGGCCAGGACGCCGCCGCGGCGCTGAAGGTGGATCGCTTCGACCGCGACCGCGCGTTCGCCGATCTGCGTTACCAGGCCGAGCTTGGGCCGCGGCCGGCGGGCTCGGAGCGCTCGCGTGAGCTCGCCGCGTGGCTGCGCGAGCGACTCCCGCGCGGGCGGCTCGAGCCGCTGGCCGGGCGGGCTGCAGAACGTGGTCGGCTCGATCCGCGGCCGCGGCAAGGCGATCCTCGTGGCCGCCCACTACGACACCAAGGACATCCCCGGCTTCGTCGGGGCCAACGACGGCGCGGGCGGCACCGCGGCGCTGCTCGAGATCGCGCGCGCGATGCGGGCTGCGAAGCGCCCCGCCGGCGCGCCGCCGATCCGCTTCGTCCTGTTCGACGGCGAGGAGAGCCCCGACGACAACGAGGACTTCTACGCCACCGGCCTGCGCGGCTCGAAGTCGTATGCGCGGCAGCACGCGCGCGGAGCTGCGGGCGATGATCCTGCTCGACTTCGTGGCCGAGAAGGGCGGGATGCGGATCCCCCGCGAAGGCAGCTCGGACATCGCGCTGTGGAAGCGCCTGCGCGCCGCGGCACGCGCAGTTGGCGCGCAGTCGGCGTTCCCCGACGAGACCGCCGGTCCGATCCTCGATGACCACACGCCGTTCCTACGCCGGGGGGTCCCGGCCATCGACCTGATCGACTTCACGTTCGACTGCTGGCACAAGCGGTGCGACGACATGGACGCGGTCTCGGCGCGCGCGCTCGACCTCACGGGCGAGACCGTGGTGCGGATGCTCCTAGACTTCTCACGGTGAACCCGGAGAAGCTGCTCCTCGCCGCCCCGCGCGGCTACTGCGCGGGCGTGGACCGCGCCGTGCAGACCGTCGAGCACGCGCTCGACCTGCACGGGCCGCCGGTGTACGTGCGCAAGGAGATCGTCCACAACAAGCACGTCGTCGCCTCGCTGCGCGAGCGCGGCGCGATCTTCGTCGACGAGCTCGACGACTCGATCCCCGAGGGCGCGATCACGGTGTTCTCGGCCCACGGCGTGTCGCCGGCCGTGCACTCCGACGCCGAGCGGCGCGGCCTGCGGACGATCGACGCCACCTGCCCGCTGGTCACCAAGGTGCACCGCGAGGCGGTCAAGTTCGCCGACGAGGGCTACACGATCGTGCTGGTCGGCCACGCCGGGCACGAGGAGGTCGAGGGCACGACCGGCGAGGCGCCCGAGCACATCGTGCTCGTACAGACCGAGGAGGACGTCGACACGCTCGAGGTCGCGGACCCGGAGCGCGTCGCCTACATCTCCCAGACCACGCTGTCGGTCGACGAGACGCGCTCGATCATCAACCGGCTGCGCGAGAAGTTCCCGAGCATCACCGGCCCGCGCACCGACGACATCTGCTACGCGACCACCAACCGCCAGGCCGCGGTCAAGCAGATGGCCTCCCAGTGCGACCTCGTGCTCGTGATCGGCTCGACCAACTCGTCGAACTCGCAGCGGATGGTCGAGGTGGCGCGCGATTACGGCGCCGAGGCGCATCTGATCGACAACGAGTCGATGGTGCGCGAGGAGTGGCTCGAGGGTGCGCGCGTGGTCGGCATCTCGTCCGGCGCCAGCGCGCCCGAGGAGCTCGTCGACCGCCTCGTGCAGTTCTTCCGCGACCGTGGGACGCAGACCGTCGAGACGTTCGAGGTCATGCGCGAGGACGTGCGCTTCATGCTGCCGAAGGTGATCAGGCAGCAGCTCGCAGCCAGGTCCTGATCTCGTCGCCGTGCTCGTCGAGCCGCGGCGGCGGGCGGCGGACCGCCGGGCGCTCGCCGTCCAGGCGCAGCGGCGGCGCGATCAGCGGTACGCCGTGGGACTCGTCGACGGGTTGCAATCCCAGATCGGCGGCGAGCGCGAACGCCTCGTCGACGCGGTTGATCGGCCCGACCGGGACGGCGGCGGCGCCCAGCGTCTCGATCCAGTGCTCGGCCGGGCGGGTACGGAACACGGCCTCGAACCGCTCGGCCAGCGCGTCGACGTTCGCCACCCGCGCCGTGTTGCTGGCGAAGCGCTCGTCCTGCGGCAGGTCCGGCAGCCCGACCGCCTCGCACATGCGCGCGAACAGGCGGTCGTTGCCGACCGCGACCGCGAACGGCCGGTCGGACGCCTCGTAGGTCTCGTACGGCACGATGCTCGGGTGGCGGTTGCCGCGCCGCTCGGGCACGGCGCCGCCCGACACCCACGCCGAGCCCTGGTTGAGCAGGGCGGCGAGCGCCGAGTCGATCAGCGAGACCTCGACGTGGCGGCCGCGACCCTCGGCGAGGGCGGCCTGGATCCCGATCGTCGCCAGCAGGCCGCAGACCAGGTCGACGACCGCCGCGCCGACCTTCAGCGGCCGCCCGTCGGGCTCGCCCGTGACGCTCATGAGGCCGCCCATGGCCTGTAGGAGGAAGTCGTACCCGGGCATCCCCTTCGCTCGCTCGCCGCTCCCGAACGCGGTGACCGAGCACGAGACGAGCCGCGGGTTCTCGGCGCGCAACGTGTCGCCGTCCAGCCCCCAGCCGGCCATGAGGCCCGGCCGGAACGACTCGATGAGGACGTCCGCGCGCATGCCGAGCGTGCGGGCGAGCTTGCGGTCCCCGGGGTCCGTGAGGTCGAGCACCACCGAACGCTTGTTGCGATTGAGGCTGAGGAAATACGTGCTCTCGCCGTCGCGCCACGGCGGGCCCCAGGCGCGCGTGTCGTCGCCGCCGCCAGGGCGCTCGACCTTGATCACGTCGGCCCCGAGGTCGCCGAGCAGCATCGACGCGTAGGGGCCCGCGAGGACGCGCGAGAAGTCGGCGACGATCAGGCCGTCGAGGGGTCCGGTCATGAGTGTCGCCACACTAGTTCGCCGTGCGGACCCTGGTGATCTCCGACCTTCACATCGGCGCCGGCACCGGCGCCGACCTGCTGCGGCGGCCGGCGCTGCGCGAGCCGCTGATCGAGGCCGTGCGCGGAGTCGATCGCCTGGTGGTGCTCGGGGACGGGCTCGAGCTGCGGGACGGCCCGCATCGCGGCGCCATCGAGGTCGCCGGGCCGTTCTTCGCGGACATGGGCCGGGCGCTGGGGGCGGACGGCGAGCTGCTGCTGGCGGCCGGCAACCACGACCACGGGCTGGTCGCGGGTTGGATCGACGGGCGGCTGCTGGTCGAGCCGTCGGGCTTCCTCGGGCTCGAGCAGCGGATCGAGCCGCGCGAGGCGGGTCCGCTGGCGGGGGCCCTGGCCGAGCGGGCGGCGCCCGCGCGCGTGGAGGTGGTCTACCCGGGCGTGTGGCTGCGCGAGGACGTCTTCGCCATCCACGGCCACTACTCGGACCTGCACGCGACGGTGCCGACGTTCGAGCGGCTGGCGGCGGGCGCGATGGCGCGGTGGGCGGTGACGTTGCCGGACGAGGGCGCGACGCCGGACGACTACGAGGCCGTGCTCTCGCCGCTGTACGCGTGGATGCACGCGCTCACGCAGCGCGCCGACAACGCGGTGATCAGCGCCGGCGCCGGGGCGTCGGCGCGCGCGTGGATCGAGCTCGGCGGCGCCGGCCGCCGGCTGCGGCTGCGCACGGCCGCCATGCGGGCCGGGTTCTCGGTCGCCGTGGCGGCGTTCAACGCGCTCGGGATCGGGCCGGTCGGCCGCGACCTGTCCGGAGCCGGCCTGCGACGCGGCTACCTGCACGGGATGGTCGAGTTCCTGCACCGGCTCGGCGTGCGCGCGCCGCATGTGATCTGCGGGCACTCGCACAGGCCCGGGCCGCTGCCCGGCGACGATCTCGCCGAGTGGACCACGCGCGCGGGCGGACGGGTGCACAACACCGGCTCGTGGGTCCACCAGCCGCACTTCCTGGGTGACGCGCCGACGCGGTCGCCCTACTTCCCGGGCACCGGCGTGCTCATCGAGGACGCGGAGCCGCCGCGGCTGCTGCGGCTGCTGGAAGCGCTGGAGTGAAGCACGTCGCGTGGCAGGTGACGCCGGGGCCGATCCGCAGGTCGAGCACGCCCTCGGTGTGGTGGCGGTGGGAGATCAGCTCGTAGCAGCCGGGATCGGTGACCGCGAGCGCGCGGCCGTTGGCGATCGCTTCGCCCTCGCCCTCGAGCACGGCGTGAACGGCGCCGGCCTCGTAGGGCCCGCTGTAGGCGCCGGGCCGGTCCCCGGTCTGGGCGGGGAGCAGGACGCCGGGCGCGTCCTCGGGGCGCAACGGCGGGAGCGGCTCGCGCTCGATCCCGAGCAGCTCCTGGATCTCGAGCTCGGTCTCCTGGTAGGCGCCCTCGCCGTAGTGGAGCGAGAACAGCGCGCCCTCGGCGTCCCAGAGGTAGCGGGCGGGCCAGCCCTGGTTGCCGTACAGGTCCCACAGCTCGAGCTGCGAATCGATCGCGACCGGGTAGGCGATCCCGAGCCGCTCGACCGCGCGGCGGACGTTGTGCTCGTCGCGGGCGGGCGGGAACCCGCCGGTGTGGACGCCGATCACCCGCAGCCCGTCGGCGGCGTAGCGCTCGTGCCACGCCTTCACGTACGGGAGCGTGCGCAGCGAGTTGACGCGGCAGAAGTCCCAGAACTCGATCAGGACCGGCCGGCCGAGCTGCTTGTCCATCCGCAGCGGCGCCACGTTGACCCACGGCATCCCGCGCGGGAACGGCGGCGCGTGGATCCTGTCTGGCTGGGCGCGCACGACCGGTGGCCACGGTAGCATCGCCCGCCGGGTCGGAATCCCCTTCGAGGAGGCTCGCGTGGACCTCTGGTCTCGCCTGGCTGACGTGCAGTCCCGCTGGAACGTCCTGGACCATCCGTTCTACCTCCGATGGAGCGTCGGCGAGCTGTCCGCGCGCGAGCTCGCGCTCTACGCCGGTCAGTACCGGCACGCCGTCGTGGCGCTGGCGCGCGCCGCCGACGGCGCCGCACACGCGGCGGGCGACTTCCTCTCGCGCGCCGAGCTCGCCGCCCACGCCGGCGAGGAGGCGGCGCACGTCGCGCTCTGGGACCAGTTCGCGGGCGCGACCGGAGCCGACGTGCCGCAGCCGCCGTCGCCCGAGACGACCGAGTGCGCCGACGCATGGGCGGGCGAGGGCCGCGACCTCCTGGGCCACCTCGTCGCCCTGTACGCGATCGAGTCGGCCCAGCCGGCGATCTCGCAGGTGAAGTCCGACAAGCTCCGCGAGCACTACGGCTTCGCCGCCGGGCCGGCAACCGCGTACTTCGACCTCCACGTCGAGCGCGACCGCGAGCACGCAGCGGCCGGCCGCGCCCAGATCGCGGCCCGCGTCGACGCCGCCGAGGAAGACGGGCTGGTCGCCGAAGCCGAGCGCGTCCTGCGGGCGAACTGGACTCTGCTCGACGGCGTCGAGCGCCTCTGCGCCGCCCGCCGATAACTCATCTCACGCGCACGCGAAACTTTCCGGTGCGTCTGGGGTTGATTCGTGAGTCAACCCCCTTTTGTTCCCTCGGAGGGCTCCCTTGAGAAAGTACCTGATGGCAGCCGTTGCGGCTGTCGCTGCTCTGTCCATGACTGCGGTCGCGATCGCACAGACCCAGGCTCCACAGCCGACGAGTAAAATCACCGTGTCGCCGAAGAAGGCCGGCACCAAGTCCAACCCCAAGCCGGTCGCCCTCGGGATCTTCGTGGAGAACCCGGCCGAGAGCAAGACGACGGCGAGCAAGATCCAGATCGATCTTCCCAAGACGCTCCGGGTGAGCGGCAGGGGACTCAAGAAGTGCTCCCTGAGCGTCCTCGCACAGAGCGGGACGGACAACTGCCCGCCGAAGTCCATCGTCGGCGACGGCGTGGCCCACGCGATCT
Organism: uncultured Solirubrobacteraceae bacterium; assembly: GCA_963849695.1. Taxonomy (GTDB): domain Bacteria; phylum Actinomycetota; class Thermoleophilia; order Solirubrobacterales; family Solirubrobacteraceae; genus DASSUW01. The sequence goes on from CAWKIT010000016.1 coordinate 474,693, forward strand.
TCGGCCCGCACGCCGCTTCGCCGACTCAGCTGACGCTTAACGTCACCGCCCTCGTCGGTGGGCCGAAGAACGTCTACTTCTATGTCACCGTGGGCAGCATCCGCGGTGTCCTGAACGCCAAGGTCACCAACGAAGGCCGGCGGCTCACGATGTCGATCCCGGCGAGCCTCAAGAAGCCGGACGGCGTGACGTACTCCGCGCTCACCGACTTGGACGTCGACATCACGCGCAGCCAGCAGGGCCGTGAGGAGCATCGGCTGCAGTGGTGGCAAGCACACCGTCAAGGTCAAGCTGACCTACGAGGCGAATCCCGTGCCGCCGCCGGTCTCGAGCGCGACGGCCACGGGCAGCGCGAAGTGCAGCAAGTAGTCGCACTCGCTGACTGAAGTCCTGTTATGAAGGCCCCGCTCCGGCGGGGCCTTCGTCGTTCTTAGACTCCATCCCCGTGTGGCTGATCGCTCACGGGATCGTCGGGCGCGCGGATCTGCCGATCCCGCTCGCCTGGTTCGCGGTCGCCGCCGCGGTGGTGCTGGTGATCTCGTTCCTGGCGCTCGCGGCCGGCTGGTCGCGGCCGCGGCTCGAGCGGGTGCCCGAGCGGGCGCTCGTGCGCATCCCGCTCCTTCTCGAGCTGCTGCTGGGCGCCGCCGGCGTGTTCGTGTTCGCGGTCACCGTGTACGCCGGCCTGGCGGGGACCGACACCCAGACCGACAACCTGGCGCCGACCGCGGTCTACGTCGGCTTCTGGGTCGGGATCCCGTTCCTGACGCTGTTGTTCGGGGACGTGTTCCGGCTCCTGAGCCCGTGGCGTGCGATCGGCCGTGCGACCGGCTGGCTCGCCGGCCGCTTCGCGCGCGGAGCGCTCCCCGAGCCGCTGCCGTATCCGGACAAGCTCGGTCACTGGCCCGCCGCCGCAGGCCTCGTCGGCTTCGCGATCTGCGAGCTGTGCTGGGCGGCGGCGAAGGACCCGGGGCCGCTCGCGACCCTGATGCTCGTCTACCTGGCGATCCAGCTGGTGGGGATGAGCCTGTACGGCGTCGAGCCGTGGACGCGCCGCGGCGACGCCTTCGGCGTCTGGTTCTCGCTCCTCGCCCGGATGGCGCCGGTCGCCCGGCGGGCGGACGGGCGGCTCGTCCTGCGCCCGCCGGTGATCGGCGCCACCGGCCTGGTGGCGCTCGCCGGCACGACCGCCGTGCTGCTGACGGCGATCGGCACCACCGCCTACGACGGCGCCAAGGAGGGGCCGCTCTTCAACGGCTGGATCGGCGACCTCCAGGACGCGTTCACCGGCCTCGGGCTGTCGAAGGGCCTCGGGCTCGAGCTCGCGTTCGTCGTCGGCCTCGCGGTGTCGCTCGCGGTGGTGACGGCGATCTGGGTGACCGGCGTGCTCGGCATGCCGCGCCGCGACCTGCGGCTGAGCCGGGTGGAGCTCGGCCGGCGGTTCGTGCACACGCTGATCCCGATCGCCGCCGCCTACCTGGTCGCTCACTACTTCTCGCTGCTCGCCTACAACGGCCAGTCACTGTGGAGCCTGGCGTCCGACCCGCTGGGTGACGGCTCGGACCTGTTCGGCGGGGCCGGCGCGGCGATCGACTACTCGATCGTGTCTGCCACCGCGATCGCCTACGTGCAGATCGGCGCGCTCGTGGCCGGCCACGTCGCCGCGCTCGTCCTCGCCCACGACCGCGCGCTGGTCGTCTACGGGAGCGCGCGGGGCGCGACCGTGTCGCAGGTGGTCATGCTGCTCGTGATGGTCGTCTTCACGGTGCTCGGCATCGCCCTCCTGTCGGAGGCGCTGGAGGCGTGACCCCGCTCGCGCATGCCGGTCATGTTCTCGTCGACCTCCTCTACGCGGTGCCGCTGCTCATCCTGTTCGGGCTGCTGCTGGTCGGCAAGCTGCGCGAGCGGCGCGCGCGCGCCAAGCGCGCCGACGGGCCCGGCGTTTGAGGCCGCGGCGCGGGGGTACCTCGCGAAGGCATGACCGCCGCCCAGCGCCACGACGAGCTGTTCGCGATCTGGAGCGCGGCCCGCGCGGAGGCGAACCTCGCCTACCAGGCCTGGTGTGACTTCCGCGGCGCCGCGGCCTACGCGGTCTACCGCGCGGCCGAGGACCGGGCCGACGCCGCCGAGCAGGCGCTCGCCGCGACGCCCGCGCTGGCGCTCGCCGCCTGAGCCTCACGGGCGCACGCCCGGACCCGACGGTTCGTCAGACAGGCAACCGTCCGGCGGACTCATGCGTAGAAGGGGGTGCCGGACGGGAAGTCAGTCCGGCGAGGAGCGAGCGATGAGCAGCCACGAGCTCAAGACGCTGCTGGACCAGGTCGCGGACACGCGCGAGGTCGTGCTGCGCCGGCCGCCCGCCCGGATCGCCGACTTCGACCTGTGGATCGACGCCCGCGACGACGCGCGCGAGGCCTATCGCCGATGGCGCGCGGCGCCGGACGCCGACAGCTACGCCGTCTACCGCGCGGCGCAGGACCGCGAGGACGCCGCGCAGGACACGCTCGCCCAGCGGCCAAGCGGGGTCTGACCCCCTTACAGCCGCGCGAGGTCGTGCGCGAGCCGGCTCGGCGTGAGCTGCGAGGCCGGGAAGCCGATCCGCTGGCGACCCTCGCCGTCCACCACCACCGTGTAGGCGGAGTGCTCGCGCCCCTTGCGCTGAGGCGCGATCCCGAACGCCTCCCACACCGGCTCGAGCTGCTCGCGGGTCCCGAGCAGGAACTCCATCCGGCCGGTCATCGACTGCTCGAGCAGGAACGCGCGCGCCCGCGCCGGCGTGTCGTTGGCGGGATCGACCGACACGCCGACCACCGGCACTTCGCGCCCGAGGTCGTCGAGCGCCCCGCGGATGCTCTGCACCTGCGCCGGGCACGTGTCCTCGCACGTCGAGTACACGAACGTGACCACCACCGGACGCCCGCGCAGGCCGCCCGCCGTCACCGATTCGCCGTCCTGGGTGGTGAGCTCGAAATCGGGCATCCGGGCGCCCGGCGGCCGGACCGCGCCCTCCCAGCCGGTCGCGGCAGGCGCGTCGTCGTCGCGCGAGGCAAGCCACACTCCGAACACCGCGCAGGCGGCGCACAGGCACAGGGTGGTGAGCGCGAGCAGGACCCGTGTCGGGAGCACGGGGCCAAGCTTAGGCTTCGGTCAGCCCGCGCCGGATCGCGTACCGGACGAGCTCGACGCGGTCGCGCATGCCGAGCTTGCGCAGCAGATTCGCGCGGTGCGACTCGACGGTCTTCTCCGCCAGGTGAAGCGTCTCGGCGATCTGCTTGTTGGTGTACGCCTCGGCGATCAGCTTCAGCACCTCCTGCTCGCGCGGCGACAGCGGCTCCTCCGGCCCGGTCGCGCTGTCCGACATCCACTCGCGGATCAGCGAGCGCTCGACGGCGTTGGTGAGGAACGCCTCGCCGCGATGCACCGCGCGGATCGCGTTCAGCAGGGCCTGGTCGACCTCGCGCTTGAGCACATAGCCCGAGACGCCCGCCTTCAGCGCGTCGAACACGTAGCGCTCGTCGTCGTGCATCGAGAGCGCGAGCACCTGGGTCTTGGGCAGGTGCGAGCGGATCTGGCGCGCGGCCTGCAGGCCGGTCATGCGCGGCATCGAGACGTCGAGCACGCACAGGTCGGGCCGCGTGGCGAGCGCCTGCTCGAAGGCGTCGACGCCGTCTTCCGCCTCGGCGACCACCTGCATGTCGGGTTGGCGCTCGATCAGCAGCTTCAGGCCGCCGCGGACGATTCCGTGATCGTCGGCGATCAGGATCTTCATGTCGCTCCCATGGATAGTTCGACGGTGGTCCCCTTGCCGGGCGCGGAGCGGATGTCCAGGCGCCCGCCCACGAGCAGCGCCCGCTCTCGCATGCCGGACACGCCGAGCCGCGCGCTGCCGTTCGGCGCGGCCACGAAGCCGCTCCCGTCGTCGCGCACGCGCAGCAGCGTGCGGCCCACGAACGAGAGATCGACGTCGACGTGCCGCGCGCCCGAGTGCTGCGCCACGTTCGACAGGCTCTCCTGCGTGACGCGGTAGATCACGAGCTCCTGCTCATCGCTCAGTGTCGGCACGGCGCCGTGGCGCCGGAACGTCGCCTGGATGCCGGTGCGGTCGCCGAAGTCGGCCACCTGTGAGGCGAGCGCGGGAACCAGGCCGTGGTCGTCGAGCGCCGTCGGCCGCAGCCGGCGGGCCAGATGCAACAGCTCCTCCATCGCCTGCGTGACGAGTTGCTGGGTCGCGCGCAGCTCCGCCTGCAGGCCGGGCGGAGCAGCATGGACGGTCGCCTGCAGGCGCAGCAGGATCGCGGTCAGCGACTGGTTGACCTCGTCGTGCAGATCCTGCGCGATCCGCGACCGCTCGACCTCCTGGGCGCGCAGCGCGGCGCGACCGGCCTCGCGCCGCTCGTGCTCGAGCCGCTCGAGCATCCGATTGAAGCCGGCTGCCAGGCGGCGCACCTCGTCGGCGGCGCCGGGCGTGACCTCGGCGCGCGTGCCCGGCGACGTGAGGTCGACGCTGCTCATGGTCCCGACCAGCCGCTCGATCGGCTCGAGCCGGCGGCGCAGCAGGATCGAGTTGAGCAGGATCACCCCGAACACCGCGAGCGTGATGAGCAGCAGCCCTTCGGTGCTCGTGGCGTCCTTGAACCGGTCGTGGGCGACGATGGCCGCGACGAACGCGGTGAGGGCGACCAGCGCCGTGTTGACGGCGAGGACCTGGGTGAGGAGAGTGCGCGAGCGCATCTACTCAGTCATCGGCAGGGAACGAGCCCCTGATGAGGTATGCGGCTCACTCGCGCTCGCGAGCTCGTGCGAGCGCCCTGGTTACCGCTATCCTTTGTGAAGTCTTGAATCCTGACCAACTTCGAGGACTTTTCACATGAGCCGCAGCGGCGCGGAGGTGATCCGCGAGATCAAGAGCAAGGTCGAGGAGGTCGACCCCGCCCAGGTGAGCGAGCACCTCGGCAACGGGATCGTCCTCGTCGACGTGCGCGACAGCAACGAGTGGGACGCCGGGCACATCCCCGGCGCCAGGCACGTTCCGCGCGGCTACCTGGAGTCGCGGATCGAGGGCATCGCCGGCGCCGACCGCTCGCAGGAGATCGTCCTCTACTGCGCCACCGGCCAGCGTTCCGCGCTCGCCGCCCACACGCTCGAGGCGCTGCTCGGCTACGAGAACGTGAAGTCGATGACCGGCGGGATCACGCTGTGGAAGGACCGCGGCTACAAGGTCGAGGTCCCGAAGTCGCTGACCGCCGAGCAGCGCGAGCGCTACTCGCGCCACCTGCTGATCCCGGAGATCGGGGTCGAGGGCCAGACGAAGCTGCTGGAGGCGAAGGTGCTGCTGCTGGGCGCCGGCGGTCTCGGCTCGCCGACCGCGCTGTACCTGGCGGCCGCCGGGGTCGGGACGCTGGGCGTGGTCGACGACGACGACGTCGACCTCTCGAACCTCCAGCGTCAGGTGATCCACACGACCGACCGGATCGGCGTGCCGAAGGTCGACTCCGCCGAGCAGTCGATCACCGCGATCAATCCGGACGTCGAGGTCGTCAAGTACAAGACCCGCCTCGACGCCTCCAACATCATGGAGATCATCGACGGCTACGACGTGATCGTCGACGGCGTCGACAACTTCCCGACGCGCTACCTGCTCAACGACGCCACGGTGCGGCTCGGCATCCCGGTCGTGTCCGCCTCGATCCTCGGCTTCGACGGCCAGCTCTCGGTCTTCAAGCCGCACGACGGCCCGTGCTACCGCTGCCTGTACCCGGTGCCGCCGCCCGCCGAGCTGGCGCCGTCGTGCGGTGCGAACGGCGTCCTCGGCGTGCTGCCGGGGACGATGGGCCTGCTGCAGGCGACCGAGGTCGTCAAGCTCGTGACCGGCGCCGGCGAGCCGCTCGTCGGGCGGCTCCTGCTCTACGAGGCGCTCGGCGCCACGTTCACCGAGCTCAAGGTCCGCCGCGACCCCGAGTGCCCGATCTGCTCGCGCGAGCCGTCCGAGATCGCCGACGAGGAGTTGGGCGTCTTCCCGGACTACGAGGCGTTCTGCGCCGCTGCCGGGTAGCCTGACCGCCCGCATGGCGACGATCAAGGTTCCCCCTGTGCTGCGCCCGTCCGTGGGCGGCGAGAAGGAGGTGGCGGCGGCCGGCGACACGGTCGGCGCCGTCCTGCAGGACCTCGCGCAGCAGCACCCCGCGACCGAGGAGCAGCTGTTCGGGCCGGATGGCTCGCTCAACCGCTACGTCAACGTGTACCTGAACGACGAGGACGTCCGGGTGCTCGACGGGCTCGACACCGGCGTCGGCGAGTCCGACACCCTGGTGATCCTCCCGGCGATGGCCGGCGGGTGATCCGCGAAGCCCACCGCGGCGAAGCGGCCGCCCTGGCCACCGGCTATGAGTGGCTGTTCGCGCCGCCCGGCATCAGACCGGAGGGTTGGGAGGCCGCGCGCGCGTCTACGCGGCTCGACCGGCTCGTCGACTCGGAGGACGCGACGATGCTCGTGGCCGAGGTCGACGGCGCGGTGGTCGGCATCTGCTCGGTCTACCTCGACATCGAGTCCGTGCGGTTCGGCCGGCGCGCATGGGTCGAGGACCTTGCCGTCCATCCCGACCACCGCTCGGCCGGGTACGGCAAGGCGCTGCTCGACGCCGCCAAGGACTGGGCGCGCGAGCGCCGCGCCACCCACCTCGAGCTCGACTCCGGCGAGGCGCGCGCGGACGCGCACCGCTTCTACGAGCGCGAGCAGCCCAGCTACCGGTCGATCTGCTTCGGCTGGGAGCTCTGACCGCTACGAGCCCGTCAGCAGCGGGGCCGCGTCGCGGACCAGCGACTCCCGGTCCGCGACCAGCATGGTGATCGCGCACGGGCCGGCCAGCGCGGTGGCGATGACGCCGCCGTCGAGCCCGGTGCGCAGGCGGCCCGGCTCGGCGCCGATCATGATGTCCTCGCCGGGGACGCCGGCTCGCTCCTCGGCGCGCTTGGAGCTGCGCAGGAACGTCTCCGTGCTGCCGGTCTCCTCGTTGGCGTTGATGACGACCACGGCCACGCCGTTGAGTCTGCCGCGCCGCACGAGGACCCTGGCGTCGTAGCCCTCCCAGCGGTGGCCGGCCTGTGCGCGGACCTGGTCGGCGAACCGCCGGAGGGCCCGGCGGTCACCGGCGACGATCCGGTAGTCCTCCGGCGGCGTGCCGATGACGTCGCGCGCCTTGACCGCCGGCGTTCCCTGCGGGCAGGCCGGGCTCTCGGACGAGCCGGCCCTTGGTGGCTCCTCCTGCTCGTCGCCACCGCATGCCAGGCCCGAGAGCGCCAGCGCCGCCACGATCACCGCGATCCGCCGCATGCACAGCCGCGTACCCCGAACGGCCGGGCTCTACCGCGGGACGGTGGTGGATGAGCGCGAAGACGGGCGCGTGGTACACGCGCCGGCGAAGAGTCGAGTCTGCCGTACCTCGATGAGTCTGGCCCTGCCCTACGGTCTTAGTTCGCGATGACTGGCGAATCCGCGATCCGGTTGCGGGGGGTCGTCAAGCGGTTCGGGGCGTTGACCGCCGTCGACGGCCTGGACCTCGACGTCCCGTACGGCACCTGCGTCGGGCTCCTGGGCCCGAACGGCGCCGGGAAATCGACGACCATGAAGGCGCTCACCGCGCAGGTGATCGCCGACGAGGGCGAGCTCGAGGTGCTCGGCTACCGCCTGCCCGACGACTCCAAGCAGGCGCGCGCGCTGATGGGAGTCGTGCCGCAGCTCGACAACCTCGACGTGTCGCTGACCGTCGAGCAGAACCTGCTGGTCTTCGCCCACCTCTACCGCGTGCCGGCCGGCCGCCGCAAGGAGGCGATCGAGCGCACGCTCGCCCTCGCCAACCTGACCGAGCGGCGCGACTCGAAGGTCGACGAGCTGAGCGGCGGCATGCGCCGGCGGCTGCTGATAGCCCGTTCGCTGCTCCACGAGCCGCGGCTGCTGCTGCTCGACGAGCCGACCGTCGGGCTCGACCCGCAGGTGCGCCAGGAGCTGTGGGCGCTGATCGACCGGCTGCGCTCCGAGGGCGTGTCGATCCTCATGAGCACGCACTACATCGAGGAGGCCGAGCGCCTCTGCGACCAGGTCACGATCATGTCGCACGGCAAGTCCGTCGCCGTCGGCCCGCCGCGCGAGCTGATCGCCGAGTACGCCGGGCCGGAGGCGGTCGAGGTCTACGGCTCGCCGATGCGGCTCACCGAGGTCGAGATCCTCGCCCGTGAGCGCGGCTGGCGCACGCGCCGCACCGGCACGTCGGTGTCGATCCTGCAGGCCAACGGCGCCGCCGCCGAGCTCGAGGGCGAGCCGCGCGTGACCAACCTCGAGGACGTCTTCGTGCTGCTGACCGGGGAGGAGATCAGCTGATGGCCGTCGCCACCGCCACCGCTCCGCGCCGCCGCCTGCACCGACTCGAGTGGCCCGCCCTGATGGGCGTGATGGTGCGCGAGGTCGTCAACTACTCGTCGTTCTGGAAGTCGTCGACGTTCTCCTCGACCGTCGACCCCACGATCTACCTGCTGGCCTTCGGGTTCGGCTTCGGCTCGCTGGTCAGCGAGGTCGCCGGCTACGACTACATCGAGTTCGTCGGGACCGGGATCGTCGCTACCACGGTGCTGTTCTCGGCCGCGTTCCCGGCGATGTACTCGACCTACGTCAAATACGCGTTCCAGCGCACCTACGACGCGATCCTCGCCGCCCCGGTCGACACCGAGGAGCTCGTGACCGCCGAGGCGATGTGGATCGCGGCGCGCACCGGCGTGTACGGCTGCGTGCCGATGCTGGTCGCGATGGTGTTCGGGCTCGATCCGGCCTGGGGCATGCTGCTGGTGCCGTTCATCGCCGCGCTGGGCGGCTTCGGCTGGGCCGTGTTCGGGATCTTCATCGCCGCGAAGGCGAAGGCGATCGAGAGCTTCTCCTACTGGCAGAGCGGGCTGCTGACGCCGATGTTCCTCGTCGCCGGGACGTTCTTCCCCCTCGACGGGCTGCCGCAGTGGGCCCAGTTCCTGGGCCACATCAACCCGCTCTACCACTGCGTCGAGCTGGTCCGCCACGCCGTGTTCGGCTTCGAGGGCTGGATCGACGTGTGGCACGTCGGCTTCCTCGTCGGCTTCGCCTTCGTCTCGTGGCGGCTTGCGATCCACTACATGGAGCGCAAGCTGATCCTCTGAGCGTCAGACGGCGACCGTTCAGCCCCCCTTGTTCGGCGGCGGGAAGAGAGCGAGGAAGTGTTTCGCGAGATCGCGGTCGCCTTCGATGTGGGCCTCGAGCGGCTGGCCGTGCCAGAGCGCCGCGGCCAGCGGGCCGGGCTCGCCGGTGATCGTCGCCGCCGGCTGGTCGGCCGGGCCGCGGGCGACCTCCAGCCGCCCGTCGGTGACGTGGGCGCGGAACTGCTGGCCGCCGAGCCGCAGCTCGACGGTCGCTACGAGGTCGGCGGCCGGGTCGAACAGCGTCTTCAGCGCGAGGACGAAGGCGTCGACTCCGATCCCGGCGTCGCCGTCCGGGAACGGCGCCCGGCTCCCCCAGCGGCCGAGGGCGAGCACGACCGGCTCGAGGTCGAGCCCGCGGTCGGTCAGCTCGTAGACACGCGCGCCCGCAGGCGGCGGGAGTGTGCGGCGTTGCAGGATGCCGGCGTCCTCGAGGTCCCGGAGCCGCTGCGCGAGCACGTCGGGGCCGACGTTGGGCAATCCCGCGCGGAGGTCGGTGAAGCGCTTCGGCCCGAGCAGCAGCTCGCGGACGACCAGCAGGGCCCAGCGCTCGCCGACGATGTCGAGCGCGCGGGCGATGCCGCAGCGGTCGCCGTAGGTCCTCATCGCTCGGCCGGCACTCGCCGGCAGCCCGACGACGCGCATCGAGGAGATTTGGTTGGATTTTCCGATCTCATGGTAGGATTGTCCAATGATACAGCTCCCCGAAGACGTCCGCGCCCTGTTCGGAGGGGCGAACATCGGTCATGTGGCGACCACTCTCCCGACCGGCGGCCCGCACAGCGTCCCGGTCTGGGTCGACCTCGAGGGAGACCGGATCGCGTTCCTCACCGGCCCGGGCTCGCGCAAGGCGCGCAACCTCGATCGCGATCCGCGCCTGGCGATCTCGATCACGCGTCAGGACCAGCCGTACCAGATGGCGCAGGTGCGCGGCCGGGTCGCCGAGCGACTCGAGGGCGACGCGGCGTGGAAGGTGATCGACCGGATCTCGCACAAGTACATCGGGCAGCCGTATCCGATCCGAGCCGATCGCGTCGTGTTCCTGGTCGAGCCCGAGCGGGCCTGGGGCCAGACGTTCGGCTGACCGGGAATTGCCGGCGGATCAACGCGCGGGAGGGAGGGCCGCGACCGCGTCTCGGACCGCGGCCGACAACGCGCGAGTCGAGGGCCGCGCGGCGTCGGCGGCGCGGGTGGCCGCGAAGATCTGCCGGAAGACCGGTCGCTCGGCGATCGTCCGCAGGGCGACGCCGGGGTGCTGCTCCGGCAGCGGCAGCGTGGGGAGGAGGGTGACTGCGAGCCCGCGGGCGACGAGCGCGAGGCTGACCGTGGCGTCGTCCGTCCGGTGGCGGATGTCGGGGTTGAAGCCGCCCAGCTCGCGGCACGTGCGCTGGGTCAGCTCCTCCCACGCCAGGCCGGCGTGGGCGGTGGTCCACGCCTCGCCGGCCAGCTCGGCGATCGGCACCGCATCCGGGTGGCGGCGCGCTGCCGGATGGTCCGCGGGCAGGACGGCGTGCACCTCGTCGCGGAACAGGTCGTGGCGGTCGACGCCGTCCGGGAACCGCACCGGCTGGTGCTGCCACTCGTCGCCGAGCACGAGGTCGAGGTCGCCGAGGGCGAGCCCCGGCAGCGCCTGCTCGGGCTCGGCCTCGAACACCTCGCAGCGCAGGCGCGGCGCGGCGCGCGCCAGCGCCTCGATGGCCGGGAGCGCGATGCGCAGCAGCACCGACTGGAAGCCTGCGATGCGCCCGCGGCCGGCGACCGTCCCCGCCGCAGCCGCGAGGTCGGCCTCGGCGACCGCCGCGCGTTCGAGCAGTGCCTCGGCGTGGCCGACGAGCACGTGCGCCGCATCGGTGAGCCGCACGCCTCGCCCGGCCCGCTCGAGCAGCGGGACGCCCGCTTCGCGCTCGAGCATGGCGAGCTGCTGGGAGACCGCCGAGGGCGTGAACTGGAGCGCGTCGGCGACCGAGGCGATCGTCCCGCGCTCGCTCAGCTCGCGCAGGAGACGCAGGCGGCGCAGATCGAGCATCGTGAAGAGACGCTACTGCATTCACAACGAGAAACCAGAATGGTTTCTGACGCTTCGTGTGATCAGCATGTCCGGCCATGAGCACACCGGGGACGGCGATGATCAGCGGGACGGGCGCGAGGATGGGCGGGGCGGCGCTCTGCCTCGCCTCCGCGGCCGCGTTCGGCGCGATGGGCATCTTCGGCCGGCTCGCCTACGAGGACGGAGCGACCGTCGGCACGCTGCTGGCCGTTCGCTTCGTACTGGCCGCTGCGTTGTTCTGGGCGCTGGTGGTCGCGAGCGGCTCTGCCGCTGAGCTGCGCAGGGTGGGCCGCCGCGACCTGGTCGCGGCGCTGGCCCTGGGCGGGGGCATCTACGCCGCCCAGGCGGGCGGGTACTTCGCGGCGCTCGAGCGCGTCGACCCCTCGCTGCTAGCGCTGCTCCTCTACACGTTCCCCGCGATCGTGGCCGTCGCGGCGATCGCCCTCGGACGCGAGCGTGCCGACCGCCGCCGGATGGCCGCGCTCGGCCTCGTGTCCGGCGGTCTGGTGCTCGTGCTGGCGAGCAGCGGCGCGGCCTCCGGCGATCCGCTGGGCGCCGCGCTCGGCCTCGCCACCGCGGTCGTGTACAGCGTCTACATCCTCGCCGGCGAAGGGATCGCCCGCCGCGTGCCGCCGCTCGTCCTCTCCGCCCTCGTGTGTACCGCCGCGGCGGTGAGCCTGACGGCCGGCTCGGCGCTGCTCGGCGAGCTGCGCCCCGGCCGGCTCACGCTCTCCGGCTGGGCGTGGATCGCGTGCATCGCCGTCGTCTGCACCGTCGTCGCGCTGAGCCTGTTCTTCGCCGGCCTCCGGCGCGTAGGACCGACGACCGCCTCGATCCTCTCCACCGTCGAGCCGGTCGTGACCGTGGCGCTCGCCTTCGTCGCGTTCGGGGACGTGCTGGGCGTCGCGCAGCTGCTCGGCGGGTTCGTGGTCCTCGCCGGCGTGCTCGTGCTTCAGGCGCCGACGCGCACCGCGTCGCACGTGAGGCACCCGCGCCCGCATATTCCCGCGCTTGGCCGCCCGGCACGCCTACCTCGCCGCGTGCGGCGACGCGGGTGGCGGCGGGCTGCCGCCGCTGTGACGGACATGCTGCACGCATGAACGTGACGATCTGGAACGAGTTCGTCGGCGAGCGCTCCAAGCCTGAGGCGGCGGAGATCTATCCCGACGGCATCCACGCAACGCTCGCGGACGCGCTCAGCGATGTCGGCAAGGTGCGGACGGCGACACTGAGCGAGCCCGAGCACGGCCTGCCCGCCGAGGTGCTCGACACGACCGACGTCCTCGTGTGGTGGGGCCACGACGCGCACGAGGACGTGGCCGACGACATCGTCGACCGCGTCGTCGACCGCGTGCACGACGGAATGGGGCTCGTCGTCCTGCACTCCGGCCATTACTCGAAGCCCTTCCGGCGGCTGATGGGCACGCGCTGCACGCTCGAGTGGCGTCACGACGACCGCGAGACCGTCTGGACGGTCGCGCCTGGGCATCCGATCGCGGCCGGCATCCCGTCGTCGTTCGTCATCCCCGAGCAGGAGATGTACGGCGAGTTCTTCGACGTCCCGCCGCCCGAGGAGCTGGTCTTCATCAGCTCGTTCGGCGGCGGCGAGGTGTTCCGCAGCGGCTGCTGCTGGACGCGCGGTCGCGGGCGCATCTTCTACTTCAGCCCCGGCCACGAGACCAATCCGGTCTACCACCAGCCGGAGGTCCGGCGGGTGATCGCCAATGCCGTGCGCTGGGTGTCGCCGGCGTGAGCGTCAGCGTCGGCGACCGACCACGCGGACGGTGACCCGCGCGGGCCGCGTCGGCTCCTCGAGCGACAGGAACTCGCGCGCCGCGCCCGCGTGCCGGCAGTAGGGGCACGCGACCCACTCGGCCGGCGTCAGCGACGCTCCCGGCACCGCGACCGGGGCGTCGCAAAGCGGGCATGCGAGCGTGCCGCTCGCCAGCTGCGACGAGCGCGCCCGCCGCACCTCGTAGGCGCCGGCTGGGCGGTCGGCGGGCTCGGGCTCGTCGATCCGGCGGTGGAACGCCACACGTTCAGTCTACGAGCGGCTCCGGTAGAGCCTCGTGGTGATCGGCATGAAGATCGCGGTCAGCGCCACCGCGACCCCGAGCACGATCATGATGTCGGTCGCGTCCGCGTTCCCGTTCATCAGCCCGCGCGAGGCGGTCGCCAGGATCGAGATCGGGTTGACGTTCACGAACCACTCGAGCGCGGCCGGGAGCGTCTCGGGGTCCACGAACACGTTGCTCAGGAACGTGAGCGGGAAGATCCCCATGAAGCCGGCGTTCATGACCGCGTTCGGCGACCGCAGGAGCAGGCCGAGCGTGGTGAACACCCACGACAGCCCGAAGGCGAACACGATCGTCAGCGCCAGAGCGGCGATCACGCCGGGCACGCCCGCGTCGGGCCGGAAGCCGAGGATCACCCCGAGCACGACGATCACCGTGCCCGCCACCAGGTAGCGGACGCTGTCGCCCAGCAGCGCGCCGAGCAGGGGCGCCGGCCGCCAGATCGGCAGCGTGCGGAAGCGGTCGACCACGCCCTTGGTGAGGTCGGTGTTGAGCGCGACCCCCGAGTAGACGGTGGTGAAGAGCACCGACATCACGAGGATGCCGGGGAGGATGTAGTCGAGGTACGCGCCGGTGGAGCCGGCGATGGCGCCGCCGAACAGGTACGTGAACATCAGCACGAACATCACCGGCGTGATCGTCACGTCGAGCAGCTGCTCGGGGACGTGCTTGACCTTGAGCATCCCGCGCCAGCCGAAGGTCAGCGCGGCCGACATCGCGCTCGCGCGCGGCGGCCGGGGCGTCGAGGCGAGCGCCTTGCGGATCGCTTCGTCCTGAACCACGGTGCTCATGTGCGCTCCTCCACGGCGTCGTCGGGGCTCTGGTCCTCGGCCGGGTGGCCGGTGAGGGCGAGGAACACCTCGTCGAGGCTCGGCTGGCCGAGCGAGAAGCCGGCGATCTGCACGTCGGACCGCGCCAGCTCGGCGATCGCCTCGGCGGCGCGGTCGGCGTCGCTGCAGGGCGCGGACAGCGCCGTCGGGTCGGGCTCCTGGTGCACGGTGCCGAGCTCCCGCGTCAGCACGCGCTCGGCCTCGGGGCGCTGCTCGGGGTCGAGCAGGCGCACGTGCAGCGAGCCCGAGCCGACCGACGCCTTGAGCTGCGCCGGGGTGCCCTCGGCGATCACGCGGCCGTGGTCGATCACCGCGATCCCCTCGGCGAGCTGGTCGGCCTCGTCGAGGTACTGGGTGCAGAGCAGGATCGTGGTGCCGGTGTCGGCCAGCGAGCGGATGATGTCCCACACCTGGTTGCGGGAGCGCGGGTCGAGGCCGGTCGTCGGCTCGTCGAGGAACAGCAGCTCCGGGGTCACCACGAGGCTGGCCGCGATGTCGAGCCGGCGCCGCATGCCGCCGGAGTAGCTCTTGACGAGCCGGCCGGCGGCGTCGGAGAGGTCGAACGCCTCGAGCAGCTCGGCCGCGCGCGACTTGGCGTCGGCGCGCCGCAGGCCGAGCAGGCGCGCGAGCAGGATCAGGTTCTCGCGGCCCGTGAGGTCCTCGTCGACGGACGCCATCTGGCCGGTGAGGCTGACGAGGCCGCGGACCTTGTCGGCCTCCTTGACGACGTCGTGCCCGAGCACGCGCGCCGACCCGGCGTCGGGACGCAGCAGCGTCGCGAGCATCCGGATCGTGGTGGTCTTACCGGCGCCGTTCGGCCCGAGAACGCCGTACACGGAGCCGGTGCGCACGGCGAGATCCACGCCGGCCACGGCACGGACCTCACCGAACGACTTTTCGAGGCCTGACGCCTCGAGGGCGAGTGGGGAGGAAGTCACGACCCCTAAGACTCGCACCGCGCGCAGAACTCATCGGTACGGACTGCACGAGTATCCGACGCCACGAGTCCTAGGACCAACGGCGGGGGCCGGGTGGCACGGCCGGCCCCCGCCGAAGCGGCTACGGAGTCCGCGTGATCCGCCCTTCGACGACCGGGGCGACCGGCGAGTGGGCGGTGATGTACTCGATCGTGACCTCGAGCAGGCCGTCGCCGGGCTGCAGGATGTCGGTGCCCTGCGCGAACACCGTGTAGCCGTCGCCGCCGGTCAGCATGAAGTCGTTGGTGACGAAGCGGACGGTGTCGGCCGGGCCCACCGGTGTCAGCGCTCCGCCGGGCCCCACCTTGGCGACCTGGTCGATCACCGGTGTCGTGCCCGCGCAGTGGAAGGCAAGCCTCAGGCCCGACACCTGCGGGAAGCGACCGGTGGCTATCGCCGGGTTGCACACGGGGCTGAACCCGTTCAGCAGCGCCTCCCTGAGCTGCGCGCCGGTCAGGGTGAGGATCACCGTACGGTTGCCGAACGGCAGCACCGCGAACACCTCGCCCCAGGTGATCTGGCCGGGCTGCTCGCCCGCCGAGGGAGGCGTGAGCAGGATGTCCTGCCGCAGGCCGCCGGAGTTGGTGATCGCGGCCTCGACGCCCGGGTACTTCTCGCGCATCGCGTCGGCGACCATGTTGCCCATCGCCGACTCGTTGAGCCGCGTCAGGTCGCGCCGGATGTCGGTCGACGCTGTGCCGATCACCTGGTTGCGCAGCACCGCCGTGTCCGCGTTCGCCTTGTCGACGATCGCCTGCACGTCGGCTCGCGGGGCGACGCCGAGGTTCTTGGCCGTACGCGTCGCGGTTCCCGCCCAGGCGACGTCGCCGTGCCGGATCATCAGCTGCGCCACCGAGTAGCTGGCGCCGGCGTTGAAGCCCTCGACGACCGGGATCCGCCCGACGACCATGTTCGCCGCCCGGTGGGTGTGGCCGGCGATCACGAGGTCGACCGTCGTGGCCTGGAGCTTGCCGACGATGTCCATGATCGGGCCCTGCCACGCGGCCGCGGGGCGGTCGGCGACGCGGTTGGCGCCGAGCACGGCGCCCTCGTGGATGACCACGACCTGCACCCTGACGCCGCGACGGCGCAGCTTCCGCGACTCGCGCTCGATTCGCTCCGCCTCGTCGAGGAACTCGAGGCCTGCGGTCGCCTCCGCCCGCACGAGCTCGGGCGTGGTGCGCACCACCGAGCCGATCACGCCGACGCGGATGCCGTTGACTCGGAATACCCTCGACGTCTCCAGCCAGTCCGGCGGCCTGCCGGTGGCCTGCTCGACGATGTTCGTCGCGAGGAACGGGAAGTTGGCCCGCGCCTGGTGGGCCAGGATGCGCTCGACGCCGAAGTCGAACTCGTGGTTGCCGAAGCTGGTGGCGTCCAGGCCCCACGCGTTCTCGACGTCGATCGCCGGCATGTCCTGGAGCAGCGCGGAGTTCGGCGGCGACGCGCCGACGTTGTCGCCGGCCGCCAGGAGCAGCGTCCGGCCCGGGAGATGCGAGGCCTCCTCGTCGAACATCGTCGCGAGCCTCGAGGCGCCGCCGACGCCGACATTGACGCCGTCCATCAGCATCGTCGTCGGGTCGAGCTGACCGTGGAAGTCGTTCAGCCCGACGATCGAGATCGGCCGGTACTTGCGGCCGTCGTCGAGCAGGTCGCGCCGCACGACGCCCTGGCTGTGCTGCGGCGCCGGGATGTCGAGCAGGAACGCCGCCGTCGGCGCGAGGTCGATGCTGCGGACGTCGTCGACCACACCGCGCTCGATCGCCCTGCCGCCCGCCAGGAACGTGGCGCGCATGTTCGTGTTGCTGTCGAGGTCCTGCACGTCCGGCACGTAGCCGTGCTGGCCGAAGAAGGCCGACCGCGCGATCAGCGTGCCGGGCGTCGCCGCGTCGAACTGGTACGGCGGGTACGAGAACGCCACCACGTCGCCGGTGCGGGTCGGGTGGGCCATGTCGGCGGTCTGGCCCGCGCCGTTCGGGATGTAGCGCGCCTCGGCCTTGGTGAAGACGCGGTCGATCACGTCCCAGCCCTCCGGCCGGCCGTCTCCGGTCCAGTCGTTCGAATCCTGGAGGGCGAGGAACGCGGCCTTGATCCGGGCCACCTCGGCCGCCTCGTCCGCGGCCGCCACCTGCTGGAGCCCTCCGCCGGCCGGGTCGCGCCCTGCGAGGTTGAGGTAGACCTGGACGGTGCCGCCGGCGAAGCACGCCTTCGCCTTGCCGATCGTCTCGCCGGTCGCCACGCGGCAGTTGGAGGTCTGCGGCCGCGACAGCAGGCCGAGGTCGACGAGCACCTTGCTCGCGTCGATCGCCAGGAACTGCGGCGCGAAGCCGTGGTCGGACGCCACGAAGGTCGTCAGGTCACGGTCGCGCATGCGGTCCTGGGCGAGCCGCATCGTCGCGTCGGCGCCCCTGTAGGCGCGGCGGATGAACGCTCTGCGCTCGTCCACGCGACCGTCGGGCGTGCGGTTGACCTGGACGTCGTCGTAGGCCGGGTTGCGGGCGCCGTTCGGCAGCCGCCTCGTGATCAGCCCGAGGAACTGGTGCTGGAACTCGTCGGTGACCGGGTAGCCGACCAGCGCCACGTCCGGCTGGTAGCGATCGAGCACGTACCTGATCAGCGGCCGGTGGCCGGTCTCCCAGTACAGGCCCTGCTCGACGTACGTCTCCTCGCTGACGATGCCCGCCTCGAGGACGGCGAAGTCGCCGGCCTGCGAGGACGGGAAGCGCTCGGCGACGAAGTCTTCGAAGGTGCCCGTGAACCCGGGCTCGCCCGGCCATGTCGGCCACGTGGCGTTCGCGCGCGTGACCGACGTGTGGAACAGCCGTACCTGCGAGAGGTCGGAGGCGAGCCGCTCGACCTTGACCAGCATGGCGCCGGTCTTGCCGTTCAGCGCGCCGCCCTGGATCGTGACCTTGACGTCGGCCCACTCGCCCTCGCGCAGGTCGCCGACCGCGTCGTCGCCGTCCTTGGTGGGGGAGAACAGGACGCGGTCATAGCGGGTCCGGCCGTCGTTGCGGCTGTCGTAGAGGTAGGCGTTGAGGCCGTACCTGTCGACCCACGTCGGGTTCGAGCCGTCGAGCACCCGCATGCGCATCTCCATCGCAGGGCTGAACGAGCGCGGCACGTCGGTCCAGCCGGTGGCCGGCGACGGGGCGGCCTGCGGGAACGCCGGGCGCCCCGCGAACCCGCCCGGGTGGTCGAACTGGAGTCCGAACGAGGCGGTGAACGCAGCGTCGTCGGCCGGCGCGATGTAGTTCGTGGTCACGCCGCGGCCGGAGACGAACTGGCGGAAGTCGATGGTCGGGCCGTCGATCGCGCCGCTGCGCCCGCCGGCCCACTCGATCTGGGCCACCTTCTTGCCGCCGCGCTCGGCCGCCTGCGCGAGCGTCTCGGCCTGCAGCACGCCGGGGTCGAACGCCGCGGTCCGCGGCGGTGGGCTACCGAAGAACGCCTGCCCGTTGACGTGGAAGGTGTTGTTGGTCGACCCGTGCACGGCCGGCCACGCGCCGGTGGTGAGCGTGAACCAGCCGGCGCCGGTGTTCGGCGGCGACTGGGTCAGGAGGCCGTTGCCGGACGCGCGCGCGCCGTTCCGCAGCATGTTGCGGAACCCCGGCACGACGCCCTGGTCGGCGTACTTGCGGACGAAGTTCTGCGTCAGGCCGTCGGCTGCGAAGAACAGGAAGTCGTCGTCGCCCCGGTCGTGGCCGTGGCCGTGGCCCCCGCCCGACGGGCGCGCGGTGTCCGCGCTCACCCACGGGACGAGCCCGGCGGCGAGGACCGCGGCGACCAGTGCGCCCACCACGCGCATCCGGTGTCGGCCGCCGTCCGTCACCGCTCCCATGACCTTGCTCATCACTAGCCCTCCTTGATCCCCCGTACTGGTGCCGGCCTGGGCTAACCATACGGGCGCGGGCGGGCGCTGTGGGGCCGAGTTCACAGGACCGCGACCGTCATGCCTCCAGCGGCGGACGGGCGAGCACCACCGACGTATCGATCTGGCGCTCCGGGATCTTCCAGTAGGTGCGCAGCAGCGGTGCGATCCGCTCGCGGGGGACGGGCTCGAAGCCGTGGCGGCGATAGAACCGGATCGCCCATTCCGCGGTGGCCCAGGTGCCGACGAGCACGCGCCGGGTGGCCTCGCGCATGAGGTGCTCGAGCAGCGCGCCGCCGACGCCGCGCCGCTGGGTTCCGGGCGCGACGTAGGCGTGGCGGATCAGGTCGACGTCGTCCAACGCCTGGATGCCCATGATCCCGAGGAGCGTCCCGTCCGCCTCATAGCCCCAGAACACGACGCCGTCGGCGATCTCGGTGTCGAGCTCGCGCGCCGGCATGTACGGCTCGTGCCAGCGGTCGGCGGGGATGACGCCGCGGTAGGCCTCGGCGGCGGCGTTGACGATCGCGAGGATCGCCGGGCGCTCGTCGTCGCGGCACGGGCGGATGGTCGCCACGACCCCAATCTAGACTCCCGGCGATGACCGTGATCGGGGCCGGCGCAGGCGAGCTGGTCGGCGACTCGCCCGAGCGCCGCGTCGAGATCCTGTCCGACCACGAGCACGTCCACGCGACCTGGACGCGGTACGCGCCGCACCGCGACGGCGCCGACCTCCACATCCATCGCCGCCACACCGACCTGTTCTACGTCCTGGAGGGCGAGCTGACGGTCCGGCTCGGGGCTGCGGACGAGCAGGTCGCGGTGCCGGCGGGCACGCTCGTGCGGGTGCCGCCGCTGGTCGTGCACGGCTTCCGCAACGCCGGCGACGGGGAGCTGCGGTACCTGAACCTCCACGCGCCGGGCGAGCGGTTCGCCGACTACCTGCGGGCGATGCGCGACGGCCGGTCGTTCGTGTACGACCAGGAGCCGCCGCCGGAGGACGGCGTGCGCCCGGTCGCCGATGCGGTGATCGGCGGCGACGGATTCTCGAGTGACGGCGTGCGGCTGCTGGCGGACGTCGACGAGATCGCGATCGCCGAGCTGTCGTCCGTGAGCGGTGGCGAGCACGTCCATCCTCGGCACTACGAGGCGTACTACGTGCTCGAGGGCTCGCTGGAGGTCACGGTCGACGGGCGGGGGCAGCGGGCGGACGCGGGGTCATGGGTGGCGATCCCGCCGGGCGCCCGGCACGAGGTCGCAGGTGCCTCGCGCGTGTTGAACGTGCATGCGCCGGGGCGCGGCTTCGGCGAGTTCGTGCGCGCGCTCGCGGATGGCGACGACGAGACCCGCGGCGGCGGAGCGCACGGGCTTCGATCAGATCAGCTGACCCAGCGCTCGCGTGTTGAGGACGTCGGCGGCGGTCGCGCCGCCGCGGCGCGCGGTGTGGACCGAGAGGATCATGTTCTCGAGGCCGCGGATCGAGTGGGCGTCGGTCGAGCAGACGATCGGCACGCCGGCGCGGATCGCCTCCCGGACGTGGTCGCCGCTCAGGTCGAGCCGCGGGGCAAGGCCGTTGACCTCGACCGCGACGCCCTGCTCGAGCGCGACCTCGAACACCCGCTCGAGGTCGAGCGCGTTCTCCGGCCGGCGGTGGATGATCCGGCCCTTCGGGTGGCTGAGGCAGCTCACGTGCGGGTTGCGCAGCGCCTCCTCGACGCGCCTGGTCATCTCGGGCCGCGGCATCCGCTGGCCGCCGTGCACGCTCGCCTGGACCCAGTCGAGCTCGGCGAGCACGTCGTCGGGGAGGTCGAGGCGCCCGTCGGCGAGGATGTCGCACTCGATCCCGCGCAGGATGCGGAACGGCGCCAGCCCCTCGTTCGCGGCCGCGATCTCCTCGCCCTGGCGGCGGACCTCGTCGGCGGTGAGCCCGGTGACGGCGCCGACGGCCGGAGTGTGGTCGCAGATCGCGACGTACTCGTAGCCGAGCTCGCGAGCGGCGCGGCCCATCTCCTCGACGCTCGCGCGCCCGTCCGACCAGGTCGTATGGCAGTGCAGGTCGCCGCGGATCTCTTGTTGCTCGACGAGCACCGGCGGATCGCCCCGGAACGGAGCCTCGCGCAGCTCCGGCGGGCACCACGGGACATCGAGCGCGCGATACACAGCCGCCTCGTCGGGAGCGTCCGGCAGCGGCTCGAGCGCCGCGACGTACTCGGCCGAGCCCGTCGCCCGCACGAGCGCGGTCCCGAACCGCTCCGGCGCGACGACCACGAGCTCGATCGGCAGGCCCTCGACCGTCACACCGACCGCGCGCCCGCCATCGCGCTCGATCACGGCGACGATCTGGGGGAGGGACTCGAAGCGCGCGAGCGCCGGCGCCGGGTCGTTCGCGGCGCAGACGACCGCGAGCCGCTCGCATGAGTCGCGCCAGCGGCGCGCGTCGCCGGCCGGCGTGCCGTCGAGCGCGGCGGCGATGCCGTCCACGAGCTCGCGGGCCTGGTTGAGGAGGAGCCCGCGCCGGGGGCGCGGCTCGGCCTCGCGGGCGAGCGCCTCGAGCAGCCTCGCCTCGGTCTTCGGCCCGACGCCGGGCACGCTCCGCAGCTCGCCGGCGGCCGCCGCCTCGCGCAGCTCGGCGGGCGTCCGGACCCCGAGCGCCCGCGCGATCTCGATCGAGCGCCGGGCGGTCAGGCCGAGGTAGCGCCCGAGCCCGACGAGACCGGGCGCGAGCTCGCGCTCGAGCTCGGCCAGCTCGGCGATGTCGCCGGTCTCGACCAGCTCGCGCAGCCGCGCCTCGATCCCCGGGCCGATCCCGCGCAGGTCGCGCACGCGGCCGGCCCGCACGAGGCCGGCGACGGGAACCGGCGCCGAGCGGATGGTCTCGGCCGCGCGCCGGTACGCGCGCGGCATGTACGGGTTCGCATCGGCGAGCTCGAGTAGTGACGCGAACGCCTCGAGGCGGTCGGCGATGTGGGCGTTGTCCACCGGCGTAGTGTCCCCGCCTTGGTGGCGTGGCAACGCGGGCGAACGTCAACTGCGGCAGGTGAGGGAGCCGGGGAGCCGCCCGCTCGGCCGGGATTCGGGGGGTGTCCCGGATTTGTTGCCGTACAGGCAACAAATCCGGGTCACCCCCCCAACATGTCCGCCGTTCGGCGACCGGACGCACCACGGACCCGGCCGCGCGGGCGGCTCCCCGGCTCCCTTCACTGTGAACCTCAGCATTCCTTGGCAGGGTTCTGATAGCGCCTATTGGCGGTCCGGCTGGGCCATGCGAGCAGTGATCGGGCAGTTCTCCAGGCTTCGCGCGCACCCGGGTGGTCTCGCGCGCGTGTTCCCTGACGTGCTGACCGGCGGGCGCTCGTTCCCGACGGGAAGCGGGCGCGAGCTCGGCGTCGCCATGGACGATCGCGTGTCGTCCGCAGCAGGCGTCTCTTAAGCGTCGGCGCAGACGACCGCATCGAGGGAACGCGGGAGCCGTTGTGCGATGTCGGCTGATACCCAGAGCGCTCGATGGCACGGCAACGCGCGATCGTCGACGTCAGCACGTCCGGTCGCTCGAAAATCCGTCGGCGCCGTGCCCGCGCCTTCGGTAGCAGTGGCCCCGCTTTCGCAGGCGCAAGGGCCGTTTCCGATTCTTTCACCCTGCGACCGGACGAATGGACGCTTATCCCTTCGCGCAGATCCTGCCGATGTTGGCACGTATGACGAGATTCGCGATCGCTTCGATGGTCTGCGCGTTGGGAGCGACGCTGCTGGGCCTCGCATTGCTGGCAACCCCCGCCGCAGCTCACCACAGCTACGACATGGACTGCCCCAGCTTCTCGTCGCAGGCGTCGGCGCAGTACCACATGAACGCGCACCCGGGGGACCCGGATGGCCTGGACGGCAACGACGACGACGGACGGGCATGCGAGTCCAATCCCTGCCCTTGCTACTACGGCGGCGCGACCCAGCCGGAGCCTCTACCGCCTCCCCCGCCCCCTGCGCCGGCGCCCGCGCCGCCGCCTCCCATCGCTCAGCCACAGCCCCAAGCCAAGCGCTACAGCGCACGAATCGTCAGCGTGACCGACGGCGACACGATCACGGTGCGACTTCGCTCGGGGGCGCGAAGGATCGTCCGCCTCATCGGGATCGACACGCCGGAAAGCCGCAAGCCCGGGGTTCCAGTGGAGTGCGGAGCCAAGAGCGCCACGAACTACATGACCCAGCTCGCCTTCCGGAGACGGGGCGGGCGCAAGCTCGGCCACAGTGTGCGTCTGAGCACCGATCTCACGCAGGACCGAGTCGACAGATATGGCCGGCTGCTCGCCTACGTCCACCGGCTCTCCGACGGCATCGATCTCGGCAGGTCGATGATCCGCGCCGGCGGGGCGATGGCCTATGTCTACGACTCTAAGCCCTTCCAACGCTTCGGCAGCTACAGCGCGACCCAGCGACACGCCGAGAGCAACCTCCGAGGCGTGTGGGCGTCCTGCGGGGGAGACTTCCACTCGGAGCAGTAGCAAGCTCAACGAAGCCTGGCTCAGGCCGCCGACTCGTGCGTTCGCCGGTGCTGCCTGTGTGGCGACCGCTGTCGGGGTCAGGTCCCCAGATTGGTGTAAGAGCGGGTCGGACGGAACCGTGCGAGCGCGTAGGTGGTCTCGTTGCGACAGCTTGTGGTCGTGCCCGAGGCACCGTCGAGACGCTCGCATTCCAAGCGCAGCGTGCGCCAGCTGAGCCTCGGCGTAGACGCGTGCCTGTCGTCCCAAGGAGTCGCTTCAGGCTGTCGGGTTGGGACGCTCGCTATGCTCGCAACGCGGCTGCTCACACTGACCGGCGTGGTTCGTTGCACGACGTGGATGTGCATCAGGGCTGGTCAGGTCAGAGGGTCGACGCCGGCCGGGACGGAGTGCGAGATCGGTCGCTGGGCGTGGATGGTGGTCGGGCCACCGGCGGGCTTTCGACGGCGAGTGTGCTGGCGCTCGCCTGGACGCGGTCGGCGAGGGCGGGAGGCCGTGTCGGCGCGGCGCCCCGCCGTAGCCGTCGTCGCGCACTTCGATCATCGGAGTCACTGTCGATCCGGACCGTGAGCGCCGCAACGCGACGCTCCCGAGTGGCGCGTGACGTTGGCCAGCGCCTCGGAGGAGACGAGCCTGGTCGTGGCGCGGTGGTCGTCGGTGAGTGAGTGCACGTCGCCGGAGATCCCGGCCAGTGCGTGATCGGTGACGGGCGCCGTTGTGCCGGGCGCCCTTGAGGGCGCTATGACTCGAGCGTGATCGTGTGGCGCTCGCCGGGCTTGGCGACCCGCAGATCGAGGTTCTGCTTTGCCTTGCGGGCGGTGAAGAACTTGTCGAGCCGCTCGTGCAGCCCCGGCTTGCCGTCGCCGGCATCCGCGCCGTACGTGAGCCACAGCGTCCACGGGTCCGTGTCGTTCAGTCGCGAGTTGCACAGCATGGTGAGCGTGTCGTTCTCCGGGTTGCCGTCGCGCCCGTTCCCGGAGATCACGTAGTTGCGTGCGCGCACTCGCTCGAAGAACGTCGGGTCGACGTTGCGGCTGCTGCCGTGGTGGGGGAGCTTGAGAACGTCGACGGTAAGTGGCTCGTTGGCGAGTAGCAGTCCCTCGCCCTCGAGTCCGGCGACGATCTCGTCTGAGCGGGCGTCGCCCGTGAGCAGCAGGGTGCGCTGTCCGGAGCGTGCGAGCACGACGATACTCGAGAGGTTGAACACGGAGCGGTCGACGTTGCCCGCCTCCTGGGCGGGGTGGTCCTTCTCCCACTTTTCCCATTTCGTTCGCAGTTTCTCCAGCTGCGGCTGATCCGGTGCGAGCACCGTGAACATCAACCCGGGCACAACCTCGACCGTCGCCTGCGCGCCGCCGCGCTGGACGAGCCCGCCGCCGAACATGGCGTTGCGCTCGATGCCGAGCGCGATCGCGTCCTGGTGCAGGCTGATGCCGTTCTTGATGCTGGCGGCGATCGCCCGGCTCTCTTGGCCGGGGCGGTGGCCACGAGGTCGTCGAGCGCAGCGCCCTTGGCGTCGCCCTCTCCCGCCGTCGGACCGGCCCCGGTGAGGGCTCCGAACGCGTTCAGCCACAAGTCGCCGGCCGTCCACTGGGGCGGCCCGAGCTTGTTCTCCTTGCGGTCGACGGCCTCGTCGAACATGTCCGTCAGCCCGACGATGTGGTCGTCGTCGATGTGGCTGACCATGACCGCCGACAGGAACAGCGGCTGCGGACGCGCCGCCATCAGCTCTTGGAGCCGCGGCTTCAGTGTGGCTTTGTAGACGCCGGGCGCGCCGCCGTCGATCAGCAGGATGTCCTCGCCGTGGTGGAGCAGCAGGCAGTCGCCGTGCTCGGCGCGGAGGACTTCGAGGGATAGTGCTGGTTGGGTCATCGCTTACACCGTCTGGATCGCGCGGAGGATGTCGAGCATGCCGGAGCCCTGGTAGTGGCGCTCGCGGCCGAGGTCGGTCGCCGACTGGCAGAGCACGCGCTTGACCTCGGTGGGCTGGCCGACGAGCTCGCGATGGCGTGCCATCAGCAACGCGGCGGCGCCGGACACGTGCGGCGCGGCCATGCTCGTGCCGTCCATGCGGGCTGACTTCTCGCCCGGCACGGGGGCGGTGATCTTCTCTCCGGGAGCTACGAGGTCGGGCTTGGCCCGGCCGTCGCCGGTCGGGCCGCGGCTGGAGAAATACGAGACGCCGTACGTGTGCGGCTCGATGCGGTGTGTGGAGCCGACCGTGATCGCCACCTCGGTGTTCCCGGGATCGCTGATTGAGACCGTCCGGTAGCCCTCGGTGGTCTCGGCTTGGTACGTGAACTCCGCGCGCCCTTCGTTGCCTGCCGCAGACACGACGACGACGCCGGCGTTGTGCACGCGCTCGGCCTCCAGGCACACGGGGCTGCGGCCGCACGCAGAGTTGCGCACGTCGTGGTAGAGGCTGAAGGACAGGTTCACGCCGTGGATCACCGTGCCGCCGCTCTGGGCGTTGCGCCAGCGCACGAACGACAGCGCCGCGAGCACGCCGAACTCGTCACCCACCCCCTCGTCGTCGAGCACGCGCAGGTCGTACAGGGTCAGTGCGGGGCAGACGCCCGTGAGCGGGTGCGTCGGCTCGCCGCGGTCTTCCGGACGCCAGTCGCCGGCGATCGTTCCGGCCACATGCGTGCCGTGTGCGTCCACGGGCACTTTGTAGCCCGTGCCGTGCTTGACCCGGATGAGCGGCTCGTACAGACCCCAGTCGACCGCCAGGCCATCCTCCAGCGCGTCCTTGATCGCCTTCGCCGTGGCGCCGGCCCCGGCCTGTCCGGCGAGCGCGGCGGCGATCTGATCGCGCAGCCCGGTGAAGTCGTACGTCGAGCGCACGGTCGTCTGCGCGTCGAAGTCGCCGTCGGCGAGTTCCGGCACCTTGCCATCCTTGCCCCGTCTCAGGAAGGCGGGGTGCGTGGCGTCGATGCCCGAGTCCACGACCGCCCACGCCAGCCCTTCGACGTCCGGCGCGAACACGTGAATGGCTGCGTCCGCCTTCACCGTCTGGCGCGATCGCCATAGCGTCGCCCGCACCGGGCGGTTGAGACTCACCGACCACAGCGGCCTCACCCGGCCCAGCTTGTCGTCCCTCGGGTGGTCGAGCTTGCCGAGCACGCGTCGCGTGAGCGTGCGCAGCGTGTCGAGGTCCTCGGCGCGGAGCTCCTGGACCGAGGCGTCCGTGAGCAGGGCCGCGGCCACACGGAGCCACCACGCGAGCTCGTCGTCGGGAGGCGGGACCGGCTGCGGATCGCCGCCGGCTTCGGGCGTCAGCGTGGCGCCTTCGGCGAAGTCCTCGAGCTGCTTGAAGACCGAGCCGTGCCGGGGCCGGCTGAGGCTGCGCCACCATGTCGACAACGGCAGCACGGCGACGAGCAGCTCGCGCAACGTGAGCTGAACGGCCACATACTCGCCTGCGTACGCGAGCCGGTGATCGGCCTCGACGTCGCCGAGCCGCTCAAGAACAGCTTTGGCGAGTGTGGCGACCGGCGTGCGGTGGTGCGGCTCCAGCAGCAGGTCCTGCCGCTTGTCGGGCCCGTCCTTGTGGTACTTGAGCCAGACGTCGGCGAACACCGGCGAGTCCTGCGTGAACCGGCGGCGTCGTTCCGACTCCAGCAGCAGCGTCTCGAGGTCCTTGCGCTCCAGCGCCACGGCGGCTCACCCCACCTCGCGGTCGGGGTACGGGAAGCCTTGCGGCGCAGGCTTGGCGACGTCGACGTGCTTGCGGATCGCGGCGTCGCACACCGCGTATCCCCAGTTGATCAGCCGCTCCTGCAGCGCGTCCGGCATCCGCTCGAGGCGCGTCTTCGTGGCGGCGAGGCTCTGCGTCTTCACATACGAGCACTGAAGCCCGTCTGCCAGCTCGTAGTCGGCAATGTCGGTGCGGATGCCCCAGTAGGCGCCGGTCCGCTCGCCCGCCTTGAACGCATCAATCGCTTGGCGCTTCCGAAGGCTGCGCACCTGGTTGTCGATCAGGGCATTCACGCGCAGCGAGTGGCGCGCCCAGTCCGAGTGCACCTTGCCCTCCGGCTGCATCTGTCCGCCGCCGTCGCTGACGAGGATGGTCTCGTAGCGCTTCCATGCGGTCTCGAGCCCGAGATTGTCGTAAACGCCGCCGTCGGTCAGCACCGGACTGGTCGTGAACGGCGCCCGGCATAGCTCGCCACGCCCCTCGGCCGCATAGCCGTTCCCGTCAACTGTCAAGCGCACGGGTGAGAGCACCGGCGGGAACGCCGACGAAGCGCCCACGGCCACGGCGAGCTCCACCTGCGGCGCCCGGTACTCGCCCACGCGGTAGTCCGCCATGTAGGGCTTCGAGAACCGCCACAGGCTCCCGGTCTGCACGTTGGTGGCATTGATGACGAAGCGCGGGCGGTCGGGTAGCTGCTGCAGTGTCGCGCCTTCGAACAGGTGCTCACGGTAGGCCTCGGCCACCTTCTCGGCGACCGTGCGGCGCGGCTGCAGGATGCCGCCCATGACCGACTTGCGGTCGATCGTCGTCGACGCCAGCCGGCGCAGCGGCGCGACGACCTCGGCCGTGAACGCCTGCGCGACGCCGTCACCGTCAAACTGCAGGCGCCCCCAGTGCAGACCGAGCGTGGCCGCCGTGATCGAGCCGCCGGACACGCTCGACACACGGTCGAGCTTTACGAGGAAACCGAGCTCGTTCAGCCGCCACAACGCGCCGACGTGGAACACCATCGCGCGGTATCCGCCGCCCGACAGACACAGTGCGATACCGGGCTCGAGTTTCTCAGCGCCGTCCTCTCTGACAGGAGACGCCGCCGCGTCGTGGCTTCCCATCCTCAACCTCCCGGTCCGCTGACCACGCAAACCGTCATGCGGTCCGCTAGACGGTTATGACAACTTTTTGGCAGGAGATCTCTGGCTACTCGAAGCATGTCGCGGTGTCGCCGTCGTGCTCGCCGTCCTCGGGGCGCTCGCCGCGCTAGGCCCCGCGCTGCTTTGCGACAGGACGCACCATCGAGCAAACTGCCCAGGCCCGGCAATCGCCATAGCCGGGGCGTGGTCAGCAACCGGCGATCGGTGAGCCGATCCTACCGCGGGCCGGTCGTCGCTGCAATTTTCTGGCGCTCGAGGGTCGGCGCGCGACCGCTCAGTGGTGGGCGATCCCCGAATGATCTGTCTTGCTTGCAACCGCGGGGTGCGTGTGGTAGGCGTAGCCAGACCCCCACGCCGCCCAGGAGACACCTATGGCGATCGCGCTCAACATGACTGTGCCGCTCAAGCAGGACGCCGAGAGCCAGCAGAAACTGCAGGGACTCATCGCCGGTTTCGCGGACCAGATCCAGCCCGCGATCGACCGCGCGCTTTCTGGCTCGGAGATCGTGCATTTCGCGCGCGTGCTGGTGATCGATAACAAGTACCTGCAGGTGCTCACGGAGTTCGACGGCGACCCGATGCAGTACACGGAGTTCTTCCGCCAGCAGCTCACCGACGTCTTCAAGACGATCTTCTCGCTTGTCGAGGGCGCGCCGCCGTGGGATGAGCTGAACAACCCGACCGCGTTCTTTGAGTTCTCGCACGACCTGAACCTGAAGGCGCTCGGCAAGTCAAGCGAGGGCGATGACCGCGGCTGGCTGTTCTCGGCGGTCGGCGACACGACCGTGCGCGAGATCAAGGCCGCGCTAAAGCAGCCCGCGCCGACGGCGTGAGTCGCGCGGGGGTCCCGGGGGTCTCGGTCGACTTCCGGAACGTCCAGGCCACAATCGTATCGCTGTACAAGTGCCCGATCCTGCGCCACCTGATCTTCCGCTTCGGGGAGACGGGTGGCGCGCGGGCATTCCTACGCGGGCTGGCGCCGCGTCTGACGATGGCCGATTTCTCGTTCGAGGCGACGCCGGACCCGCTGATCAATGTGGGGATTACCTGCAACGGGCTGGCGGCGGTCGGCGTCGCGTCTGCGCTGCGCGACGAGTTCGACGCGATGTACAAGGCCGGTCCCGACCCGGTGGCGTTGGGTGACGTGCCGGGCAGCCGGAGCGCCCCTGCCGGCTGGTGGGAGGGCCAGTTCACGAGCGATCATGTGCACTGCGTGGTCCACCTCTATGTGCGCTCGGATGACGCCCTCGGGCCGGCCACTGATGCGATCCGCGCGCTTGCGCAGCAACACGGGATCACTGAGCTGCGCCCGCGCAAGGACGGAGGCACCCTGGACTGCCACTCGCTCGGAGGCGCGAAGCTGCACTTCGGGTACAGGGACGGCATCTCACATCCCGACATCTGCTGGGACGACGTGCCCGACACGCCGGCGCAGATCAACTTCCGCAACTTCCTGCTCGGTTACGCGACGCCCGAATACAGCTCGGCGCCGGAGAGAGGCCCTGCCGCTGAGCTCGCCCGCGACAGCGCCTACGGCGTGTTCCGCTGGCTCTATCAGGATGTCGCCACGTTCAACCGCTTCCTAGCCACGAACGGACCGCGGCTCTTCCCCCACCTGCCACCCGCCGATGCACAGGAGCTGCTGGCCGCGAAAATGATGGGCCGCTGGCGCGACGGGACGCCGCTCGTCCTTTCCTCTGACCATCCGGACTCCGCGCTCGCCGCCAGTAACGACTTCGGCTACGCGAGCCAGGATCCCGACGGCGTCCGCTGCCCGTTCTCGGCGCACATCCGGGTCATGAATCCACGGGACGAGCCGCTGGACCCGGTCGTGGCCCCCGATGGAGTACCCCGTGTCGTCAGGCGCGGCATGCCCTACGGCCCGCCGCTCGATGGCCCCGACGACGACGGCCAGGACCGCGGGCTCATCGGCATCTTCCTGTGCGCCGACATCCGGCGCCAGATCTACAAGCTGACAGGCTGGATCCGTCAAAACGACTTCAGCCCGGTGTACGACCCAGACCGCCGCCGGCAAGACGCAATCGCAGCCAACCGTGCGGCCCCCGGCGTCCACACCGCCTTCACGATCCCCGGCGCCGACACGATCGCGAGCCTGCCCGACTTCGTGCATACCAAGGGCACCCTGTTTCTGCTCTATCCGAGCCGATCGACGCTCGACCAGCTTTCCACGGGCTCCTGACGCCAGCAGCCGTTGCGCCGCGGCACGGGCTCCCGCGTGCGGCACCGGTCTCGTAGGCCTCGAAGATCCACATTCCCCTTTCGATGCGGCGGCGGGAGCACCGCGGACCAGTCGGCACCGGGGCGCGCAGTCCGACCACGCCTCCCGCCAACCCAACTATGCGGTCGTCTCCGCCGACGCCCACGAGACGCTTGCTCAGGACGACGGGTGGTCGTATGTGTCGGCGTCGATTGCGCGCCCGCTTGCTTCGGGAACCGGGCGTCCGCCGGCGAGCGATCTCACAATCGTCCGTTTCTGCGACACACCGCGCTGCACGCGACGCCGGCGTTCGTGCGGTGTCCGAAAGGCGTGTCCAATATCAACGTCTCACCCTGGGTCCGTCCGCGGGTTCTGAGACGCGCTGGATCGTGTGCCGTCGCTGCTCGGCTACGCCAGGGTCTCCACGAGCCAGCAGGAGCTTGCCCTTCAGCACGACGCGCTTGCCGTGGCGGGCTGCGCGCGGATATTCTGAGATACGGTCAGCGGCGCGCTCGACGAGCGACCCGAGCTGGCGCGCGTGCTCGATCACCTGCGCGAGGGCGACACGCTCGTCGTCTGGCGGCTCGATCGCCTCGGCCGCTCGCTGCGCCATCTCGTCGACACGATCTCCGGGCTTGCCGAGCGCGGCGTCGGCTTCCGTTCGCTGCAGGAGAGCATCGACACCACCACCCCCGGTGGGCGACTCGTGTTCCACGTCTTCGCGGCGCTGGCCGAGTTCGAGCGCGACCTGATTCGCGAGCGCACCCGGGCGGGCTTGGCACCGGCTCGGGCGCGCGGGCGCCGCGACGGGCGGCCATCGGTGATAACCGCAGACAAGCTCGCCGTCGCCCGGCGGATGTACGCCTCAGGCGAGCACACCGTCGCCGCGATCGCCGCCGTTGTCGGCGTCAGCCGCGCCAGCATCTACCGTCACCTCGATTCGGGCTCGGAGCCGCCCGACCCGCAGGCCGCCTGAGGCGAGCCGGCAGATGGTGGCGCTGAGCGAGCTCTCGGACGCGCAGCGCGATCAGGCGCTCCAGCGCTACGCGGCGCTGCGCCCGCACCTCGAGCACGGGGTTTCGCTCGCTCGGGCGGCGCGCGCGGCCGGGGTGCCTGAGCGCACGGCGCGGCGCTGGCTGGCGCGCTTCGCGCCGGCGGGCTGGGGCCGCGGGGCTGGCGCGCGCTGAGCGCGCCGACCGCGGCACGCGGCGCACGCCCGCGGAACACGTCGAGCTAATCGAGGGTCTCGCGTTGCGGCGCCCGCGACCCTCGATCGCACACGTCCACCGCCAGATCAGCGGCGTGGCGGCCGAGCGCGGCTGGAGCGCGCCGAGCTACGCGACGACGCGCGCGATCATCACCGCGCTCGATCGCGGCCTCGTCGCACTCGCCCATGAAGGGCCTGCCGCGTACCGCGACGGCTTCGAGCTGGCGCTGCGCCGCGAGGCCGTCGCGCCTCCGAGACCCGTCAGCCGCCGGTCGAGCGCTGGTCCGCCGGCGGCTGGCTCCCGCGCCTGCCGGACTCGCTCGAGCAGCTCGACCTGCTGCTGCTCACGGTCGCCAAGGCGCGCACCGTGCACCGCGACGGGATCCGCTTTCAGGGCCTGCGCTACCTCGACCTCACGCTCGCGGCCTACGTCGGCGAGCCCGTCACGATCCGCTATGACCCGCGCGACCTCGCCGAGATCCGCGTCTACCACAGCGGCCGCTTCCTGTGCCGCGCGATCAGCCCCGAGCTGGCCGGCCAGACAATCAGCCTGCGCGACCTGCAGGCTGCCCGCACCGCCCGCCGCCGCGCTGCGCACCCAGCTGCGCGCACGACGCAGCCTCGCCGACGAGCTCTTCCCGGCCCTCAACTCAGGCCTGTCGCGCGCGGTGGAAGCGCCCGGGGAACGACGGGCCGCCAGCCGGCTGCGCCGCTACCGAGAGGACTGACCCGCTGTGCCGCACCCGCTCGACGACCTCATTGACGCGCCACCCGACGGCCGGCAGACCGGCGACTTCCTGATCACCAAGGAACACCGCCGGTTCACCGAGTTCGCCGACGCGTGCCGCCGCGAGCGCTACATCGGCGTCTGCTACGGCCCGCCCGGCGTCGGCAAGACGCTATCCGCCCGCCAATACACCACTGGGACACGATCGCGCCGTGGCTGCGCGACTGCTACGCCTACGGCGTCCCCGACCCGTTCGATGACGACGACCCCGAGCCCAAGTCGCGCCCGGGCCCCGACGTCCTCGCCGAGGCGCGCAGCGTGCTCTGAACGCCGACGGTCACCGTCACCGCGCGCCAGCTCGAGCACCGCGTGCCGCTGCTGTGCCAACGCTTCAACGCGATCGTCGACCATCACCTCGAACCGCGCGGCGGCCAGCCCGTGGTCTTCGCCGACGCCGCATGGCACACCGAGCTGCTCATCGTCGACGAGGCCGATCGCCTGAAGACGACCGCCCTCGAGCAGCTGCGCGACATCTTCGACCGCGGCTCCTTCGGCGTGATCCTGATCGACATGCCCGGCCTCGAAAGGCGCCTGGCGCGCTACCCGCAGCTCTACAGCCGCATCGGCTTCGCCCACCACTACCGGCCGCTCAGCGGAGACGAACTGCGGTTCGTGCTCGCCGACCACTCGCGGCGCCTCGGCCTGACCCTCTCCGCCGATGACTTCACCGACGCCGAAGCCGTCGCCGCCGTCGCGCGCATCACCGGCGGCAACTTCCGCCTCGTCCACCGCCTGTTCGGTCAGATCCAGCGGATCCTCGAGATCAACCAGCTCACCACCGTCACGCGCGAAGTCGTTGAGACCGCCCGCGAGACGCTCGTCATCGGCGCAACCTGAACCGGCCATATAGCACGATCACGACCCGGCCATAAAGCGATCAGCTTCACACCCTCACCCAGCGCAGTTGACGTTTTGGCCGGGCGCGGCGGTTTATTCGGCCAGCCGACAAACGAAGCCATACGAACGACCAGGAACCGCTTGGTTCGTTCGAAGCCTTGACAAACAGACGCCCATAAGGTCTGATGCCCGCGCCATGGCCTCGGGTCGAGCCGGCTCTCTCGAATCGCTGCGCCGCCTGAACCGGCTGCGTGTCATCCACGCGCTCCGCGACCAGGGGCTGATCTCGCGCGCGGAGATCGCCCGTAGGACCGGGCTCAGCCGCTCGACCGTCTCGAGCCTCGTCTCCGATCTGCAGGCCGACGGGCTCGTGATCGAGCGCGCGGAGCACGGGGAGGCATATGGGACCCAGGGCGGCAGGCCGCCGATCCTTCTTTCGTTCGACTCGTCGGCCGGCGCCGCCGTCGGCATCGACTTCGGCCACAGCCACCTGCGCGTCGCGGTCTCCGACCTCAGCTCGCGCATCCTGTCCGAGCGGGCGGTGCCGCTGGACACCGACCACGCGGCCGAGGAGGGGCTCGACGCGGCGGCCGACCTCGTGGTCGAGCTGCTCGCAGAAGCGGGCATCGACCCCGGCCAGGTGATCGGCGCCGGGATGGGGCTGCCCGGGCCGATCCGGCAGGAGGACGGCGTCGTCGGCTCGGGCGCGATCCTGCCCGGCTGGGTCGGCGTACCCGCCGTGGCGGCGATGCGCAGCCGCCTCGAGGTCCCGATCCTCGTCGACAACGACGCCAACCTCGGGGCGCTCGCCGAGGCCGCGTTCGGCGCAGCCCGGGACGCGAGCGACATGATCTACCTCAAGGTCGCGTCAGGGATCGGCGCCGGCCTGATCCTCAACGGCCGCCTCTACCGCGGCAGCGCGGGCCTGGCCGGTGAGCTCGGCCACCTGCTCGTCGACCCCGAGGGCATGGTGTGCCGGTGCGGCAACCGCGGGTGCCTGGAGACGCTCGCGGCGACCGGAGCGCTGGTGGACCTGCTGCGGCGCAGCCACGGCGAGGATGTGACGGTGGCAAAGATGCTGGACCTTGCGCGCGCGGGCGACCTCGGTTGCCGGCGCGTGATCGCGGACGCCGGGCGCGCGATCGGGCAGGGGGTCTCGATGCTGCTCAACGTGCTCAATCCGGAGGTCGTGGTGGTGGGCGGCGACCTGGCCTCGGCGGGCGACCTGCTGCTCGACGGCGTGCGCGAGTCGATCGCCCGCGCGGCGCTGCCCTCGGCGGCGGACTCGGCCGGCGTGGTGCCGGGAGTGCTCGGGGAGCGAGCACAGGTGCTGGGCGCGATCGCCCTCGTCGTCTCGGAGGCCGATCGCGCGTTCCCGACCCGTCTGGCGGTGGAGGCAACATGACAAACCCAAACCCCCCAGGAGGAGGAATCCATGCGGAATAAGGCATGGCAGATCGCGGCGGTGATGGCCGCGGCCGGAGCGCTCGTGTTCGCGGGCTGCGGCGACGACGAGGACGACGGCGGCGGCGGTGGCGGCGGCGGTGATGCCGCGAAGGCCAAGATCGGCGTGATCCTGCCCGACGCCGCGTCGTCGGCGCGCTGGGAGACGGCCGATCGCCGCTTCCTCGGCGAGGCGTTCAAGGCCGCGGGCGTCGAATACGACATCCAGAACGCCAACGGCGACAAGGCGAAGTTCTCGACCATCGCCGACCAGATGATCAACAGCGGCGTGACCGTGCTGATGCTGGTCAACCTCGACTCGCCGTCGGCCGCGACCGTGATCAAGAAGGCGCGCGACCAGGGCATCCCGGCGATCGACTACGACCGCCTCACCCTCGGCGGCGGCGCGGACTACTACGTGTCGTTCGACAACGTTGCAGTCGGCAGCACGATCGGCGAGGGTCTCGTCAAGTGCATGCAGGACAACGGTGACGACTCCGGCCCGGTGGCGCTGCTCAACGGCTCGCCGACCGACAACAACGCGACGCTGTTCAAGCAGGGCTACGAGAAGGCGATCACCGGCGCCGGCTACGAGGTCGCCGCCGACCAGGCCGTGCCGGACTGGGACAACACGAAGGCCGGCACGATCTTCGAGCAGATGTACACGAAGGCCAACGGCAACTTCGTGGGCGTCGCGGCGGCCAACGACGGCCTCGGCGGCGCGGTGGCGGCGGTGCTCAAGCGCAACGGCGACACCGAGAAGGTTCCGACCACCGGCCAGGATGCCACGGCTGAGGGCCTGCAGCGCGTGCTGCTCGGCTCGCAGTGCATGACCGTCTACAAGGCGATCAAGAAGGAGGCCGACGCGGCCTCCGACCTCGCCGTCGCCCTGGCCAAGGGCGATCAGGCCGGGGCCGACAAGCTGGCCACCGGCTCGGTCGAGGACACGGAAACCGGCGAGCAGGTCAAGTCGGTCCTGCTGGAGCCGCAGGGCATCACCCCTGAGAACGTCAAGGACGTCGTGGCCGACGGCTTCGTGCCCGCGGAGGACGTCTGCACCACGGCCGCCCTCCAGAAGGCGTGCCAGGAGCAGGGAGTCGAGTGATGCGATGACTGCAGGAACCTCGCAGGCGCAGGGACAGCCTTTGCTGTCCCTGCGCGGGGTCAACAAGAGCTTCGGCGCCGTGCACGTGCTTCGCAGCGTCGATCTCGACGTCCCGGCCGGTCAGGTGACCGCCCTCGTCGGCGACAACGGCGCCGGCAAGAGCACGCTCATCAAGTCGGTGGCGGGCATCCATCCGTTCGAGAGCGGCGAGATGTTCTGGGAGGGCGAGGAGGTCCACATCCACGGCCCGAAGCAGGCCAACGCGCTCGGGATCGAGGTCGTCTATCAGGACCTGGCGCTCTGCGACAACCTCGACGTCGTCCACAACATGTTCCTCGGCCGCGAGGTCAAGTCGGCGATCACGCTGAACGAGACGTCGATGGAGCGCCGGGCGGGCGACACGCTGCGCGGCCTGTCGGTGCGGACGCTGCGGTCGCTGCGCCAGCAGGTCTCGAGCCTGTCGGGCGGCCAGCGCCAGACGGTGGCGATCGCCCGGGCGGTGCTGTGGAACTCCAAGCTCGTCATCCTCGACGAGCCGACCGCGGCGCTCGGCGTCGCCCAGACCGAGCAGGTCTTGAACCTGGTGCGGCGGCTCGCCGACAAGGGGCTGGCGGTGATCCTGATCACCCACAACATGAACGACGTCTTCCAGGTCGCCGACCGGGTCGCGTGCCTGTACCTCGGGCAGATGGCGGCGCAGGTCGACTCGAAGGAGGTGAGCCACGGCCAGGTGGTGGAGCTGATCACGGCCGGCCGGTCGGGCGACATCGGCCTGCGGCCCGAGGTTGCCGCCGCGAACGTCGGAGGCGAGGCATGAGCACCACGACAGAGCCCGTCTCGGAGTTCGACGTCCGGGTCGAGCAGGGAGGTATCGGACAGACCGCGCGCGAGTACTGGACGCGCGTGAAGGGCGGCGACCTGGGCTCCCTGCCGGCCATCCTCGGCGTCGTCGTCCTCGTCGCGATCTTCGGCGCCATGGAGGGCGAGACCTTCCTGTCGACGCAGAACTTCGCCAACCTCATCAACCAGGGCGCCGCGATCATGGTGCTCGCCATGGGGTTGGTGTTCGTCCTGCTGCTCGGCGAGATCGACCTCTCGGCCGGCTTCACGGCGGGCATGGGCGCCGCCATCCTGGCCACCACGCTGACCGAGCGGGGTTGGGCTTGGCCGCTGTCGGTGCTGGCGGCGCTGGCGACCGGCGTGCTGATCGGCTTCGCGATCGCGGTGCTGGTGGCGCGGCTCGGGATCCCGAGCTTCGTGGTCACGCTTGCGTTCTTCCTGGCCTTGCAGGGAGCGATGCTGCTGATCATCGGCGAGGGCGGGACGATCCCGATCCGCAACGAGGCGATCCTGTCGGTGATGAACGACAACATGCCGGTGGTCCTCGGCTGGCTGCTGGCGCTGATCATCATCGGCGGGTTCGCGGCCGCCACGTACGCTCGAATACGGTCGCGGCGGAAGGAGGACCTGCCGGCGGAGGCGATGTCGGTGTGGGCGGTCAAGGTCGCGGCGCTGGCCGTGGTCGTCCTGGTCGCGGTGTACCTGCTCAACCAGGAGCGCCAGCGGGCGACCGCGGTCATCACGATCCAGGGCGTCCCGTGGGTGGTCCCGCTCGTCGTGGCGCTCGTCGTGGGCCTGTCGTTCGCCCTCACGCGGACCGCATTCGGGAGGCACGTCTACGCCGTCGGCGGCAACGCCGAGGCCGCGCGGCGCGCCGGCATCAACGTGGCGAACATCAAGACGGCGTGCTTCGTCATCGGGTCGGTGCTGGCGATCGTGGCCGGCATCCTGCTCGCGTCGCGCGACAACTCCGTGTCGCCGACGACGGGCGGCGCGCAGACGCTGCTGTACGCGGTCGGCGCGGCGGTCATCGGCGGCACCAGCCTCTTCGGCGGTCGCGGCCGCGTCTACGACGCGGTGACCGGCGGCCTCGTGGTGGCGGTGATCGCCAACGGCCTGCCGCTCGTCACCCAGCAGTCCGGCACGCAGTTCATCGTCAACGGCGTGGTCCTGCTGGTGGCGGCGAGCGTCGACGCGATCTCGCGGAGGCGGGCGGCCGCGACAGGCAGATGACGCCGGTGGATGCGGTGCGGTGGGGGATCCTCTCCACCGCCCGCATCAACGCCAAGCTGCTCGAGGGCGCGCGCGAGGCGACCGGCGTCGAGGTCGTCGCCGTCGGCTCGCGCGACCGCGCGCGCGGCGAGCAGTTCGCCGCCCACCACGGCATCGGCCGCGTGCACGACTCCTACGAGGCGCTGCTCGGCGACGACGACGTCGAGGCGGTCTACATCCCGCTGCCGAACTCGCTGCACGCGCCGTGGTCGATCAAGGCGCTGGAGGCCGGCAAGCACGTCCTGTGCGAGAAGCCGCTGACCCGCCGCGCGGCCGACGCCGAGGCGGCGTTCGACGCCGCCGAGCGCGCCGGGCGGCTGCTGATGGAGGCGTTCATGTGGCGCTACCACCCGCAGACCGAGGCGCTCGTGCGGCTGTCGGAGGCGATCGCGCCGCTGCGGGTCGTGAGTGCCGCGTTCGGGTTCCGGCTCCCGGACGACGACACCGCCAACGTGCGGCTGCAGGCGGACCTCGAGGGCGGCGCGCTGATGGACGTCGGCTGCTACTGCGTCAGCGCGCTGCGGCTGCTGTGCGGGGAGCCGGACCGGATCCGGGCCGAGCAGGTGGAGCGGGCCGGCGTCGACGGCCGCTTCGCCGGCGTGCTGCGGTTCCCGGGCGACGTGCTGGGCATGTTCGACTGCGGCTTCGACGTGCCCCCGCGCGGCGTCATCGAGGTCGTCGGCGAGGGCGGCACGCTGGTCGCCGAGGACCCCTGGCACGGCCTCGCCCCGCGGCTGACGCGCGACGGCGAGGACATCCCGGTCCAGGCTGCCAACCCGTACCGGCTCGAGCTCGAGGACCTCTCGGCGGCGATCCGCACCGGCCGCGAGCCGCGCCTCGGGCGCGCCGACGCGGTCGGGCAGGCGCGCGCGATCGAGATGCTGTACGCAGCCGCCGGCTGAGTACTGCGGTCCGATTTCCTGCCGCCGCGCTTCGCCTCGGCGCGGAGCCGGGTTAGCGTCGGCACATGCGGTACGCCATCGTGCTCGCCGCCGCCGTCCTCGCCGTCGCCGCCGCTCCGGCCACTGCCTCGCAGGGACCGTCGGCCGGCGACGCGAGCGCGGGCGACCGGCTCTTCCCCGGCTTGGGGAACGGGGGCTACGACGCCCTCCACTATCACCTCGATCTGCGCTACGCGACCAGTGCGCCGACGCAGCCGATCGACGGGCGCGTCACGATCGTGGCGCGCGCCACGCAGGCGCTATCACGCTTCAACCTCGACTTCGCGGGCGAGAGCGTCGGCGATGTCACGGTGGACGGCCGCGCCGTCCCCTGGACGTGGGCCGGCGAGGAGCTCGTGATCACACCATCGCGGCCGCTCCACCGCCATGAGCGGTTCGTCGTGCGGGCGCGCTTCACGGCGGTGCCCACGCCCGCGGAAGAGAGCGTCGCGTTCTTCATCACACCCGACGGCAGCGCGATGTCGGCCCAGCCCGACCTCGCGCACGACATCTTCCCGTCGAACGACCATCCGAGCGACAAGGCGACCTTCTCGTTCGCCTTGAACGTGCCGGCGGGCACGGTCGCGGTCGCCAACGGAATCCGCACCGGCCAACGAACGCGCGGTGGGCGCGACGTGTCGGTGTGGTTGATGCGCCAGCCCATGACCACCCAGCTCATCCAGGTCGGCCGTCGGCGACTACGACGTCACGTGGCGCGGCTTCCATCGCGGCCTGCCGGTGCGCGACCTGACCGCCCCGAGCCTCACCGCGTTCCTCGAGCCCAAGCTCTCGCGCGTCCTGTATCAGCTGGATTGGACGCAGGAGCGATTCGGCCGCTATCCGTTCGACATCTATGGCTCGTTCGTGGTCAACGAGGAGATCGGCTTCGCGCTCGAGACGCAGAGCCTCTCGATCTACGACCCGCGCTGGTTCACGCTGCTCCCGCAGGGCGTGTGGGACCCGGTGATGGTCCACGAACTCACCCACCAGTGGTTCGGCGACGACGTGTCCGTCGAGGAATGGAGCGACCTGTGGCTCAGTGAGGGCCACGCGACCTGGTACGAGGTCAACTACGCCGAGGAGCACGGCTTCCTCGAGGAGGACACCGCCGGGTCCCCCGACGAGAATGGCTACGCCGACCTCGACGACTGGATGCGGGCCGTGTATGCGCGCGGCGACCAGTGGCGCGCCCTCTACGGGCCCGTCGCGCTTCCGGCGGCGGCCGAGACGCTGTTCAGCGACAACGTCTACCCGGGCGGCGCGCTCGTGCTCTATGCGCTGCGCGAGAAGGTCGGCCGGCGTACGTTCGACCGCATCGAAGCCGAGTGGCTGAGGCGCTACTCGGGCGAGTCGGCCTCGACCGACGACTTCATCGCGCTCGCCTCGCGGGTCTCGGGGCGCGACCTGCGCGGCTTCTTGCGCGCATGGGTCTACGGCACCACGACGCCGCCGATGCCCAATCACCCGGACTGGACGGTGCTTCCGGTGCCTCCGGAGGCGGCGGCTGCCCGCGCGCTTAGCGCCGAGGCAGGGACGGCGCTGCTCGACTGACGCATACGGGCGGGGCCGCTCCGGCGGCCCCGCCCTTGCGGCACCGCCGCCTCTGCGGTTACGGTCGGCCGATGGCCGAGCTGCACGTGCATGTCGCCGGGTATCCGGACAGCGACGACGAGGAGCGCGCGGAGCTCGCGTGGCGGCTGGGGGAGGAGATCCGCGAGCACGGGATCGACGAGGTGTCCCGGCCGGCGGTCCGCCCGCCGCCCGGCGCGAAGGGCGGCGGGCTCGAGTGGGCTCAGCTGGTCGTGACCTTCGCGGGGGTCCTGCCGGCGCTCATCCCCGCCGTCCAGGGCTGGCTCGGACGGCACGAGGGCGCCGCGGTCACGCTGGAGATCGACGGCGACCGGCTCACGCTCGACGAGGCCTCACCGGCAGACCGCCGGCGCCTCATGGAGGCGTTCCTTGCACGCCACGGCGGAGCCTGAGGCGCCCGCTCGCCGCCGCCGCGCGCTGCTGGTCGCCACCGCGACCTACGCCGATCCCGGGCTGGCCGCCCTGCGCGCCCCGACCGGCGACGTCGAGGCGCTCGCCGGCGTCCTCCAGGACGGCTCGATCGGCGAGTTCGAGGTCACCCGGCTCGTCGACCGCCCGACCGAGGAGCTCAAGAAGGAGATCGAGGGCTTCTTCGGCGAGGCGCGGCGTGACGACCTGCTCCTGCTCTACTTCTCCTGCCACGGCGTCCTCTCCCAGAGCCGTCGGTTCTACTTCGCGACCGCGACCACCGCGCTCCAGTGGCTGCGGGCGACCGCGATCGAGGACGGCTTCATCAACGACGTCGTCCAGCACAGCCGCGCCCGATCGGTCGTCCTCGTCCTCGACTGCTGCCACAGCGGCGCCTTCGGCAAGGGCCTCACCCCCAAGAGCGCGCTCACCGTCGACGTCGAGCACCGGTTCGAGGGGCGCGGGCGGGTGACGCTGTCGGCGTCGACCGAGCTGGAGTACGCGTTCGAGGAGGCCGACCCGGCGACCAGCATCAACGAGCTCGAGCCCGCCGCGCCGGGATCGCTGTTCACGCGCTGCCTCGTGGACGGCCTCGCGAGCGGCGACGCCGACATGGACGGCGACGGCCGCATCTCGGTCGACGAGCTCTACGACTACGTGTGCCAGCGCATGCGCGACGGCGAGGCGCACCAGACGCCGGGCATGGCCGGCGACGTGCGCGGGGAGATCGTGATCGCCCGCAGCCGGCGCGGCGCGGACCTGCCGCAGGCGTTGAAGGAGGCGATCGTGAGCCCGCTGCCCGCAGTACGCGAGGCCGCGGCGGCAGAGCTCGGCGCGCTCCTCGGGTCGCGCGACGCCGGGCTCGCGGATGCGGCGCGGACCGCGCTCGCGAGCCTGGCCGAGGACGACAGCCTCCGCGTCCGGGCGAGGGCGGCGGAGGCGCTGTCGCCGGGCCGCGCCCCGCCGCCCGCCACGCCGCCTCCTCCGCCCGAGGAGGCGACGACGGTGCTGCCCGAGCCGGTCGTCGTCCGCCGGCGTCCGCGCTGGTGGCTCGTCGCCGCGCCGCTGGCCGGCATCGCCGCGGTCGCGGGCATCGTGGTCGCCCTGACCGGGGGCAACGACGGCGACGCCGTCGCCGCCTACGACTTCGACGGCAACGGCGCCCAGGAGGTGGCGTTCGCGCCGGTGGCCGCGGACTCCAGCCTCGTGGTCATCCATCCCGGCACCGAGGACGGGCGGCCGCAGGCGATCTCGTCCGAGGCGGCCGGCGTCCCCGGCGCCGATCCGGGCCAGGGCTTCGGCGCCGGCATCACCAGCGCCGACTTCGACGGCGACGGGCGGGCCGACCTCGCCCTCGGCACGCCGGACCTCGACCTCGTGGCAGTGCTCTACGGCGGCGAGGACGGCATCCCGAGCCCGCACCGCCAGCGGATCGAGCGCGGCGAGGACGTGCCCGCCGGCCGCTTCGGCGACAACCTGCTGGGCCGCGACCTCGACGACGACGGCTACGCAGACCTCGTCGTGAGCGCGACGGGAACGGGCGATGAGCGCGGCGCGCTCCAGATCCTCTTCGGCAGCGAGTCCGGGCTGCAGACCTCCGGCACGGTGATCGTCGAGCCGCCGGACGGCGTCGCGCAGGGGTTCGGCGAGCGCATACGCAGCGGCGACGTCGACGGCGACGGCGACATCGACCTCGTCGAGGGCGCGCCGGACGACGCCGGGGCACACCTGAGCTTCTGCCCGGGGAGCGGCGACGGCCCCGCCAAGTGCGACCGGATGCCGGCCTACCAGGACGACGCCGGGACCTCCGCGCTCGCCGTCGCCGACGTGAACGGCGACCGGCGTGCCGACATCGTCCAGGGCGACGCGATGCTGCCGGAGGGCAAGGGCGGCCTGCGGCTGTGGCTCGGCGAGGCGGACGGCCCGGCGGGCACCCCGCAGGTCATCACGGCGGACACGATCGGCCTCGACGAGGTCGCGGCCGACGACGCGGGCTTCGGCTCGTCGGTCGACGCGGGGCCGCTCGACGCCGACCAGTACGCGGACATCGTCACCGGCGCGCCGGGCACCGAGGAGGCGGAGGGCGCGGTGGCGATCATCCGAGGCGGCCCCGAGGGGTACGCGCAGACCGGGCAGGCCGTCGTCCGCAGCTCCGACCACGACAGCGGCGCGCACTTCGGCTCCAACCTGGCGCTGCTGCGGCTGCCCGGCGGCGACGGAAAGGTGCTGGACCTCGTCGTCGCCGCCAACGGCGTCGAGGTCGAGAGCGCGGTTTCGGTCGTCGAAGGCGGCGGCGAGACGCGCCTGCTGCCGAACGTCAGCGAGGTGGTGCAGGGCTCCGGCGGTGGGCTGCGGCTCGGCCGCACCGCAGGCCGCTAGCGACGGCCGTCAGGCGGCGATCAGGCCGCGGAAGTGCGCGAGGAATTGCTCCTGCTCGTGCGGCGGGTACGTCGTCCGCACCGTCTCCACCAGCAGGTCGTCGAACTCCTGCGAGGCGATCCACTCGGACACCATCTCGTCGACGTGCGGGATGCGGCTGTCGCAGAAGTCCTGGTAGCGCTCGACCTCGAAGTACTCGTCCGCCAGCCGGC
The DNA here is from genome assembly GCA_963849695.1 of uncultured Solirubrobacteraceae bacterium. Lineage (GTDB taxonomy): Bacteria > Actinomycetota > Thermoleophilia > Solirubrobacterales > Solirubrobacteraceae > DASSUW01. The sequence continues at coordinate 518,286 of CAWKIT010000016.1, forward strand.
GGTAGCCGGCGAGCTTCTCCTCGTAGGTGAGGTCGGTGCGGTCGCCGATCTCGAAGTAGCGGCGCGTCTCGAGGTCGAGCTGCGGCAGCCGGCCGGTCACCACGCAGAACACGGACCAGCGCAGGAGCGCCTTCATCGCCCACGGGAAGTAGTGGTGGAGGCTGGTGATCGCGACGTCGGGCGACGCGTTGGCGTAGTCGATCGGATGCGCCTCGGTGCCGCGGACCAGCGTCTCGCAGGAGTTGAACTCCCAGCGGAAGAACGCGTTGATGAGCCGGCTGATGGTGAGCACCTCGTCGCCCATCTCGGGGGTGAGGAACCCGTGATCGACGGCATAGCGGTCGTGCATCGGCAGCTCGGGCCGGAACTTCATGACCATCGTCTCGGCGCCGATCGAGAGCGAGCGCGCGAACACGTCGAAGCCGTCGACCGCCGCCTGCAGGTGCATCAGCCGCTGGCCGGAGGTGTCGTACGCGTGCCTGAGCTCGGCCGGGTTGGAGATGTGGCTGACTCCGACCCACTGGCCGCCGTCATAGGGCTTCATGAACAGCGGGTAGCCGATCTGCTCGGCGATCTGCTCGAGGTCGAACTGCAGGTTGTACTTGGCCGCCGTGTAGGCGAACCGCTCGTTGTCCGGCGGCTCCTTGTGCGGCACGAGCACGGTCTGGGGCACCTTGAGCCCGAGCCGCAGCATCGCGCAGTAGGCCGCGTGCTTCTCCATCGCCTGGAACGTGAACGGGCTGTTGAGCAGGTACACGTCGTCCATCAGCGAGACCTTCTTCAGCCACTCGCGCGGGACGAAGTACCAGTAGGCGAGGCGGTCGACGACGAGGTCGTAGCGCGGCTTGTCGCGGAGGTCGAACGGCTCGATCGTGATCCGCTCGACGTCGACGTGGTGGGTGGTGCCGGAGGCGTCCTTGACGGGCCCGAGCCGTGCCAGCAGCGTCTCGAACGCGCGCGGCCAGTCCTCCTCGGTCCCGAGCAGCAGCCCGATCAGGTGTCGCATGTCTCCCATCAGCAGAACCGGGGCAGATGATGCGCGATCTGCGCAAGCCATGACGGCCAGTCGTGCGGGACGTCGTGCCCCCACAGGTCGAGCTCGTGGTGGATGCCCTTCTCGCCCAGCAGCCAGGCGAGGTGTTTCGTGCTCTCGAGCGCGCCGGTCGTGTCCTCCCACATGCCCTGCCCGCACACCAGCAGAAAGCTGGCACGGGAGCGGATCCAGTCGAGGTGGTCGCCGTGGAGGCCGGCGACCTCGCCGGTCAGGCCGAACTCGTAGTTGCCCGACATGCAGAGGGCGGCGGTGAACAGATCTGCTCGCCGGAGCACGAAGTTGGCGGCGTGGAACGCGCCCATGCTGATCCCGGTGGTGACGATGTCCTGCGGGCCGCCGAGGTCGTCATGGATGAACGGCGCCACCTGGTCGATGACCCATCCCTCGTAGGCGCCGCGGTCGCCGGAGTCGAACGCGTCGACGCAGTAGAGCTTGCAGCGGCCGGCCTCGAGCAGCCCGCCCACGGCGTGCACCATCCCCTGGCTGTCCCAGTCCACGGCGCTGCCGCCCTCGGCGGGGAAGACGAGGACGGGGCGGCCGTAGTGGCCGTAGACGAAGACGTTGCCGGCCGCGCCGATGGCGGGCGAGTAGAGCTCGGTGTGCTTCACGTCCAGGCTTTCGCGAGCAGGCGCGTGAGGTACGGATCGAAGGCGTCGCGCCAGCCGGTGTAGTTGTGCATGTCGGGGACCTCGTCGAGCCGCGCGTCGTAGCCCTGCGCGGCGAGCGCGCGCGCCATCACGCGGTTGTTGAAGACATTCTCCTCGGCGGTGCCGCAGGTGAGCTGCACCGGCACCGGGTCGGGGTGCGCGCGCGAGCGCAGGATCCGCCGCACCACGCGTACGATCCGGCCGTAGCGCGGGAAGCCGGACTCCTGCGAGTCGAAGCGCGGCATGAAGAAGCTGCCGGACTGCAGGAACAGGGCGCCGAACGTGCCCGGGGCCCGCCGCTGGGTGACGAGCATCGCCAGCGCGCCGAGGCTGGCGCCCATGCCGACCGGCAGCCCTTCGACGGGAACGCCTCGCGCAGCCCGGGGATGACGTCGACGTACAGCGCGCGCGAGTACAGCGCCGACGCCGAGTACCACTCGTCGCGCGGTCCGGGGGAGAGCAGCGCGACGCGGTGCGGCGGCAGCGTGCCGGCCGCGATCATGGCGCCCGCGTAGCGGGTGAGGAAGGCGAGCTTGTCGTACTCGGGCCCGTCGTGGGCGACCAGCAGCGGCAACGGCCCGGTCGCGTTCGCCGGGCTCCAGATGCGGCCGTGCACGTGGGCGCCGAGGCCGCGGCCGCGGACCGCGAAATCGGTGGACTGGCCCTCGACCGGCGTTACGTCGAGCCAGGCAGGCGGCTCGTACTCCGGAGTCAGCAGGACCGACTTCTCGCCGAACGCGCCCGGCGCGCGAAGCGGGTTCCCGGGGTCCGGCCCCGTCTCGGAGACGCCGTCCGCGTCGGTGACCTCGAGGTGGTACTCGAGCCGGGCGATCGACGGCGCGTCGATCTCCAGCACCCACTCGGTGCCGTCGCGCGCGAAGCTCCGCTCGCGGTCGGACAGATGCAGGTCCGAGCACAGGCGCACGGCCGTGTACCGGCCCTCGGGGTCCGCGACGCGGAACGTCAAGGGGCCGGACGATACACCGGCCCCGACCTCCTCACCCGGCCGGAGCACGTCCCGCCGCGGCGAGCCGAGCGGCAGCCTCGTCGATCACGGACTCCCGCTTGCAGAAGGCGAACCTGACGAGCGACTCGCCCACCGACGACGAGTCATAGAACACGCCGGTGGGGATCGCGACCACCCCTGCGCGGGACGGCAGCTCACGGCAGAACTCTTCCCCCGACCCCTCGACGCGGGCGTTCACGAAGTACGTGCCGGCGGCCGGCAGCGGCTCGAGCCCAGCCGCGCGCAGCCCCGCGCACAGGCGGTCGCGCTTGGCCCCGAACGTGGCCGCCAACCCCGCGTAGAACTCGTCGCCGGAGGCCAGCGCCGCCGCCCCGGCGACCTGGAACGGCGTCGCGCCGGCGAACGACAGGAACTGCTTGGCGGCGCGCACGCCCGCCACCAGAGACGCCGGCCCGCACGCCCATCCGACCTTCCAGCCCGTCACCGAGAACGTCTTGCCGAGCGAGGAGATCGTCAGCGCGCGCTCGGCCATCCCGTCGAGAGTCGCGAGCGGGACGTGCGAGCCCTCGTACACGAGGTGCTCGTACACCTCGTCGCAGACCGCCACCAGATCGCGTGACCGGCAGAGCTCGGCGACGACCGAGAGCTCGTCCCGCGAGAACACCTTGCCGGTCGGGTTGTGTGGCGAGTTCAGCAGCACCAGCCGCGTGCGCGGCGTGACCGCCGCCGCCAGCTGATCGGGATCGAAGCTCCAGTCCGGCGGCCGCAGCGTCACCGCCCGCCGCCGGCCACCGGCCATGGCGATGCTCGCCGCGTACGAGTCGTACAGCGGCTCGAACACCACCACCTCGTCGCCCGGCTCGAGCAGGCCGAGCATCGCCGCCGCGATCGCCTCGGTGGCGCCGAAGGTGACCTGCACGTCGTCGACGTCGAGGCCGTAGAACCGCTCCTGGTGGGCGACGATCGCGTCCCGCAGCGCCGGCACGCCCGCCAGCGGCGCGTACTGGTTGTGCCCGGCCCGCAGCGCCGCGGCGGCGGCCTCGAGCACCACCTCGGGCCCGTCCTCGTCCGGGAATCCCTGGCCGAGGTTGACCGCGCCCGTGCGCTCGGCGAGGGCGGACATCTCGGTGAAGATCGTCGTGCCGAACCCGGCCAGGCGCGATGCGACCACCGGCGCAGCGTACGCGCCCAGCCGCCTCGGGCATCATCAGGGGCATGACCTACACCGGCCTACGCGAGCGGCTGCGGCGGCGGGAGCCGATGGCGGCCGCGTTCCTCGACCTCGGGTCGCCGGTGAGCGCCCAGGTGACGGCGATGAGCGGCTTCGACGTGGTGGTCGTCGACCTCGAGCACGGAGCCGGCGACGAGGGAGCGGCGCGCGCCCAGATCCAGGCCGCCGACCCGCACGCGACCGTCGTCGTCCGCGTCCCCGACGGCCCCGTTCAGGCCGGCCGGATGCTCGACGCCGGCGCCTCCGGCGTGATCGTCCCGCAGGTGGCGGGCCCGGCGGAGGCCGAGCGCGCGGCGCGCGCCACCCGCTACGCGGGCAGCCGCGGCATCTCCCCGCTCTCGCGCGGCAACCGCTTCGGCCTGGCAGGCCCCGAGTTCCGCCCGCTGGCCGACGCGGCGCTCGCGTGCATCGTCCAGATCGAGCGCGCGAGCGCGCTCGAGGCGGTCGGCGAGATCGCTGCGCTCGAGGACGTCGACGCGCTGCTGATGGGCCCCGCCGACCTCTCGGCCGACCTCGGGTGCGCGCTCGACCTCGCGGGCGACGAGCTGCAGGACGCCGCCCGCCGCGTGGCGGAGGCGGCCGCCGCCCACGGCAAGACCGCCGCGCTGCACCTCGCGAGTCCCGAGCAGGCGCCCGGGTTCCGCGCGCTCGGCTTCACGCTGCTGTCGTGCACGTTCGAGAGCGGCGTGCTGGCGGCGGGCTCGGCGGCCGCCGCGCGGGCGCTGGCGGCGTCTTGATCGCCGCGGGGGATCGGGCGAACGTCAACTGCGGCAGGTAAGGAGGTGGGGAGCCGCCCGCGCGGCTGGGGTCGTGGGGGGTGGCAAGCAAACCTTTCCCAGGAGGACGGTTTTGCTGACCACCCCCCTCGCCAGCCACGCGGGAGGCTCCCTCGCTGCCCTACCCAGCCGCAGTTGACGTTCGCCCGCGCCGCCGCGGGGCCCCGAACGAACGTTCAGGGCCCTCGCGCGGTCAGCGGTACTGCACGGTCTCGCGCCCGCCCTGCTCGGCCGAGCGCAGCATCGCGTCGCAGATCTCGGCGGCGCGGTAGCCGTCCTCGAACGTCGCCCCGTGCGGCGCGACGTCGGTGTCGTCGCGGATCGCGGTCAGCAGGTGGTGCAGCTCGTGGACGAAGCTGTGCTCCCACCCGATCATGTGCCCCTGCGGCCACCAGTGCTCCCAGAACGGATGGTCGGCCTCCGACACGAGCACGGTGCGGAAGCCGGCGTTCCCCTCCGAGTACTGGAGCTCGTTCAGCCGCTCGAGGTCGAACCCCAGCGAGCCCTTGGAGCCGTTGATCTCCCACGTGAAGTGGTTCTTGCGGCCCTGGCAGAAGCGCGACGCCTCGATCGTGCCGACCGCGCCGTTCTCGAAGCGCACGGCGGCCTCGACCGCGTCGTCGACGTCGCGGCCCGGGACGAACGTCTGCGTGAGCGCGGACACCTCGGTCATCTCGCCCATCAGGTATCGCGCCAGGTCGATCACATGCGCCCCGAGGTCGCCGAGCGAGCCGGAGCCGGCCGCGGCCTTGTCGAACCTCCAGATCTCGCCCTCCGTGGTGCCCCACTCCTGCAGGTAGGCGCCGCGGAAGTGCTGGAGCTCGCCGAGCTGCCCCGAGGAGATCATCTGGTGCGCGAGGCGCACGGCCGGGACGAAGCGGTAGTTGAAGGCGCACATGTGCTTGACGCCGGCGGCCTGCACGCGCTGCCAGGTCTCGTAGGACTCGGCGGCGTCGCGGCCCAGCGGCTTCTCGCAGATCACGTGCTTGCCCGCTTCGGCGGCGGCGATCGTCGGCTCCGCGTGGAGGTTGTTGGGGCCCGAGTTGTCGAACAGCTCGATCCGGTCGTCGCCGACCAGCGCCTTCCAGTCGGTCTTGTACTCGGCGAACCCGTAGCGCCGCGCGGCCTCGGAGACCGCCTCCTCGTTGCGGCCCGCGATCGCCACGAGCTGGGGCATCAACGGCGGCGGCCACGTCATGTAGGCCAGCGTCTTGTACGCGTTCGAATGGGCCTTGCCCATGAACGCGTAGCCCAGCATGCCGATCCCGATCGGCTTGACCTCCTCGGCTCCGGAGGTCTTGCCCATCGTCACGAACCCGACGTCGGACATCAGGACTCCTTCGCGAACGCGGCGTCGAACGCGACCGCGGAGGGAGCGAAGTCCGTGCGTCGCACGAACGCCAGCGCGTCAGGCGCCCCCCAGTCGCGGTCCATTCCGGAATCCTCCCACTCGATCGACAGCGGGCCGTTGTAGCCGATCCGGTTCAGGGCCCGGATCATGCTCTCGAAGTCGACGTCGCCGTGGCCCGGCGAGACGAAGTCCCAGCCGCGGCCGGGCTCGCCGAAGTTCAGGTGCCCGCCGAGGATCGACGAGAGGCCGTCGAGCCGCTTGACCGAGTCCTTGATGTGCGCGTGGTAGATCTTCGGCCCGAACTCGGTGATGAACGCCGCCGAGTCGAGGAACTGGTGCTCGAAGTGGCTCGGGTCGAAGTTGATCCCGAAGCCGGGCCGGTCGCCGATCGCCTCCAGCGCCTTGCGCGTGGTGACGAAGTCGTAGGCGATCTCGGTCGGGTGCACCTCGAGCGCGAACTTCACGCCCTCGGCCTCGAACACGTCGATGATCGGCCCCCAGCGCTCGGCGAACTCCTGGTAGCCACGCTCGATCTCGTCGAAGTCGTTGGGCGGGAACGAGTAGAGCATGTGCCAGGTCGGCGAGCCGGTGAAGCCGGTGACGACGTCGACACCGAGCTGCGCAGCCGCCCGGGCGGTGTCCTTCATCGCGTCGGCGGCGCGCTGCCGCACGCCCTCGGGGTCGCCGTCGCCCCAGATCTCGGCCGACACCACGCCCTGGTGCCTCGCGTCGATCGGATCGCACACGGCCTGGCCCACGAGGTGGTTGCCGATCGCCCAGCAACCCAGCCCGTGGCGCTCGAGCAGCTCCCGCTGCCCGGCCGCGTAGCTCGAGTCGCGCATCGCCTCGGCGACGTCGAAGTGATCTCCCCAACACGCCAGCTCGAGGCCGTCGAAGCCCCAGCCGGCGCACTTGCCGGCGAGCTCCTCCAGTGCCAGGTCCGCCCACTGGCCTGTGAACAGCGTTACGGGTCGTGCCATCTAGCTCGTTCCTCCCCACTTCTCGACGATCTCCAGCCGCACCGCGGCTGCTCGGTATTCCTCCGCGACGGCCTCCTCCAAGCCGTCGTCGGTCACGATCAGTTCCAGCTCCTGCGCGGGCGCGATCGACACCAGCGACGCGCGCCCGAACTTGGTCGCGTCGATCATCCCCACCGTCCTGCCCGCAACCGCCCGGGCCGCATTCACGACATCGGCCAGCGGCCGTCGCGAAGTCGTCAGCCCGGCGTCGATGGTGAGCCCGGCCGCCGAGACGAACGCCGTGTCGAAGTTCAGCTCGTGCAGGAACTCGACCGTCCACCGCCCCGCGATCATCCGCATGTGCTGGTCGAGCTCGCCGGGGCAGACGACCACGTGCATCGGCTCGGCGCTCACCTCGTAGGCGATCGCCGGCGAGTTGGTGACGAGCGTGAGCTCGTTCGGCGGATCCTCCATCAGCCGCCGGGCGAGCGCCAGCGCGGTGGACGACGCGTCCAGGAACACCGTCGACCCGCTCGTGACCATGGTCGCCACGTGTGCGGCGATCGCCGCCTTGGCGGCCGCCTCCTGCTCGACCCGCTGCGTCCACGCGGTCGCGATCACCGGCAGGGCGCCGATGCCGCGGACGGCTCGCGCGCCTCCGTGCACGCGCTCCACCAGCCCTTCGCGCGAGAGCTGCTCGAGGTCCCGGTGCACGGTGATCGGCGAGACCGCGTGGTCGCGCGCGAGGTCCGCGAGCGACACGCCGCCGTCGCGCTGGATCCGCTCCAGGATCTGGGCTCGTCGCAGGGCCGGCGGCACGGTCTTCAGACGCGGTCCTCGAACGCCCTCCGGGTCACGGCGACCTCGAGCGGGCGGAACTCGTCGATGGCTTTCACGAGGTGATCGGCGAATCGCTCCAGGGCCTCCTCGCCCTTCTCGGCGGTCGCCGTCATCGGATTGCCGATGACGCCCGTCCGCGAGAACTCGCCGTGGTCCATCGGAAAGACGAAGTACTGGTAGCCGTCGAACTCGACGTCCGGGGCGCCGTCCTTCTTGATGAAGCTGTCGGGCAGCCACGGCGGGACGCGCGCACGGTCCTGCTCGGCGCGGTCCATCCGCACGAGGCTCGAGTTGTGGGCCAGCACCTGCGAGGTCTCGAGCTCGGACGCGTGCCACCCCGGCGTCTCGTCCGGCGGGTTCTCGAGCAGGCCGTCGAGCATCCCGATGTAGCGCTCGGCATACGGCTTGTAGAGCGCGACGAAGGCGCCGGTCTCGTACTTGATGCGGCGCAGCAGCGGGTCGAGCACTTTGGTGTTGGAGCCGTGCCCGTTGACGAAGATCAGCTTGTTCCAGCCGTGGTGGATGAGCGACCGCGCGATGTCGTAGAGCACCTCGCAGAAAGTGCTCGCGCGGAGCGTCACGGTGCCGACGCCCGATTCTGGGTCGCGCAGATGCTGCGGGGAGTAGCCGGCCCAGAAGGGCGGCGTGTACGGCACCTCCGCCTTCGCCGCCGCACGCCGCGACACCTCGAGCGCGGTGATCGTGTCGGTGCCCAGCGGCAGGTGCGCCCCGTGCTGCTCGAGCGAGCCGATCGGGATCAGCACGATGTCGGACCGCTCCTGGAACCACGCGATGTCCGGCGGCGCGAGGTCGATCAGATTGTTGGAGACGGGTCGTCCGTCCTCAGGCATGGGCTGGCTCCTGGATCAGCGAGAGATAGCGCTCGGCGACGACGTCGGCGAACGCCGCGTCGTCGACATGGGCGTCGAGTTGCTCGTACGGGATGCCGGGGCGCAGCGAGGCGCGCAGGGCATCGAGGAAGGCGTGGTCGGCCTCCGGGTCCCACAGGTCGCCGCCCTCGGCGTCGGCGAGCGAGAACCCGCGCGTGGGGGCGACCACGTGCACGGGCCCGCGAGCCTCGTTGAGCCGCTCGGCGACGATCCGGCCGAGCTTGCGCTCCTCGTCGGCCTCGATCCGCACCAGCGTGGCGACGGGGTTGTGGAAGTAGCTCTTGCGTGAGCGGTAGCGCTCGGGCACCGAGTCGCGCGGGCCCTGGTTGAAGAAGTCCACGCAGCCGGGGACCACGACCTGCGGCACGCCGTGGCGGCCGGCCACGCGCAGGCGGTCGGGGCCGGTGGCGTGGATGCCGTCGAGCAGCGAGTTCGCGAGCTCGGAGAGCGTGTAGTCGATCACGCCGCCGAGCGCGCCGGCCTCGATCAGGTGCTCCATCGCCGGGCCGCCGACGCCGTTGGCGTGGAAGATCACCGGCTCGTGGCCCGCCGCGACGAGCGCCTCGCGCACGCGCATGACCCCGGGCGTGGTCTGGCCGAGCATCGTGATCCCGACGCACTTCTCGCCGAGCTCGCCGACCGGCCGCCCGCCGCGCAAAACCATTCCGGTGACCGCAGCCGCCGCGTTGTCGAAGATCGCGCGCGAGATCTCGTTGAGGCCGAGGATGTCGATCACCGAGTGCATGACCGTCACGTCGCCCTCGCCGACGAACGGGCCGAACGAACGCCGGCCCGATGCGCTGGGAGAGACGATCAGCTTCGGCACGCCGACCGGCAGCGCGTGCATGGCCGCCGCTCCCAGCAGCGCCCCCTCGGCGCCGCCCAGGCACAGCACGCCCGCCACCCGGCCCGCCGCGTACTCGCGCAGGACGACGGCGCGCACGCCCTCGAGCATGAGCTGGACGGCGGCGCCGCGCGACCCCGCGGCCCGCACCGCCTCGAGCTCGTGCCCGCCCGCGCGCGCGACCTCCTCGCGCGTGACGTCGGCCTCACAGCCCTCGGCCTCGCCCAGGATGCCCGAGTCGACGACCAGCGGGCGCGCGCCGAGCGCCGCCAGCCGGTCGCGGACGTAGGCGATCTCGGCCCCCTTGGTGTCGAGGGTGCCGATCAGCGCGATGCCGGGTTCAGACGGCGGCACCCTCAGCCGCCGACAGCGCCTGGCGGAGGCGATCGATCGAGTCCTGGACGTACCGGTCGTAGTAGTGCTCGGGCACCGTGCCGGTGCCGTGGTCGCGCAGGAACTGCTCCATGCCCTGGCTGGCGCCGGAGTCGGCGGCGTCGGCGATCTCCGTGCGCTGCGAGAGCGGCGTGCGGTCGACCGGCACCACGAACTCGACCGTCAGATAGTCGTCGTAGCCGATCTCGCCGAGCGTGCGGACGAGCAGCTCCCAGTCGATCGCGCCCTGGCCGCACGGCATCCGGTTGTTGTCGGCGACGTGGAAGTCGACGAGGTGGGAGCCGGTGTCGCGGATCGCCTGCGCCCAGTCCGCCTCCTCGATGTTCATGTGGAAGATGTCGAGCGTGACACCGCAGTTGCCGCCGACCTCCTTCGCCAGCTGGACGGCCTGGTCGGCGCGGTTGAGGAAGTACGTCTCGAACCGGTTGAGCGGCTCCAGGCCGATCCGCACGCCGACCTGCTCGGCGTGCTGCTGGCACTCCTTCAGGCCCTCGACCGCCCACTCCCACTCTTCCTCCGGCGACGCCATCGGCACGACCTTGCCGACCGTCGAGGGGACGATGGTGAGGATCTTGCCGCCGAGCGACGCAACCAGCGTGAGGCAGTCCTTGACGTACTGGACGCTCGCCATCCGCACGTAGTAGTCCTCGTGCACGAGGTCGCGGCCGCCGGTCATCAGCGTCACCGAGCCCCAGCACTCGATGCCGTGCTCGTCCATGCGCCGCTTGACCTCGTCGGCGTCGTACAGCGCCGGCTCGCCGGAGATCTCGATCCCGTCGTAGCCGCTCTTTCCGAGCCGCGCGATCGTGGTCTCGATCGGCTCGGGTCGCATCCAGTTGTGCATCGACACCTTCATTCGGCCTCTCTCCTCTCCTCCGATTACAGGCCCAGCTTGCCCGGGTTCATGATGCCGTTGGGGTCGAGCGCCGCCTTGATCCGGCGGATCGCGTCCAAGGCGGCCCCGTGCTGGCGCTGCATGTACGGCCCGAGCTTGAGCCCGACCCCGTGGTGGTCGTTGATCACCGCGCCGGCGTCGAGCGCGGCGGTCATCCCGTCCTCCCAGATGCGGTCGTGCAGCGCGAGCGCATCCGGCCCGCCGTCCGGCACCACGAAGCGGCCGTAGATCATCGTCCCCCACGCGTACCAGTGCGAGAAGTGCATGCGCAGCTCGAGGCCGGTGTCGCGGTAGGGCTCGCGCACGGCGGTCCGGAGCGCCTCGTACACGGCCTCGATCCGGGCGTAGGTGGCGACCACGTCGAGCGTGCCCCAGATCGCCGGCAGCTCGGGCTGATGGGGCGGGTGGTAGAAGTCGTACCGCCGGTCCCACCAGCGCCGTCCGAGCGCCGGGTCGAGCACCTCGGCGCCGGCCTCGCGCGCCAGCTCGATCGTGCGCCGCTCCTCGAGCGCGGCCGCCTCCGCCTCGCCTTCGAAGGCCAGCACCGTGTACACGCCGGATAGGTCCTCGCCCACCACCGGCGCGAAGGCGAGCCGGGTCGCCTCCTCGTCGTACATCCGCACCACCGAGGGCCGGTGGCCGACCTGCAGCGCGCGCCGGATCGCGCCGATGCCGGCGCTCACCGACGGGAACGCGACCGTCGCGAAGCGCCGCGACTCCGGCATCGGCACGATCGCGAGCGTGGCGCGCGTGATCACGCCGAGCGTGCCCTCGGAGCCGACGAACAGCTGCGTCAGCTCCGGCCCCACGGCGTGGCGGGGAACGCCGACCGTGTCCATCAGCCCGCCGGCCGGCGTCGCCACCCGCAACGTCAGCACGAGGTCCTCGATCTTGCCGTAGCGGGTCGAGAGCACCCCGGAGCCGCGGGCCGCGATGTAGCCGCCGACCGTCGCCCACTCGACCGACGCGGGGTAGTGCGGCAGCATCAGCCCGCGCGCGTTGAGCTCGTCCTCGAGCTCGCGGCCGTTCTTGCCCGCCTGCACGGTCACTGTCATCGAGGCCTCATCGACCTCCAGGACCTTGCCAAGCGACCGCAGGTCGATCACGATGCCGCCATGGATGGCCAGCGCCCCGCCCTGGGTGCCGGAGCCGCCGCCCCATGGGACCACCGGCACGCGGTGCTCGTCGGCGATCTCGAGCACGGCCGCGACTTCCTCTTCGGTACGTGGCCGCACGACGGCGTCCGGGCGCGCCAGCGGCGTTCCTGCGGCCTTTGCGGCCAGCGCCGGCCAGTACGTGTCGGCGGCGTACGCCGCGAGCTCGTCCGGTGCGGTAAGAACCGCTCCGGCGCCGAGCGCGGAGGAGAGCGACGCCTCGACGTCGGCCAGGTCTCCACGCGGAGTCGTGGTCACACAGACCCTCCAGGACATTGCATAACTTGACAAACAACTCTGCATCAGCTTTCAATTCCTGTCAAGGACATGTCTGAGACCGTCGAACCGAGTCCGGATCGGGATGTCCAGCAAGGGGGAGACGCGTCCGCTCAAGTGACCACGGGCGGCGTGATCCAGGCGCCCGAGGCCGGCGGCGCCAAGTCCCGCTGGACGCCCAGTCGCATCGCCTACACGGTCGTGCTGGCGGCGGTGGTCATCTTCTTGGCGGTCAAGGCCGCCGACGACCTGCGCCAGTTCGTGGTCGTGACGCTCAACGGCGTCACGCTCGCCGCCCTCTACTTCGTGGTGGCCAGCGGCTTCACGCTGATCTTCGGGCTCATGCGCGTGGTCAACATGGCCCACGGCTCGCTGTACCTGCTCGGCGGCTACCTGGCCCTGAAGATGCAGGAGTCCTGGTTCCAGGAGGAGACAGGGCTCAACCTCTCGCTGAGCGGCGCCACCGACGCCGAGTACGGGCTGATGGGCTGGCTGGTCCCGCTGATCCTGGCCACGCTGTGCATCGGCTTCATCGGCGTCGGAATGCAGCAGGTGTTCCTGCGCTGGAACCAGGGGCAGGATCTGCGCCAGGCGCTGATCACGATCGCGCTGTCGGTGATCATCGCCGACCAGATGCTGGCGGCGTTCGGCGGCATCTCGAAGGACATCGCGACCCCGTCCAGCTGGCCGACCAGCGTGCTGCTGCCGGGAGACGTCCGGTTCGGGTTCTTCCGGGGCGTGGTCGTCCTCGGGTCGGCGCTGCTGATCAGCTTGCTGCTGTTCCTCGTCATCAAGCGAACGCGCTTCGGCAAGATCGTCCGCGCCGGCGTCGACGACCGCGACATGGTGTCGGCGCTCGGCATCAACGTGAACCTCGTGTTCCTCGGCGCCTTCTTCATCGGCGCCATGCTGGCCGGGTTCGGCGGCGTCCTCGGCGGCACGATGATCTCACTGGCTCCCGGGCAGGACGCGGCGTTCCTGCTCAACTCGCTGATCGTGGTGATCATCGGCGGGATGGGCTCGCTCGCCGGCGCCGCCATCGGGGCGCTGGCGCTCGGCCTGGTCGACGCGTACGCGGACGTCTATCTCGTGATCGGCGACACCGACCTGACGAACTACTCGATCCTCGTGACGTTCGCGCTGCTGGTCGGCGTGCTGGCGGTGCGGCCGCTCGGCCTGTTCGGGAGACCGGCGTGAACCCGATCCTGAGCCGGGGCCGGCTGTCGTGGCCGGTGCTGGGCGTGATCGTCGTGGTGGCGGCTCTGGCGCCGCTCTACACGACGGACTTCTTCCTCAACGTCATCCTCACCAAGGCGCTGTGGCTCGGCGTGGCGGCGGCCAGCCTGATCTTCCTGGCCGCGTACGGCGGGATGGTCTCGCTCGCCCAGGTCGGCCTCTACGGGGTGGCCGGGATGACGTACGCCAACCTCGTACTCGCCGACGGCGGCAGCGGCGTCGCGTGGAACCCGTGGCTCGCGGTGATCGGCGCGCTCGTGGTGGCGACCCTCGTCGGTCTCGGGTTCGGCTGGATCGCGGCCCGGAGCGAGGGGATCTACTTCCTGATGATCACGCTCGCGTTCAGCGTGCTCGTCTTCTACTTCTTCTCGCAGGTCACCCAGCTGTCGGGGTTCGGCGGCGTCAACAACGTCGACCTGCCGGGGATCCTCGGCAATCCGGAGCGCGACCCGACGCCGCGCTACTTCGTGACGCTCGTCGTGGCGGTCGTCGTGTTCATCTGGCTGCGCGCCCTCGCGACGCGAACGGCGTTCGGGCTCGGCCTCCAGGGCGTGCGCGACGAGCCGGCGCGCATGCGCGCGCTCGGCTTCGACGTGACGCTCCACCGGCTGCTGGCGTTCGGCCTCGCGGCGTTCGTGGCCGGCGTCGCCGGCATACTGTCGGTCTGGTACAACCGCCGCATCACGCCGGGGTCGATCAACCTCGAGCAGACGATCAACCTCCTGATCATCGCGGTCATCGGCGGCCTATACCGACTCGAAGGTGCGTGGGTCGGCGCGCTCGCTTACGCGCTCATCGACAATTACTCGCGCGAGTGGGTCCCCGAGGTCGGGAACATCCTCGGGCCCGCGCGGTTCAACACGATCATCGGGCTCGTTTTCCTGATCATCGTCCTGCTGTCTCCCGGTGGCCTCGTCGGTATCTGGGAGGACATCAGCGATCGCCTTCGAGGGCGAAGACGGGGAGGTGGCACTCCGACCAAGACCACGACCGCGGGGCCTGAGGGTGGCCCCGCACCAGGCACAGTCAACTGAAGGGCATTGAGAGGAGAGGTGTTTTGAGGGGACGCAAGCTGCTGACGTTGGTAGCGGCCCTGGCGGCGCTGGCATTCGTCGGCGCCGGGTGTGGCGGCGACGATGATGAGGGCGGCGGCGAGGGCGGCGATACCGCCTCCCAGGAGGGCGGCACGATCAAGGTCGGGTTCCTGTCCGACTGCGAGGGGGCCTTCGGCTCGTTCTTCGAGCCGACCATCTCCGGCGCCCATCTGGCGCTGATCCGCTACGCGGGCGCGAAGGCCGCAGGCCCGAAGCCGAGCGACGGCATCGAGGGCGCCCAGATCGCCGGCAAGAACGTCGAAATCGTCGGATACGGCTGCGCCGACGACACCGCCGACAAGGCGATCGAGGAGACGCGCCGCCTGATGGAGCAGGAGGACGCCGACGTCATGATCGGCCCGCTCTCCGGCGACGAGGGCATCGCGGTCGCGAACTACGCGAAGGAGCACCCGGACAAGACGTTCGTCAACGGCATCGCCGGCGCGCAGGACTCGACGCTGAAGGTGCAGGCGCCGAACTTCTTCCGCTTCCACCCGGACGGCGCGCAGTGGTCGGCCGGCCTGGGCGACTACGCGTACAACGACCTCGGCTGGAAGACCGCCGCGATCGTCGGGGACGACTACTCGTTCCCCTACACGTCGCTGGCGGGCTTCGTGGCCGAGTTCTGCGCGATCGGCGGGCAGGTGACCAAGCGCATCTGGGCGCCGCTGGGCGAGGAGGACTACTCGTCCTACATCTCGCAGATCCCGGACGACGTCGACGGCCTGTACGTCGGCATCGGCGGCTCCGGCCTGATCTCGTTCATCAAGCAGTACCAGGAGCAGAAGGGCCGGGTCGACACCGAGCGCATGCTCGGCAACGTGTTCTGGGACGACCCGCTCGTGCTCAAGGAGGTCGGCAAGTCGCTGGTCGGCGGCGCGACCGCGGCGATGACGGCGGGCGACGCCAACACGCCTGAGGTCCAGAAGTACACCGAGGACCTCAAGACCGCGTACGGCGACGAGATCGCCGGGGCCGGCCCCTCGGTGTTCACGTACGGCTACTACACCGGGATGACCGCCCTCATCAAGGGGCTCGAGGAGGTCAACGGCGACGTCTCCGACCAGAGCAAGCTCCAGGAGGCGCTGGCCGGAATGACGCTGAGCGGCGACGAGGCCCCGTGGGGCGACGTCAAGCTCGACGACAACCGCCAGGCGATCAGCGACGTCTACGTCAAGAAGATCGTCAAGGACGCCAACGGCGACGGCACGCCGGACGTGCAGACGTTCCGGAGGGTCCCGGAGGTCGATCAGACCTTCAACGGGTTCTTCACGCCCGACACGCCCGCTCCTGACCGCACGAACCCGAAGTGCGAGCAGGGCGAGCCCCCGCCGTGGGTCGGCAAGTCCGAAGAGGTCGACTTCTCGTCGGAGTAAGGAGCACGTGGCAGCAACCGCATCATCCGTCGAGCGCGCCGAGCCGATCCTCCGCCTGCGGGGGGTCGGCCGGCGCTTCGGCGGCGTCCACGCCGTCAGCGACGTGGACCTCGAGGTCGGCCCCGGCGAGCGCCGGGCGATCCTCGGCCCGAACGGCGCCGGCAAGACGACGCTGTTCAACCTGATCTCGGGCGAGTTCCCGCCGACCGCGGGCTCGGTCGAGCTGTTCGGCACCGAGGTGACCGGCACGCCGGCGCGCAAGCGCGCCCGCATGGGCCTCTCGCGCACGTTCCAGACCTCGAGGCTGTTCCTCGGCCTGTCGGTCGAGGACAACCTCTACCTCGCGGTGCTCGGCGTCCACGACGGGCATCTGCGGATGGTGCCCTCGAAGGTCGACGGCGAGCTGCGCGAGAAGTCGCGCGCGATGGGCGAGGCGGTCGGCCTCGCCGATCGTCTCGACTCGCTCGTGATGGACCTGTCGCACGGCGAGCAGCGCCAGCTCGAGGTCGGCATGGCGCGCGCCAGCGACCCGAAGCTGATGATGCTCGACGAGCCCGCCGCGGGGCTCTCGCGCGCCGAGCGCGTGCAGCTGACCGACCTGCTGCTCAAGCTCGACCCGTCGATCACGCTGATCCTGATCGAGCACGACATGGACGTCGCGCTGCGCGTCGCCCAGTGGGTCACGATGATGCACGACGGCCGTGTGATCGTGGAGGGGACGCCCGACGACATCCGCGGCAACCAGACCGTGCACGACCTCTACCTCGGGAGCGGGCTTATCCACCATGAGTGAGACGCTGCTCGAGGTCGAGGACCTGAACGCCTTCTACGGCAGCGCGCACATCCTCCACGGGGTCAGCTTCTCGATGGGCGCCGAGCCGGTGGCCATGATCGGCCGCAACGGCATGGGGAAGACCACCCTGTGCAAGGCGATCGTCGGGCTGCTCGGGGCCAGCGGGCGCTCGGACGGGTCGGCGCGGCTCGACGGCGTCGATCTGATCGGCCGGCCGGCGTACAAGATCGCCAAGGCGGGCGTCGGCTATGTGCCGCAGGGCCGGCGGCTGTTCACGTCGCTGACCGTCGACGAGCACCTGCAGATCGTGGGGGCGTCGAGCAAGGACGACTGGACGCCCGACCGCGTGTACGAGCTGTTCCCGCGGCTCGCCGAGCGCAAGAACATCTCCGGGACGTCGCTGTCGGGCGGCGAGCAGGAGATGCTCTCGATCGGCCGCGCGCTGCTCACGAACCCCCGCCTGCTGATCATGGACGAGCCGTCCGAGGGGCTCGCGCCGACCGTGGTGGAGACGCTGATCCAGACCATCAAGGACCTCGCCGCGGCGGGCATGGGCCTGCTGGTGGTCGAGCAGAACCTCGGCGTGGCGACGACGCTCGCCACGCGCCAGCTCGTGATGGTGGCCGGCTCGATCGCGGCCGAGACCACCGCCGACGAGCTGCTGGCCGACCCCGAGGCGCAGAAGCGCTATCTCGGCGTCGAGCCGCTCCCGGACGCTGCCTGACTCCTGCCGGCGGGATAGGGTGGGCCGATGGAGGCTCGGGGCCTCGCGAACCAGCGTGCGGTGCGGCGCCACAACCTCGGCGTGGTGCTGCGGCACGTCTCCGAGCACGGCCCCCGCTCGCGGGCGACGATCGCGCTCGAGACGGGCCTGAACAAGACGACGGTCTCGAGCCTCGTGACCGAGCTGATCGGGCTCGACCTGCTGGTCGAGCGCGGGCTCGAGCAGCGCGGGACGGTCGGCCGGCCCGGGCAGGTGGTCGAGCTGTCGGGCACCGGGGTGGTGGCGCTCGGGCTCGAGATCAACGTCGACTATCTCGCCGTGCGCGCGCTCGACCTCACCGGCGCCGAGCGCCACCGCAGCCTCGAGGTGGGTGACAACCGGGACGTCGAGGTCGGCGCGGTCCTGGACCGGCTGGGCGGCCTGGCGAGTGCGGCGCTCGAGCACGTGCACGGCGAGGGCCTGCGGCCGGTGGGGGCGACGGTCGCCCTGCCCGGGCTCGTGGACGCGGCGACCGGTGCCCTGCTGGTGGCGCCGAACCTCGGCTGGACGGGCGTATCGGTGGTCGACGAGCTGCACGAGCGCCTGGCCGGGCCGCCGTTCCCCGTGGCGGCCGACAACGAGGCCAACCTGGCGGCGCTGGCCGAGCTGTGGGAGGGCACCGCGCGCGGTCTGCGCGACGTGCTGTACGTGTCGGGCGAGATCGGGGTCGGCGCCGGGATCATCATCGGCGGCGAGCTGTTCCGCGGCGCTCAGGGGTTCGGCGGCGAGTTCGGGCACCTGACCATCGATCCCGCGGGCCGCGCGTGCGCATGCGGCAGTCGCGGCTGCCTGGAGACGCTTGCCGGGCTCGAGGCCCTGCTCGAGGCCGCCGGCCTCGACCGCCGCGCGGCGGCGACCGAGACCGGCTCCGGCGAGCCCGTGGCGGCGCTCGCGGGGCGGGCGCGGATGGGTGACGAGCGGGCGCTCGAAGCGCTGCGCGACGCCGGCCGCTGGCTCGGGATCGGGATCGCGTCGGCGGCCAACCTGCTCAACTTCCAGGCCGTCGTGCTCGGCGGCTTCTTCGCCCAGCTCGCCACCTGGCTGGCCGGTCCGATCGCGCACGAGCTCGACCTGCACGTGCTCGCTTCCGACTGGGGCGTGCCGCAGCTGCTGCCGTCGACGCTCGGGCCGGAGGCGGCGGTCCGCGGCGCCGCCGCGCTGTCGTTGCGGCGCGTGCTGACCGATCCTGCCACGGCGGCCACCGGCCAGGCGGCGTGATCGCCGAGCTTGCACTGGCCGCCGCCTTCGCGGCGCCGCAGACCTCGCCCGGGGTGAGCGTCGCCGCCACCATCGCGGAGCCCGGCGTGATCTCGGCGCGCGCCGTCGGGCACCACCTCTACGTCTCGTCGCTCACCGGCATCAGCGTGCTCGACGTCTCGAACCCGCGCGCGCCCGTGCGCGTGGGCCGGCTCGACCTCCCGAACGCCCAGAACGAGGACGTCGACGTCGGCTCCGGCATCCTGCTCGTGTCCGACGACCCGGCCGGCGGGCGCGGCATCCTGCACGTGATCGACGTCCGCGACCCGGCCGACCCGCGGCCGCTTTCGCGCTACCGCACATGGCCGCGCTCGCGCGGGATCGGCCACACCGCGACGTGCATCCAGCGCTGCCGCTACGCGTGGCTGGCGGGCTCCCCGCGCGGGATCGAGGTGGTCGACCTGCGCGACCCCGCGCACCCGCGGCGGGCGGGCCGGTTCGGCGCCCGCGCCGCCGCCGGCGCAGTACGGGACGCACGACGTGCAGGTCGACGGCTCCGGGCTCGCGTGGGTGGCCGGCTCGAACGGGACCGCGGCCTACGACGTCTCCGACCCGGTGCGGCCGCGGCTGGTTCGGCGCACCGACCGACGCGGGTCGCGGCCGCCGCTGAACGACCTCATCCACCACAACTCGCTGCGGCTCGGGCGCGGCGTGGTGGCGATCACGGAGGAGGCGTTCGGCACGGGGTGCCGGGGCGCCGGGACGCTGCAGACGTGGCGGATCTCCGGCCGCCGGCGGATGACGCCGCTCGACTCGTGGGGCGTCGAGCGCGACCCTTCGGCGCGGTTCATCTGCTCGGCGCACTACTTCGACGCCCGCGACGGCCTGATCGCGCAGGGCTTCTACGAGCAGGGCGTGCGGCTGATCGACGCGCGGCGGCCCGGGCGGCTGCGGCAGGTCGGCTACTACGTCTCGCGACCGGGGCTGTTCTGGGGCGCGCTGTTCGCGCCCACCGACCCGACCGGCTCGACCGTCTACGCGCTCGACCACTCGCGCGGGATCGACGTGCTGGCTGTCGATCGCGCCGCCCTGGGGCCGGTGCGGCGGCGCGGCTCGCGGCCGTCCGGTCCCGCCCGGGAGGGATTCGGGCTGTTCGTGTGGGACGGCTACGACGTGGTCCGGCCCGGCCAGCGGCTGCGGATCGGGCTCGGCGTCGCCGGGGAGGGCGGGCCGGTCGAGGTCCGGGCGGCGATCCCGCGCGGCCTGGTCGGCGTACGGCCGCCCGCCGGCGGCAGCTTCGACCGCGCGACGCGGACCGTGCGGTTCCGGCTCCGCAGCGGCGACCGCGTCCGGTACGTGCGCGCCCGGGTCGCCCGCTCGGCGCGGCGGGGGACGCTGCTGGAGACGATCGGCTACGTCAGCGGTCCCGACGACCCGATGCTGCTCGACGACCGCGGGGTCGACCACAGCACCGTCGCGCGCCGGGGTCGCGCCACTGCGGTCGCGTCGGTTACCGGTGCGCGGCCTGTCGGTTTCTGCAGGCTCAGGTAGGACTACACTTTGTGAAGTCATGGCCCAGCAACTGGGGAACCGGCCGTGCGGTGGGCGCTATGCCGACATCGTGCAGGCGATCGGGAACACACCGCTGGTCGAGCTCAAGCGCCTGTCGCCCAAGCCGGGCGTGCGGATCTGGGCCAAGCTCGAGTCCCAGAACCCGACCGGATCGGTCAAGGACCGCGTCGCGCGCTCGCTGATCGAGTCGGCCGAGGAGCGGGGCGCGATCAGGCCCGGCCAGACCATCCTCGAGCCAACCTCGGGAAACACCGGCATCTCGCTGGCGCTGATCTGCTCGCGCAAGGGCTACCCGCTGCGCGTCGTGATGCCCGACAACGTGACTCCCGAGCGGACCCAGCTGCTGAAGATGTACGGCGCCGACATCGTCTACTCGGAGGGCGCCAAGGGCTCCAACGGCGCGGTCGAGCTCGCGCTCTCGATGGCGGAGGCCGACGCCTCGTACTACATGCCGTACCAGTACGGCAACGAGGCCAATCCGCGCGCCCACTACGAGGGCACGGCGCCGGAGATCCTCGAGGAGCTCGACGAGATCGCCGCGTTCGTGGCCGGTCTCGGCACGGGCGGGACGCTGATGGGGACGGGGCGGCGCCTGCGCGAGGAGCTCGGCGACGCGGTGAAGATCGTCGCCGCCGAGCCGATGCAGGGCGAGCCCGTCCAGGGGCTGCGCTCGCTCGACGACGGCTTCATCCCGCCGATCATCGATCTCTCGCTGCTGGACCGGAAGATCTTCGTCACCAACCGCGACGCGATCGTGTGGACGCGGCGGCTGCTGGACGAGGAGGGGATCTTCGCCGGCGTCTCGTCGGGCGCGATCGCCTCGATCGCGGTCCGGATCGCGAACGAGCTCGACGAGGGCAATGTCGTCTTCATCGTCTGCGACGACGGCTGGAAGTACCTCTCGTCCGGCGTCTACACGCTGCCGGTCGACGAGATCGAGAACCTGGACTCGACCGTCTGGTGGTGACCCGCCGGGCCCTGGTGGCGGCGGGCGCGCTCGCCGTGCTCGCGGGCTGCGGGAAGGACGACGAGGAGCCGGCGGCGACGCCGGCCGACGCCCTGCTGCCGTCGCTCGCCGCCGAGCGCGGCTTCGGCGCCGCCGTTGCGTCGCGGCGGATCGCGGCGCGGTCGCGCGAGCGCGCCGAGCAGATCGCGGCCGCGATCTCGGCCGCGGGCGGGCGGCCTCACGACGCCCCGGCGCCGGCGGGCGATGGCGATGCCTCCGAGCTCGGCCGCGCCGCGCTCGTGGCCCATGTCGGCGCACTGCCCGCGCTGGAGGGCCGCGAGCTGCGCGGCCTCGGCGCCGAGCTGGTGGCCGGCGCGGCCGCCGACGTCGCCGTGCTCGGAGGACGCGCTGGGTGAGCAGGCCGTCGACCCCTTCCCGGGGTCGATCCCGTGATCTCCCGCCGCGGTCTGGTTCTCGCCGCGGCGGGCGCGGTGCTCGTGCGGCCGGCGGTCGCCCTCGCGGCCGAGGACGATCCCGACGTGCTGGTGCGGCTCCTCGCCCGTGAGGACGCCGCCGCCCTGGCCTACCGCCGGGCGGCGCCGGAGCCGCTGCCGGGGCTCGCGGCCCAGGAGGCCGACCACGCCGCCGCGCTGCGCACGCTGCTCAACGGCTACGGGATCCTCGAGATCCCGCGGCCCGCGCTCGACGCGCCCGCACGGCGGCTCGTCGACGCACCGGATGCCGACCGCATCGACGCCGCGATCGCCCTCGAATCCTCGTTGGTGGCCGACTACTCGGCCGCGCTGCTCGGGCTCGAGGCGGCGGGGTCGCTGCAGACGGCGGCGTCGATCCTCGCCAGCCACGCCCAGCACCACGCGCGCCTGCGGGCGCGTGCGGGCCTCGACCCGTTCGGTTAGTTGGGCTACCCTCAGTCAAGACCGGGTCCCCACGGAGAGAGAAGAGACACCATGCCAGTCAGCGTCGGGCCGACAGAGCTGATCATCGTGCTCGTCATCGCGCTGCTCGTCCTCGGTCCGAAGCGCCTGCCCGAGGTGGGCCGCTCCGTAGGTCGCGGCATGCGCGAGTTCAAGGACTCGATCAGCGGCATCAACCGCGACGACGACGACGAGGACGACGTCAAGCCGCTGAAGCAGACGGCCAAGACGGCCGAGTAGCGGTTGCGGATCACGCGGCAGCTGCTCGACGAGATCGTCGCCCACGCGCGGGACGAAGCGCCGAACGAGTGCTGCGGGATGATCGCGGCTGCCGACGGCCGCGCGCTCGCGGTACACCGTGCGCGCAATGCGGCGCGCACGCCGAAGCTGCGCTACGAGATGGACGGCCAGGACCAGCACGACATCTTCATGGCGATCGAGGACGCGGGGAACGAGATCGGCGCGATCTACCACTCGCATCCGCGGTCGGAGCCGGTGCCGTCGCAGACCGACATCAACCTCGCGAAGTGGTGGCCTGACCCGCTGTACGTGATCGTCGGCCTCGAGCAGCCCGAGCCCGACGTGCGCGCCTGGCGGATCGTCGACGGCACGGTCTCCGAGGCCGCGCTCGAGGTGGACCACGGGCCGGCGCCCACCACCTGACGAAGCGCCGCTGGTGTGCCCGGCGTGTGGGGCCGCTCATGGTGCGGACGAGCGGTTCTGCCGCGAGTGCGGACTGCCCCTGGTCTACCGCCCCGGCACGGACGACGGCGGCAAGCCGCTGAGCGAGTCGCGCGAGCGGGCGCGCAAGATCCGCCCGCAGTACGCCGAGGGGCCGCTGGTGCGGGTCGCGACGGCGCGCAACCAGGCCGAGGCGGAGCTGCTCGAGTCGCTGCTGCTGGCGGAGGGGGTCCCGTCGCTGGTGCGCCGAACGGGCGGCTTCGACGTGCCCGACTTCCTGGCGGCCGGCCCGCGTGAGCTCTTGGTGCCGGCGGCCGGCGCCGAGGTCGCGCGCGAGTTGCTGGGAACCCCGGCGCCGGTTCCGTCTGCGGCCGGCGAGGGGTCGCCGGTGTGGGTGAAGGCGCTCGCGGTCGCGCTGGCGGTCGCCATCGTGGCGGTGATCGCCGCGGGCGTGTTCGCCGCCGTCTTCCCGTGACGGCGGCGCGCGTTCGCGGTCCGACGCTGCTGCTAGCCCCCGGCTTCGGCGAACAAACGACAGCCAGATCTCGCTGCGAGCGGCCAACGATGCGGCTGGGTGGGGAAGCGGCGGAGCAGCCCGCGCGGCCGGGCCGTCGGCGCCGACGGCCCGGGCCTGGGCGATGTGGGAAGAAACGTTCAGGGTTGAGCGAGGCGGGTGAGGTGGGAGCGCCAAGCCGCCTCCGTGTCCCGGGCGCGCCGGCGGCCGAAGGCCTGCTCGAGCGCCTGGTCCGGGCCCGCGCGCACCACCGCCACGGCGGCGCGGTCGCCCTCCTCACGGGCGACGAGGTCGAACACCGTCCCGCCGAGCAGGAGCGCGTCCGCGCGCCCCGGCGGGAATGCGGGCGGGCGGCCCTCGCGCATGCGCCGCGCCACCGCCGGCCGCAGGTGGCGTGTCTGGCCCGAGAGCCATTGCGCAGCGCCCTCCAGGAACCACGCCGACCGCATCCAGCGCTGCAGCCGCCGCGGTCCCAAGGGCGGCGGGAACCCCGGATGCCGGGCCGCGAGCGCCCGCCGCGCGAGCAGCCCCGCCGGCGCCAGCATCAGCAGCTCGAGCGAGCCCTCGACGTTCGACGCGCGCTGCGCCAGCAGCCGCGGCGAGAGCACGTGCAGCTCGAACTCACCCGCCCAGCCCACCACGTAGCGGCGCGCCGCCGGCGCCGTCAGACGCCGCTGCACCGGCAGCCACGGCTGCGCGGCGTCGAGCTGGGCCGGGGAGCCGTGCAGCACGACCGCCAGCTCTCCGAGCTCGACCTCCAGCAGCCGCTCGAGCCGACCCCGGGCGTACTCGAGCTGCGCCAGCACGCGCCTCACGTCCGGCCCGTCGCGCTCGTCATGGCGGGCGACGAACGTCTCCGATGTGGTCTCGACCCAGATCGGCCTAGCGTCGCACGCCCCAGGCCCTCACGTGAGCGCCGGGCGGACCGCTACGCGTACGCCAGCGCGCCGTCGGGGTGCACGATCGCGGCGATCTCCTCGGAGGCCCGCTCGAACTCCTCGTCGGAGAGCACCGGCGTGCCCTCGAACGGGAGGTCGCGCGTGATCTCCAGCCACGAGCGGCATCCCCCGTAGTCGTCGCGCACCCGGACCGTCACCGGCCGCGGGATCCGGTACGTGCGCAGCAGCAGCACGTGCAGCGGATGGCGGCGCTTCCAGGCGAGGCGCTTCTCGGCGTAGTCGGGAGTCCACACGTAGAACGGCGCCAGGCCGTCGACGACGCGCCGGTCGGTCACCGTCCAGGCGCTCGCCACCTCCGCCCAGGCACGGATCCGCACGCGGTCCGGCTGCGCGATCCCGCCGTCCCGCATCACGGCATGGGCCGGCGGCTCGCCCTCCGCCCACACGCCCTCCTCGAGAGCCCGGCGAAGCTCGGGTTGGTGCGACTCGCGAACGAGGTCGCCCCGCTGGTGGTCGAAGGTCGGGTACAGGAAGAAGCGGTCGTGCTCGAGCGCGAAGTGCTTGTCCGGCTCGCGGATGCCGCCCTTGCGGAGCGTCACCAGCTGCTCGCCCTCGGCGAGCGCACGCACAGTGACGGCCCATTCCTTGAATGCGATAGGCATAGGGAAGGTGAAGAGTGTGATGTACGAGGATGCGGCCCCGGCTCAAAGAGGCGGCCCACCGCACCCTGCCCTGTAACTGCCGCCGATAACCCCCGGCGACAGCGTCACATACTATGCACAAAGTCTCGAAATCGCAAAATCTCCCTGCAAATAGGGCAGATTCCGGACGTTAGGCGATTTCACAACCGCGTGTCGTTGAGGTCCTCGACGACCTCGAGCACGGCTGCGAAGTCCTGGTCGCCGAGTCCGCGGCCGGCGCCGGCCGAGTAGAGCTCGCCGGCCAGCCCCGCAAACGGGAACGCGGCCCCGGCGGCACGCGCGTCCTCTAGGCACAGCAGCACGTCCTTGAGCATGTGGTCGAGCTTGAACAGCGGCGCGAAGTCGTGCGCGAGCATCGGCTCGCCCTTGAGCTGGAGCATCGTCGAGTTGGCGGAGCCGGCGCCCATCACCTCGAGCAGTGCCGAGAGGTCGACCCCGGCGCGCCGCCCCACCACCAGCGCCTGCGCGAGCGTCGCGCAGTTGACGGCGCTGACCGCGTTCGAGAGCACTTTGACCTGCTGGCCGGTGCCGACCTCGCCGACGTGCACGATGATCTCGCCCATCGCCTTCAGCAGCGGCATCGCGCGCTCCAGGTCGGCGTCGCCGCCGCCCGCCATGATCGTCAGCGTCCCGTCCTCGGCCTTCGGGGCCGAGCCTGTGACGGGGGCGTCGACGAAGCCGTGGCCGCGCTCCGCCAGCGCGCCGCCGATCCGGCGGGCGTCGACCGGCCCGATCGTGGACATGTCGACGAACAGCGTCCCGGGCTCGGCGCCCGCCGCGGCGCCGTCGTCGCCGAGCAGCATCTCCTCGACCTGCGCGCCGTCGACCACCATCGTGATGATCGACGTCGCTGCGCTCGCCGACCTCGCGCGGCGACGCGGCGACGTGCCCGCCGTGCTCGGCCGCCCACTCCTCGGCGCGCTCATGCGTACGGTTGAAGACCGTCAGCTCGAAGCCCGTCGCGCCGCAGGCTCGCCGCCTGGCGCGACCCCATGATGCCCAGCCCGATGAAGCCGACCGTCATGCTAAGGCGCTCGCACGAGCTTGCGAGTGCGAGTAGGCCGCATGCGGGGTCATTCTAAGCGGCGAGCGGCATCTCCATGGGCTCGGCCAGGTGCTGGTGCGACGGGCAGTAGCCGTTCTGCGGCAGCGGCGTGCGCTGACAACGTGTGCCGCGGCGCGTGGTCGCCCGGCACTCGATCCGGTTGCCGGCGACGTCATAGCCGGTCATCGGCAGCGACGAGAAGTACTCCCTCGCGAACGCGATGTACCGGTCGACCACGTGGTACACGCGCTCCTGGGCCGACATCGGGAAGTAGATCCGGATGTCGTTGAAGAGCGTCTTCGTCGGCTTGGCGAAGTAGTGCCAGTCCGTGGCGAGCCGGTAGACGGTCGCCTCGCAGGCCCGTAGCACCCGTTCGTGGTTGGTCGGGCCCTCGCGGCCCGGCCTCTCCTCGAGGATGTCGGGCGCGAGCTCGCGATAGATGGAACGACTGAAGCGATACATGCGTTCTCCCCTTCGGGCCTGCGCGGTACAGGGTTCCCCAGGAAACCCACGTGCACTAATAGCCGATGGCGTTCAATTTAGAACGCCGACTGTATTCATTTGAAGTTAAGACGCGAACCGACGTTCGGTTAGGGCTGACCGGTCAGGACCATGCCTCCAGGTGCAGGGCGGCCCCGTCGAGCACCGTGTGGCGTCCTTCCAGCGCCGGATCGGCGTCCGGGAAGTCGGCGCGGAGGTGGGCGCCGCGGCTCTCCTCGCGGAACAGGGCGCTGCGTGCGACCAGGCGGGCCAGCGGGTGCGGGTCGTCCAGCAGCGGAGCCAGGCCCTCGGCGTCGCGTTCGAGGCCGGCGTGCCGCCACATCGCCTTGCGGGTCTCGCGCGTCGGCGGTGGGGCGACGGGCTGGTCCGGAAGCGGAGCGGGCGCGCCG
The DNA here is from genome assembly GCA_963849695.1 of uncultured Solirubrobacteraceae bacterium. Classification (GTDB taxonomy): domain Bacteria; phylum Actinomycetota; class Thermoleophilia; order Solirubrobacterales; family Solirubrobacteraceae; genus DASSUW01. The sequence continues at coordinate 545,205 of CAWKIT010000016.1, forward strand.
GCGGCGGGCGCGGGCTCGTCGAGCGCGCGCAGCGCGGCGCGGCGGCCGAACACGAAGCACTCCGACAGCGAGTTCGAAGCGAGCCGGTTGGCGCCGTGCAGGCCCGTGCAGGCGCACTCTCCGACCGCGTACAGCCCCGGGACGCCGGAGCGCCCGTCGAGGTCGGTGACGATCCCGCCCATCATGTAGTGGCTGGCGGGCGCCACGGGGACCGGTTCGCGGGTGGGGTCGAGGCCGGCTTCGCGCAGGGCGCCCACCACGTTCGGGAAGCGGCCCGGGTCGACGTGGCGCATGTCGAGCATCACCGCCGAGACCTGTTGCTCACGCAGGATGCGGAAGATGGCGCGGGCGACGGCGTCGCGCGGCGCGAGCTCGTCCACGAACCGCTCGCCGTGGGCGTCGTGGAGGGTGGCGCCCTCGCCGCGGATCGCCTCAGTGATCAGGAAGCCCTCGCGACCGGGGATGCCGACCACCGCCGTCGGGTGGAACTGGGTGAACTCGAGGTCGGCGAGCGCGGCGCCGGCGCCGCGCGCGAGCAGCAGGCCGGAGCCGAACGACCCCGGCGGGTTGGTGGTCCGCGACCACAGCGCGGCGGCGCCGCCGGTGGCGAGGACGGTGCCGCGAGCCGTGAGCGGGCGGCCGCCCTCGAGCGCGACCCCGGTGACCCGTCCCTCGCCGAGCAGGTGTGCCGCCCGCGCGCCCTCGAGCACGTCGATCGCGGGCTCCTCGGCGACGTCGGCGGAGAGCTGACGCAGGATCCGGCGGCCCGTCGCGCTGCCGCCGGCGTGCACGACGCGGCGGGCGCCGTGACCGCCCTCGAGGCCGAGGGCGAGGCTGCCGTGGCGATCGGCGTCGAACCGCACCCCGAGCTCCTCGAGGTCGCGGAAGCGGGCCGGCGCCTCGTCGGCCAGGACCGCGGCCGCGGAGCGGCGGACGAGCCCGCGTCCCGCCGCGACGGTGTCCTGCAGGTGCCGCTCCGGCGAGTCGTCCACGGCGAGCGCCGCCGCGAGGCCTCCCTGCGCCCAGTAGGACGCCGTCTCGGCGAGCGGTCGCGCCGAGACGAGCGCCACCCGCGCCCCCTCGCGGGCTGCGCACAGGCAGGCGAACAGCCCGGCCGCGCCCGCCCCGACCACCACGAGGTCTGAGC